>NZ_FSRA01000002.1:1447795-2171692 GCF_900129465.1 Chitinophaga niabensis | reverse complement strand
CTTCGTTACATCCTTTACGCCATCTACATATTGCCAGCGTGTTGATTCCGGTAACAGCATCGTGGCCACTTCCTCAGTGTGCTCAGGGTTCTTCCAGTATTTGAAAATAGGTGTCCAGAAGTCCGTCAATCCTTCTTCATAAGCATTTCCATTCTGCACCAGCAGCGCCTGGATCTTTTCGGGGTTCCGTTCTGCGATACGGTAACCAACAGGCGCGCCATAATCCATCACATACATGCTGAATTTTTTCAGGCCGATGGCATTGATAAAATCCTCCGTGATCACAGAAAGGTTATCGAAGCTGTAATCAAATTCCGTTACCCTGGGCATACTGCTGTAACCAAAGCCGGGAAAGTCCGGTGCCACGAGATAATATTTGTCCTCCAGGTCCGCGATCAGGTTGCGGAACATATGAGAGGAAGTGGGAAACCCATGCAAGAGCAGGATAGCAGGGTTCTTTGGATCACCCGCCTCGCGGTAAAAAATGTTCAATCCGTTTACTGTGATGTTCTTGTACTGTGTCATTATTGTTGAGATTTAATTCTATACCGATTGGTCAAATATTGATGCTAAAAAAAGGAGGTCATGCTCCTTTGAAAAGATCATGCTCCCTTGAAAATTTCCAGGTTCAGTTCCACCATTTTCTCCAGGTCTTTCTTCCCGTAGATCCTCCGGGAGATGCTGATGCCGTTCCACATATTCACCAGGTATTTGGCCAGGGTTTCCGGCGGAATATTCCCTTTCAGGAAACCTTCCTTTATACCCTTCTTCATATAAATAAGATAGATGGCTTCTACCTCAAGCAGCTTCTGACGGGCTATTGCAGCCATTTCTTCATCCATGCCGCTCATCTCGCTTAAGATCTTTATAAAGAAACATCCTTTCTGATGTTCCACAGGATCTGCAGGGCGTGTTACATCCCGGAATATTTCCTTTACTGCATCAACAGGGTTCTTATGTTTGTCGAAAATAGCTTTGATGCGGGCAGTGCTTTTTTTGGAGAACTCATCGAACACCTGGCGGAACAGCTCCCGTTTGTTGCCGAAAGTGTTGTACATGCTGCCTTTATTGATGCCCATGGCCTGCAGGAGATCTTCCGTGGATGCAGATTCATAGCCCTTCATCCAGAACACTTCCGTTGCATCCGCAAGGGCTGATCTTTCATCAAATTCTTTATTTCTACCTGACATAATAAGTCAAAGATAGTATTTTATACCAAACGGTCAAATATTCTTTTAAAAGAAATGCGCACTCGGGGAGAAGTGCGCATTTACTAAAGGGGGATTGGAATCAACAAACAAACAGTTATTTTTTGACTAGCGATGTAAAGATAATATCACGCTTTGGTAAAATACCACGTATTACTGCTGATCTTGCATTTCACGTAGTTTTACGCATGAAAAACTTAGGTTTTACGCAATCGTTTGCATAATTTAGAAGTCTCTTAATTCACGATATGAAAACAGCAACTTTCTCTTTCTGGCTGGCAGCGTCCAGCTTATTGATCAGTACAGCCGGCATGGCACAAAAGGATGGAGACCTCACCAACTTTCCTAAAGGTGCTACACCGCAGGAGATTGGCAAAAGAGTGGCAGACCATTTTATTGCCTCACCACACCCTAACTTTGGCAGACCGGTTCCTCCTAAGGTGATCACCTATCCTGAAACATGTGCCTGGTATGGTGCGCTTACTTTCGCAAAAGTGACGGGCAACAAAACCATGGCCAAACAACTGGCGGACCGCTTTGAACCTTTGTTCGGCGCGCAGGATACATTGATCCCTGTTCCGGACCATGTGGATTATACTGTTTTCGGTGCTGTTCCCCTGGAACTTTACCAGCAAACGAAAGATGCCCGTTATCTTAAACTGGGCAAAGGCATTGCAGATAAACAATGGGGGCCTCCGGAAGGTAAAAGGGTAATACCTGCTTCTCATGAATTCTATAAAAGAGGTTATACCTGGCAGACCCGCCTGTGGATTGATGATATGTTCATGATCACTACTGTACAGTCTCAGGCAACCCGTGCTACAGGGGATCGTTCTTATATTGATAAAGCGGCGAATGAAATGATCCTTTACCTGGATTCCCTGCAAAAACCGAATGGCCTTTTCTATCATGCTCCCAATGCTCCGTTCTTCTGGGGCCGTGGCAATGGATGGATGGCTGCCGGGATGAGTGAACTATTACGTTCTGTTCCGGCAGATAATCCCAACCGCCCACGTATCATGGCTGCCTACAAAAACATGATGGCTTCCCTGCTGAAGTACCAGGCGGAAGATGGCATGTGGCGGCAGTTGATTGATGATCCTACCTCCTGGCCGGAAACTTCCTGCACGGGTATGTTCACTTTTGCAATGATCACCGGGGTGAAAGAAGGATGGCTGGATAAGAAAACATATGGCCCCGCTGCCCGTAAAGCATGGCTGAAGCTGATCACTTACCTGGATGCGAATGCGGATATCAGTGAAGTGTGCGAAGGTACTAACATGAAGAATGATCATCAATACTACCTGGATAGAAAACGCCTGGTGGGTGATATGCATGGCCAGGCACCCGTTCTTTGGTGTGCAACGGCATTGTTGCGGAAATAGTTTAAGAAGCCTTCCCGTAAACGGGAAGGCTTCTTTCCTTTTAATAAAAACCCGCTTTCCCAAAAAGAAAAACTGCTCCTACCAAACACGATCCCTTTCTCAAAAGAAAAATACTGCGCCTTCTGCTGCGTGGCAAAACCCCGCTTCCCAAAAAGAAAAACTGCTCCTCACCAAACACGATCCCTTTCTCAAAAGAAAAATACTGCGCCTTCTGCTGCGCGGCAAAAACACCGCCTTCCCAAAAGAAAAACTGCTCCTCACCAAACACAATCCCCTTCTCAAAAAGAAAAAAAACTCCGCCCTCTGCTGCGCGGCAAAACACGGCCTTCCCAAAAGAAAAAATCCCCCGCTGATTCACATCAACGAGGGAAAATGGGGTCTATTGTTTTAGTTGGTTATTTCGTTACTTCAATGCAATAGGTAGCACAACGCCAAACTTTCTGATACGGCTTGCCATTGTGATCACCGGATTTTTCATCTGTTGCAGCTACTTCTACAAAATAACGGCCAGGCCAGATCGGCGTGAACTTAGCAGACCCGGTACTATCTGTCCATAATTTCTTACCCCAACCATTTGGTGCAAATACTTCCACTTCTTTATCACCTGCAGGTAATTTGTCCAACAGCGCTTGCAGGGTAATGCTTTCATTCACTTTATAGGTGCCTTTTGCAATTGAATAAATGCTTATAGGGTTTTTGTTCGCAGTAGCATCACCGCCTGTATTACTCTTTCCTACCACTACAGCTGCACTGGAATGATAATCCAGCCTGCTGCCATTATACACATCCTTCACGGAATGTTGTAACAACACAGTGTACACCCCATCGCTTTCCGGCGTAAAAACTGCTTTATAGTGATCAGAACCCGGCGTAGAGGTCAGCTTGATCTCTTTCTTATCAGGAGTGATCAGGGTAAGCGTATAGGACTTGGTGTCTGACCACCATTTATCCACAGGAGAAATATCTTTGTCAGCATACTCACCCCAGAAAACGCGTACTTCCTGTGGCTGTCCTTTTTTGCCGGTAGGGCTTGTTTCAATCCAAAGGGCATGGCCAAATACCTGGGAGCAGGCCAGGGTAAACAAAGTGATCATTGAGAAAAGTCGTACATTCATATAACCAGTATTTTAGTTCAATTCCCCGCAAAAGTAATTCTACAGGAGGGCGGCCACTAATCAATTCGGAAATTCCATTTACGCAATACGGAAAAATCCGGCCGGGCTGGTAGCATATTAACCCTTCCATTCCATACCATTCCTTCACCACAGGTTCGCCATCGGTTCGTTCAGTGTTCGGCAGGCCATTATTGGTAATTTTGTACCAGCCCTGAAAGGGCATGAGAATTGCAGATAATAAGGCAGAAGGGGCCAAATTGCCCCCTAAAAGGTAAATATTGCATAATTTAGTGATCCTGAACGTTAATATCCATTGGTAACTCTCTAACATTTAGAAATAATCATACATGAAACGGTTTTTATTATTCCTTGCTACGATCTTACCGCTGGTTTCCAGTGCGCAGAAACTTACAGATGCGGCTGTTGAAGATGTTTCCTCCAAAATGGCCACCCAGTTCCTGAAGCTCAACGATCCCGCCCTGGTATTTGTGACCGAGCAAATGAACAGGAGTGGTTCCGGCGGCCTGGAGATCGACAAAACCATGCAGGAATTAAAGAAAGATCCCGCCGCCCTGGATGCGGCCCTCAAATACCTGTTCCAGTTCAGCGACTGTAACCGCCAGACCCTCATCGCGAATTTAAGGGCCATGAACCTCCAGTCCGGGAACGTGTTCCCCGTAGCTACCTATGTGGTGAATAAATACAAAGGTGAAACCAAAGCGCTGGTGGAAGAAAAAGCAGAGCTGATCAAGATAGGTGCTATTCCGAAAGTGATCTCCGTAATGGTGGCTCCTCCTGCCAATCAGCAGGCTGTAACCACTGCTACAGTTAACCTCCCTCCTGGTAGCACAGTACCTGCCGCCACTCCCACTACAGATCAGCCACAGGCTGCACTTAGCGGCAATCCTGCAGCAGGCCCTGCCGATACCCGCAACTGGGATGTACGCGTGATCTTCCAGATCACCACACCAGATCAGCTACAGCAGATCTATGGTAAAGAGAATATGGAACTCCGGGAAGTAAATGACCTGGATGGAAATTCCGCCGGCAAAGCCTGGGTGATCTACCCGGATACAGACGACGAGATGGAAGTGATCTTCAACGGCGATTCCTCCAAAACCATCATGTTCGGTAAAGAGCGCTCCAAATGGAAACCTCCTTTCGGCATCAAACCCGGGGACCCGATTGAAAAAGTAACCAAGGTGAATACCCGCCCCTTTAAAGTGAATGGTTTCGAGTGGACCAATGGCGGTATTGCCGATAGCTGGCAAGGTGGCGCCCTGGATAAAAAAGGTGTAGAGATCCTTTTCCGTGCAGTGAATACCGGCGATCCTAAATTATATGATCAGTTCACCGGGGAAAAGAAATTCAGCTCTGATAATTCAGGTTTAAAAAGATTAGGGGTGATCGTAGAGAAAGTAGTGTTCACTACTTATCAATAGTCTACCATTACTTTAATACTGTCTGAAGGAAAATTTTCCATCAAAGTTTTCAGTTCAGAAAAATGAACCCGGTGTGTAATAAAGCGCACCGGGTTTATTGTTTTGTTCTTTATTGCCCGGGTGACCTGTTCAAAATCTTCACGGGTAGCATTCCTGCTGCTCATAATGGTGCCCTCCCGTTTATGCAGTTCAGGATGGGAAAAAGAGAGTATTTCTTTCTGCAAGCCTACCAGTACATAACTTCCGCCATGTGCCAGGTACTGCAATCCGCTATTGATGGCTGCCAGGTTTCCGGTAGCATCTATCACCACATCCGCTGCTATTCCCTGCGGATCGCTGGTAACGGTTACGCCTAAATTCTCTGCGCAAAAGGCCAGGCGTTCTTTATTCAGATCAAAAGCTGTTACGGTTGCGCCCCTCATTTTTGCGAAAGCCACTAATCCTAAACCTATAGGCCCTGCGCCCATCACTAATACGGACTCCCCGGGTTGAACATCAGCGCGCCTTATTCCATGCGCTCCTATGGCCAGTGGTTCCACCAGTGCCAGTTCATCTGCACTCAGGCCATTGCTTTTTATAAGGGATGCAATTGGAACAGAAAGATATTCCACCATACCACCATCCACATGTACGCCGCAAACTTTCATCTGTACACAGCAGTTTGTTTTACCACGCAGGCAGGCATTACATTGGCCGCAATGAAAATAAGGGATGAAGGTGACCATCTCCCCTTTTGCGAAACCCGCTATATCCTCCGTCAGTTCTCCTGCCAGCTCATGGCCCAGGATCCGTGGATAACTGAAATAAGGCTGGTTCCCTTTGAAAGCATGAAAATCTGTTCCGCAAATACCCGTTCTGCGGATGCGGATAATAACATGGTCCTTCTTCATTTCCGGGGCTTCTGTCTCCTGGTATTCCAGGAAACCTGGCGCGCTGCAGATCAATGCTCTCATGTGAGTATATTACAAAAATGGAGAAATATGAATTTTCCCGCTAACAAGTATGAATATTCTGAAATTTAGTGTAGTATTGACTACGGATACAAACTTATTGAAACCTAACCAATTTTGGACGCGCTTTCAGGTCAATTAATTGCGCTATATTAACATCGTTATGAAACCAGTATTGCGTCAGATGACGGCCACGCCGGACAACTCTTTCGTTGTTCGTAAAGACTCGGGGGAGAGCATGTTGAACAATTGGCATTATCATGCCGAAATTGAATTCCTTTATATCCGCAAAAGTACGGGTACCTGGCTGGTAGGAGACCATATCGGGCATTTTCAGAATGGAGATGTAGTGATGCTGGGGCCCAATCTGCCACATTGTTTCCGGCATGAAGCCGGAGCCATGGAATCAGGTGAAACCATCTGCGTGAAATTCCTCCCTGCTATGATGGGTCCTCACTTCCTCGAATTACCGGAGGCAAAGTCCATTCAGCACATTATCGCCAAATCCAACACAGGGCTGAAGCTGGAAGGCAAAACAAAAGAACTCGCCGCCGCTATGATCGAAGAGATGCTGGAAGATTCTCCCGGCAAAAAGCTTGTACACCTGTTATGGTTGTTGCAGGAAGTGGCAGATAGCAAAGAAACCGTTCCCTTATCTTCCAAAGGTTTCATTCAATCTCCCGGAAACCCTGATGAGGAAAGGGTCAAACTCATCTTTGAATACACACTCAAAAATTATCATCAGAAGATCTCTTTGGATAAAGTGGCTACGTTGCTGCATATGACGCGCCCTTCCTTCTGCCGGTTCTTCAAGAACAAAACGAAGAAAACGTATGTGCAGTTCCTCATGGAAGTGCGTATCGGCTATGCCTGCAAGTTGTTGGTGGAGGATGAGAAAAATGTTGCTGAAATAGGCTATGAGTGCGGCTATAATAATATCTCTCATTTCAATCACCAGTTCAAGACCATCACCGGCAAAAAACCACTGGAATACAAAAAGGACTATCTTCAGAAAAATAGCTAATGCTGCAGGGAGTGATATTTGATGTTCCTTCATGAAAGTATTGCCAGCTAGCATGGCAATGCAAACCATGGAGAAAATCTCCTACCTAACGTATTGCCAGCCAGGCAACGCAGTCAATGAGCCTCCCCTGCCTGGCGTATTGCAAGGCAACACAATCAATCAGAAAATCCCCCTGCCCGAAACGCATAGCCGGCAGGTTTATTTCAGAATGCCTATTTTAGCGGCATGGATAAGCTCAACAGATGGCTGATACACCTCGGCAGGTTCAGAGCAAGATACACTTCTCACCGCAACTTCCTGATCTTCCTGAGTTTTGTAGTGGGCGTGGTAGCTGCGCTGGCAGCAGTTCTCCTGAAGATCACGGTTCAATTCTTCGAACACCGGGTGGATGTAATGAACAACTGGATGAACAGCAACTGGCTCTCTGCCATGCTGCCATTGCTGGGAACAGGTATCTCCCTGTTATTGCTCACCCGTTTTTTCCGGCATAAGCTCAGCAGAGGTGTTGGTTTCATCATCCATAATATCATCACCAATAAAGGCCGTATCGAAAAAAGACATACCTACGGCCACATCCTCACCAGTGCTATCACTGTTGCTTTTGGCGGAAGTGTTGGATTGGAAGCTCCCATTGTAGCAACCGGTGCAGCCATTGGTTCCAACACAGCACACGATCTCCGCCTTTCTGCCAAAGATACGGTGCTGTTGCTGGCATGCGGCACTGCCAGTGGTATCGCAGCTGTATTTAACAGCCCCGTTGCCGGGATCATTTTTGTGCTGGAAATATTCCTGCTGGATTTTAGTATTCCTTTCTTCATTCCATTACTTATTTCCACGGCCACTGCTACAGTTGTTTCACAGCTCATCTATCCCGGCAAGTTCATTTTCATTGCCAGCGAAAGCTGGAGTATGAAAGCCATTCCCTTCTATATCTTCCTCGGCATCTTTTGCGGATTGGTTTCTGTATATATCTCCCGCTCAGTAGATTTCATTGAAGGATATTTCGAAAAGAGAAGGATGAACTGGAAGAGCTGGCTCATCGCGGGGATTCCTTTATGTGTGCTCATATTCTTTTTACCAGGTTTATATGGCGAGGGGTATTCCACCATCACTAACCTGTTACAGGGAGAATACACTACCCTCACCGCTCATTCGCTGCTGCAATCTTACAGTCAGCATGCCTGGGCAATTGTACTGATGACGGTATTGTTACTGATCTTCAAAGTGGTCTGTTCCTGCCTGACGATCAGTGCCGGCGGCAATGGGGGCATCTTTGCCCCTTCTATGATCACCGGCGGTTTAACCGGTTTTCTGTTTGCCTACCTTGTGAACCTTTCCGGCATCTATCAGCTCAATACGCCCAACTTCATCATCACAGCCATGGCAGGAGTACTGGCTGGTGTAATGCATGCGCCGCTAACAGCTATCTTTCTGCTGGCAGAAATTTCAGGGGGCTATAAGTTATTCATACCACTGATGATCGTTACCGCTATCTCTTACTTCATCACCCGTAAATATGTGAAACACTCTGTATACCATAAAGCATTGGTAGAACGAAAGATCATTACAGACCACAGCGAAGATGCAGATCACTTTTAAATAAAAAAGGGCCCGGTAAATACCAGGCCCTGATTGTAAGCATGAGATATTATTTACAGCGAATTCGGTTTGTAAACTTTTATCAGTCCATCATCTTCACTGCTCACTACCAGCAAGCTCTTCTTAATAGGACTATCCTTTGCAGGGATCAGCAACACACCTTCCGGCGCATCGCCACATTTCACCATTTGTAAGAAAACAGGCGCTGCAGGATTAGACACATCATAGATCGCTACGGCATCCACTCTTTCCAACCCTACAAAGGCAACCGTTTTTTTACCTACTACACCGATGGTGATACCTTCCGGCTCAATGCTCTTATCATCACTGCGGCCATCATCATAAATATTGGCCGCATTGGCTTTTGTATCCAGTTCATTTTTGCTGTCGTAGATCTGTGCGCCGGTGTTACCGTTCCAAACACTGAAGGAACGGGCGCCATAGGAATAGATCACATCCAGCAGCCCATCTCCGTTGATATCGCAATCCCTGTAAGGAATATTCAAACGGCCCAGCTGTGCTTCTGTTTTCAACGCAACTGCATCAGGGAATACGGCAGGGTCCAGGTTCTGGCTGGAAAGTCTTTTTACATCTGTGTAAGCAGTGTATTCGCGGGCATCACCTTCATTAGCCGTAAAGAGATGAGGAATGCCGCCACTGTTCAGTACCGCAATAGCATCCGGCATGTAAAGACCCCTCACTTTGTATTTCCTGGGCGCAAAGCCACCATCCCTATCGCTCAGGTCCATGGCGTTAGCATCCGTATTATAATCTTTAAAACCAAGCGGGAATATGTCCGTGATGGTTTTGGTGGAGATATTGATCTTGGCAATAGCATTGTTCTCCTGCAAAGTAACCCAGGCTGTTTTAGAATCGGCGGAAACTGTTACATATTCAGGTTCCATATCTTTTGCAAAAGTGGTATTAAGGCCCCCTACCCTTAAGCCTTTCTGAACAAGCGCAGCTTGTTGAGCGGCAAAAGAAGAGAAATCCAGGTTCACCACGCTGTAGTTATCGTTTACAGAAATGACAGACACGGTACCGGCAGGATCATTGGTGTAATCTGCACTGGGTTCGCCTTCGTTAGCTGTGAGGATGTAAGCGCCATCGGGGCTATAAGTCACCATGTCCGGCAATGCACCTACCGCTATTTCTTTCACTACACTGTAGTCGCTGGTATTGAATACTACTACTTTCCCATTATCCTGTTTGTTGACAGCTTCAATCGCTGCGGCTAATTTGCCATTGAAAACAGATACGCTGTTCACGGCACCATAAGCTTTTACATCAATGCTCCTGATCACGCTCAAATTGGCAGGATCTTTAAAATCGATCACTACGATCTTATTATCTCCTTCAATATTAGATACGGTAAAGAGGCGTTTGGTGATGGGGTCATAAGCAGAAATTTCTGCGGCACCGGGTTTAGTGGGTTTTACGCCGATGTCAATTGTACTCACAATGGAAAAAGTGGCGGGGTCCTCGTCAACAAAGAAAGGTTCATCTTTATCTCTGTTACAGGCAAATAAGGAAACAATTACTAAAAGAGGAAGTAAATTTTTAACGTGCATAAGCGAATGTTTATTTCGCCAATGATACTGCACCCGGTTAACCGCAATGTGAAGAAATGATTATTAAATAGTTAACAAAAACCGGTAAGCCGTGCTTACCGGTTTAAGAAGGCCTAATTCTTACCTTCTGTGGTTTGCTTCCAGTTATCTGTTTTGAAGGGCGATGCAGGCAGCCCTTCTTTATTAAAAAGGTTAGGATGCGGAAAGTTCCTCCAGGCAAAACGCACTGCCGCCGGTTGTTGTACCCCGTCAGACCATACCACGATCGTATTTCCGTCGATCTTTGCCTGCGCAGGTACAAACTGCTGGTCATTCCCTGCGATCATGAATTCCTGCAAAGGCCCGTCCTTTGCCTGCAATCCATCTGCATGCTCAAAAGAGAGCCTGATCTTATTCCCTTCTGTTTTATAGCCATTATACAAAGGCCCCGAAACAACAACATCCTTTCCATATTCATTTTTCAAAGCCCAGCGGGAAAGCCGTTCCCCCACCAGTTTTTTATTACGGGGGTGAATATCCAGCGAATCTCCATTGTCCGTTGTTACCACTATGCCGGTATGTTTCACTGTTCTGTAAGTATAGAGCTGAGCATCCCTGATCTCGGGGCTCTGGCCACGATGCGGAGAGATCTGTACAAAATAGAAAGGAAGATCGTTGTTCTTCCAGTCCTTCCGCCAACTGGCAATCATGGCCGGGAAAAGACGGCGGTATTGATAAGCACGGTCTGAATTGGATTCACCCTGGTACCAGATCACTCCCTTTAAAGTATAGTTCACGATCGGTGCGATCATACCATTGTATAATTTATAAGGTCCTTTGCTGTTATTGGGGCCCATGGGTTCCCTGGGGGCTCCGCCTTTTTTGCTGCTGGTATCTGCCCGCCACTTTTCCATTGCCAGCTTATGTTCCTCTATAGCTGCAGGATATGCTGTTAATTGCTGGCGGAAGCGGTCCATGATCACTTTGAAATCCTTATCATTTTCCAGCACTTCCTGTTTAGTCCAGGATTCTGCCGGTGTACCACCCCAGGTGGAATTGATGATGCCTATCGGATACCCTGTTTCCCGCTGTATCTCTTTTGCGAAATAATAAGCTACGGCAGAAAAAGTATCCACTGTTTGCGGAGAACATACTTTCCATTTACCGGAAAGGTCCTCCTGTGGTTCGTTGGCTACTTTATTCCCTACATCTATCATACGGATGTTTGGATAATTGGCCCCTGCGATCTCCTGTTCATAGTTCAACACGCCGGTGTAATTATTATTCTGCCGCACCACCACAAATTCCATATTGGATTGCCCTGATGCAAGCCATACTTCTCCCAGCAATACATTCTTTACTTCCACGTCATTGAACCGCAGCACATAGGGGCCTCCTGCTTTACCTGTTTTCAGGCGTACGGCCCATTTACCTGCGGCATCTGCTTTTGTGACCTGGCTCCCTTTCGCCCAGCCGGCTTCTACTTTCACTGCTTCGCCTGGTTGTGCCCATCCCCATAAAGTAACGGTGGTTTGCTGCTGCAACACCATGTTATCACTGATAATAGCGGGGAGCTTTACCTGTGCCATTGCCGGAACACTCAGCAATAGAAAAAATATCAATCTGTACATGCTATTGATTTAATTTATTAAACTCATCTTTGGTTACTGCAAATATGCTTCCCTGCCTTAACCCTTCTGGCAGGGAGATCTTCCCGGACACATCGGTCCAATGTTTTCCGGTCTTTTTCATCGCCTGATATAATGAAGGGGTGTTAGTGTAACAGGGCCCAGCAAACCTGATGCTTTGGGTATCCAGCCCGCAGCTGTGAATAGTCCATCCGCCCCCCGGTTGGCAGGTAAACGGGCAGGCATATTGATGTTATAGAACTTCTTCCATTCCACTCCCCGTTTATCCAGGTCAATGATGCGATTGGCCATACTATTCGTTACTGCTATCCGTAGTTCATTCTCTGCTTTGAGCGCTGCTGCAGGTATAACCAATTTATACACAGGCCCTATCAGGGTAGCCAAACGTTTTCCGTTGAGGAACAATTCGGCGCTTTCTTCCACCCTGCCTAAATTCAACTCCCATGCGGCGGCTTTGCCTGCGGGCCTTTTAAAGCGGAGGCGGTATTGTGCAGTGCCGGAAAAATATTCCTTCCCGGGAATATTGGTCCATGAAATCAACCCGGTGGAAGCGGGAACACCTTGCGGGAATTGCAACTGCCACTTACCCAAAACACCTTTAGTCTCGCCGGAAGGAACCGTATAAGGAAAACTTTCTCCGGTAAAAGTACCTGTTTGAATGATACAACTTTCTCCCGGTTCCAGGTTCACATATACCTGTAACCTGCCATCAGCAGTTACTTTGGTCCCGGCCACACCTTTCCGGCCCAGCATGGGATCAAACAATGCAGCATGTGTAGCTTTGGAACTGAAGGTGATATAATCCGCAAGCGGCTCTTTACCAGTATTACTGATAAAATAATAATGCCCGTTGTTGTAAGCGCGGCGTACAAATTGCAGGTGTTTAAATATTTCCTGCCGCACCTGCGCCGCTTTCATCAATTCAGTCAGTGATGTATCCAGGAAAACATTTTTAGCGGAAGAGAGTTCTTTTATTTTCTCTTTAAAGGCCGCTTCCCTTCTTTCCATCTGAAAATAACCGGGTACATCCTGCGGAAGGCGCTCATACAACAGCACAGTAGCACCTGCTTTCACTAACGCTATCAGCTTATCTATGGTTTCCAGCGGCAGGTATTTTACACCTGCTAACAGGATGGTCTGGTATTGCCCTCCGGCTGTATGTATCTTGCCATTCAGCACCTGCGCCTTTTGCAATTGCAGGTCAGAGATCAGATCAAAGCTGTATCCTCCTTCCAGCATTTCCTTTGCCGCTGCTTCAAACTTACTGCCATGAAAGCCTTCCATGCCATCGAAGTGATGCAGCAGCTCACGCGCAGGCTGGCTGTTCCGGTCATGGAACGGGAAATACAGCAACACATCATTATCACTTTTACCTGATTGTAAGAACGACTGGCAACGTGCCACATAACTGTTCAACGCAGCAAAGTCTTTCCAGAAAGGATTTGCCGGGGTAAAATGTACCGCTGCATAGAACAACCATCCCGGCCAAACTTCCTGCTGCGGAGAGTAATTAGTGCCGTGATAGAAAATATGGTTCACGCCTCCCACAAAATATTTATCAATAGCCTGTTTCACATCACCAAGGGAAGATTGAAAATGTTCATTCAGCCAGGTAGCAGCTTCTGCCGAGGCCAGTGGCTTTCCACTCACATGGGCAGCAGAAGTGGCAAATTTAAAACGCAGGATATCTGTACCCTCTGTTTCAGGTATATCTATAGCATCGTACAGATCAAGGATATTGGCAGGAGATCCATGGCTCTGGTTACGGATCAGTTTTCCTTTCGAACGGGCCCATTGATGC
The DNA here is from genome assembly GCF_900129465.1 of Chitinophaga niabensis. Lineage (NCBI taxonomy): Bacteria > Pseudomonadati > Bacteroidota > Chitinophagia > Chitinophagales > Chitinophagaceae > Chitinophaga > Chitinophaga niabensis. The sequence continues at coordinate 2,157,969 of NZ_FSRA01000002.1, read as the reverse complement.
CAGGGCCGGGTGAACTGTTCCAGCAACAGATCAGAAATGGTCATGCGATAATCGTACAATACCATCAGGTGCTGCTTTGAACTATCTTTTGCCAGTAAAGCAGGTAATTGGCTGCGGAGGTCGTATCCCCGCTTCTTCTGAAAAGCCTCAAAAAGATCAGGCGTCCAGTTAGCTTCACCGCGGGCATCATCCACTTCATAAGAGTCATTGAAAAAGCTCCGCAATGTGGTAAGATCATATCCTGCAAACGCTTTATCAAAATGACCGAGATAGTGATCGAGTGCGGAAGAAGAAAAGTGATCGATCGCAAATCCTTCACCACCAGGTGCGGCACGTTCTACCATTTTCCCATGCCAGCCCTGGAAGAGTGCATAGACAGTTGTAAGGCGGGAAGGAGACCAGTTCAGTTTTCCCTGCGCATCTACCTTGTTTGTAATATCTGTGATCTGCCCGTTATCATCATAAGCCACCAGGGAGATCAGCGGCAATGGTTTAGCATAACGCACCTGGTCTAAAGCCAATGCCTGTAAGTCTTTATTCGCGGTAACAGGTTCCTTTAATACAAGGTCTTTCTGCAAAGGATTGGCACTTCTGATAATGGGCTGCTGCATGTAAGTAACAGGCTCAGGCAGTTCCGAACCGGGTTTTAAAACATACTTTTTAAAAGCGAAGTATTTGCTGGCGTCCTTATCCGTTACCCATGGCCCGCCAAAAGGCCATCCGGTACCTGTAGCCATATCTATTCCCAGGTTCAGCCGTTTTGCTTCCTGCAGGGTATGCTGCAGCATCTCCATCCATCCGGGTGTAAGAAAAGGAATGAACTGTTGTTCCTTTCCTTTCACGCCATAAACAGGCGTGATCTCCAACCCACCCAAACCGGCCTTTTCATATTGGACCATGGCAGCTGTTAAGCCCGCTTTGTCTACAGCGCTGCCCTGCCACCACCATCTTGTCCAGGGTTTGGCAGACCGGGTGATCTCCGGCCACTTTACCTGGGCGGTAGCGGCTTCCAACAGGAACAGGGTCAATAAAAGAAGATGGATGCGTTTCACTATGTCATAAGGATTGTCTCATTGTAATATAGAATGGAACTTCTATCTGCTCTTTAGAATTCTCCAGTACCAGCTTTGCCGCCATTTCCCCCATGATCCTGAAATCTGTGGAAATAGTGGTCAGCCCGTTGAGGATCAGTTTTTTGAGGGGCGTTTCATTGTAGGAAATGATGCCTACATCTTTACCGATCACCAGGCCCAGGGAAATGATCTTTTCTATCAATACCACCAGGTCGTTTTCCCTTAAGTTGATATAAACATCGCCGGGCTGGATGTTTTCTGTGGCAATATCCCGCACCACTTTACCGCTGAACGCATAATTCTGGCAGAACTGCTGAAAACCCAGGAAGATCTCCTCCGGGTAATAAGAGTATTCCGGGAAAATGATCTTAACCGTCTGGTACTTTTGCAGCTTATCCCGCGCCTGCTCCAGTGCTTCGTAGATGTCTTTCTGAAAGTTCTCATACACCGCGCCATATTCCCCTGTTACCCCCTTCAGTTTCTTATCCAGCAGGATCAGTTTTTCTTTTGGAATGGCGTTGATCACTTCATCCACATTATCCCATCTTTCCCTGAAGTGCGGGAGGATCACCACATGCGTATATTCTTCCAGTTTTTGCGTGAGCAGTTTCCTGAATAAACCAAAATCGCTGTTATAGATGTAGAAGTCGATGCTGGCCTGTTCGCCCAGTTTACTGGCAAAAGAATCGTAGATGATCTTTTTGTGTTCGCTTAATTTATTGAACAGGAGTAAGATCTTGAACTGGCGGCCCAGGTCAACATTTTTCACGTAGTATCCTTTGCCGGGTACAGAGCCCAGTACCCCCAGCCCTTTTAAGTATTTATATGCCTTTTCCGCCGTATCCCGGGAGATCTCAAAAACATAACTCACTTCATTAATGGAAGGCAGCACATCGTCCATCTGCACCTTTTCATCTGCAATGGCCTTGATAATAGAGTTGGCCAGCTGATAATATTTAGGTGTAGCGGAAAAATCGTCGATGAATAAATACTTGAAGATCGGATGTTGTTTCATACGCACAGTGGAATTTATCCGGCAGACAAGATAATGAAAAACCATAGTAATCCCGTATCAATCCCGTAGCATTCCCGTATCAATCCCGTATCCATCCCGTAGTTACCCGGGGTACCTGTCAAAAGAACAGTCCTGCTTCAGCAGAAATGTCACCGCAAAAAACATCAAAAGCCCTCAATTCCCGCAAAAAACCTCAAAAACCACCCGCTGATTTCCCTAACGCCCAATACTATCTTAATTTAGGGTAAACACCAAAAGCATGACAGTCCATGACGGTTATAGCTGCCTCATGCTTTAATTTTAAACGATTAAGCCTTTAATATTCCACCATGCAAGCACTTTTAGGAATCATCTTTCATTTCATTGGCGGATTTGCCAGTGGTAGTTTTTATATCCCTTACAAAAAAGTAAAAGGCTGGAGCTGGGAAAGCTACTGGATCACCGGCGGCGTTTTCTCCTGGCTGATCGTTCCTTTCATTGCTGCCTGGTTAACTGTTCCCGGCTTTATGGACATCATTGCCAGTACACCTTTTTCTACTTTATTCTGGACGTACATCCTGGGTGTGCTCTGGGGCATTGGCGGATTAACATTCGGCCTTTCCATGCGCTACCTCGGTATGTCCCTTGGTATGGCAGTAGCATTAGGATTCTGTTCTGCTTTCGGTGCATTGATCCCGCCTTTATATAAAGAGTTCTTTTCAGACAGTGGGGACACCTTCACTGCCATGCTGCAAAGCAACAGGGGCATCTTTGTATTGTTAGGTGTGATCGTTTGCCTGGTGGGGATCGCCATCAGCGGTAAAGCGGGTATGTATAAGGAAAAGGACCTCTCTCCTGAAAAACAACAGGAAAGCATTAAGGAATTTGACCTGAAAAAAGGTTTGATCGTGGCTATTGTATCAGGTATCCTCAGCGCCTGTATGAGCTTTGCCATTTCTGCGGGAGAGCCCATGGGCCACGCAGCTGTAGAAAATAATGCGAATCCTTTATTTAAGAATAATGTGATCTTTGTAGTGATCATGTTAGGAGGGCTCACCACTAATCTGATATGGTGCGTTATCCTCAACGTGCGGAATAGATCGTTCGGCGATTATACGAATAAAAAGACCCCGCTGGCCGCCAATTATTTTTTCTCTGCTATTGCAGGCACCACCTGGTTCTTACAATTTTTCTTTTACGGTATGGGAGAAAGCAAACTGGGTAATGGCGCCAGCTCCTGGATCTTACACATGGCATTCATCATCCTGATCTCCAGCATGTGGGGATTTGCATTGAAAGAATGGAAAGGCGTCAGCAAAAAAACATACGCTACTATCCTCATCGGTATCACTACGATCATACTTTCCGTAGTGCTGGTAGGATATGGTAATTCTCTTGAAAACTGATCTCGTGATAAATTAAGTAATATGTCGACAAATAACAGTACCATCACCAAATTCAAGCATGTAAGCTATCTGTGGGATGAGGCAAAAGCAGCATCCATGGCAGGTGATGAAGTAGCCCTGCTGATCTATCGCTCTAACCTGCTGGGCGCTGATCTGCGTTTAACAAATTATGGCGGAGGCAATACCTCCTGCAAGGCTATGGCCACAGACCCCCTCACCGGAGAAAGTACAGAAGTGATGTGGGTAAAAGGTTCCGGTGGAGACCTTGGCACATTGAAGCGAAGTGGCCTCGCCGCTTTGTATGTAGACAGGATGCACCGCCTGAAAAATATCTACAAAGGATTAGACCAGGAAGATGAAATGGTGGAACTGCTGAACCATTGCATATACGACCTGCAATCAAAAGCACCATCTATCGATACCACATTGCATGGCTTTTTGCCCTTCGCGCATATAGACCATCTGCATCCTGATGCAGCGATCGCTATCGCCGCTTCCAAAGACGGTAAAAAGATCACACAGGAATTATTCAACGGTACCATCGGCTGGGTAGAGTGGCAGAAACCGGGATTCGACCTGGGTTTGAAACTGCGCCAGTGCCTCGATGAAAATCCAGGCATCAGGGGTATCATGTTAGGTTCCCATGGTTTATTCACCTGGGGCGATACCGCTTACGAAAGTTATTTGAACACGCTGGAAGTGATTGAACGTTGTGCGGAATACTTACAGGAAAACATCGGTAAAAAAAGACCGGTGTTCGGCGGTCAGCGCATGGAATCTTTGCCCAAGGCAGACAGGTTGGCAAGAGCCGCTGCCCTGGCTCCTGTGCTGCGCGGATATTGCTCTTCCAAAACAAAAATGATCGGCCACTTTACGGATGACGACAGGGTATTGGAATTCATCAACTCCAATGATCTGGATAGGCTGGCGCCACTCGGTACCAGTTGCCCGGACCACTTCCTGCGTACAAAGATCAGCCCCCTGGTGCTGGATTTCTCTGTAACAGAAGATATCAGTGTGATCAAAGAAAAGCTCGGCCCGATGTTCGATGCCTACCGCCAGATGTACACTGATTATTACAATGCCTGCAAACATCCCAACAGTCCGGCTATACGGGACACAAATCCTGTGGTGATCTTATATCCCGGCATAGGCATGTTCACTTTTGCAAAAGATAAACAAACAGCACGTGTAGCGGCGGAGTTCTATATCAATGCTATCAATGTAATGAAAGGCGCGGAAGCGATCTCTTCATACATCTCGCTGCCAAGGCAGGAAGCATTCAATATTGAATACTGGTTACTGGAAGAAGCCAAACTGCAACGCATGCCCAAACCGAAACCCCTCACCGGCAGAATAGCCCTGGTAACAGGCAGCGCCGGCGGGATCGGTAAAGCTATTGCACAAAAATTTGCACAGGAAGGTGCGGTAGTAGTGATCAATGATAACGACGCACAACGTCTTGAAACGGCCAAAGCTTCCTTCAGCCAGCAATTTGGTGCAGATGGATTTGCAGCAGATGTACTGGACGTTACCAAAATAGATACTATCCGCAAAACGTTCAATACAGCAGCCCTCGCCTTCGGTGGTGTGGATATTGTAGTGAACTGCGCCGGTCTTTCTATTTCCAAACCCATGGAAGAGCATACGGAAGCCGACTGGGATCTTTTGTACGATGTATTGGTAAAAGGTCAGTTCCTGGTTACGCAGGCCGGCATTGAAGTAATGCGCAAACAAAATATGGGCGGTGATGTATTGAACATTGTGAGCAAGAACGCACTCGTATCCGGCCCCAACAACGCAGGTTACGGTTCCGCTAAAGCAGCGCAATTACACCTGGGCAGGTTGAATGCCGCAGAGTTAGGCAAGGATCATATCCGTGTGAACACGGTGAACCCGGATGCTGTTATCTCAGACAGTAAGATCTGGGAAGGTGCATGGGCAGAAGGAAGAGCAAAAGCATATGGTGTTACCGTTGCAGAACTACCAGCCTTTTATGCCAAACGTACTTTACTCAATGAGATCATCCTGCCGGAAGACATTGCCAATGCCTGCTTTGCATTTGTTGGCGGATTACTGAACAAGGCTACAGGAAATGTGCTGAATATAGATGGCGGGGTAGCCATGGCATTTGTACGGTAAAAAAGAAGTATTTTATATGGCTTAATAAATCCATGCTATGGAAATTGCACAACACAATGAATCTTTACTGGCTGCACATCAACGCGCCTTTAATTATATCGCCGGAGAAACAGATCAAACGGAAGCCATACTTAACAAACTGGCTGCTTTCCAGGTGGCTATCCCCAGCTGGGCATTAGGAACAGGCGGTACCCGCTTTGGCCGTTTCCCTGCAGGTGGTGAACCACGCAACCTTGAAGAGAAAATTGAAGACATTGGCCTGCTGCACAAACTGAACCAGTCCAGCGGCGCTATTTCTTTACATATCCCCTGGGATATCCCTTCCAATCCTGCAAACATCAGGGCACTGGCGGCAGAACATGGTATCCGTTTCGATGCCATGAACTCCAACACTTTCCAGGACCAGCCTGGCCAGGCACTGAGCTACAAGTTCGGTTCCCTGCAACATGTAAATAAAGCCATCCGCCAACAGGCCATTGATCATAACATAGAGGTGATCAAACACGGTATTGAACTGGGTTCTGATTCTCTCACCGTATGGTTATCTGACGGCTCCTGTTTTCCCGGCCAGTTGAATTTCCGCCAGGCATTCCAGCACACACTGGAAGGTTTGCAGGAGATCTACAAAGCACTACCGGATAACTGGAAGGTGTTTGTAGAATACAAGGCATTTGAGCCTAACTTCTATTCCACTACGGTGGGCGATTGGGGCCAGTCTTTACTCTACGCCGGTAAACTGGGGCCTAAAGCTTATACATTGGTAGACCTTGGGCACCATTTACCCAACGCCAACATTGAACAGATCGTTGCCCTCCTGCTGATGGAAGGAAAACTCGGTGGTTTCCACTTCAACGACTCCAAATACGGCGATGATGACCTCACCGTGGGCAGCATCAAACCCTACCAGTTGTTCCTTATTTTCAATGAACTGGTAGAAGGGATGGACGCACGCGGTATGAACCACGCAAAAGACCTGGGCTGGATGATAGATGCCTCTCACAATGTGAAAGATCCTTTGGAAGATCTGCTGCAATCTGTGGAAGCGATCATGCTCACTTATGCACAGGCTTTGCTGGTAGACAGGAAGAAACTCGCAGCAGCTCAATTGAATAATGATGTGGTAACCGCGCAGGAAGTATTACAACAGGCTTTCCGCACAGATGTACGCGCATTGGTAGCTGAAGCCCGCTTAAGAGCAGGCGGTTCCCTGAACCCTTTGGGTTATTTCCGCGCAGCAAAAGTGAGAGCGCAATTAATTAAGAAGAGAGGCCTGAAAACTGTGGCAACCGGTCTGTAATAAATTGAATGAATGGCAAGAGTTCCCGTTATAGTGATATTTGATGTTGGTAAAACCAACAAGAAATTGTTCCTGTTTGATGAGCAATACAGGATCATATTTGAAAGAACTGCCCGTTTCACAGAAACAACAGATGAAGACGGGGACCCGTGTGAAAACCTGGAAAGCCTCCGCCTCTCTGTATTTGATTCGCTCCGGGAAGTTTTTAAAATGAAGGACATTGAAGTAAAGGCCATCAACTTCTCCACTTACGGAGCCAGCCTGGTATACATCAATGAAGACGGGAATCCGCTTACACCTTTGTATAACTACCTGAAAACATACCCGGAACCGTTAAAGCAACAGTTTTATAAAAAGTATGGTGGTGAAGCAGCATTCAGTGTACAGAGCGCATCTCCTGTATTGGGAAGCCTCAACTCCGGCATGCAGCTTTACCGGCTGAAACAGGAGCGGCCTGATGTTTTTGCATCTATGAAGTATGCCCTGCATCTGCCACAATACATGAGTTACCTCCTGTCCGGCACAGCCTGTTCTGATATTACCAGCATCGGCTGCCATACCAATCTCTGGGATTTCACCACTAACAGTTATCATCGCTGGGTGAAGGAGGAAGGGATCCTGGAAAAACTGGCACCCCTGATGCCTTCCAACGAAGTGATGCCTGCCGTATTTCCCGGCAACAACTATCATATTGGCACGGGCCTGCATGATAGCTCGGCAGCGCTGATCCCTTACCTGGTGAGTTTCCACGAGCCGTTCATATTAATTTCCACCGGCACCTGGTGTATCAGTTTTAATCCTTTCAACGAAAGCCCGCTTACGGCGGAAGAACTGGAACAGGATTGCCTCTGTTACATGACCTTCCAGGGAAAACCGATCAAAGCGTCGCGGCTTTTTGCAGGTTATGAACATGAACAGCAGGTGAAACGTATCTCGGATCATTTTAAACAACCGGCGCTGCGTTACAGGAACCTGGATTACGATCCAACCATTCCCCTGAAACCGGCAGGTAATTTTGCGGACAGGCAGCTGGTAGATTTTCCGGATGATGTAGCGGCCTATCATCAGCTCATGTTTGATATTGCTGTACAGCAGCAGCATTCAACCGGCCTGGTAGTGAAAGGCACAAAAGTGCGGCGGATCTTTGTGGATGGAGGTTTTAGTAAGAATGTGATCTACATGAACATGCTGGCCATGTTATTCCCGGAGATAGAGATCTATGCCGCTTCTATGGCACAGGCTACAGCTATGGGCGCAGCCCTGGCTATTCACCCTACCTGGAATAAAAAGAGCCTGCCTAATGACCTTATTGAACTGAAATATTACGCGGTAAAACAGGAGCACCTGCCCTTTTGATAAATGGGTTTGACTGCCTTGCCTATTGTTATCGCGAAACAGGGGCATCCCCCCTTTTAATAAAGATCTGCGCTCCCTCAGCTAACATGGAATGTGGGAGACTATATCCGGAAAACGGTTTTCCGTTAATGGTGATGGATTGAATATATGCGCCTTTACTGCTTGTCTTTATAACAGTTTTCTTTCCATTTGGGAGGTGGATCGAAATACTGTCGAAGATAGGTGTACAGAGCATATATTCTCCTCCCACCGGGTCTACAGGATAAAGCCCCATGGCTGCGAATACATACCACGCACTCATTTGCCCGGCATCATCATTTCCACTTAATCCGCCAATCCCATCGCTGTACTCCTCTTTTAAAATGCGCGCTACTTTCTCCTGCGTTTTCCAGGGAGCGGAAGTATAATTGTACAGGAAAGGGATATGATGCCCCGGTTCGTTCCCATGCCAGTATTCATTCTTTTCAAACAGGCTATCCAGTGCCGCTTCCAGGTTCAGCAGTGAAGCCAACCCTTTCACATCCTGTGGTACATAAAAAGTATACTGCCTCGGAGTACCTTCCGTGATAAAGAACAATTTCTTATCGGCGTTAAAATCTTTGTAGAAACTGCCATCGGCATATCTTCCATTCATCAGGCCTACGTTCTTATCAAAGATGTTCCGGTAATTGGCTGCACGTTTTTCCAGCTTTGCAAGGTCTTCTTTTTTGCCAAGGCTGCGTGCTACGGTAGCTAATGCATAATCATCATAAGCATACTCCAACGTGCGGGATACCTGTTCCCGCTTATGGAATGCATCCATCACACTATCTTCCAGGGGGATATAACCATACAGGAGATAAGAGGTGATTGCCCTGCGGCCTTTCCCGTTCTTATAATCTTTGATATCCGGTATCTCAAAAGCATTCTGCCGCATGAGTGCATAAGCTGCTTCAGTATCATAATTGCGGATATGCTTATTGTAGGCCGAAGCAATGAACGCAGTACCGTGATCTCCTATCATGGCAGCCGTATAACTGTTCCAGCAGGGGAAGATAGGCAGCCATCCACCCTGCTGCCCTTTAAGGATCATGGATTGTACAAAGTCATTGATCAATGCAGGTTGCAATATTTCAAATAAAGGGAGTTGCGCACGATAGATATCCCACATGGAAAAATCGTCGTAATACCCGCCTTGCTTCAGTTGTTCATGCTGATAATCACCTGCAAACCTTGGATACAGTCCATCCACATCGCTCATCAGGCGGGGATGCTGCATACTGTGATACATTGAAGTATAAAAGATCCGTTTGGCCTGTTCATCAGCTGTACGCACTTCAATCTGCCCCAGTGCTTTATTCCAGGCGGTTTCTGCCTTTTTGCGCAAGGCGGCGAAATCCCAGGTGTTCATCTCTGCCTGTAAGTTCTTCCTCGCGCCTTCCAGCCCTGTGAAAGAAGTACCTGCACGCAAACGGATCACGGAACCTTTCCCTGCATACAGCGCAATGCCTGTAGCGGTAGCAATCACTTCCACTGCACCACGCCTTCCTGTTTTCGCACCTATCGCATCCACATCATACTGTATCACAAACCAGCCACTAAAGCCTGCAGGTTGCCCGCTGCCCTGGTAGATCCTGTACACCGGGTTATATCCTGTGATCTCTTTCTTTACAGGATCGATCGTAATCCCCCCTTTCTGCTTATCACTATTGGGCGTAACCACAATATGCAAACTGTCATCTTTCAGCATAGTGAACTGCAGCATGCCGCAACGCAAAGTTGCCGTCATCTCGGTTTGTACATTCCCCAGTTCGTTCTTATAATAATGCGGCTGGCTGATCTCCTTCGTATGGTCCAAAGTATTACCGCCACTGGTTACCGGCATAATGGTAACACTGCCATAGTCCTGCGTGCAGGAACCACTCAGCCAATGCGTGAGCCTGTAGCCGCTGGAGGTTTCATCTTTATAATAATAAGGAGCCTGGCATTTCTTTTCCGTAGTGCGGGTTTGGGGAGTGAGTTGAGACATACCGAAAGGCAGTCCTACCGCAGGGATCACATTCGCCAGCATTTCTGTACCGGCACCATGTTTCTGCGCACTGATGGTAGTGGCAGCAGAAGTACCCATCAGCGGGTTCACATATTGAACATGCTGCGCATACGCACAGCTACTGAGCAGCAATAATAACAACGTTCTCATGGATAGTAAATATAGCAGGAATATTTACAAATATTCCTGCTATTCTACGGCTATCCCAAGGGTAATTCCAGGGGGCATTCCTAAAAATTACCCCAGCGTTACTTCTTTCGTGTATACATTGCCAAAACGGTCTGTAGCTTTCACGGTGAGTACCTTTGCATTTGCAGAAGGTTTGGCCGTAAAGAGGTGCTCTGTTAAACTGGGTTCTACCCAGGTGTGTTTTACCGGCATGGCTGGTCCTTTATACAGTTCCACCGCTTCAGGATCATACCCGATGATCTGCTCCATATCACCTTTGGCCACACCATCTTCCAGCCATTCTACTTTCCACTTCGGGTCCCAGTTCCAGACATTGGCCACCACAGCATCCGCATGTTCAGCCATACGGCCTTTTTTATGTATGCTGATCTGGTGTGTTTTATCAAAACCAACAGATTTGTAATACCATTTGATATCGTTTCCATCTACTTCATATACACCATATCCACTGGGTGTTCCATCTGAACAAATAGGGCCGGTCCACCAGGCACCACAAACAGTGCCATGGTTATGCTCCATGATATTGTCCTTTTCCCAATTCTCATTGAAGTGGGTATGGCCGCTCATGATGTGTACATTATACGGTTTCAGCATGGCATACAATGCAGCGCGGTTACTGGTAACACCACCCAGTTCTTCTTCCTTCGCACCACTCCTTCTCTTGGCGCCATTATCTGAAGGGATATGCAGCGATACCACTACCGTACTGCCGGCAGGTACATGTTGCAGGTCCTTTTCCAGCCAGCTCAGCTGGTTTTCCGTAAGGTAACCGATATAACGGTGGCCGGTGCCAATGAAGAATACATTATCCAATATTACATAATGCACTTTACCCCTGTTGAAGGAATAATAGGTAGGGCCGAAGTTTTCCTTGTAGGTAGCCTGTGAACGATCGTCCGTACGGGCAGCATAATCAATATCGTGATTACCGATCACCTGGAAGAAAGGGGCACCTGTAGTACCTACCGCTTCTTTATAGTCAGCGTATAGTTCAAACTTATCAAACACCAGGTCTCCTGCACCAATACCGTGAACAGGTATCTGGCCAAGAGAGGCAACCAGCGCTTTCGTATCAGGAGCGGAAATGGTTTTCAGTAATTCCGCATCTTCTTTCGTGAGGATCTGTGTATCACCCCATACAATGAAGGCATGTTTATCATCACCACCTTTGATAACATCCAGGGGGAACCGGATATTCTGCTGCGGGGCATTCCTGTCTATCTTAACATAAAAATCAGCCACGCCTTTTTTGTGCGGGATGGCGTAACCGGAGGGAACAGAGAGGAAAACGAACTCCGCATTCACATGCGGCTCAAAGCCAAAGCTGCCGTCACTGCCTGTTTTCACCACATTGTAACCATCACTGATCACTACATGGGCAATACCTTTACCGGCAGCAGTTACTTTACCTTGTACCTTTTTAACCTGGCTCTTTTCCCTTCCTAATACTTCTACCGCAGGTAATGCGGCAGCGGCGGAGAATACGCCAAAACTTTTCAGAAAATTCCTTCTTTTCATATGGGCTGTTGTAAGCCGCAAAGAAAAGCATCCAATGTTACTTAATTATTAAGGATCACTTGCCCATCCACTTCTTAAACTCCGTTACCCTTTCACGGCTCACCAGCGCTTCTTTACTTTCAGAGGGTTTTAATCCAAGAATAAGGCGGTTACCAAAATAATCATCAATCTTATCGATGCTGCGCACAGCAACAAAAAAAGAACGACTGATGCGGAAATATTGTTCCGGGTCCAGCATTTCGTCCAGTTCATCCATCGTATAATCAATAACAAACTTCTGGTTATCATATGTTTTAAAGAAGTTTAGTCTTCCATCACAGAAGAAGTAAGCGATCTCACTGATATCAATTGAAACCAGCTTCCGGCCATGCTTTACGAGGAACCGTTTCCGGTAAGCAGGGGGTTGCAGTTTCTGGCGAAGTTCCTTCAGCAGATGGTCCATATTCATGGGGTCATCCGTTGCATTGGTAGAAAATCCTTTCTTCAGTTCCTTGTATTTATTGAGGGCTGCCTGTAATTCATCTTTCTGTACAGGTTTCAGCAGGTAGTCGATACTGTTCACCTTAAAAGCCTTCAGGGCATATTCATCGTAGCTGGTGGTAAATACCACGGGGCTTTTTACTTCGGTGAGATTGAAGATCTCAAAGCTCTGTCCATCCGCCAGCTCAATATCCATCAGGATCAGGTCTGGTTTGGGATTAGACTGCAACCATTCCACCGCGGAAGAAATACTGTCTGCCGTACCCACTACGGTAGAAGCAGGGTCTACCGATTGCAATGTTTTCTGTAATTTCTTTACAGCCAGATCTTCGTCTTCAATGATAAAAATATTCATAAAAAGAAATTTACTACTTAACTCAGTCCCGGGATCAGCGGCAACACCACTACAAACCGGTTCTCCAATTCATTGATCCGCACATCGTACCGGCGTAACAGCCTGTACTTCTCCCGGATATTGATCAACCCTATACCGGTGGATTCCGGTTTGTTGATCTTCTTCACCAGGTTGTTCTCTATCACCAGGTAACCATCTTCTGTAGAAGTAATGGTAAGGGCAATCGGTTCCTGTTTGCTCACCACATTATGCTTCACCGCATTTTCCACCAGCAGCTGCAAGCTCAGGGCTGGTAATTCATACAACATAAAGCCGTTATCTATCTTCACGTGCATCTGAAAGCTCTCGCCATGCCTTGTTTTCAGCAACTGGTAATAGGATTGTATAAAGTTCACTTCCTGCTCTACCGTACTCATGCCGCTTTCGTTATTGCGCAGCAGGTAGCGGTATACTTTACTCAGCTCATCCAGGAATTCCTCTGCCAGCTTTTTATCTTCCGAGATCAAAGAAGATAGCGTGTTGAAGCAATTGAAGAGGAAGTGAGGGTTTACCTTCTGTTTCAGGTTATCAAACTCCTGCTCCAGGTGCAGCTTCTCCATCATTTCCTGCTCTGTGGCGCTTTCCTTATACTTATCAATGATATACAATACCTCCCACAGTGTTTCAAACATGATATTCACTGCCAGGCCTATCAGGTATGCATACAACAGGTCTATTCTCTCCAGTTCGTAACCCAGGATATGGAACCAGTCGTACACCAGCAAAATAAACAAACCGGATGGCGTCATCACCACCAGGTTCACCAGGCTTTTCCAGCTGATCCGCTGTGCCGTTTGCTCCAGCGAAGGGAACCTGCTGATCACGTAGTGATCGTACTGGTAGTGCATGAACCAACTCACTACACCTATCCCATACAGCAGCGGAAAAGAGATGGCCCATATCCGCCAGTCGCTGAAGATCCGTTCATCATAAAGGATGTATACCCATGCCAGTATAATGAAAGGCATGGAATATAAAAAACCCAGTGTTTGTATCCTGTTAGGTTTTACAAATTTCATAAGCCTGCCTCCCTTCCCCCGAACAAGGGTAAATTGATGATCCGTATGTTGCTGCTCTCACTGATCGTGATCGGCGGGGCATTCAGCAGCTGGTATTTATTCAGCAGGTTGTCCAGCCCTTCTTCTATATTAAAGTTCTGCAACACTGTTTTTTCATATACCGAATGCGTGATCGTGATCTCGTTGTTATCGTTGCTTTCAATCAGTATCTTCAGCGGGTTCTTTTTACTGATGGCATTGGTATAGATAATATTCTCCAGGATCACCTGCATGCTCAGGGGCGGCAGGTTCTTACGCAGGGCATCCCTGTCTACCCTGATAATTGCTTTGATAGCAGTGCCAAACCGTTGTTCTGTTAAGTACAGGTATGATTCTGCAAACTTGATCTCATCTGCCACCGGTATCAGGAATTCATCGTCGCTGCGTAACAGGTACCGGTGTACCATACTCATTTCGTCCAGGAACCTTTCTGCTTTTTCTTCTTCGTCCGGGATAAGGCCGGAGAGGGTATTAAAACAATTAAAAAGAAAGTGCGGGTTGATCTGGCCTTTTAAACCCAGCAACCGGCTCCGCTGATAGGCGTTCTTCAGCTTTTCTGTTTCCGCCAGGGAAGCTTTCCAGTTTTCCCAGTTGGCGATCGCTTCATTGATGAAAGTGATCACCGTGCTCAGGATGCAGCCGCATAATACGGTCCACCAGAACATATGCGGTTTTGCCTGGCATTGCAGCACAGGCACATGATTGTAAGACAGGTACAGCGCCGTCATACTGCCAATGTTCATCAGGTAGAAGATGGGCAGCATAATAGCGATGCGTTTGAACAGGTCGCCGGCGGAAGGGAACCTGTTACGGATGAATACGGCTACCAGGCCAAATATGAAATAGACGACCAGGAAGTACAGGCCACTCCCGAGGAAACTCTTCCCAAATTCCAGCGCGCTCCTGAAGATACAGCTCCCGAATACCAGCATGTTCATCACAAGGATATAGGGGATCATCACCCATCCGAAGACCAGTGGTTCTTTTTTGCTATATCTTACAAAGGCCATGTTATAAATGTATTAAAATCCGGGTGTATTGCGTATAACATGGTCATGAATTGAGGGAAACAAGGATGAAATGTACTAAACCATGGATGAATTGTTATCCCCGGTGGTGGCGGCCTTCAGGTAAATTGCCCGGCCAGGTTACCGTTGCAACACAGGTTCCGTAGCCTTCAGATAAGCCTGCCAGGCTTTGAGGTCTTCCTCGTTCATTTCTTCCAGCGCCTGCCAATGCAGGCAATTTCCGTAACTACCAGCCAGCTCTTTGCCTTTTGCAACTAACTGTTCGGTATCCGTGGCATACCTGCCGCCTGTTTCCTTTGACTCCCTGATGTTACAGGCTGCCATGCTCAAACATACCATGAGCCCGGAGATAACAATCTTCATGTCAACATTTTTTGGGGTTATGAATATGATGACAAAATTAACGTAGCAGGGAAAGGCACACAACGCTGAAATGCGTGAATTGCAGAGAAGGGTGCCTGAATTGAAAAGAAGGTATGGATGGCGGAATAAGCCGCCCTGAACGGCAAAGAGAAACAGGAATTACATTGCAATTACCCGGGCAGCAAAGGAAAACAAGAATTATCCTGCACCGCAAAGAAGGCCCGCAACAATAATGCTGCAGGCCCCTGGTTTAATAATTATTGGGGAGCTACAACTGTTTGCTGGTTCACGATCGGCCAGATACCCGGCGTTGGAACACTTACACCTTTCGTTTTCCCACGCAGCCCTGCATCTGCACCAAAGTAGTACAAAGGCCAGCCTTTATAGGTAAGTTGCTTTTTGGTGAACACATTGATCACAGCAAAATCCGCAGCAGCTACGCCGGTAGGTACCTTTTTCAGTTCCGCTACCTCATAGATCGGCCAGGTAGGATTATTACTGAAATCTTCCTTAGTGTATTTATTCACATTGTTCTTGTCGTTCTTAAAGCCATACAGCGTACGGCCACTCGCATCCGTAAAATACTGTACCACTTCTACACCTTCCACATAAGCACTGGTATACTGTTTACCATTATTCCCGATCAAGGGGCCATTCATGAGCATGATGGTATAATCCGGTTTTGCCACAAACCATACCTTACCCACATTCTCTCCTTTTGCTTCACCGGCAGCAGCATCTGTTTTGTAATAATACAAAGGCCAGCCTTTATAGGTATTCTGCTTCGCCCCATCCGGCCGGGTGATGGTTCCAAAATCCGCTGCGGCCAAACCAGCTCCCAGGCGAAGCGTGGTAGTATAAAAGATAGGCCAGGTATCTCTGCATCCGCCACTGCAGACAGAATTACCCGTGGTATCCCTTGTATAAAAATAGAGTGTACGGCCGGCACTGTCAGTTAATACCTGACCAAGGGGAGCAACTTCTCTCAGTACAATATTGTCAACCGGGGGTGGAGGAACAGGGGGCGCCTGGTCTCTTGTACAAGCCACTGACAGGCATGCGAAGGCAATCACAGTAATGTGTGCTTTTGTGTTCAGCATAATGATTAACGGTTAAGATTATAAACTATCCGCTAATACGGGGAGGAAGTTTGCCGGGTTGCCTATCAGCGAACTTTATTCTGATTGATATTATTTTAACAGAAAGGCCCCGGTAATTCCGGAGCCTTAAAATAATCAGAACTTAAGTAAGAGGTTAACAGCTTAATTACGCGGAGACGCACAAGGCTTCCATGCAAAAAATTATAGCTCCTTAGGGTCCAGCAACTGCGGCATCCACACCCTGAACATGGGCAGGGACGCTGCATTCCCTGCAGAGGCATAATCGCACAACGAAAGCGGAACAGGTTTTGTTCCTCCTTCTGCATAAGATTCCGGCATGCACATCGCATCAAACTGCATCCAGATGCCATTTTTATTTACATCCTTTAATGTAAGTGCAATACGTTTATCCTTATCTGCTATCGGTTTTACAATAGCGCCGAAATCCGGTCCGGGCAATCTTGCATCCCTCGCCAGCAGTACCGGCCCACGAAAAATAGCCACATATTTTGGCGTAGTGCCTGATGTTTCAACACGGCCTCTCATATCCAGCTCCAATGCCAATGCATCTCCCTTTGCCCATTTACGTTTGATCGTAGCATAAGTGCCCGGCGTTACATTTGCTACCGGCGCTCCATTCACGGTTAACGTGGAAATCTCACTCCATGCAGGTATACGTATACGCAAGGTCATTTCCTCTGTTTTAGCCAATTGAATACCGATGGCTATTTTTCCAGACACAGGGTAATCTGTATGTTGCTGCAAAATTACCTGCTGGCCGGAAGGTGATCTTAAAACAAATTCTCCCTCCGTAAAGAAATTAACAGACAAACCATCTTTGCCAGACATCGCAACCGTTAACGGTAAAGTGAACAATCCTCTCGGCCCGCTGGCTTCACAGCAGTTCAGCCCCATGCCACATTGTTCACTCCCTTTCAATCGCTGCCCGTATAAGGGCGTATACTTTGCCCATGCAGCACCATCTGTACTCATGGAACCTAATAGTGCATTGTAGTAGGTCTGCTCAATAGCATCAGCATATTTCGCTTCTCCCGTTAAGCGCAATAACTGCTGGCTTAACTTGATCCATGTAGCTGTAACACAGGTTTCCTGGTAATGATGGATGGGTGAAGTTTGCAGATGCGCACCGCCAAACCAGCATTCCAAAGCAGAACCGGAACCCGCCACATTGATCTCCGTATTCCTGATATTCTCCCAGGTTTGTACTACTGCCTGTTTATATTTTTCTTCACCCGTTAAACGATAATACTCCAATAACCCTTCGTAGCAGGACATCATCTCATAAGCCTTCTGCCCCTGGTCCCATCCATACCAGTTATTTACCGCTTTCGGGAAACGTTTGGCCACATCAATTTCCGATTTACTGATCAGCTGCGGCCCTTGCGGCGTTTCCCATTCTTTAATGATCTCTTCCGCAAATGCCAGGTACTTTTTATTCTTTGTGCGGGCATACAAACGGCAAACAGGTTCCAATACGGAAGTAGCCGCCATGCCCCTGTGGTTACCCATCTTCACGATCAGCACATTCTTTTTCTCCAATTCCCTCATCAAATGGTCTGCTACCTTTCCTGCGGCGGCAAGGCTTTTTTTATCTCCGGTCAGATCATAATAATCCAGCAAACCCAGCATCACATATTTCCGCCCCCAGATATCCCATGCCTGCAACCTGTTAGCCTCCGCATAATTCCCGATATACCCATCCTCCGTTTGCGTACTGATAATACCTGTTACCGCATGGTCCAGCACAGCTTTCAGTTGGGGCTCCGGTTTATAACGATACGCCAGCACGGCAGACGTGAACCACTTTCCCCAGAACTCCGTTTGCCAGCAACGGGTTTCAGTACGTGTTTTAAACGTCTCAATTAATCTGTCCACATCCTGCGCAAGGATGCGGTTGTTGTAGGAAGCATCTAATCTTTCACCGGTAAAACCAGCTATGCGCACGGAAGAAGCAGGTTTTAGCTGATCATCAACAGGACCGGTTCGTAATACAAAAGCCGAGGCTAGTAACAGGAATAATTTCATCTTTCATAACGTTATGGGCTAAATCTAATAAAAAGCAACTAACGTGGCATCCTGTACCCTCCGGATTTGTTAATGAAAAGGCATTCCGCCTTGCGTAATAAATTTTCCCGATCCGACATCCCAATTTGGAAAACTGGGGGGAAATTTGCATCCGCAAATACTGCTTAACACATGAGAACGGGGTTATATTTCCTATTACTTATATTTACTTATAATATATCAATCGCCAGAGAATCAGCGGATAAGGGCACAATTAAGGGAAAGGTAGTTACAACAGACGGTAAACCGGTAGACGGAGCCAGTATCCAGGTAAAAGGCATTCAGGGCGAATTTGTTTCTGCGGAAGACGGGGTTTTCACTGTACAGCAAATAAAGACCGGCATCCATACATTAAGGGTTTTACTGATAGGATATGCCCCTGCCATCCTCGAAGTGGAAGTAAAAAAGGACGAGATCACCAAAGTGACCGTTCAATTAGAAGTAACACAACAGCAACTGAACGAGGTAACCATCACCTCCGGTTATAACAAATTCAACAAAAAAGAAACAGACGATATTGCCCGCCTGCCGTTAAAGAACATCGAAAATCCGCAGGTGTACACCATCGTTACCAAAGAGATCATCAAGGAACAACTGGCTACGGACTATAACAGTATTTTCAAGAACATACCCGGCGCAGGCATACCCATTGTATACAACCAGGGCAGA
Source organism: Chitinophaga niabensis (assembly GCF_900129465.1). Classification (NCBI taxonomy): domain Bacteria; kingdom Pseudomonadati; phylum Bacteroidota; class Chitinophagia; order Chitinophagales; family Chitinophagaceae; genus Chitinophaga; species Chitinophaga niabensis. The sequence continues at coordinate 2,138,788 of NZ_FSRA01000002.1, read as the reverse complement.
AGTGCATTGCTCACCAGGGGTTTTGTTACCGCCAACCTGATCCGCAACAGCATTTCCGGTTTTGTATATACTAATATTGACCCCGCCAACCTGGAAGTACTGGAAGCGATCAAAGGCCCTTCCGGCACACTCTTCAACAGCAGCCAGATCTCTTTCGGCGGTTTGTTCAACCGCGTTACCAAAAAACCAAACGAAGCCCGGAAAGGAGAGATCAGTTATTCTGCCGGCAGCTATAACCTGAACCGCCTCACTTTCGATGTTAACACACCTCTCAATGAAGATAAAACAGTGCTGATGCGTGTGAATGGTGCCCTGCATACAGAACAAAGTTTCCAGGACGCAGGTTTTACCCGCAGCCTGATGCTCGCTCCCAGCTTTATCTATAAAGCAGACGATAAACTTTCTTTCCTGCTGGATATAGAAGCATCTACTTTTAATGCCACCTCTCCCATCCGTTATGCGCCTGCAACAAAAGGAAAGGTCACCAATATTAAAGACCTGGGTATGGACTATAAACGTTCATTCACCAATAATACACTGGACTACGTTACAAAACAGTTCAATGTTTTCGGTCAGATCAACTACCAGATCAACAGCCAGTGGAAATTGCAAACCAATCTCACCCGTACTTTTTCTACCACCGTTGGTTATGTAAGTCAGCTGAGAGGAATAACAGACAGCACTTTACAACTCAGCGTACAAAAAGAGAATTTCCCTTATAACGGTACAGAGATCCAGCAGAACCTGGTCGGCGATTTCAGGATCGGTAAATTACGCAACCGCATTGTGATAGGTGTTGACTTCTTTAACCAACGTAGTGATAGGACCACACCCACTATCAACCTTCCTGTTATCAATTTCAAAAAGCCGGGAGCTGCCTATGCTAATTTCAATGCAGACAGGGTGGACTCAATTGCAGCTACTGTACCATATGATATGTACAGGACCAACCTGTACACCTACAGCGCCTATGTGTCTGACGTAATTAATATCACCCCTAAGCTGAATGTGATGTTAAGCCTGCGTGCAGACCGCTATGTAGATGAAGGCACTTACCGCCCTGCATTCGATACTGCCAGTGGCGCATTTTCCCAGAATGCATTGTCTCCCAAGCTGGGCATTGTGTATGAAGTACTGAAAGAAAAAATATCGCTGTTCGGTAACTACATGAATGGATTCAATAACGTCACCGGCCAGGATTACACAGGCGCAAACTTTAAACCACAGCAAGCCAACCAGTGGGAAGCAGGTTTTAAGCTGGACGTTTTCAATCACAAGCTCAGCAGCACCATCAGCTATTATAATATTGATGTGACCAATATGACCCGTGTAGACCTGGAACATACTAATTTCAGCATCCAGAATGGCACACAGGTAAGCAAAGGAGTAGAAGCAGAAGTGATCGCCAACCCTTTCTCCGGATTCAACATTGTAGCCGGTTATACTTATAACGATAGCAAATACACCTTTGCTGATACAACAGTACAAGGCTTAAGGCCAGCTACCGCAGGTCCTGAACACCTGGTTAACTTCTGGATGAGCTACCGCCTGATGGCCGGCCCTGCAAAAGGATTAGGGTTTGGTATAGGCGGCAATTACGGCAGCGCTTCTTTCCAGACAAATACCAAAGCATTTGTATTTAATATTCCTTCCTACACCTTACTGGATGCAACAATATATTACGACAGGCCTACGTACCGTTTTGGTGTAAAAGTGGATAACCTTACTAATGAAAAATACTGGTCGCCCCGCCTGGCACCGCAAATGCCAACCAGGGTTACAGCAAATGCTACTTTCAGATTTTAACAGATGAAGAAGAAACAAAGATTTAAAAATATTGTACGAAAGATTCACTTATGGCTCGGGTTATCATCCGGGCTTGTGGTTTTTATAGTGGCCCTCACCGGCGCCCTGTACATATTTGAAGAAGAAGGCAGGGCATTGTTCCAGCACCGGTACTATCACATCCCTGAAAGTAATGTCAATCATCCCCGGCTGCCGGTGGATCAAATGCAGGCAACCGTTACTGCACGTTATCCTAAGGAGAAGATCACCAGCATACGTTTCCAGGAAACAAAAGATGCAGCGTTCATCTTCTTCATGGAAAAAAGATTTGTATCTGTTGACCCTACTACCGCTCAGATCATTGGTGTAAGGAACAAAAATGCAGATTTCTTTACAGTGGTATTGAAGATCCATATGGAACTTTATATGGGCGAAGTTGGTAAAGAGATCATCCGCTGGAACGTACTGATATTTTTCCTGATGTGCGTGAGCGGACTTATCTTATGGTTCCCGAAACAATTAAGGTTCTTCAAACAGGCCGTACGCATCAACTTTAAAACAAAGAACTACAAACGCCTCAACTGGGACCTGCATAGTGTGCTGGGGTTCTATGCGCTTATCATCCTGCTCGTTATTTCCCTCACCGGTATGTTCTGGGTCTTTGATACAGTAAAAGAGGCAGCAGCCAAAATAGCCGGTGGCACCACTGAATATAATGCTAAAAGAAAACCCATTAAGCCGGAAACGACAGGGCATTTCACCTTGCAGGATGCCTATGCCATGGCCTCACAGGATTTCCCCGGCGCTAAAGAAACTTTCATCACGCCCTTTAATGATAAGGATGCCACCATCCGTATCACCATGCGGTATCCTTATAGCATTATACGTAAACAGAACACGCTTTACTACAGCGCTAACTCAGGGAAACTGGTATTTTCAGAACTCTATAAGAACTACACTGGTTATGCAGCCGTAGCCAGGAGTAATTTCGATTTTCATACAGGGAGGATCAGGGCTTTGGGCATAGGCAGCAAGATCGTTTACTTTATTGTAGCGTTAATTGCAGCATCTTTGCCCATTACCGGTTTCATCGTTTGGTGGGGAAGAAGGCATAAGAAGAAGATACCTGCTCCTGCAAAACGCAGGATCACAAAACCGGTGATGGTGACGAAAGATTTCATGGAAGCACCCAGCCCTAATTAAGAGCGGAGAACCGCTGGCCGCAGGCAACTATTTCTGATGCAGGGCCCTTCAGCATTTCATAAATATACGCTGAGTTATGTATATTCGTTGATAAAGGTCATCTCCACTAATCTAAATTGCGTGAAGAAGTTTATATCCACGATAAACATCCTGATTATATGCTTTTGTGCCCAGGGTCAAAATCAAACAGCATTACCGCAGATCGTTAACTACCACAGCTACGATTACAAAGCCGGTGTGCAAAACTGGGCCATTGAACAAGGCGCTAACGGATTATTGTATTTTGGCAACAGTGAAGGACTCCTCTCCTTCGATGGTAAATTCTGGAGACGCTACCAACTCCCCAATCAAACCATTGTACGCTCTGTAAAAATAGCTGCCGACGGAAAGATCTATGTAGGCGGGCAGGACGAGATCGGTTACTTTTTCCCGGACAACCAGGGCCGGCTGGAATATCATTCCCTGAAAAATCTACTCCCATCCGCAGAAGGCCATTTCTCCGACATCTGGAACATCGCTATTTATAATGAACAGGTTTTCTTCCGTTCCAGGAACCAGATCTTTCACCTGAAAGATGGGGTGATAAGTGTATATAAACCTGAAACAAGATGGGACTTCCTCGGAGAAGCCAATAACCAGCTCTTTGCACAGGAATATAATAAAGGCCTTGTGGTATATGACAACGGCGTGTGGAAACCTTACTGCAATAACCCTATCCTGGATGAAACACCCGTAACCGCCATCCTGGAATATGGCAAAGACACCCTGATGGTATCCACGCTTAAAAAAGGCGTGTACTTCCTTCATAATAATATCCTTACTCCCAAAACCACCAGCATAGACAATATATTCACGAACGACCGCCTCTATTGTACGGTAAAAGTGAATGAAGACTGGTTTGCATTTGGCACCAACTCTTCCGGCATCTTCATTGTAGACAGGAAAGGGAAGCTCATTCAAACTTACTCCTACACAGAAGGCCTGCAGAAGAATAATATCAGGAGCTTACTCCTGGACAGGAACAAAAACCTCTGGATAGGCCTGGACGATGGTATAGACCAGGTAGCCATCAACAGCGCTATTAAATATATCTACCCGGACAAAAAGAAACAGGTAACAGGTTATGCCACCCGGGTTTTCCGGGACAGGTTATACATCGGCACCTCCAACGGGCTCTATTCTTCCCCTCTCGATCTTTCCCGGCAGGACCTCAGCTTATCTGAAAGCAACTTTGCAGAAGTGAATAACTCTACCGGCCAGGTGTGGAGCCTGGAAGAGATCAACGATCAATTGCTGGTAGGGCACGAAGATGGAGGATTTACCGTCAACGGCAATAACGCCACAAAATTATACGCCGCAGCAGGCTCCTGGTTGTTCAAACCTACCAGCCAGGTTTTCCCTGCTTCCCATATTATTGTAGGTACCTACACCGGCCTGCGCGTCATAAAGTTTGATCAGCAGACCTTCAGGGACCTGGGCCGTTTGGATGGCGTTCACGAATCGCTCCGTTTCCTCTCTTTCGACAGTAATACCTCCACCGTATGGGCTTCCCATCCCAACCGCGGTATCTTCAGGATAGAACTTTCGCCAGATCTGGGCAGGATTGTGCGCACTAAATTATACGACAGCAAATCCGGCCTGCCCGGTAATAACGGTAATTATATATACCGTATCAAAAACAGGATAGTAGTAACTGCTTTAAGCGGGATCTATGAATTCAACTCCTCCGCCAACCGTTTTGAACGCTCCGCTACCCTCCACCCGATCTTCAAAGACCTGGATGTGCAATACCTCCATGAAGATAAAGACGGGAACATCTGGTTCATCACCCATAAAAAAGCAGGTGTGGTGGATTTTCACAAACCCGCCAACGGCAAAAATTACTCCGTGGTATATTTCCCGGAGCTGAATGGCATTGTACTCGGCGGATATGAATCCATCTACTCCTGGAACGATGAGAACATCTTCATCGCTGCCAACAAAGGCATCATTCATGTGAACTATAAAAAATACAGCGCCCAGATCTCCCGCCCGGATGTATTCCTGGGGCAGGTCAGGCTTTCTGAAAAGGATAGTCTCCTGTACGGTGGTTATACAAAACAGCAGGCTACCGTACACCTGGGCAGCAAGCTCAACTCCCTTCACTTTGAATACTCCTCCACCATGTTTGAGCAGCTGCGGAACATTGAGTTCAGCTACCAGCTGGCAGGGTTCGACCAGGAATGGTCTGCCTGGAGCACCAAAAGCGAAAAGGATTACACCAACCTCCCTCCCGGGAAATATACCTTTTATGTAAAGGCCCGGAACAACCTTGGCAATGAATCTGCTCCCGTTACCTGGACGTTTGAAGTACACCGTGCCTGGTATAACAGCTACTGGATCTATGGATTATATGTATGCCTGCTGGCAGGGATCATCTACCTCGTATTCAGGTGGCAGCAGAAAAAACACCAGGCAGAACAGCAGCACCTCAATTATTTACATCAGCTGGTGCTGGACAGGAACGAAAAAGAGATCATCAAACTCAGGAACGAGAAACTGGAAACAGATATCAATTTCAAAAACAGGGAACTCCTCACCATGACCATCAACCTCGTACAAAGAGGAGAAGTGCTCACCAAGATCAAGGAGATCATTTCCTCCCTCATGAAAAAAGATACCTCAGACGATAGCTCCCCGGCTTTCCGTAATTTATTAAAGCTGATCCGGGAAGTGGAAAAGAGTAATGAGGATTGGGACCAGTTTGCCATCCACTTCAATAATGTCAATATCGACTTCTTCAATACACTCAAACAGGCCTACCCGGACCTCACAGCAAACGACCTGAAATTGTGCGCTTATCTCCGGATGAACCTCTCCTCCAAGGAAATTGCCCAGCTCCTCAACATCACGCTTAAGGCAGTGGAAATTGCCCGTTACCGCCTGAGAAAGAAATTACTACTACTGCCAGACACCAACCTGGCAGACTTCCTGACCCAGCTCCCAAAAACTTCCGTAAGCGCATAAAGCTTTGTTTATCAAATAATTAACCTACTGCTGTAGGGGCATTGTAGGGCTGAAAATCCGTAGTGCCCGATTAATTTTTCTTTTGTAGGGTTCAAGTAGGGCCCTGTCTAAAACATTCATTCTCTCTTCTCTCTATTTTTAATTTCCAGGTAAGAATCTGATCAATTGCAATTCTTTTTTATTCCCACACTGACGTTAAAAATCTATTGATCCACGTAAAATTCCTAACGAACAAGTCTTAATTCCATGATTAAAAACATTACAATTCAGCGCATCAGGCTGCTGACTGCTGCCTGTCTCCTTCTGGCAGCATTTATGTTTCCCACTGGTCTCCATGCTCAGGGCATTACCGTATCAGGTATTGTGAAAGACGAAAAAGGAGAACTTCTACCTGGTGTAGTGATCCGGGTTAAAGGAACTTCCACAGGCACCACCTCTGGTGCTGGCGGTAAATACGCCATTAATACCGGCATTGATAATGCTACACTTATTTTTTCCTTTATAGGATATGCCACCCGGGAAGTGGCAGTTGGCGGCAGAAGTAACGTAGATGTTACATTGGCTTCCAGCGAAAAATCACTGGAGCAGGTAGTGGTAGTGGGTTACGGTACCATCCGCAAAAGCGACATTACAGGATCCATTTCCTCCGTAAGTTCCAAAGAGATCAAAGCAGTTCCTGCAGCTTCCCTTTCCCAGGCACTGGAAGGAAGGGCAGCCGGGGTGAAGGTGTCCCAGGCTTCCAATGCCCCCGGCGGAGGAATGACCATCCGTATCCGCGGAGGCAACTCCATCCAGGGAGGTAACGAGCCATTATATGTAGTGGATGGTTATCCATTATATAATGAAAGCGGCCCGGCCATCAACCCTAACGATATAGAATCCATGGAGATCCTCAAAGATGCATCCGCCACCGCCATCTATGGATCAAGGGGTGCTAACGGCGTTATCATCATTCAAACAAAAAGAGGAAGGTCAGGAAGGAATAACATCCAGTTCGAAAGTTACTATGGCATGCAAACCGTACGTAAAAAACTGGACCTTCTGAATGCAACAGAACTGGCCACCCTCGTAAATGAAGGTGTAAAGAATGTAAACGCAGATAACCCAACTGCTCCGCCAAGACCACTTCCCTTCACAGATGCACAGATCGCTGCTTTAGGCGAAGGCACTGACTGGCAGGATGCTATTTTCCAGGATGCCCCCATTCAAAACTACCAGCTCACTTTCTCAGGTGGCAACGATAAAACACAATACGCTGTTTCCGGTAACTATTTCGACCAGCAGGGTATTGTGATCAATTCTGGTTTCGGCCGTGGATCCGTTCGCCTGAACCTGGACCAGGAGATCAATAGCCGCTTTAAACTGAGCACCAGTTTAACGGTTACCCGCAGTAAAGGAAAATCTGTAAATACAGATGGTGATGGTGGTGCAGGCGCTGGTGTTGTATACGGCGCGCTCAACTTCTCTCCCACTGTTCCTATCTTCCAGGCAGATGGCAAAACTTACACCGTAAACAACCGCCCCGGAGGTATCCTCATCAGCAACCCTGTTGCCATGGCCAACGAAACCCGGAACAATGCTACCGGTACCCGTTTGCTGGGTAACATCTCCGGAGAATATAAGATAATCGAAGGCCTGGTGTTCAAAGCTTTGCTCGGTGCCAACCTTAACTATAATAAAACGAACTTCTACCTGCCAAGGACCGTTTATTCAGGACTTGCCAATAACGGCAGCGCCAATATCTATTCTTCCCAATATGGCGAATGGCTGAGTGAAAACACGCTCTCCTACAGGAAAACATTTAACAAGATCCATAAGCTCAACGTACTGGCAGGTTATACTTTCCAAATGGCCAACTTTGAAGATGTACGTGCCAGCGCACAAAACTTCTCTAACGACATCCTTATTTATAATAACCTGGGTACCGCGCAGCAGACAAATACCGGCTCTTCCAATAAAAACGACTGGGCACTGCGTTCCTACATCGGACGGATCAACTACGACCTGAAAGAGAAATACCTCCTGACCCTCACCGGCCGGATAGATGGTTCCTCCCGTTTCGGAGAAGGTAACAAGAGTGCCTTCTTCCCTTCAGGTTCTGTAGCATGGCGTGTTTCCAACGAATCATTCATGCATAATGTAAAAGCCGTGAGCGACCTGAAGATCCGTGCCAGCTATGGTTTAACAGGTAACCAGGAAATTGGTCAGTATCAATCACTCGGAGGTCTGCAAACACAGAACTACAGTTTTGGTAATGTACTCACTGTAGGTTATGCGCCTAACCGGATCGGTAACCCCAGGCTGAAATGGGAAACCACCACACAGGTGGATATCGGGTTGGACTTCGCTTTATTCAACAACCGCATCCAGGTTACTGCGGACTGGTATCAGAAGAAAACCAAAGACCTGCTGTATAACGTATCACTCCCCATCACATCCGGGTACTTCACTTCCCTCCAGAACATCGGTAAGGTAAAGAACCAGGGAACTGAGTTAGCGATCAACTCTACCAATCTTACCGGCGAATTCCAATGGAACACCAGCTTCAATATCTCCTACAACAAAAATGAGATCCTTGACCTGGGTGCTGTAACGGGAGATATTCCTTCCGGTGGTGCCAGCGGACACCTGCAATTAGGCAATTCCGGCATCCTGCGTGTAGGGCAGCCAATTGGTGTTTTCTTTGGCCTGGTAACAGATGGAATTTTCCAGAATGCGGAAGAGATTGCAAAGTCTGCACAGAAATCAGCTAAACCGGGAGACCGCAGGTATAAAGATATCAACCCTGATGGTGTGATCAACTCCTCAGACCGTGTGATCCTTGGTCATGCACAACCTGATTATACATTCGGCTTCACTAATAATTTTTCCTTTAAAGGATTTGACCTGAGCATTTTCTTCCAGGGTGTAGAAGGCAACAGCATCTTTAACCTCAACCGTTTTGAGCTGGAATCACAAACCGGTGTAAGTAATCAGCTGGCTTCTGTAAAAGACCGCTGGACACCTGCTAATCCAAGCCAAACCATTCCACGTGCAAGCGCAAACGGCCAGCCTTACCAGGTTACCAGCCGCCAGGTAGAAGATGGTTCTTATATCCGCCTCCGGAATATTCAGCTGGGCTATAACTTCCCTTCCAGCCTGCTTAAACGTGCCGGTTTAACCAATGTAAAGATCTATGTAAGCGCACAGAACCTGCTCACCTTCACAGATTACTCCGGATTCGACCCTGAAGTAAGTCGTTTCGGACAGGAAAATCTCAGCCAGGGAACAGACTATGGTAGCTACCCTGCCTCTAAAATATTCCTGGTAGGTGTTAATATCGGTTTGTAATTAAAAGAATCCATTTAAAATGAAGATCATGAAACGTATCCTCTATATATTCGGACTGGTGGTGATAGCTGCAACTTCCTGTCAAAAACTGGATGAAAGTCCCCAGTCATTTATTTCACCGGAAAATTTCTACAAAACCCGTAACGATGCCATTGCCGCTGTAAGTGCAGCATACGCGCCCGTTCGGAACAATGGTTTTGTTACCCGTAACTACGCCATCCTCGGAGAGATCACTACGGATAACATGTTCCCGCTGCCCAACAACAACGACCGTGTGCAGTTGGATAACTTTGTACATACGCCTACAAATGGTATCCTGCGCGAAACCTGGCAGAACTTCTACCAGGGTATTTCTTACACCAACTTCGTGATAGACTATGTTCCAAACATCGATATGGACGTAGCATTGAGAGACAGGTTAGTAGGTGAAGCAAAATTCCTGCGTGCTTTCTATTATTATCACCTGGTACGTTTGTTCGGAGACCTTCCGCTGATGACCACAGCACTGGCTTCCCTGGATAAACTGACCTATCCCAAACGTGCGCCCAAAGCCGATGTGTATGTACAGATCATAAAGGACCTGAAAGATGCAGAAGGTATACTACCCAATGGTTACACAGGCGCTGACCAGGGCCGCGCTACAAAAGGAGCTGCGCAGGCATTCCTGGCAAGCGTGTACTTAACGCAGAAACAATATCAGCTGGCAGCTGGTAAAGCAGCAGAGATCATGAACAACCCTGCGCTGGGTTATGGACTCTGGGATAGTTATATAGATGTATACGATATCAAAAATGAATTTGGTAAAGAAGCCATCTTTGATGCTCAGTTCTTAAGTGGCCCTTCAGGTCAGGGTGGTAACCTGATCGCCTTCTTTGCACAGGAAAATAACGCGGTAGGTGGTAGAGGCTTCGGTTCCTTTCAGCCTACAGTGGAACTGTACAACAGCTTCAATGCGAACGATGTTCGCCGCACTGTTTTCTTCACCAAAGGAACAGACAACAAATGGTACTGCAACAAATGGATAGATGCAGATGCTAAAACAGAAAATCAATCTGATAATAACTATCCGCTGATGCGTTATGCAGAAGTAGTACTGACCTATGCTGAAGCTTACAACGAAGTGAATGTACCTGTTGACAATAACGAAGCATATAAAGCGGTAAACCTCATCCGTAAAAGATCAGGCTTGCCTAACCTGTCAGGTTTAACACAAGCGCAATTGCGTGATTCCATTCTCAATGAAAGAAGACTGGAACTCTGCTTTGAAGGGCAACGCTGGTTTGACCTGGTACGCACAGATAGACTGGTTAGTACCATGCTGGCAAAAGGCTCCGCTAATGTTAAAGATTTCCACGTCCTGTTCCCTGTACCACAGTTTGAAATCGATTTGAATCCAAACTTGAAACCTCAGAACACGGGTTACCCGCAATAAGCTGAGCTGGCGTTTAATTCTAAGGGGCTGATTGATCTATTCAATCAGCCCTTTTTTTATTAAATTTATTACATGAATATCCTGATACTAATAACCCTGGCTACTGCATTCATTCCTGCAGGGCAGATCATAACCGTGAACGGCCCTGTTGATGCTAACCGCCTTGGCAGGACCCTCGCGCATGAACATGTACTGGTAGACTTTATCGGTGCAGACAAAACAAATGAAAACAGGTGGAACAAAACAACTGTACTCAATAAAGTAGTCCCTTATTTCATGGAAGCAAAAAAAGCGGGTGTACAGGCTGTTGTTGAATGCACCCCTGCATTCTTAGGAAGGGATGTACGGCTGTTAAAAATGCTCTCCGATAAAACAGGTATAAACTTCATTACTAACACCGGGTATTATGGTGCCCGTTCCAATAAACACCTTCCTTCCTGGGCATTTACCGAAACAGCAGAACAACTGGCTGCCAGGTGGATTGCGGAGTTTGAACATGGAATAGACGGCACCGGCATCAAACCGGGATTCATCAAGATCAGTGTAGATGGCCCCGCGAATGGTCTCACGGAGGTCCATAAAAAGCTCGTTCGTGCTGCTGCTATTACACATCTGAAAACAGGGCTCATTATTTATTCTCACACAGGCCCTGCCAGGGCTGCATTTGAGCAACTGGAAATACTAAAAGAAATGAACGTGAAACCGGATGCCTTTGTATGGGTACATGCGCAGGCAGAGAAAGATAAAACAATGCATATCCGTGCAGCAAAAATGGGAGCATGGATTAGCCTGGACAACATAGGTGTAAATAATGATTATTACCTGGAGGCATTGGCAGGATTAAAAGAAGCCGGGTTATTACATCGGGTGCTACTATCCCACGATGCAGGATACTATAGGCCGGGAGAACCGGATGGTGGGGATTTCAGGGGATATACAGAGATCTTCCAACTACTGAAAGGTTTTTCAGCAGAAGATATTGAACAACTGATCATTAAAAATCCTGCAGAGGCATTAACGGTAAAAAAGAGATGAAGCTGGTTAGCTTCATCTCTTTTTTATATTATTGTTTTACCAGTTTCAATACAGTCCGTTCTTCGTCCTGCTTTACTTCTGCAAAATAAACACCGGGCTTAAGTTCAGCACCAAATCTAATCAGCTGGCCTGCAGGTGTGGATAGTTGTTGGACCAACCTTCCTGCTACATCCATGATCCTGATCTGCACCAACTTTTCTCCCCCTGGTATTATAAGCGTAAACTCATTACTGCTGGGGTTGGGGAATGCTTTGATCCCCACTTCCGTATCCGTGATCTTACCCAATCTGCTCATGAACTGCGGCGCAACCTGGATAGTTGACCAGGTACCGATCTCCTGGTAGCTGGCAGTTGCAGGGATTGTTTTACTGCTTACTGTATTCCCTGCAGATGATTGAAGAGCATATTGCTCCCGCAGGTAAAAGAAATTCCCATCCGGACTTACCGGTGTGAATTTATCCATCCTGGTGTATCCCTTAGAAAATGCAGTGGTGGAATCTGCATTGTACCAGAGCTTTATTCCAAAACTTCCATGTGCATCATGCCGCCGTGCCAGCAGTTTTACCTCCAATACATCAGCAGGTGTGTAAACGATACTATCTGCGTTGATGGGTATAACAATCTTTCTGCTATTGTTCAGATCTTTACCTGAAATGGTCTGATCTGTCAGCGTGCCGGAACCAACCAGCGCACCATTTAGGTACAACTGTGCCTGTATATCAACCTGCCGTCCATGACTGCTGTTGTTGGTAGTGCCGGCAAAAATAGTTACAGCACCAAGGGAACTCTTCAGGTATTCCACTTTCACTGCCTGTGTAGCCGTTGCACTATTACCACTACGGTCTGTTGCCGTCCATGTAACAATTGTATTACCTACAGGGAAAGATGCAGGGGCATTGTTAGTAATGCTCGCAATACCTCCGTTATCCATTACTACCGGCGTACCAATATTCACCACTGTTGGAGATGATGCTGTGGTGGTGGTAATAGCCGGCGGAGCCAAGATCACCGGAGCAATAGTATCAGCGATCACCACAACCGTTATGGAATCAGACCATGTACTCAGTTGTGTACTGTCTGTTACTTTCGCCTTTATACCATAAGTACCCGGTGCAACATCTTCCCAGCTCCATTGATAAGGAGATGATGTAACAGTAGTTTTCTTTTCTCCATTCACATAGAACTGCACACTATCCACCTGCTGATCATCACTGGCATTGGCTTGTATAGCAACAGTGTTGTGTTCGGTCAATGTATCATTATTGGCGGGTTGTGTTAAGGTGATCTTCGGATAAGTATTGATCAGCAAGACCGGTTTCAGTTTAGCATCTGCTACTTCTTTTGAATGGAAGCTCGCATCGTTGGTTTGCCCGGACACTGTGGAAACAATCACCAAAGACAACACCTTATCACCATTGATCTCTTCTATCACCTGGTTACTGATATCCCATTCCGCAGCACCTGTCCGCTTCCCTTGCAATGTAGCCAGCAGTACAGCATTGGCTGGTTTATTATTCCAGTTGATACCTGTTTCCGTCCAGCTGTCATCTGCACTTTTCCATACCTGCCATTGTGTACCGGCGATAGCCGTACCGGCACCTGATAACTGCAAACGAAGTTTCGCCGTACCCGGGTCAGTAAAATCATGCAGATCGAATTTGAGGTAAGTGATCCTGCTGAATCCGCTGTTGCCATCTTTCTTTACCACTAATCCGGTTGCAGTACCATAATTGGTGGCGGCTGTTCCTCCATCGCGCACATAAGCATCCGCTACCGGGAACAATCCGCCGGCAACAATACTAACAGGGGATGATGTAGCGGTATCACCGTTTTGATAGATCGCTTTCGCCGTCAGTGTATAACTACCCTGTGTTGCATTTTGCCAGGAGAAACTGTAGGGCGCTGTGGAAGACGCTCCTATCTTAATACTATCTGCATAGAACTCCATCTTCGTAACAGCACTACCTGTAGCAGCGGCATTAGCATTGATAACGATAGCTGTGCCGGATGGGAAAGAGGTATTCTCTACGGGAGAAGTAATCGATACAGCATCCATGGTTACATTCACCGCAGCTGAAGTAGCAGCAGCCCCACTCAAGCTGGTAGCCTTTGCAGTTAAAACATAACTACCCGGGTTAACACTGTTCCATGCATAACTGTAAGGAGCTGTGCTATCCTCTCCCAGTTTCACCGCCCCCTGGAAGAATTCCACTTTTCGGATGCCTTCAGGCCCAAAAGCGGTAGCGGAAATATTGATATTCGAACCTGCAGGGAAAACGGCATTGGCAGCTGGGGAAGTGATCGTAGCCGTAAGGTCTTCCCGCAAAGTGGAAGGGTCTGTTACCGGCGCCGGATATCCCAATGCATTGATCTCATCATACACGGATTGATTCACATTCAGTCCCCAGTTCCTGAAGAACTGCCCCAGGTTCTTTCCGCTGATCTGGCAGGCATACAACATGAACGTACGCATTTCTACTTCATCAGTACCGGATGAAGGTGCTTCTTCCCGAACACGTTTATGTAACGTATGATAGAACGCATCCCCATATGCGAGCCATAATTGATGGAACATACCCAGGCGCATAAAAAGCGAAACGCTGCTGGCGTTAAAGTTCTTTGAAGCTTGTGGTTGTGCCAGATAATTCATGATACTGTTCCAGTCGCTCGTGCTCATGCCCTGCTGCCCGGGATGGATAGCCCGTTTCGCCGCAAGGGAATAAATGTTCACGCATACTTCTATACAGGTGCTCCAGGTCCAGGCGGAATGCTGGTGGTGATGCCCCAACTCATGGAAAACACCCCAGCCACCATCCTGCAGGATATAGGAAGGAGATAGAATCCAGTTGATGTTCACTGTCGGTATCCTTACACGGCCTAAAGATGTGGCATCAGGATTTCCGCTGGCCTTTTCCAGCATCATTAATTTATTGCGGGAAAAAGGAGCATGTACAGGCGCACTATTATCCAGCCCGCTAATGTCCCCTTCAGCCTGCATCACGCGATCCATAAGCGAAAGCAGGGTATCCTGGTTTTCATGCTGGTACTGTTCCGCCTTTACCTGCGATACCACAATAAATACCCTGTCCGCTATCAGGGTAACGTTGGGAGATGCGGTGTCCGCAGCCAGCATATCCAGCCAGTCCTGGTGTGTGGTAGTGCCTTTTATGTACAGCGGCATCTGTTGATACCCGCTTTGAAAAGTGACCCTTACCTTATTATTGCCGGAAGGGGTTGCGGAAGAATACTGCAGATACAGATCTCCCCCATTGGCATTGGTGATGGTATTCACCCCGGCCACCAGGTCGTAGGTGGTGACCGTTTGCCGGTCGTACGTACCAACAATTAACTTAGGCATGCCCGAACCGCTTACCTGCTCTACATTCAATACCAGGGGAGTATTGGCTGTAGCTCTCAAACCTACCGGTTCAAAATCCGCCATCTGGAGGGAGGTTTTTATCCGGCCTGTTTCTGTGGCAATATTCGGGATCTGTGTTAATTCCCACACCGTTCGGGAAACCATAACGGGACCTTCTTTAAAAGACGACAATACAAATAACAATAATACGAGTAACGTGTTCTTCATATAGATCTTGATTGGGTTTACAATGGAATAAAACTACCCTTTTACGTTCTGACAGATACCTGTCAAAACGTACTTAATTACCCGTTAAAAGTATCATTCTATAGGAAGTCGTTTTTTACAAAGCCCTGATATTCATCCGATCGTGATCTTCCAGATACATCTGTACCCATAATCCGCCACATAAATGAGCCCTGCATTCCTGACGGCTACACCCCCCGCCTGGTTCATCCGGATGGCTTTGGCCAATGTTTCATAAGCATCCCCGGGCACTACTAAAATGGGCGGCATCACATAACTGCTATCCCTTGGCCCTGCAAAAGGACAGGCACAATAAGCAGCCGTTTCAAAATGCCCCACGCCTGCCAGGGTAATCACTGCTCCGGTATTACTCACCCGGCGAAGCGCTCCATTTGTTCCATCCGCCACGTAAAAGTAAGTGTTCAGGGAGGCGATCGCTTTAGGATATGAGAACTGCGCCACATTGCCGGTGCCATCATTCAGGCCTTCAAAAGAAGTTTTACCTGCCAGCCTGGAAGCAATACCTCCCGGCGTGATCTTTGTGATGCCCTGGAAAAAACCGGAGCTGCCACTTACATAATGAATATTATTCCCGGCATCGATACTTACACCTGAAGGTATGGCAACCTCTGCCTGGCTCATGGGTTCTATGCGGCTGCCCGGTACAACAGTTACCACACCAGCCGGAGTGATCTTCCGGATCTGTGATGCAAAAGTGATCGTTGCAGTATACAACTCACCTACGTATAAATTCCCACCTGCGTCGATGGTCATTCCCTGGCCTATTTCAGATGTTCCGAAATCGCTGACCAGGTTACTTCCAAAACGGAAGGATGCAGCCGTACCAGTTCCATCTGTATTACCCGCAGTGCCACTTCCCGCCAATACACTGATCGTAGTTGGACTGGCAAGATTGATAGCCTTTACCTGCTGGCTGGTGGCGTCAGATACATACATCAACCCACGGGTATTATCAATCGCAATCCCTACCAGTCTGCCGAATTCATTTGCCATGCCCGCAAAATCAGTGGTAACGCCGGCAGGTGTTACTTTTTTGATCAGGTCGTGACCAGTGCGTTGATCTATCACATAAATATTCCCCGCTGCATCCAGGGTCATTTCTGCCGGAAGGTTAAATGTTCCTTCCTTGGTGCCTGCCAGCACAACCCCTCTGACAGTAGGCCTGTACAATACACAGGCACTGCAGAGCTGCCAACGGGTATTCCTGATCAGTAATGATATGTCAACCCCTGTGAGCTCAATATAATTTAACATGGGTAAAGAAAGGAGTACATAGTCGCCCTTTGCCTCTTTGATCTCCGCTTCCTGCTTATCGATGAAAAACTTTCCTTCCTGCCGTATCGGTAAGTTTTTAAATTCCGGCGAAACAAGTTTGATGAGCATACCTGCATATATCGTTTCAACAGGTTTACCGGCGATGTCAGTAATAGTGATATCAATGTCTTTGGGGAGTTGGTTTCCGGGGATGCGTTCACATGCACTGAACACAATAGCCAATGCCGAAAGCCAAACAAACATTTGCTTTTTCATGTTGGGGTGTTTTTGTTAATTAAATGGAATACGCGCAGGCTTTTCGCAGGGTGGCTGGTATTGTAATTTACGATTATTTTAAAGCAAACGCTACATAACTATCCCCGGATGCCGTATTCAATTTCCCTCCCCCACAGGCTATCACCACATACTGTTTACCATTCACCATATAAATGGCCGGCGTAGCAAACCCGGCTGCCGGCAAAGTTGTTTCCCATAATAACTGCCCCGTTCTTTTATTGAATGCACGCATCTTTCCATCCTTGGTAGCTGCAATGAACAACAAACCTCCTGCCGTTACCACAGGCGCCCCGTAATTCTCTGTTCCCGTTTTGATCCCCCTGCCCTTAAATGCAGGATCTTCTCCTAAAGTATCTCTCCAAAGGTATTTACCGGTATTAAGATCAATGGCGCTCAATGTTCCCCACGGTGGACTGATAGCGGGATGCCCTTCTTTACTGAGGAATTTATTATACCCTGTCATAGCATAAGGGAGGTTCCTGAAACTATCTACAGGCTGCTGTGGCCCTTTGTAAGCCAGGGTTTGCTTAGGTTTAAGATCAAGGATAAAAGCAGCGATAGCTTGCTTCTCCTCTTCCTGCAAACGTTTAAACCCCGGCATCATACGACGGCCTGTATTGACTAATTGTATGAATTGCTCCGTGGTATATTTGGATGAAACATTCAGCAACGCAGGATAATTCCCACCCCCTTCCCTGTCAGGGCCATGGCAGCTCATGCAATGATTACGGTAAAGTCTTTTTCCCGCCTGCAGGTTCGTTTCCTTTGCAGCCGGTTTTTCGCGCAGGTCTACAATCTCTACTACCCAGGGCATTTCATTTGCATTCACATACAGGATCCCGGTTTCAGGATCAACTGCCGGACCGCCCCATTCCGCTCCACCATCCAGTCCGGGGAAAACGACTGTTCCCTGTTTGGAAGGCGGTTCAAACATGTGATCTTTCTTATAATGTGTCCAGCGTTCCTTTACATCTTTAAAAGATGAATCGGGTAAGAGGAAGTTGAGATCAGACTCCTTCATCAATTGACGGGTGAAGGGTGCAGGCAGTACAGGATAAGGCTGCGTAGGCCATAACTTCTCTCCCGTTAATTCACTCTGTGTTGGCACTGCCCGTTCTTCTATGGGGAAAAGTGGCGTACCATTCACTCTGTCGAAAAGCAATACGTAACCGGACTTGGTGATCTGTGCTGCCGCATCCACCTTTTTACCATTATGCGTTACCGTAACCAATACCGGTGGCGCAGGCAGATCGCGGTCCCATACATCATGATGGATATGCTGGAAGTGCCAGATGCGTTTTCCCGTATTAGCATCTAAGGCTAACAGGCTATTGGCAAACAGATTTGCGCCTTGCCGCATACCACCGTAAAAATCAAAGGATACAGAACCCGTAGGGGCAAAGAGGATGCCCCTTTCTTCATCCAGGCTGAAACCCGACCAGGAATTAGCGCCGCCAAGGTGTTTATAAACTTCCGGATTATCCCATTTATCATATCCTTCTTCGCCCGGCTGAGGGATGGTATGAAAGATCCAGCGCAGTTTACCGGTATGTACATCATAACTGCGGATATGCCCCGGCGCTGCATCACTGCGTTCAGACACCCGGGAACCAATAATGATCTGATCCTTATAGATCATACCGGGAGAAGTAGTGATCACATACATATCTTTCGCAGCTTCTCCCAAATCGTTGTGCAGGTCTATCCTTCCACTATCCCCAAAAGTGAGGGCTGACCTTCCGCTCAGTGCATCCACGGCATAAAGATGTGGGCCTGCAGTATAAAAGAGCCGTTTGTCCTTTTCATCTTCCCAGTAAGTAAGGCCCCGCAGGTTATTGAGGTTCTTTTCTTTCTTCCCCGCAGCCCAGGGATCAAATACCCATTTCTGTTGCCCCGTAGCGGCATCCAGTGCTGCCAGTTTCAGTTGCGGAGAGATCACGTACAATACATTGTTCACCATAATGGGGTTACACTGGATCTGGGAGTGATTCGCCGTATCCACATCGCCGGTATGGTATTCCCATGCTACTGTTAGCTGCTGTACGTTGGAAGTATCAATCTGTTTGAGGGAAGAATACTTTAAGCCGGCCTTGGTACCGTTATAGGTGCTCCAATGCTCATAAGTGTCATTCTTACAAGAAAAAAACAGGACGATAAACAGGAAAGGAATAATTCTCATAACGTAGACGTGGATGTTATGAGAATAAATATAATCGCTTTTTTTTAACGCTCATAGAGTTCCAGCGGTAAACCATCCGGATCGGCAAAGAAAGTGAACCGTTTCCCGGTCAATTCATCCACCCTGATGGGTTCCGTAACTACCTGCTTATCCAGTAAGGCCTTTACTGCCACTTCCACATCGTTCACCTCAAAAGCAAGATGCCGCAAACCCTGTGCCTCAGGCCGGGAAAGCCGTTCCGGGGGATCGGGGAAAGAAAACAGCTCTATGATGTAAGTACCACCCAGGGAAAGGTCCAGTTTCCAGGACTGGCGTGCAGCACGGAAAGTTTCCTGTACTACCGCAAATCCTAAAACCTCCGTATAGAAACGTTTGGAACGCTCGTAATCGGAACAGATAATGGCAATATGATGTACTTTATTCAATGTAAGCATACCACAAAACTAATAATATTGTATCTTAAAGAGCATTTATCAAATATTCCACTATGCAACCCTTCCACATCAACAGACGTCATTTCCTCAAAGGAGCCACGGCATCCCTGCTGCTTTCCACATTCGGCGCTAAAGCAATTGATTTTATGGATCCCACCAAAGTATACCAGGTAGGGCTGATCGGTGCAGGCTGGTATGGCAAAAGTGATCTCTTCAGACTGATCCAGGTATCGCCCGTTAATGTTGTTGCGCTTTGTGATGTTGACAAGAATATGCTGGCAGGTGCTGCAGAAATGGTGAGCAAAAGACAAAAATCAGGCGCCAAACCCAAGCTCTATACAGATTACCGGAAAATGCTGGCGGAAAATAAACTGGACATTGTACTGATCGGTACGCCGGACCATTGGCATGCACTCAATATGATCGAAGCCGTGAAAGCCGGCGCGCATGTATACGTGCAAAAGCCCATCAGCGTAGATGTGCTGGAAGGCGAAGCGATGTTAGCTGCTGCCCGGAAATACAACCGGGTAGTACAGGTAGGTACGCAACGTAAAAGCACACCGCACCTTATCGATGCAAAAAAGAATATTGTAGACGCAGGCCTGCTCGGTAAAATATCACATGTGGAAATGTGCTGTTATTACCACATGCGCAATAATGGTAATCCGCCCGTACAGGCTGTACCTGATTTCCTTGATTATGAAATGTGGACAGGCCCAGCGCCCATGCGCCCTTACGATGGTATTCCCCATCAACGCTGGTGGCGTACTTTTACAGAATACGGCAATGGTATTATGGGGGATATGTGTGTGCACATGCTGGATACCGTACGCTGGATGCTGCAACTGGGTTGGCCTAAACGCATCAGTTCCACCGGCGGTATTTATGTACAGAAAGAAGGTAAATCCAATATCGCGGATACCCAAACCGCCATCTTTGAATATGATAACCTGAATTGTGTATGGCAGCACAGGACCTGGGGCACACCTGCCGATCCGAAGTATCCATGGGCATTTACGCTATACGGTGAAAAGGGCACCCTGAAAGCCAGCACCATGTCCTACGATTTTATTCCGCAGGGCAAAGGCGAACCCATTCATAAAGATGTGGTATATGAGAAAGAGAAATATCCTGAAGATGTGACCGAGCCCGCTATTGAATTGAACGCAGCACCTGCTACCCGTTTGCACATGCTGGATTTCATTAAAGCGATTGAAACAGGAGGCCGCCCCGTAGCAGATATTGAAGAAGGACATATTTCCACTGCCAGCTGTATCCTCGCCAACCTTTCCATGAAAACAGGAAGACCCTTGGTATACGATCCGGAAAAACGCATTATTGTGGGAGACCGGGAAGCTACAGGATTATTGCTGCGCCCTTACAGGAAACCATGGGAACACCCAGGTGCTAACTTAAGATCGTAAACAATACATACACGGCTATCACTGCCATCACCAATAGTGCGGAATAAATATGCCGCCCTTTCCAGGGTTCCACATTCACCACATTGCTCATTTCGCGCACATAAGGCACTTTCATAGGATACATCCTTCCTATGATCAGCATCAGTATGCAGGTAATAATGAACAACATGGCCAGGATATGCAAGAAATGTATGCCGGTATCAAAGATCACCTGTGTAGCACCATACGTAACAATAAAAAAGGCGAGGCCTGTTTTAGCAGCGATGGGCGGCACTTTCCGGGTGAGGAAACCCACCAGTATAATGGTAAAAATAGGCACGCTGAACAACCCTCCTACCGTTTGCAGGTAGTTATAAAAACCCCCTTTCGCAAAGATGATAAATGGCGCAATGCACATGGCCAGCAAACAGATAATGATCTCAAAACGTTTTGCAATACGCAGTAATTGCTTTTCGTTTTTCTGCCCGGCCTTGTATACATTAAGGATGAAAAGGGTGCTGGCACTATTAAGCCCTGCATTGAATGTAGTAAATGTGGCACCGAACAAAATGGCTGCCATATAACCCACAAAGAGCGCCGGTGATACATCACTCACCATCCTTGGAAATACTTCTGCTGTATTCTGCATACTGCTATACATATGCACGGCTATTAGCCCCGGAATATTAATGAGCAATGGAGAAAGCACCTTCCCAAAAGCAGCCAGCGCAATACCTTTCTGGCAAACCGCCAGGTTGCGCGAACCCAGCACCTGCTGCACTGTATATTGCTCAGTACCCCAGTAGTAAAGGTTCACCAGCAGCATACCCGTGAATATTGTAGAGAAGGGAACGGCATCTCCGGCAGCGCCGATCACTTTCATGTGTTCTGTTTTGGAAGATAAGATCACTGCCAAACCTTCTGAGATATTACCATTCCCCAGGTAACGCAATCCAAACCAGGGCAATAATATGCCGCCGGTGAACATAGCGGCACCTAACAGTACATCGGAAATAGCGATAGCCTTTAAACCACCCAGGATACAATACAATCCGCCGATACTCCCCATTATCCATACCAGCACCCAGATGCTGGTCCAGTAATCAATGCCATAATGATCTGAAAAATGGAACAGGCCGTTAAATGCCACGGCGCCACCGTATAATACAGAAGGCAATAAATTAACGATATAGTTAACAAGGAATATGAGGGAGACTATTTTTTTTGTGCTGCTGTCATATCTTTTTTCAAGATAGTCCGGCGTGGTGGCAATGCCTGTACGAAGGTAAATGGGCATAATAAATTCCGAAACAACCAGCATGGCTATAACGGATGTCATGCCCCAGGCTATTACACTCATGTTATTGGTGTACACCAGTTCGTTCTCTCCAACAAAAAGTACGGTATTAATATTAGCAAACAACAGGCTGCTCCCCACTGTGATAAATCCCAGGCTGCGGTTAGCCAGGAAAAAGCCGGTAATGGTATTAGCCTTTTCCCGCCTCGTTTTATACCAGGAAATAACGCCGATGGAAACCGTTATCAGTAGGAAGGTCAGGAATATTGTTGCATTCATACAACAGGAAAGTTAATTCAAAAAGTCAAATTAACCGGGCTGTGGCCATCCCAATTGATGCTTTTTATCATTTTACCTGCTGATACAACATTGATCTTATGCCTGCTCACTTCAATATCAAAGTTCCTGTTGAAAGCCCTGATATTCCGCAGCTTCATACTGCTCCATTCTTTTGGTAAACGCGGGCAGATGGTAAACTGAGAAAAGCCCAGGGGATCAAAACCAAACAACCCTTCCGTTATAACCCTGCAATAAAGCCCGCTTTCAGCAGAGAGATGCCGTTGATCTCCTTCAGGCCAGGCTTCTATGGCATAAGGTACATGGCTACCCAGCAGGCGCTGTGAAGAATAATACCTGAGATAGGGAAGCGTAGTATCTACTACCCCTGCCCGCAGCATGCCACGGAAGGCATACAAGGTAGACCTGTCCCAGAAGGTGGCAGAACCGGCTTCCGTGAGGATCCCGTTCTTCGTCCAAAGCCTTGGAGAAAGTAATGCATGGATGGTTCCTTCTTTACGGTCAAAAATGTCCATCACCAGTGGTATGCAGATCCAGGAGCGTAACACATCATTACCTTCATAATAACGATACGTTTTATACCCTTCCACCGTAGCGCCAAAATAGGTTTCAATATCCTTTCGTAACTGTAAGGCTTCCTGCTGCAGCCTGTTTGCGTCCTGCCGCAATCCAAGGGAAGCAGCCAGCCTGGATGCATATACAAATGCTCCATAGGCCAGCACGTTAGTGGACAGGTTGATCCTGCCTGCTTTAAACCGCCCTTCCAGTTCATCAGAATCCGAGGTGATCACTCCATCTTTAGTTTTATGACGGCGCAGGTATTCATTACACCAGGAGATCAATGGCCAGAGGCGTTTTGCATTAACCGTATCAGCAGAATATAGCGCAAAGAGAGAAGCACCATAGGCAATCATGGCCTGATCTCCCCTGTCTCCGGCACCATTCCAGAAATCAGTACCTTCTGCAATAATGGAACTGGGAATAGGTTTGTAATCATCATTCATATACCGGGCAAAAAGCCGGAAACTATTCCTGGCAGATTCATTACCTTCCACATTTCCCAGGAAAGGAAAAAAAGGGTTCACATATTCCGCCTGGTCGTTGGCCCAGATAGCGGCATAATATTCACCACCACCGGGAGCATGCATCAGCCCTTCTTTTGTATCAAAAATACTTTCTGCAGCACGGATCTTGGCAAAGCTGAACATCCTGTTGATGGTATCATTCGGCGTTTCCAGTACCAGGGATTCTCCCAGCTGGGTTATCAGCGCTTTCCGCTTTTCAAATTCATAATCTGCTGAAATAAAACCGGCGGCAGATATAACAACAGCAAACGTCCATTTTTCTCCCGGTTGTAATATAAGATCACCTCCGTTGTACACCCGGTAATTTATAGTATAAGCACCATCAACACCCTTTACTGCATCTGTTACAATGTTTTTATCCTGCATAGGAATGCTTACGGAGAGTGTTTTTTTCCCCGTATTGGACAAAGTATATCTTTCTATGTATGCAGCCTTTTCCGTTGAAGGAAATATTTGTCTTTTGATGAACAGGCCGGCATTTGTGGTACTTTCAGATTGCAGGTATCCTTTTATATAAAAGGATTGCGGTACTTCCTGCACATAAGCCCCATTAACTTTTACGGAATCCATAATATGCTGCTCAAAGGTCCGGATCAGGCTTCCTCTTGTATCATTGGGTATAGTGCGCAGCATAGGGAAAATAAGTTTCTGTTTCAGCAGCAACCCACCTGCACTGTCCTTCCCATAATAGATAATGGCAGAGATCTTCTTTCCACTCATTTCTATATGATCAGCATGTATTTCATTCGTTTTGATCCTCCATATAATTCCTCCATCCGGCTGCATTTGCCATTTCAATTGGGCACACAAAGGGGATGAAGCTAATAATAGCCACACAAGTAAGTATCTCATCTATATCTTTTTAAAGTGTTTTTCTCTTGGCCAGTGCAGTGGGTATGATCTGCCGGATCTTTTCCCTGTTAATAACAGCCTGGCCGGCCATTTTGCCCATCAGTGCAAAGTCTGTGGAATAAGTAGTGATCCCTACAAACTCTTTTGCAGGTTCATCGTTATGTGATAACAGGCCTACGTCTTTACCTGGTTTCAATTTCTTTTTTTCGCACTCCCGCAGTATTTCCCACATGGCAAAGTTGTCCAGCGTAAAATATACTTTTCCTTTTTCCACCATACCCGGGCTGAACTCATTTACAATGCTGCCTTTCATTTTAAAGTCCTTCAGGAACTTTTTGAAGGCGGAAACGATCTCCTTTGGGTCCAGCGATTCCGGGGAATGCAGGAAGATCATTTCATCAAATTGTTTGATCTCTTTTGCCAGTTGTTTAAATGCGTTGTAGGACGATTGTTTGAACTCCTGGGTGATGTAATTGAATTCCCCGTCCAATGGCTCGTACCTGTCAAACATCAGGAACTTGCTGCGGGGAATAGTATCCAGCAACTCCTTTGACCTGGGATGCGGAATAGGAGCTACCACATACATCCCGTATTTACCCCTGATCTGCAGCAGTATTGTTTCGAAGATCTCTATATTACCGTGGTGAAAGAAAATATTCAGCTCCACGCCCTTACCCAGCTGATGCCTGAAATTCCTGTAGAACTGCTCTTCAAAGGTATCAAGGTTGTACATCAGCAGCGCTACTTTCATCACCTGTTCAGTATTTCCATGTGCTACAAAATAGCCAAGCCGGTACTTTGATTCAATGATCCCTCTGCTTACAAGTTCCTGGTACCCTTTCACAATAGTTTCCCGCGAAAACTTCAACTCCCTGATCAGTGTGTTCACAGAAGGGAGCGGATCGTCCATCTGCAGCACCTTTTCGTTGATGGCATTAATGATCCCCTGCACCAGGCGGTCCCGCTTAGAGTAAGCTGCTACTTCTTCCAGTTCCCTTATTTTTTCAAATACATTTCGCATCCATGATATTTTAATCGACCGTTACTGTCATCGCCTTTCCCGGCTGCAGCTTCACATCTGCATAAGAGATAAAATTACCCCGTTTATCCAATTCCTGCAATGCCTTTATCTTCCTGTTCCCTGTTTTAATGAAAGCGTGCCTTCCGGTAAATTTCGCCCGCCATACAATAGCAGTATTCCCATGGTATTGCAGGCTGGCGCTATTCCTATATTCACTTACAGTAATGCGCCCGGAGAGTACCGGAATGTTTTCAGCAGAGAGCGTATCTGCCTGCTGCCCGTTGAAAAGGGTACTTATCCTGTTATACCGTGCATCGGCATCCACTCCCATCAAACCCTGGATGATCCCTTCCACCACGCCAAAAGAAACCTCCGGATATTCCCTTCTCTTTGTACCGGGATCTGCCAGATGGAGTATATAGCGCAATGCCTGATCGTAATAGCCATACCTGCTAAGTACTACCGGAAAATAAGACAGATTCTCCACATTCCAGTTATTAGATACCAGGTGCTCTATTGTTCTCCTGGCGCGGGTACTGTCTTTCAATGCATCAAACCAAAGCAGGAAAGTTTCGCCCTCTCCTTTTCCAAAGGCACCGTCATTCGTAACATGGGTCTGATATTGCTGTGCCTGCGCATCCCACCAGGTGTTCTCTATGTGGCGGCGATACTGTTCAGCCTTAAGCCTGTATCCTGCAGCTTTAGCACGCTGGCCCCCGGTTTCCAGTATCGCTGCATATGTTTCCAACCCTCTGTATAAAGCTGCGATCAGGTCAACTCCCATTTTCAGATGGGGTACACCTTCTGAATAAGAAGGCAGCCCCCGGCAACGATGAAAGGCATCCTTCTCATTGAAGGGGATGGGTGCATTCGGGTAAGCCGGTCTTACCAGCAGCGAATCTGCCTGTAAGATCCAGGTATTGATATATTCATCCACAGATCTATCGTGAAAGTTGCGGAAAACAGGATCATTGATATAAAGCTTATTCCCCGTCCACAGGTACATGCGCCAGTTCGCATTCATGATATCAAAATTCGCATTCAGGTTATACCAGAACTCCTTGTCGTTCCGGTAATCTTCAGGGGCAGGCAGGCCATGTTTGTTCATTTCCCAATAGGAACACCAGTCTTTTTCCTTCGAGATATTTTTAGCAAACAGCGTTAGCATATTCCTGTTCTCTGCGGCCAGCCCCAGTATTTCCCCTCCAATACATTGATGTGCCACATCCCGCATGCAGAAGGCAGACCTTGGCGGCAAGGCAGATTCATACCAGGGGCCAACAGGATCATCCTTGTGCCCCTTGTAAGATAAAGCCATTTGCTGTGCCCAGTTGAAAGCTGCTTCCAGCTTAGCATTGGAAGAATGAAATACAATCTGTTGTGCATTTCCCTTTAAACAAATCAGTA
The DNA here is from genome assembly GCF_900129465.1 of Chitinophaga niabensis. Classification (NCBI taxonomy): domain Bacteria; kingdom Pseudomonadati; phylum Bacteroidota; class Chitinophagia; order Chitinophagales; family Chitinophagaceae; genus Chitinophaga; species Chitinophaga niabensis. The sequence goes on along the minus strand of NZ_FSRA01000002.1, from coordinate 2,111,846 downwards.
ACAATAATAAGGACCTGATAAACATGGAAAAGTATTTCTTATAAGCAGGGGCAGATGGCCCCTGCTTATTGTATTAATTATAATTCGGATTCTGTGTGATATTCGGATTCTTCTGTATTTCCGTTCTTGGTATCGGATAGAAATAAAAGCCGGGCACCCATGTTCTTTCTTCCACAGTGATCTGCTGGTAGGTGAAGGTACCGTTTGGCTGTTTCGTGATCACCACACCCTTGGCATCTTCCGATCCCAGTTCAGCAACGCCCCATCTTCTGATATCAAAGTAACGATGCCCTTCAAAGCAAAGTTCAATCCTTCTTTCATGTTTTATCCTGTCCATCAGCCCCGCATCAGGAGCCGTCACTGCAGGCAATCCTGCTTTCAGCTGCCTCAGATCATTCAGATAAGTGCGGGCTTCTCCGTATTGCCCCAATGCAGCACAAGCTTCCGCATAGTTAAGATACATTTCTGACAAACGGAACACAACCCATTGAGAGGCTGCAAAATCCTGCTTTTTCCAGTCTACAGCCTCGTCCACCATTTTACGCATGCAATACCTTGTTTTAGATGCATTCCAGGGGGAATAAGGGCTTTGGGGGGAATCATCCCCACCTTCATAGAACTGTGTAAGCCGTCCTTTAAATTGTTGGTTATTGGCGAGTATATCCGCATAGAAACGTGGTTCCCTGTTAGCATAAGGGTTCTGCGCATGGGCGGGATTATTCCAGCTAAAGGTGGTACCATCTGCCATTTCAAATTCATCTACCATTTGCTGGATCACATTGTATGCACTGTAACCATCGTATCCATTAGGACTAAGGTCCCTGCTCACCGTGTTATACCGGTCTGCCTTCACCAGGCCGCTGTATACCCTTCCAAAGATCACTTCAGGATTGAAGAAGTCGAGGAAGATCTTATTATAGGTACCATTGCCTGCGTTGCCATACAAGCTATACATTTTGCCATTGTAATCAATCACCGCTTTGGCCGCATCCCTTGCATCGCGCCATAATTGCTGGTCGTTGGTTTTGTTGAAATAAGGGCTTGCCGCGTACAACAGCAAACGGGATTTAAGCGCGAGCGCAGCCCCGGCAGTGGCCCTGCCTTTATTCATATCATTGCTTTGGGATGCAGGTAACAGCTGCACTGCCTGTGCTATATCTGCCAGGATAAAATCTTTTGTTTCCTGCCAGGTGGCCCTTTTTTCAGTAAAGGTCTTATCTGTAACATCGTAGACCTTGGTGATCAGCAGCACACCGCCAAAACGTTTCAGCAATTCAAAGTAGGCCATTGCGCGGAGAAAATATACTTCTCCTTTCATACGGCGGATAAGGCTTTCATTCCCTGTGGAATCAACTTTATTAATGTTTAAAAAGAAGGTGTTGCAATACCGGATCGCAGTATATAAGCTATTCCAGTTGTTCAGCGAACCACTGGTTTGATTATCCGGAGTGGCTTCTCCCCGCACATATACATTCTCATTTGTCCAGTTAAAGTTTCCGTAGAGCTCATCTGTTTGTGCTGCCCATCCATAACCTGCGTCTTTATATGCCAGCACGGCCCTGTCGTAAATGCCATTCACGAAAACTTCCGTCAGTTTGGGATCGCCCCATACATCTTCTTCAGAATAGGCATTCTTCGGCTTAAGGTCCAGCGTGTCGTTACATGCGCTGAGTAGCATAGCTACAGCCAGCACACAAATAATATATAATGTTTTCATGCTTTTCATTTGTTACCGTTAGAAACTGAGGTTTGCACCGATGTTTACGATCCGCTGCTGCGGGTAATAATAGCCATTATCGTTAGGTATTTCAGGATCATAAGATGGCCCGAATTTATCGATAGAGAACAGGTTATTTCCGCTCACGTAGATCCTGGCACCCTGGATCTTTGCTTTGCCCAGCCAGGAAGATGGCAGGTTGTAACCGATCTCCACATTCTTCAATCTCACAAAGGCAGCATTGCGCAACCAGAAGTCGGAAGCCATGGTGTTTACACCAAAAGTTCTGCCCGTAGGTCCGCTGAAATTGCGGGGATAGGTATTATCTCCTTCTTTCTGCCAGCGGTCAGTGAAAAATTCCCTGGCCAGGTTTAACCCTGCGGGTGCGAGATAAGATTTGGCCCTTGCCTGCCCCTGGAAGAAAACAGACACATCAATATTTTTCCAGGTGCAATTGAATGCAGCACCGTAGATGATCTCAGGTGTTCTTACCAATGGTGTTCTCACCATATCCAGTCCATTGATCTGTTTATCATTATTGAGATCTTTATAACGGATATCGCCGGGAGCAGTACCTGCAGGATGCGGACTGTTATCTATCTCCCGTTGGTTCTGGTAAATACCATCTGATTGATAAAGGAACCAGGCATCGATCGGGAGGTTGGTTTTTTGCTGGTAGGAAGGAATATTTTTCGCTTCGTCCATATAGATCACTTTGTTCCGTGCGAACGTCATGTTCCCTCTTACGGAATAAGAGAAGTCTTTCCCTGTTCTGTTATTATAGGAAGCTTCTACCTCAATACCCCTGTTCAGCACGCGTCCCAGGTTTTCCAATGGCAGGGTAACACCCGTATAACCGGGAACAGATTCGCTGCGTGCGATCAGGATCCCCGTGCGCATAGACCGGAAGTAGTCAAGGCTCAGGCCAATCTTTCCATTCAGGAATTGGGATTCTACTGCCAGATCTGTAGTGTTGGCCACTTCCCAGGTAATGTTCCTGTTGGGTGTAGGGCCAAGGTTCAGTGAACTCACCTGTGATGCGTTGGGGCCCAGTGAATAACCGAAGCCGGTACCAAACAGGTACGTTTGAATATAGTTGAAAGCACTCACTGCATCGTTACCGGTTTTACCCCATGACGCCCTTACCTTAAGGTCACTTACGAAAGATGAGCGGAAGAAAGGTTCCTGCGAAATACGCCATGCAGCAGACACACCCGGAAAGAAACCATAACGTTTACCTTCGGGGAAATTCTGCGATCCATCGTAGCGCATATTATAATCCAGGAGATACTTATTCCTGAAATTGTAAGATATACGGCTGATGTAGTTGATACGGCCTGATTCCGCAGCGGAAGAATTGTTCTGCTGCCCGATAAGGCTGCCTGCAAACAACTCATCCAGGGAATTGCTGAGGAAGTTAGATCTGTAAGCCGTAATGTTATCGGCCTCGCCCTGGAACCTTTCAAAGGCAACAAAAGCATCCAGTGCATGATCATTAAACTTCCTGCTGTAATTCAGCCGCAGGTTCAGGAGCTTCTGCCTTACAGAACCTCTTAGTTCATTGAGGTTGGGGGTAATGGAGGATACGATCCTTGTATAGTCCTTCGTGGAAGGATTATACCTGTAAGCGGCTGGAGGTGTTTGTACAAATTGTTTTGTTCTGTTCAGTGTAAGATCGTAGGCATAATAACCATCCAGTGAAAGGCCATCTGTAATTTTGGAAAGGTCCCAGTTGAAAGATGCTTTTGTTTGCAGGTAATCGTTCGTAAAACGCTGGTAACCGGCATCTCCGTTCGTAATATAGATCATGCTGTTATCAGGTCCGCCACCTATGCCTGGCCCTACATAACCATTAGGATATTTGGGCACCAGGTAAGGATAAGCCAGCCATAACTCCCTGAATATTCCACCTGCATCATACCCCGGTTTCGCAGCATTGCGGAACTCATTACGGTACAACACATCTATCCCTACTTTGAAATTGTTTGTTACTGCTACATCTATATTAGCTCTTGCCTGTGCCTGTTTATAATAAGCTGCGCTTTGCTTGTAAATGCCATCCTGATGCTGATACTGACCGGAGAGATAATACTTTACTTTCTCCGTGCCACCACTGAGCGAAACAACATGATTCTGCTGCATTGCCCATGTTTTCATAATAGCATCCCACCAGTTGCTGTTAGGATGGCCGAGTGGATCGGAGCCATCTTTGAACAATTGAATATCCGCATCCGGCCAGGTTTTCTGCTGCCCGCGCAATACATCATATTCATTTGTTGCCACGGCATACTCGTAAGAATTCAACATCTCAGGTACCCGTGTGGGTTGTGTGAAACCCCAGTTAGTGCTGAAAGACAATACAGGTGTACCAGACCGCCCTCTCCTGGTGGTAACCAGGATAACACCATTTGCAGAACGGGCACCGTAAATGGCTGCGGTAGCATCTTTAATAACAGAGATCGATTCAATATCCGCAGGGTTGAGCCTGGCAAAACCACCAGACCTGTCAGGAACACCATCTATAACAACCAGTGCGCCGGTGCTTCCCAATGTAGCTTTACCACGAACAAAGATCTCCGCATTATCATTCCCAGGCTCACCGCTCCTGGTATTCGCTATCAGACCAGGCACCTGGCCTGCAAGGGAATTAGTGATATTTACAGCGGGGGATTTTTGCAGTTCCTTACCGGTAACAGCAGAAACAGCACCTGTGAGATTTGTTCTTTTCCTGGCACCATAACCTATCACCACTATTTCATTCAATTCTTTATTTTCATTCTGAAGTGTAACGTCTATGCTACTCCTTTCGCCTACCGGAATTTCAGTAGTAGTAAAGCCTGTTGCAGAGATCACCAGTATGGTATTGCTGCCGGAAACCCTGATGGAGTAACTACCACTGTTATCAGAGATGGCGCCAGTTTTACTGTTCTTTTCCATAATGGTGGCGCCTGGAATGAACTCACCATTATCATTCTTGATCTTTCCGCTGATCACGCGGGCATTGTTCTGTGCAAAAGATAAAATAGAACTGCACAGTAAAAGGAATAGGAGGATAAACGCCTTAAGCGGATGTTCCGCCTGGGAGGCAAAGGCAATAGGATGCCCATTATGCTTTGTTCTTTTCATAACAGCATTTGTTTGGTTTGTGGAAAGTATAAGCCGTGGAAGCGTTTAATAGTAAATGGTTAAGGTATCTAGGTTACCTTTTTCATAACGGTGTTTTGGAAAGTGAATAATAGTCTTCTGGAATTTACCTGGTTGATATGCCCACTGGTCTGTTCTGGTCTGGTCTGACAATATAAAGATAAGCAGGTTTTTCATATTTCAAAACTTTTGTTCCTGAAATTAAATGGGGTTGTACAGTACCTTATACTTAAGCTCCCAGTGCCTGGAGGAAGCTATTCAGGTCTTCGTCCTTATCCAGGCCTAGCTTCTGCTTGATACGGTAGCGGCTCATCCTTACGCTTTTAGCTTCAATATTCATCAGTTGGGCAATCTGGCGGGTATCCATTTTGAGGTACAGGTAGGCACAAAGCTTGAGGTCAAGCATAGTGAGTTTTCGTTGTGCCTTTTCATTGAGCAGGTAAAAAAAGTCGGGGTGTACTTGTTGGATCTGCAATTTTGCATGTTCAAAATTGCTGTCGAGTATCATTTCTTCTTTGAGGATCTTTTGCATGTTCACCTTATCTCCTTCTGCAAGTTTATCCTTTATATTAAGTAAGGTCTGATTCTTATGTTCCAGCTGCAACACATTCGCCATAACCTCTTTCTTCAATTGCTGCTGCTGCGTTTCCAGGAGTTGTTGTTCTGCCTTTAACCTGGCCTGTTCTTCTTTTTCCAGCTTTACTTTCAGTTGCAGCTGTCTTTCCCGCTGCAATGCATAACGCATTCTGAAACGGTTGGCACGATACATAATTATCAACCCCAATACTGCAACCAGTGCAACAGCTCCATATAAATAACTCTGCAGCCTGCGGTTCCGCTCCTGCTCTTTCAGGATCTGCACTTCGTTATTCTTCTTTTCCGTTTCATACTGAATTTCCAGTTTCTGTGCATTCAGCGCCTGTTTCTGGTTGAAGTTCTTGTTATTATATTCCGTTACTTCCTTCTGAAATTCCAGTGCTTTTTTATGATCTCCCTGCTGTTCGTAAAAACCAGAAAGGGCTTGTACCACGTTAATGAGTGTATAATAATAAGGAGGTTGCTGGGCTTTAATTACACGATAAGCCTCCAGGAGATAACTTTCCGTCTGCGCTTTATTTCCTGCCTGGCTGGCATATTCACTTAAGATCCCTAAACTGCTGGCCACCACCTCTTCAGTATTCGGTAAGCCATTTAATATAGCCCGGGCAGTACTGGCATAATGAATACCTTTCGCTGCTGCTTCCGGAAAATACCGGAGGTAACAATTGGCAAGGTTAATACAGGCGATGGCATAGGTAAACTTAGCCACCTGCCCCGGGTATTGCTGATAAAGTGATTCCACCTTATTCAGGTAAAAGAGAGTACTGTCCAGCTGCGGCCTGTTTTTGGTGCTATTATAATTATACTCATGTGCCACGGACAATGCCATATAGCAATTGCTCATGAGATTATAATCTTTCGTACGCAGGGCATTTTCTGTGGCTTTCCGGGCATAGGTGTTCACCCGGGCTTCATTGTTCCAGTCGGAATAAACCACATAAAGCCTGTAATAGATCTTGGCGGCAATGTAAGGATCGTCTACCTGCTCCAGCTCTTTCAGCCCCTTATTGCAAAACCTCACCACATCCTCCCCGTTGTCCAGCATTTTGTATAACAGTACCTGGGAATAATATCCATAAGCCATGGCCACAGGATTTTTTGCCTGTTGTGCGAGTGCCAGGGCAGAATCACTTACCTGTTTCAGGTTCGTAAGCTGCTGCGCATTGATCCTGATATCCGTCAGGAGGGTATAAGCCTTGGCAGCATCCGTATAGTTATCATGTTGCAATGCAAGGGCAGCACTTTGCCTTGCCCTGGCTTCTGCTTCCTTATAATCCTTATTGATCCGGAATACCTCTGCCTGCTGGTTCAATTCCCCCGTCTGTGCGATACTGCCGAATGGCATCAGCATAACTATTATATATAGGCAGTATTTCATGCCGCCAAATTACAATAAATCGCTAAGAATCAGATATGGGCGTTGATACATTTTATTGATAATCAATGCTTATAGTCAAACTGTAGACATATTGTAGACGCCTCATCTGCAGGAAGTAGATGTACTGTAGGATAGGGGAATTTGGAAACAGGCCAGGGCTTGATGGAAATTTGTGGCACTATGACCCAGTACAATTATTTCATACAAGAAGGAAGTAAATTCCACCTGAAGAGCAAATCCTCTACTGCTTTGCTCCGTTCACTCATATGCCTGGCGATAGCCGCAGGTTTATATCTTCTCCTTCCGCCAGAGAAAAAGATCAGAGCCTTCGGAGCCGGATTCTTTGTCGTATTTGCCCTGATCAACCTGCTACGGTCCACCAAAAAACTCACAATCGACACCGCGGCCAAAACCATTGTACACAAAAACAATGCTTTGAGCCCCGAGGTCACCTATCGCTTTGATGAGTTTGTGCAGTTCTACGTACTCACCAGCAGCTACCTCTTTAAAGCCATCACCATGGACAGCACTGCCTTCCTCATCTTTGATCAGAATGGAAGGGAGAAAAGAGTGCCGGTGGTTGTGGGGCTTTTCAGTGCCCGCCCTGCCCAGAATGCGGTAAACGAGATGAGCGATATTATGGGAATTGAATTAGCCTGAGATGAACAAGTACCAGTTAAAAATAACACCTTACGAACTAAGCATCCGGCCATACTTTGCCTATATGCCTAAGATCAGGTTATTCGTGGTCCTGTTCGTGCTGGTGTTTAGTTCATTGATCTTTTTCCATAACCTGCTGGATACCGATATCATAAGGATAGTTATTGCCGCAGGGCTGATCCTGTTATTCTACATCATTTATGATTACCTCTTCCATGTAAACGTCCGCTTCCTGTTCGACAAAAGGACCCGTTCTATATATAAGGTGAACCTTTTCAAAAAGAGATTAATGGCTTTCGACGAAATGACCATTCTCACCAACTCAGAATACGGCGATATAACTTATATAATAGGCAGGAAGAAGAACCAGTTCGTAAAGAACTACGCGATCAGCGATGCGTTCGGCACCAGTAAGAAACATCAGGCAAGGGAGAAGGAGTACATCGAACAAATACTAAACCCTATTCTGGAATTCGTAAAATAATGACTTATGAGAAAAATTTTGATCCTACTGCTTCTGCTGACTGCTTGCAAACTCCCTGCATCGCCGGAAAAATATTTTGACGCGGCGGCTTTGAACGCCAATTCGGTTTCCCATTTCGGCAGTGACTATTTTATTACGGCGCTTGGTTATAGCAAAAGAGGGAGCAGCCAGTATAATTATGAAGAACAGGTAAACTATGCGATCCTGCGGGTAGAGAATAATTTGAAAAACGTGAACAAGTTACTCCCTACTAAAGATACCAAAGCCATGCTGGATGCTTCCAAAGACCTCTTCCAGTTCACGCTGGATAGCTATCGCAATGATCATTTACCCATTGCCAAAATGATAGATCGGAAAGCTCCGCAGGAAGAGGTAGCCCAAGCCATGGAAGAACTGGATAAAAAATCGTACGAAACCTTCCTGGTCAAGTACGATAAGCTGTATAACATCGGAACACAATATGCCAAAGATCACGACATCAAATTAGTGGAAACGCCAAAATTCAACCGGTAATATGACACGCGCCTGGGGTATATTCTGGAGCCTTTACATGCTCTTCTTTGCGGTTCCCTTCCCGATGATCCTGTATTATAACATCAAAAGTGAATCCGCTGATATTGATTACTCAAATCCCTGGGTGGCGCTCGGCGTGCTATTGGTGTCTATAATATTATGGGGGATCCTGCTGTGGGGATATTTCTACAAATGGATCCTGTCCAACTTTATTGCAAAGCGAAATTTTGAACGGTTGAAGCAGAATGGCATACCCCGGACTGCCACCATCTTGTCTTCAGAAAGTGTGTCCCAGGACGTTTATGATCTCACGTTGTCTTTTAAAAACCTGGTGAACACCGAGATCATTCAAAAGACAGCTGTAAATGACGGAAAGCCCGATGAGCAACGATTTGAGGCTGGAAAGAAAATAGACATCCTGATCGATAAGGACATGACATCCTATCCCTATTTCATGTTTGCCACTTCCGAAGCCGGCATCAGGAAAATGATAATGACGTGGACCATGCTTGGCTGGTTGGCGCTGACAGCTCTCATCATTGGCTATTATGTATTTTCCTATAAATTGGAAAGTAACGGGATGGGATGGCGCTTTATCAGCTTCTATCATCCATTGTTTGTTTGCCCTATTGTGATGTTGGGTTACCGGTTGTTCGATAAGTTCATTTCTGTTTTCACTGCCAATACGGATGAATCAATGATCATTAAGTTCAAAGGGATCCGTACAAGTGCAAAACTTCTGAGCGCCAGCCAAACAGGAACTTACATCAATGAGCAACCGATGGTGCGTTTTGAGCTTGAATTCATGGATGAACATTACAAAAAGCACAAGGCCAGTATCAAAAAACTGGTGGATCTCCTACACCTGGATGTTACGCGGCAGGAGGCCGTGGAGATCTTCTACCTTAAAGAAAACCCTCAGCAGATCGCCTTTGCCAGTGATCTGGACGAAATAATCTATGCATGATGAAACCACTTCTTTTTGCCTGTTGTTTATTATTGTCCTGCAAGCAGGTGGTGAGGACTGTTGAGGAAACGTTCCATCCTGTTGCTGAGCCCACTAAAAAGCCTGTTGATCCGCCTCCATCTGTGCAGCATTTTTCCATGGATAGTAGCTTCTCTATCACTATAGAAACGGAAGCGATCACACAGCATATAGAAAAAAGAAAAGATTCCAGTTTCTCTGTTACTATAGAAACAGATGCAGTCATTCCTTCATCTATTCAGAAGCGCATAGATTCTACTTTATCAGTTACGATCAAAACCCGTTCTTCCCGTTTGCTTACAGATGGTCTGCTAAAAGCAGAAAAGGCACTAAGAAACCTTCCTCAATATGCGGGTAAAGAAATCTTCATCTACTCCTCCATTCATTTTTATGGTGATGGAAGTATCCGCACTATGCTACAGCATCCGGAGAACCCTGAATACATTGATAACTATGTCTATCAAAATGGAGCATGGTCTGCCCCCAAACCTGAACAGGTATCCATAAAGGACCGTATTGCCAGCAGACTGGTTTCACTTGAAAAGATCCATTTTACCACTGCGGCCAAGGTTGCGAAAACCTATAATGAAAAGGCCGCGGAAGTTGAAGGCGCTAAGCCTTTAACAAGCGTTTATATCTCCATCTGGGATAACAGGGTACGCTGGTATCCCGGAACTATCATTGGCAGCAGGGAAAAATGGTCTATAGATTTTGATGAAGATGGTGGGCTGAGGAGGTTTGAACGGGAATAGTGCTGCAGCTATTTATTGTTCAACTGCGTTTAATGCTATTTCATAGCCATCCTACTGAAAAACATCGTGAGATTCGTAAAACAATAAAAAGAGAAGCCTTCTCTGCAGGAAGCCTCTCTTTTTATATTTACACCTGCGAATAGGATGTTGGCACCAAAAAGGTATTCCTGATAGTGGAAATCGTATTTGCATACTGAGGATCTCCTACTAACTTCTTCCATTCAGGATCAGCTACAAAAGCCGCCCATCCTTTCTCACGTTCCTCCATACTATCGCATGTGATCATATAGGTGAGACGCGGTTGTCTGTCGCCGGCAATCACATCACCACAGAATACCGGATTTAACTTCGCCCTTTTAAAAATGGGGAACTCTCCGTCATTAAACATCTTAATTTTTCTTCTTACGGCATCTTCGCTATATCCCTCATACGTTCTTAATTCAAAGATCCGGGATTTACCTGATGGGATAACCATTGCAGGCCAACCGTCAAAAGCAATCATCAAAGAGGAGGCAAAGCGGCTATATATGGGCTTATCCGCTGGTACGCTGTTATATGCGGCACTATTTTTAATATAATCAGTGTCCGCCTTTACTTTCATATTTACCGAAAGATAATTGTCAAGGGAAGAATAAGGAACCAGTAAATAAAATTTAGCCGGTTCCGATTGCCTCCATTCTTTGAAGACACCAACTGCTTTTACACCATATTTATTCAATGCAGGAATAAATGCGGTCTTAAAATAATTCTCCAATTGCATCTGGTCGGAACCAAAGCGCATTTCATATTCACGCCATTCGTATACTTCTTTTTGTGGGGGCTGTTTATCACCTGCTATTGCAGGACCGGGGGTTATCATACCTGCTGTTGCTGCAAGTGAAGACTGAAGGAATTTTCTACGTTGCATATGGGTTGTGGGTTTAGTCTGTAAATCACTTGAAAATCCACAAAACCAATCAATTAAACAATACCGGTTTCATGGTATTTTTATGCATTATTTGCAAACCTACCGAAACATCTGCTAATTAAAACATTAAAATAAAACAATATTTATCTCCTGCATATCCAGGGTGGTCCGTTATGGGAAAGACAGTAAACAACTGTAGAAAGAGCCCCTGGGTAAATCCTGCGATCATAAAATATTTCCGCCCGTTGTTCGTCTTCTATATAAACATATTCGTTATATGGCAAGACGGCTTTTACTGATGTTACTGGTCTTTGTGGTGAGTGATATTTATTTCTATCAGGCGATCACGACCCTTACAGGGAACCCGGTGATCCACTTAGGTTATTGGTTGATTGACATTACTTTGATGGCAGGTATCCTGTTCATCATATTTGCCCGCAGAACGGGCATTAATGCACAACGCTTTATTCAATTATTGATGTCAGCCATGTTGCTGATGTTCATTCCCAAGGTATTTTCTTCGTTGGTTTTGCTGGCGGAAGATATAGTGCGCGTGTTTGAAGGGTTCCCTTCAAGAAGTGTTTATGTGAGTGAAGCAGCGGCTGTACTTGCCGGGATATTTTTCCTGATCATTCTGTTTGGTTTAACACGCGGCAGACACTTCTATAAATTAAAAAGGGAAACTCTGTATTTCCCAGACCTTCCCGAAGCATTTGACGGCTTCACGATCACCCAGATCTCCGATGTGCATTCCGGTAGCCTTAGTGATGTGAAAGGCGTACAAAAAGGCCTTGACATGGCAGATGCGCAAAACAGCGACCTGCTGTTATTCACTGGTGATCTGGTAAATAACATGGCCTCGGAAATGACGCCCTGGATACCCTTGTTTTCAAAGCTTAAAGCGCCTTATGGCAAATACTCGGTTTTAGGAAATCATGATTATGGAGACTATATGAGATGGGAAAATGCAACAGCCAAGGATGCCAATCTTAACCACCTGAAAGAAATCCATGCAGAGATTGGTTTCAAGCTATTACTGAACGAATCGGTGACGATCAGCAAACAGGGGCAGAGCATAGCACTTATTGGTGTGGAGAACTGGGGTAAAGGCGGCTTTCAAAAATACGGTGATCTGAAAAGAGCAACCACTGATGTACCGGATAACGCTTTCAAAATATTGATGTCGCATGATCCTTCACATTGGGATGAAGTGACAGTAGACCATGATCAGCATGTTCATCTTACACTGGCCGGGCATACACATGGGATGCAGTTTGGTATTGAGCTCTTCGGGTTTAAATGGAGCCCTGTAAAGTACGTTTACAAACAGTGGGCAGGATTATATCAACAAGACGGGAAGTACCTGTATGTGAACAGAGGCTTTGGTTTTCACGGGTTAAAGGGGAGAGTGGGTATATGGCCTGAGATCACCGTGCTTACACTAAAGCGGGGTGCTTAACAAAAAGCCCCGATCGTACGATCGGGGCTTTTTGAATATAAAAAATCCTCATTACCAGTTCGGGCTCTGCAGCAAGCTTGGCGCATTCGCCAGTTCACTTTGCATCAACGGCCAGTAGTAATTCTTTGAAGTAAAAATTCTGTCCTCCAATTTAAAACGCTCCATCCTGTATTTGACACCGCCAATATCAATAGCACCGGCAGGGTCTTCAACAGGACGCATACCATGCGCGTAACGTTGCGTTTTTGGATAAGGCCATACTGCTGCCGGATTAGGAGCACCTTTATAGTTATTTTCCCGTGCCAGCTCTACCTGAGAATCCGGCTCAAGGTTCCAGCGGGCATAGAAGTAACGTTTGTTTTCATAGAAAAGTTCCACACGGCGCTCACGCTGAATATATTTGTGCAATGCTTCCTCATCCAATCCGGGAGGCACCGGCGCCATGAATGAGCGTGCGCGCAGCGTGTTCAACATGTCATACACATCGCTGCCCGGACCACTGAACCGGTTCATTGCCTCTGCATAGATCAGCATAATTTCCGGCAGGCGGATAACAGGAAAGTGCAAAGGCCAGCTGCCACTACGTTTCCAATCTTCATGATAGAACTTACGCAGGTAGTAACCTGTAAAGGTTGCATTACTGGCTCCTATCTTATCAGCACCGCTGGCAGTATTGATAATCTTATTCTGGTAAGTACTGCCATGATACATAATATCAGAATAAAAGCGGGGATCGCGTTTTGCATATGGATTGTTCACGTCCCAGCCCTTGGCTGCAGCCTGTGGATCGTAGGTAGCATAGCCATAACCATCATTTCCTACAAACTCATATTCATCCACCTGCTCCTGTATTGGCTGTAAACGGGAACCACCGCCATAAGAAGGTGGAATATGGTCCCCTTGCCATGATTCTGCCTTATTATTGGAAATGTAGAATACCCACTCATTGAGGATAGCCGGCTGATCGATATAGATCTGCTTTATTCTCGCATACACCTTGTTATTGCTTTCCGGCTGCCAGTCAGTGCCTTTCCCCATATACAGGCTGTAACGTGGTGTGGAACCATTTTTCAGGTCCAGTACAGCCTTTGCGGCATCTGCGGCCAGCTTCCACTTACTCTTGTCATAAGCCGCATATTGTGCGTGGCCGGCACGGGTATCGCTGCCGGGCAGCTTGCCTCCATTGTACATAGGGCTTGCGTTCATATATAGAACGATCGCTTTTAAGGCCATCGCGGCCCCCTTGTCGGCTCGTCCGAATTCACCATCATCGTGCCGGGCAGGTAGCTCGGCAATGGCAAAGTCCAGATCAGCAACAATCTTCGTCACAAATTCAGGCCATGGCTTGCGAGTGAATTGCTCATTAGCAGAGGGACTGGGTACATAATCTATATAAACAATGTCGCCATAGAAGCGGGCTGCCAACCAGTGAAAATATGCACGCAAAAAATGCGCTTCGGCTACACGGTTCTTCAGATCTCCCTCACGAAGCGGGTTGTCCGGAGAATTATATTTTTTCACACCTTCAAGGAACACATTGGCTTTACGGATAGAGTTATAATAATCCGGCCAGTAAATACCATTGGCTTTGGAAGGCATCCCGATGGATGGCCCAAAACTTCCGAAGTTAAACAGATCAGGTGTACCGGTTTCTACCTTGGTACCCTTACATTCATCCGTTATGCCGGACATGGAGAAATCCTGCAGGGTAACAATCCCTTTGTCACGGTCCCGCATGTCGCGATACAATTTGTTCGCTTCGCCGTTTACGCGGTCCCAGTTAGTGAATACCTGCTGTTCGTTGAGTTTATTGTCAGGCTGCCTGTCGAGGAATTTCTCGCAGGAGGTGGCACCTATCATTGTGCCGATTACTATTAAGAGGGTATATTTTCTTTGTTTCATGATTGCTGCTTTAGAAGGTTACGTAAACACCCAGATTATATACTTTCTGAATAGGGTACCAGTCGCCCCCGGTATTGGTTTCGGGGTCTACATCAAAAGTGGACAGTTTATCCCAGGTAGCCAGGTTCAGGCCTTGGGCATAGAACCTTGTTTTTGTAAGACCTAACCTCTTCAGGAACTTGGGGGAGAGGGAATAGCCAATTTCCAGGCTTTTCAAACGCATGTAAGAAGCGTCTGCGAGGAACAATGAACTATTCGGGTTTTTATTATTCAGATGTGTGCCGTAATGCAATGCAGGATAAGTAGCAGTGGCTGCTGTTGCCGGAGTCCAGCGGGCAAGGTGGAAATTCTTCACACGTCCGATGATGTCCTGTCCGTAAGTAGGGAAATCCCAGGCTGCGGCATTGATCAGCTGAACGCTGGTATTAGTGGCTCCCTGGAACAAAATGCTGACATCAAAACTTTTGTAAGACACGCCAAGAGGAAGACCAAACTGTATCTCAGGATTCCGGGGATTACCCATCGCGATGCGATCTTCCTGATCGGTGATCTGTCCGTCGCCATTCTGGTCTTTATACACCACATCACCAGGTATCAGTGCTCCCCATTTCTGGTAGTTGGATGTATTCAACTGGTCCGCTTCCGCCTGGTCCTTTACAAAATGACTGAACTCAAATACAAACTGCTCACCGATACGCTTTCCTGTACGGCGGGCATAGTCCACATTCTTGCCATTGGCAGCAATACGTTCTATTTCATTGATGTAGATGATCTTGTTCCTGGCAAAAGATACATTCGGGCGAATGTAATAGCTGAAGCTCTTGCCAATATTATCTGACCAGCCAACTTCCAGATCAAAACCCTTATTGTCTACTATACCCAGGTTCAACTGCGGCGCGTTCTGACCAACAACGGCAGATACGTTCCTGGTCCCATAGTCATTAGGAATGGTGGTAAGGATGTCGTAACGATGCTCCTTGAAGATATCCAGTGTAAGGCTCAGGCGATTGCTCAATGTTCTTGCTTCAATACCAATATTGGTCTTTCTGGCTTTCTCCCATGTCAGTGCGAGGTTGGCCAGCGGTGCTTCATACACGTTTGCTGGTGCGCCATTGTTCTGACCAACACCAAAATTGTAGGTATCACCATTTACCTCAAAGAATTGAAGGTAGCCGAAACGGATGCCAGGCAACAGATCACTACCTACCAATCCGTAAGAACCTCTCAGCTTCAGGTAATTGATGACTGAATTCTCCATAAAACGCTCATTGCTGATCACCCATCCTGCGGCAACGGCAGGGAAAAACCCATAACGGGCACCTTTGGGAAAGTTCTCCGATCCGTTATACCCGGCATTGAACTCAAACAGGTAGCGGTCGTTGTAATTATAAGTAGCTCTGAAAGCCAGGCCCTGGTTACCGAAAGGAACGTCATTCATAATAGTCCGGCGTTGCTGAAGCCCCAGTAACATCCCTGTCACACTATGCTTGCCAAAAGACCGGGCATAGTTCAATGTCACCTGCAGATGGGTCTTGCGTTGTGCACCCGGAGTGTTACCATCGTAACCATTGTTCATAGTGGCATTGTCTGAACGTTTCGGTGTAATATATGCACCATCGTAATGGCTGCCGTTGGGATTCATGAATATATCTACGCCGGCCTGCGGATAGAAAGTGGCATATCCGCCATACTCACGATAACCTTCAGACTCGTGCGGGATTGTTCTGTTCACAGTATTACCACTCTGTACATCATAAGAATATTGTACTTCGGCAGTCAAACCTTTTGTAATGAAATCCAGTTTATGGCCCAGCGCAAAACTTCCGTCCATGAACGTTTTGTATTCGTTGATAAAACCGGAGTAAGCAATCTCACCAAGGATATTATAACGATACAATTGCGTACCGAACAGCAAGCCTTCCGGATGTTTGTAGATGATGGACTTGTTTGCAGGATTATCGTTATTCTCCAATATGATCGGGTAGATAGAAGGTTGTGTGTTGGCGATATTCACCACACGCGCTGCTGTAGTGCCTGGCGCGATCCTGTTCTGGATACGCCCGCCGAGGTTCAAACGCGCATAGAAATTCTCCGTGATATTGATGTCGATATTAGAGCGAAAGTTATAACGTTTAAAAACTGCGTTGGTATTATAAGGACTCAGTTTGGTATGCTTATAGTTACCATCCTGGTTCATATAACCCGCCATTACAAAGTACTTCACGGTTTTACTGCCACCCTGGATGTTTAGACTGTAATCCTGCTGCATACTGGGTTTAAAGGCATAATCGAACAGATCGATGTTATAACCCAGTCCATCTGAGTTATCGCCTTTTGCTTTTTTGTAATTCTCGATGGCCTCTGCAGTAAACCTGGTGCGGGTACTTTTATCATTGTCCTGCGCCTCGTTATACAACATGGCATAATCTGCAGAGCCCAGGTACTCAGGGAATTTTATAGGTGCGGAAATACCAGTAGCAGCTTTGAAAGTAACATTGGGCTTATCCATCAATTTACCTCTGCGCGTGGTAACCAGGATTACACCATTGGCACCTCTAACACCAAAAACCGCTGTGGCAGATGCGTCCTTTAATAAGGAAAAGGTTTCCACTTCCTCCGGATTCAGATACTGGAAGTCGCGCTCAATGCCATCTACGATCACAATGGGTTTTTGAGAGTTGTTACCTGTATTGTAAGTAGCCATACCACGAATAAACACATCACTCTGGTCCACACCAGGCTCACCACCCACAAACTGGTTCACCAGCAAACCGGGTAGTCTTCCTGCAAGTGCATTGGAGAGGTTGGTAGTAGGGCTTTGACGTAGTTCGTTGGTGCCGATGGAAGTAACTGCGCCTACCACGGATACTTTCTTCTGTGTCCCATAACCTACCACAACTACATCGTTCAATGAAGATACTTGTTGGGTAAGCATCACAGTTACAGTGGTATTTTCTTTACCTACGCGAAGGTTCTCCGTTTTAAACCCAATAAATGTAAAACTCAATACACTGTTATCGGGAACGGTGATGGTAAAATTACCATCTATATCAGTGAACACACCAGTTGTGGAACCGATCACGGAAACAGATACACCGGCAAGCCCGGCATTGTTATAGTCAGTCACCTTTCCTTTGATCACAATAGGCGGTGATGGATGGCCTGTCACCACTTTCACTGCATTCTTCCTCACAACAGTGATTGTCTTTTGTGTGATAGTGAAACCGAAAGGCTGATCTTTAAAACAGATGTCCAGTACTTCTTCAATGCTGGCATCTTTCACGTCAATATCCACCTTCTTTGCCTCTTTCATCAGCTCATCCTTGTAAAAGAACTGATAGCCGGTTTTCCGGTGAATCTCTTTAAATACTTTTTCCAACGATACATTTCGTTGGGACATGGTGATCTGGGCAAAGGTCTTGGCATTTGCACAAAAATTTGCCACGATAAGTAATAATGCGGTTAGTTTAACAACCCGCATTAATCTGGTTACTACCAACCAGTCTGATTTAGACGTCAATAAAAATAGTCTCTTGTTCATAAAGTGGTAAATTAGAAGAATAGAAAATCCGTTACGTCTGTTTTGGGACAGCGTTCATATAATTATCGGGGAGTCGTCCCCTTGAAATTAACGTTAGCTAGTGGCCTTCGGACACTATGATCTTGCGGTCTTCTATTTTAAAGTCAACACCACCAGCCTTCATGATCTGCAATACCTGAGAGATATTGTTTTCACGGCTTACAATTCCTGAATAATGCCCTGTTGGCATCTTCCCTTCATATACTACGTCTATGTCGTACCATCTGGATATCTGCCGCATAATGCGTTGAATATCCCATGAGTTAAAGTTAAACCAACCGTTCTTCCAGGCCATTTCCTCATCTACATCAACAATTGCGGTTTTCATTGTTTCGTCAGCAAGGATCTGTGCCTGTACCCCCGGCTTCAATATTTTAAACTTGTCTCCTTTAGATACCTTTACTGCTCCTTCGAGCAAGGTAGTGGTCATCATGCCTTCATCTTCATAGGCCATGATATTGAAATGGGTACCCAATACCCTGATTGTTGCTTCTTTCGCTGTTACGAGAAATGGTTTTGCTTTATTCTTTGCTACCTCAAAATAAGCTTCCCCTTTAATGCTCACGCTTCTTGTATCGCCATTAAAAGTGGCCGGGAAGCGGATGCTGGAATTGGCATTGAGCCATACTTTGGTGCCATCTGAAAGTATCAGGCAATATTGTCCTCCTCTTGGTGTAGACAATGTATTATATACTGCTTCATCTGTGCTGTTTTTATTGGGGCCATAGGCTAATATGGATGAACTGGAGTTCACAACCACCGCGCTTCCCTGTGTTGTCAGCACGCCCTCACGTGAGGAATCCAGTTCTATATGAGAACCGTCCGCCAGTGTTAATACCGCTTTATTCCCACCGGGTTTGATCACATAGGGTGGTACAGGCTGTTCTGCCATATACTCATTCGTGGGCCGCTGATTGCTCATCCAATAATAACCTGCGATGAATAACATAATGGCAGCTGCTGCCGCTGCCGGCCACCACCGCTTCTTTACGGCTACTGGTTTCAACACTCTCTCCTGTTGCAGGATAGCTCTTAACGTCTCAGCCCCCTTTTCTTCACTGATCGGCCGATGATGGCTATGGTGTTGCTCCCATAATTCGGCGAGCAGACTTTTGAGCTCCTCATCATGTTTACTGTCCTCAACCGCCTCCATCAACTCATCTACCTCTGCAGCTGTAGCAGTTTTATCAAAATAGATACTCAATAGATAAGCCAGTCTAGCTTTATGCATATGTGTCATTCGGTGAAGAAAGTTATTCCCCAGTTTGATGGTAAGACAACGTAATTGTACAAGGGAGGTAATGAGATTTAAAAAAAAATTTCTAGCTGCGGAATATGAAAGAAAGAATAAGGACTAAAAAGCGAAGGCTGGTACGGAGATGGTCTCTTAAGAACCTCAGTGCCAATACCATATGCTTTTTAACGGTTTCGTGGGAGATATTGAGCTTTCTGGCAATGAGCTCATGGGATATACCTTCTTTCCGGCTTAACAGGAAAACGCTTCTTTGCCTGGGAGGAAGCAGTTCCACGGCCTTTTCAACCAGCTGCAGTACATCGGTAGACATGGCCTCTTCATGTTGGGTGCCGGCAGCCTGAAGTTCATAATATTCGTATGCCTTCTGGCGGTTCCTTAGCCGGGCCGTTTGTTTAAGGCAGTTAAATGCATGATTTCTGGCTACTGTGAATAGATAGGCTTTGAAACTATCTACCTTGGCCAATGCCTGGCGGTTGGTCCATATTTTCAGGAATACATCCTGAACGATCTCCTGGGTAATTTCTTCGGATTCTGTTATACGGATAATGAAATCGCCAAGTTGGTTGTAGTAGTTATGAAACAATTCTGCAAAGGCATTTTCATTGCCCTCTGCAACTCGCAATAGCAGCGCTTTTTCATTGGTGAAGGAGTTTCCCGGCAAAGAGTTTTGGTTGTAATGGTTAAATGGTATGAGTACAAGTTAAAGAAATTATCTTGTAATTGTCAAGTTAAGTTTCTTCAAACAATAGAAAAGCCGGGGTTGTGAAACCCCGGCCTAAAGATATCAAATCTATATCAGTCACATTCTCCCGGCAGATTCTGCATATACAACTTACTTTTCTCTGCATAGGCCTTACCTGGCTCATTAACATATTGTGCATCCAGTGCCCTCATCTGGGCTTCAAGCCGCATTAGCGTACTGAGCCGGTTGGTCAGGCAACTTAGTCTTGCCGTACTCCTCGATGTGGCGCGAGGGGCATGTTGTATTTTGCAAATGCTTACTTTAGCAGAAAGGATGTTTTCCTGTACAAGGGCCAGCGGGTCCATCATACTCAGCATGCTCTTCTGTGCATTTATATTCTGGTGAATATTCCCGGTGCCTGCCCCCCGGAGGGCCTCTTCCTTTTTCCTTTGCTGTTCCTTTCTGAAGGTCAGTAAAATGGCCTGCTCGGAAGCGCAGGGGCCGCTAACTGATTGGCTCTCCAGTTTCTCTTTTTCTTTTTGTAATGCTATCGTTTGTCCTCGTACATACTCGTCTTCCATCACCTTAAATTCACTTGTATTCAGGCAGGTGTTCATGATCAGGATGTCCGTTACCCTGCAGGAATAAGAAGAAGCCTGGATCTCCGTAACAATATATAATCCTTCGTCTGTATAGAGATATCCCACTCCAAAATTGCCAAGGAATTTCCGTGGATGCAGCTTTTCAGGGAACCGGTCTCCGTACAGGTACCATGTCATATCCGGGGAACTGGCAAAACGGTATGCCATGGCCGTCATGGTTCCATTACAGTATGGAGCAGTAACACCTTTACGCTGCAGGTCTGCCGGCCGGGAAACATCGATTGTGGCCATACGGTACGGATCTGTATTGGTATTTCCTGTAGACACCCATTTTTCTATGATATTATTTTTCCCTTTGCGTGTAGAATAGTGAAAGGTATTTCCCTTCAGGCTCATGATATAAAAAGAAAAATCAGCCAGTTCCGGGAACAGCATGTTCACCAGTCCGCCTTCAGCCGGAGGCAAATAGCCGATCACACCGGTATTGCTATTGATGAACATTGCCTGTTCCACCGTTTTACCGGGAATATTTATCTTCAGATCGAACTCGAAAGGAAAACATAAAGGTTGCTCGTGTGGCACAATAATGCGCGGCTCCGAATGGCCGGTCAATACAGGTGCATTTTTTACAGCAGCCCGCCAGGGAATCACGCCCAGGCTATCCCTGCTCCGGTTCCTGGGCTGAGCTGTGGCATCTGTTATGACTAAACCGACCAGAACAAACGCCAGCAGAATATTTTTCATGACAGGGAAATTAAAGTTTTACAAATTCTACGCGACGGTTCTTTGCTTTGCCACCCACACTGGCATTATCTGCCACGGGCTGCGATTCACCCTTTCCGTCTGTTTGGATCCTGGAGCCGGCTACAGCATATTTTTCCGTGATATAGCTTTTTACGGCAACCGCTCTTTTCTGTGACAATGCCAGGTTGCTGGCATCATTGCCATCATTATCGGTATGACCAATGATCTTTATTTTCAGCGAAGGCTCTTTTTGCAAGGCATCTCCAAACTGATTGATGATGCTGAAAGATTCCGGCCTGAGCTTGTCACTGTTTACATCGAACAGTATATCATTTGTCACCGCTTTCCCTTCTTCCATCAATTGTTTGACCAGCAGGCTACGGGCATCTGTTTCAGCCGATGCTATGCGTACATTACTGATAAGCATGCCGATCTCGGAGGCAGGTATCACCGCATTATTGTTCAGGAAAAAAGTGTTTCTCATTGCACTGGTCAATGCCCGTGGAAGATCGATGATCTTGTTATTGTCCAGGTAGAGCCTGATCCGGGATTTATTAACGGCAATCGCAACATGCAGCACTTTATTCACATAAGAAGTAAGCGGGAAATTACTTTTGTTGCCAATGATATCATTCTTCAATCCGTATTCCAGGGTTTTCCCATCTTCTTCCGTATACCGGTGGAGGTTGATAAAGAAGCGGTCCTGGTAGAACAGGTCTTCCCTCAGAATATCTTTCACCTGTGTGAGCCCGAACTGGATGAACGGTGTGCTGCGCCCTGTTTCCGATCTGAGGAAGAGATCAAACTCTATGGTGCTGTTTTCCGGTAATTGCCTATTCATAACCGGGGTAATAATACAATTGTGCACCACATCCAGCCATTTTCCATCCAGCCCTCCTATGGTCACCACTTTTCCGCTTCCATTGGTATTCCATTGTGCAGGAAAATCTCCTAATGCATCTTTTTCAAAATCGTCTTCAAACAGTACCATTTCCCCAGGCACAAAGTCAGTGGTGCTGTTGATGTTCTTCGGAGCTCCGGAAATGTTCCCGGTGCTTTTTCTTTCGGCAGTTCCGGTTACTTCATTTCCGGCACCGGAACCATTTTCCTGGTCGTTCTGTTGTTTTTTACCTTTGTCTTTTTTCTTGAACAGGTTACCGATGGCCCGGCCTGTTTTAGAAAAGGCGGAATCAATGCCTTTGTCTACAGTTTCATCCACTTTGTTGCCGGATTTGTCCTTTGCCCTTTGTTCCACTCTCTTGGGCAGAGAGACCTGTGCATGTAAAGTTATTGCGCTCATCAGTATGATGGACAGCGCGAGGATCATTTTCATATTGATGTTTTTGGAAAAGGCTGCCCTGAAGTACAGGAGCGGCTTTTTGATTTATTTACAGGTCCAGTTGCTGTTGACTTCGGCGGCAGATCTGGTAAACCTGTTATTGCCATAATTACTGTCATCGTTGCTGTCGTTTCCATCGATATAGATATCCGGATCGAAGCCGATCACCAGTACATAATTGGGGGGAAATTCGCCTTCTGCAGGGGAGGACCGGTTCCAGGGCCTTGTATAAGATACTTTTACTTCTGCACCCGGAGCCAGGTTCTGGAAGGATTGCGATGCTACTAGCTGGAGTCTGCCGCCATTATCTTCGTACAGCAATGCGGATTGTTGATTGGCGTTGGAGGAATAGGCAAGCCCACCCGTGTTCTTTACCACGCCTTCAACAACAACGTGTGCGTTAAAGCGGTCCTTACATTTTATGATGGTAAAATTGATCTTGCTGGCAGAAAGATCAATCTTTTTGATCATGATCTTTTTCATCTGTGCTTCTGTCAGCTGGATGTGTGCAGGAAGTCTGTTGCTGACGATCGACTTTTGCATGGCGGGCGGAATGTTGATCTGTGCAATGGCGGAGCCTGTAATGATCATCAATGCCAACAGCAAGCCACTGGTTTTGAAGATAGAAGAGGTTTGTTTCATAACTGTATTTTTGGGGATAAGAAAAAATTTTATCCTCCCAAACCTACGATCACGGTAAAGGGAATTCAACTACATATCCATGTAGGTGCATTATACCAGCTTATCCCTTATAGCCTTGGAAACGGCTTCTGTAGCGGAGTGTACGTGGAGTTTATCGTATATCTTTTTTATATGGAAACGAACGGTATCGATACTGATACCCTGTTCTCCGGCGATCATTTTATAACTGTAACCTTTCACCAGCAGCTGAAGGATAGCCGATTCTTTTGCGGAAAGATTTCCTTTCTCCGGTTCTTCCGAACGGGCTTGCGGTAGCATTTGCAATACTTTTTTTGCTATGGCTCCCGTCATGGGGGCTCCGCCCTCCAGAACATTGCGGATAGCCCCGGGAATTTCGCCCGTGATATTCTGCTTCAACAGGTAACCTGATGCCCCTGCGCAAATAGCCTTAAAGATGTTTTCATTATCATCGAAGATGGTAAGCATGATCACCGGTAATTGCGGGTTGAATTCCCGGATCTTTTTAACCGCCGTCACACCATCTACAACAGGCATATCAATATCCATCAGAACAACGTCCGGACGCAATTCTTTCACATCCGTTTCCACTGTTTCCGCATTGGGTATCGCGGCCACCAGTTCCAGGCCATCTTCTGAAGCTATCAGTATTTCAATGCTGGTGCGGATAACTTCGTTATCATCATATGCCAATACTTTTATCGTCATGTAACGGGTATTTTTAGACTGATAAGCGTGCCCTGTCCTTCGGCGGAGTGAATGCTTAATGTGCCGTTCAATGCATTTGCGCGTGCCTGCATATTATTAAGCCCGTTTGAGCTGTGGGTTCCGTTAGCATTGAAACCAATGCCATTGTCCCGGATAGTAAGGTTCAGCTCTTGTTCCTGTTGTGTTATGATAACGTCCACTTCTGTTGCCTGTGCATATTTGGAGACGTTATTGATCGCTTCTTTATAGATCAGGAAGAGATCTCTTCGTTGCCGCATATCCAGACTCGTATCCAGCAGCTTTTCGTCGATGCTGATGGAGGTCTGAATATTTCTGCTTT
The DNA here is from genome assembly GCF_900129465.1 of Chitinophaga niabensis. NCBI lineage: Bacteria > Pseudomonadati > Bacteroidota > Chitinophagia > Chitinophagales > Chitinophagaceae > Chitinophaga > Chitinophaga niabensis. The sequence goes on along the minus strand of NZ_FSRA01000002.1, from coordinate 2,087,435 downwards.
CCAGTGTTTGTGCAGCATACTCACGCATGCGGACCACCATATTTTCAAGCTTGTCATTTTCAGGTTTCACTGCCCACACAATATCGCTGATGCCCTGTTGGGCGGCAGCGGATTGTTCAGTGATCTTTTGAATGAAGCCTGAGACTTTATTGCCTTCTTTTTGCAGGTCTTTCCCGGAAACTTCCGATAATATCCTAATGCTGGTGAGCGTGGAGCCGATCTCGTCGTGCAGGTCTTTGGCGATATTATTACGCACGGCAAGCAGGGCTTCCTGTTCCTGGATCTTTCGTTTCAACTGGTACCGGTTGAACAGGAAGAATCCAATGATCAATAAAAGAAGAAGGCTTGTGAGCAGGAGGTTACGGACCATGCGGGAGCTTTTCAGCTGTTTCTCCTTCAATTGTTTTTCTTTGGCCGCCAGCTCCAATTGTTGCTGGTTGTAATTGACCTGAAGTAATTGTTTTTCCAGTTTTTCATCCTGCTGACTGATCTTCAGGTCTTGCACTTCTTTTTCTTTAGACAGCAGGATGATCTCGTTCTGTTTCCTCCTTGCTTCTTCGAGATTTCCTGCCAGCAGGGCTTTCTGCTTTTCTATCTGCAGGGTTTTAATCTCCTGAGCGGTATTGAGGCGGGAAATCAGGTTGTCTTTTTTTTCACTTTCATATTTGGCTTCCAGACCGGCGATAGCAGTTGCTGTATTGTTTTTGATGATACTGTCCCTGTAGAGGATATGTCTGACATAGTAATGATAGGCTTCTTCATAGTTCTGATGATCTTTGTAAAAGATCGCAAGCTGATAATAAAGGTCACGAAGATTAAATTTGTCGTTCAGGGAACCCGACAGTGCCAGGGATTTGTTGAACCAGGATAATGCCTGGACTGAATCTTTTTTCATGAAAGCCATACCCGCAGCAATATAGCGCCGGGCCAGCATCAGCGGATCCTTTCTATTCTTCTCCAGCAGGGAAATGATCTTCATTTCATATTCGAGTGCCGTAGTGCTGTCTTTTTGTTCACTTGCGATGAGGGAGGAAGTGATGTAAGAATGAATGATACGGGATTCGTCGCCCGATTGCTCGGCATATTTTACGCAGAGGCGCTGGTATCGTCTTGCTTCCTCGTTATTCACGCCAAGGTAGAACTGGCTGAGGTTACAGCATCCAAGGGAAAGGCGGGAAATATCACCGGCTTTTTCCCTGTAGGCAACGGATCTTTTCGCGTATTCGATGGTTTTATCCCTTTGTTTGAGCTCATAATAAACAGTGGCGAGATTGTTATAAGCGGCGGCCTTTTCACCATCGAACCCATCTCCAAGTGATTCATATACATCGATGGAACGGATCAGGCAATGGGCCTTTTTGTCCAGCTCCCCTTTCATGCCATAGGTAAATCCGAAATCGTTGAAGGCAAGCGCGGCATACCGGGAAGGATGTTTTTCGAAATAATGCTGTACGCTTTTTTCAAAATAGGGAATGGCCTCGTCATATTTTTTATCGTACATATTCACTTGTGCCATTTGCATAAGGGAAATAGCAACAATCATGGAATCTTTCAGTTGCTGACCGATCTCCCTGGTGCTACCGGCTTGCAAGGCTGCATTTTCCAGATCTCCTTTGTCTATGAGGATGTCTGTCCTTTCTATCAGCGCGAAAGCCAATCCTTTTTTATAGTTATTGTGCCGGCTGTAATTGATTGCAAGGTCGCAATAATGTAGGGCGGAATCGTAGATTGAATTGGAAAAATGTTCTTCCGCGGTTGCAATAAGTTTGAATATTGTCGCGGAATCTTTGGAATAGAATTGTGCCCGAGGTGCAGCAGCCGTCAGAAGCAAAAGCGAGAACGTGCATAACAGGCAAAGCCTGAAATTCATAGGGGTTGAATTATGAGGAAAATGTACGAATAAAATAGGGAATTAAGAAGTTTTTCCGGGGAAAGGAACGAGATCACTTGCCGATGCCGAAAGTAATATTTATTAAGGACCAACGAATTATCAGTAGGAAAATACGAAATAGAAATAAACGTTTTTCCGAAAATATTCAGCTGTAATTTACTTGCTGAATTATAAATGATGCGCCGCTATGTTAGTCGTGGTTTACTTTTCAGCATCCCGGACTGCTAATAATTTATCAAGAATTTTTAAATAAAGCTCAGTAGAAACTTGTCGCTCATATTCATACTTTGTCTTATGAGCTATCACAAGGTCAAGTTTTGGCAGAACGGTGATAAATTGTCCAAAGGCACCCGTGGCGGAATAAGCGCCTTCATAGGCACCTTTATTATATGGTGCATCCCAGATCCACCATAAGTATCCATAACCAAAATGAAAGTAAGCGGTCTTGTTTTGCTCAGCCTCCTTGTTTGTGGTAACAATTGAAGTAGTGGTTTTTACCCAGCTGGCAGGAAGCACTTGTTGATCTTTCCACTTTCCGTTCCTTAACATAAGGTAGCCTAACCGTGCCATATCACGAGTTGAAAACCATATATGATACGCCTTGTATTTTGACTTTGTGGTATCACCGGTCTTTCTTTGCGCTTCGATCCTCCAGTCCTGCATCTGTAGTGGATTAGCCAGTATAGAGTCAATGAGCTCGTATATGCTTTTACCTGTCTGCCGCTCCAGAATATACCCCGCTATATTAAAGTCCCAGTTATTGTATAGCCAAAAGCTGCCTGGTGTAACACTGCCTCTTTTAGGCGCCATAGCAGAAGCGTCACCTTCGTTACTGGCTGCATGGTAAACACCAGAGCGGGCCGTGAGTAAATCATTAATAGTCGCTTTCTTTTCAATCGGTAGTAATCCACCCACATCGTCAAGTCCCAGTTGTTCAATGGTAGTATTCAACTTTAACTTATCATTGGTAACAAAAGGGCCATATAGCATCGAAAGAACGCTCTTCCTACATGAAGCCAGATAACTAAGTTCTTGTACATCCCCATATTCAAACAAAACTTTACCACTTTGTATCACCACCATTCCCGTAGTGTGAGTGCTATCAATAATAAAACCACGAAGTTGCTTTAACTTTCTGTTATTCCAGCCATAGTCGCCCGGATTGATAATCCTTTCCCAGGTGCTATCAGGAAATACTTCAAGGGAACTCTGTAAAGGCTTTGCCGTTTGAGCAACTGTCAAAAGTGGAAGTAGTTGCAGACCAAAAATTATAAGTTTCTGCATGGTTAGATTTCTTTGGTTGTTAAATAGAAGAAAAAGCCTACTTCTCAATACAGAATTTGCAATCCCTTGATACCGTCCGCGTACACATTATTTCCAAAAACAACGACCCATTTGCTTTCTCAAATTCTACCCCGGTAAGTCAAAGGTGGTGGAGTTAGGGGTTGATGAAGTATAGATCGTAGCGCTTGCTTTTGTCTCTACAGCCTTCCTGTGGCAGGCGTAAACGAATAAGAAAAGGTCCGTAGTGCCTTGTTTGGTCACCCGGTCACTCCGCCCTCAGGCTCTTCACCGGGTTCACTAATGCCGCCCTGATAGTCTGTAACCCCAGCGTAAGCAATGCAATAGAAAGCATGACCAGCCCACTGACCACAAATATCCAGGAACTCATGCCCGTCCTGTAAGCAAATTGCTGCAGCCATTGGTGCATACTTAGCCATGCAAGCGGTATAGCAATTATAAATGCTAAAATGACCAACAGAATAAATTCTTTTGAGATCAGCGTCACGATCTGAACAACAGAAGCACCGAGTATTTTACGTACACCTATTTCTTTGGTACGCTGCCGGATAGTATAAATGACCAACCCCAGCAGGCCGAGGCTGCTGATGAATATAGCCAGCGCTGCAGCCCACATCAGCAGACGGGAGATCTGCCTTTCATTTTTGTAGAACCTGGCTATTTCTTCGTTAAAAAAACTATAAGAGAAATCTTCTTCCGGATATATTTCTTTCCATGCTTTCTCCATCTTCCCAAAAGCTGCCTTCCATGCCGTACCTGCCTTGTTCTGCGGGTACAAGGCAATGCTAAAGGTGTTCGCTTTAGCGCTCCAGTGAGCTATTATCAATGGCTTGATAGGTTCACGTAAAGAGGTCTGGTGAAAATTTGCGATCACTCCTGTTATGGGCACATGTCTTTCTTCATCCCAGGTTATGTACTGACCTATTGCCTGTTGCGATGTGGCAAAGCCCAATATCTGCGCATATCTTTCATTGATGAGCACCCCATTTACAGTATCGCTGTGCTGTATATTTTCCCCTGCAAGCAATTGTAAGCCATATAATTTAAGATAGCCGGTATCGCCAATTTTAACCTGTACATCTGTTTCAAGATCTTTATATCTCATGGTGCTGGACCAGCTACCATTGGAGGAAGGCGGCGCAGAGCCCAGGCTCACCATGGCAATTTCAGGTATCGCTTTCAGCTTGTTCATCAGCGAAATCCTTTTCTTTGCATCCGGCTCATTAACATTGGTGCTGAAATAAACAATTGCATCCTTCTTAAAACCAAGGTCTTTGTTAAGCGAATAATGGATCTGTTTGCTGACAACAACGGTGGCCAGAATAAACACCTGTGCAATTACGAACTGTGATACGGTCAGGGATTTACGCATCCATGCATTACGCGTTTTACCGGCGTTCGCGTAAGTCTGGTTCTTTAAGGTCTGCACAGGATTGTAACCGGCTAATACCAGGGCAGGATAAAAGCCGGACAGCACAGTGACCAGCAATATCAATAAGATTAAAAATAAAAGCACGCCAGGCTGTGTTGCCAAACTAAGCCCCAGGCCCTCAGGGATAAAACCGGCGAAGGCTTTTAAGATCAGCGGCGTTAGCAGTATTGACAGCAGCGCTGCAATTAAAGTAAGCTGAAAAGTCTCACCCAGGAATTGAAGGATGAGTTGCTTTTGGGAACTGCCGATAGCTTTACGTACACCTATTTCCTTTGCGCGCTGTGCAGCCTGCGCCGTAGTTAGATTGATAAAGTTGATGCAGCCCAGCAATAATAAAAAAGCAGCAATAGCCAGCAGACCGTATAAGGTTTGCTTATTAGCAAGCGGTTGGCCAAATGCACCATAAGTACTGTTAAAATGAATGTCGTTCAGGGGTTGCAGCCTGTAGGAGGTTTTATTATTATTCCCCGGCTCAGGCTTATTGTATTTGTTATATAGCTTATTGATCTCCTTTTCCACCTGCGGCACCTGTGCACCTGCAGAGAGTTTCACAAAGAGTTGCGAAGCGCCGTTAGTGCTGCTCCATTGATCCCAGTCCTCCGGCTTCAGGCCCGTAGTGCTTAGGGTGCTATAGGATACAAATATCTTAAAGGCAAAATCGGTATTCTCTTTAAAGTCATTTACAATGCCGGTAACGGTGGTACGCACGGTGTCATTGAAATAAAGCTCCCTGCCTATTATTTCGCTAGCCGAAAGCCCCGGGAAATAAAGCTGTGCATTGGATGCAGTCAATACAGTTTGGTAAGGCTGCTGTAAGGCAGTGGCGGGAGTACCCGCAATCCACTGATGACGAAAGAGATTAAAATAGTGAACATTGGCAAAGATGATATTCCTTTGCTTTTTAAAGCTTTTATGCGCATCCGCCACGCTTACCTTTACACCATCATTCCATGTACGGAAGGCGGCCACTTCATCAAAGCCTGTAAGTTCGTTCTGAACGGCCCTGCCAAGGGGAGAAGTAACACCGGAATTATGATACTCAACGCCGGTAAAAACGAAGTCAGATACTATCCTGTAAATCCGGTCACCATCTCTGTCAAACTTATTAAAGCCAAAATGATAGCTCACCAGCAGGTATATTACTAATGATGCGCTAAGGCCAATAGCAAGGCCTGATATATTAATAGCTGAGAAAGTTTTATTCTTCCAAAGCGACCTCCAAGTAACGACTAGGTAATTTTTGAACATAAGGTGACGTATACATCCTGACTAAGATAGCTAAGAAAATGCCATAGTCCTCTCAATTGATAATCAATAAATTACCTCCTTATAGGTATGCTCAGTCGTTCGGTTTCAGCACAATGGGCGTCCGTTTCCGGACAGGGGTACAGCAAAACGGGAAAAGATGATCCTTTCCCGTTTTGAAGTAATTAGCCTCAGGCATCCGGAATCTCAGGCTCTACCAGCCTCATCAGCTTATCCAGCGATTCCTGCCAGCCTAAATAACACATCTCTTCCGGTATAACAGAAGGAATTCCTTCCTGCAGGACCTTTATCTCCGTACCTGCCATATTTTTCTTCAGCCATACAGACGTCATGATCTCACCCGGTAAGTTAGGATCATCAAACTGATCCGTATCGTATATTTCAGAAATTCATTCGGTTTAATTTCTACATACTTCCCACCAAATGAATGACTGTTGCCGGTGGAAAAATTCTGAAAAGACATTTTAAAAGAACCGCCGGTCTTCACAAGCTGTGGGCCATAGAATTTCTCCAGATACTTCGGCGGGATTCTTTTTGATCATAGCCTGGCCGGTGTTATACTTGGTTACTATACGCCATGGTCGTCGGTTTATGAAACCGGAGCGATTTGCCAAGTTTGACCTTTGGAAGCCCATCATTCTTTAGAAAGAAAAAAATGGGGGTTATTTGCCAATACAAAACTTCGAAAATATATAATCCAACCGATCCTCATTCGTCACCTCCCCTGCTATATCCGCCAGGTAAAACAAACACCTCCTGATATCCAGCGCCAACAAATCCCCCGGCAACCCCTCATCCATCCCACGTTTCACATCCTGCAAAGAAGAATACACTTCCTGCAAAGCCGTATAATGCCGCACATTGGTAATGATCGTATTCTCTGTATTGACAGAACCTCCCATCACCGCAGCCACCAACCGCTCCCTCAAAGCATCAACACGGGAATGATCCTTCGCAGAAATAAACAGGATCCCAGGAATAGAGGAAAACTTAGTCTCAGCATCTGCTAGAAGATCGACCTTATTCCCTACAAGTAAATAAGAGATCCCCTCTGCCTCAAATGAAGCCACCTGTGCAAGTACCTCAGCTGCTGAAAGCTCCGCCACATCAAAGAGGTAGATCACAATCCCCGCTTCCCGCATCTTCTCCAAAGACTTGGCCACTCCTATACTTTCAATAAGATCGGAGCTCTCCCGTATCCCCGCCGTATCAATCAGGCGGAAAAGGATACCTCCTATATTCAACACCTCCTCAATCGTATCACGGGTTGTACCGGCAATATCACTTACAATAGCACGGTTTTCATTCAGTAATGTATTCAGCAAAGTAGACTTGCCCGCATTCGGCCTTCCAATGATGGCAGTATTTACTCCGTTCTTGATTACGTTGCCGGCTTTAAAAGACTTAACCAACTGAGCAACCTCCACCAACGCAGCCTCCACTAACTGGTAAAGAGCAGACCGGTCCGCAAACTCTACATCTTCCTGGCTGAAATCCAATTCCAGTTCTATCAGTGCTGAGAACCTGATCAACTGCTCCCGCAAAGCCTGCAGTTCACGGGAAAAGCCTCCCCGCATTTGTTGGATGGCTGTTTGATGAGATGCGGCCGTATTACTGGCAATCAGGTCTGCCACGGATTCTGCCTGCGTCAAATCCAGCTTACCGTTCAGAAATGCTCTTTGTGTGAACTCCCCCGGCTTAGCCATACGCGCCCCCGATGCTATACAGGCCTCAACAATCTGCGCCTGTATATAAGGTGAGCCATGGCACGAAATCTCCACTACCTCTTCTCCCGTATAGGAGCGGGGAGCATGATACAGGCTAACCACTACTTCGTCAATAACTTTCCCTTCAAAATGCAAAGCCCCAAAATGCAATGTATGCCCGGGCTGCGCAGCCAGGTCCTTAGAGGGAAATAGCTTTGAAGTAATAGCAATCGCAGCAGTCCCGCTCAAACGGATCACTGCAATAGCCCCGATCCCGGGTGCAGTTGCAATCGCAACTATCGTATCATCATGACCTCCTAACTTTCCAATCATGCATCGAAATTAAATAAAAATACCTACCTGCAGTCTGGCCGGGATTTATTCTACCAGCCAAAGGCCATAAATAAATAAACAAAAGAATCTAATAACTACTGACTCTTAATCAGTAGCTCCAAAATAAACTCCTTGATTGACATCTGTACTCCGAACCTATAAAACCAAAACCTTCCCTCCAACAAAACAGCCCACCGCAAGCCCTAAAAATCAAGAAGAGGTCCGCTTTTCCGGCCTGCCTCTATAAAGTAACAACCGCCATAAACAAAAAAAAATTCCCCGCCAGCTAACTGGCAGGGAATATATTTCTACTAGCTTGAGACTAATAATTACTGATCTTGCAAAGTGAACCGGATCGGCAAGTTGAACTGCACAGATACCTGGCGTCCATTTTGCTTACCTGGTTTCCACTTCGGCATTTTCTTCACCACGCGGATGGCTTCTTCTTCAAGACCACCACCTTTGGGTGCACCTACCGTTTTCACATCCTTGATCTGACCTTCTGAGTCAACCACAAAGGATACGAAAATGGTACCGAAGATACCGTTCTCTGTTGCCAGATGCGGATAACGGATGTTATTGCTCAGGTACTTGTTGAGCGCTTCGTCACCACCCGGGAAGGTTGGAGGTTGCTCCACGAATGTGAAGATCTCTTCCTTCGGCGGCGGAGGCGGTGCTTCTACCACACCGGTACCTTTACTGTCATTGATCAATCCTGGGTCGATACCGTTCGGGTCACCTTCTACTGTTTTAGTAGATACGGCTTTATCCTTGATCTCGTCCAGTTTAACCAATTCTTCTTCCGCTTTTACTTCTTCATCTTTCTTGATCACCGGCGGCGTGAATTGCACTGAAGGCTTCACTGGTGGCGGTGGAGCAGGTGGCGGAGGCGGCGGAGGCGGCGTTTTCGGATCGTCCGGTAACTTCACGTCCTCCAGCTTGATATCTTCAACTACAGGCTTCAGGTTCTTATCGCTGTCGTTAGCACTCAGGTTGATATAAACCAGGTAAGAACCAACGATCAATAATGCCAGAGCAGCTGTACCTAAGATGGAATTCCGCACGCGCTTGTCGTACTTCTTGCGAAGCTCATAAGCACCGTAGTTCTTGTTCCTGTCTTCAAACAGGATGTCAAGAAAATCGGCCTTAAGGATTTTAGCTGAATCCATGATACATGTTTATTGATGGATGCAAAAAATTAGTTTTTCCATAAATCTACTGGATCCCGTTAGAGGTTTCAGTAGACTTGATCCATTGCTTGTCCTGGTCGCTGATATCCACCGTTGCGTAACGTTGAATACGGTTGATTGCCATTTCATCCAATAAATCTACAAAGTTCTTGTATGTAGAGCCATCATCTGCTTTGATAATGACAACCACATCTTCTGGTTCTCCTTTATAGTTACGTAACCTTGCCACTTCATCACGCTTTTTGATGATCACATCGCGGATGCCGCTGGTATTTGAGAACGTAGTTGCTTTAAAGAAGTCCGGGTTACTGGAGGCATTGGGGTCTTGCGCCAATCCCTCGTAGTAGTAAACCTGGTCTTTCTTACCTAAGAGGATCGTGAGGGCAGTACTCTCTTTCACTTTGTTCTGCTCTTCCTCCTTCTCCGTTTCCTTAGGCATGATCAGATCCATGGTCTTGGGCTTAGACATCGTAGTAGTCAACATGAAGAAGGTAATCAGGAGAAAACCCAGATCCACCATCGGAGTCATGTCAACACGAGTCGAAAGTTTCTTCGATTTCGTCCCTTTGTCATGTTTCCCGCCACCCTTACTACTGGTATCCATTTCGGCCATGGTAGCAATTTTTTAGTGTTTTGAATATTTTTTACTACTGCTTGTTCTGTTCCTGTTGCTCAAAAATAGCAGCAGCAGAACCAGCCGGTTTAGCCTCAAGGTTGGTTACCAGGTTCAGTTTCTGGATCTTCTTCTCTTTGAAGGTGTCCAGGATCCTCTTGATAACCGGATAAGGCGTATCATTATCTGCCTTTATACAGTATTTCAGCTTGTTGGCGTTACCTACAGTGGCAACCTGCGCTGAACGGGCATAATCGATCCAGATAGCGAGTTCATTATTGGTAGAATCCATGGGAATACCTGTTTCCGCTTTTGAATTCTTCCGCTCGTCAGCCGTCATATCCAGTACCTTTTTCAGGTTCTTGAAGTCTGTACCAACGCTTGAACCTACCATGAAGTTCCGGATTTCTTTATCCTCCAGGCCCAACTTGAAATTTGTATTCAGGTCTTCTATGAGCTGCTTTCTCTTAGGCTGGCCGTCCATACTGAAAAACACTCTGCCATCCTTGTCAACTGTTAAAAGTATCACATCGGAATCCGGCAGTAATTGTGTGTTGATAGAAGACGGAGTAACCACAGCCACCGGTTCGTCCGGTTTGAACTTGGTCGCCAGCATGAAGAAAGTCAGCAACAGGAAGGCCACATCACACATCGCAGTCATGTCGATGAGTGTGCTTTTCCTGGGCATTTTTATCTTTGGCATCTTTACTCCTTTTTTTGGTTCACTTAATTAGATTCAATCCTGCGCTAATTCCACAATATAATTTACGAATTATTTGTGGTTAGCAGCGAATGATTGTGTCAAAGTAAAGCCAGATTCGTCAATAGCGTAAGTGATGCTATCGATATTGGTAGTAAAGTAGTTGTACATGATGATCGCTACAGCGGAAGTACCGATACCTAAAGCCGTGTTAATCAATGCTTCAGAGATACCAAGTGCCAGCTGTGCAGAATCCGGAGCACCTGTGTTGGACATAGACGCGAACGCCTTGATCATCCCCAATACCGTACCGAACAGACCCAACAGGGTAGCCACAGAAGCGATAGTTGACAGGAATACCAGGTTTTTCTCCATCATTGGCAGTTCCAATGCTGTAGTTTCCTCGATTTCATTCTTAATGGTCAGGATCTTTTGATCAGTATCCAGCTCTGTATTGCTGATCATTTCCTTGTACTTCTTCAGACCAGCTTTCAGAACGTTACCAACTGAACCTTTTTGTTTGTCGCACTCAGCCAAAGCCGCGTCAACATTCTTGTTAGCCAGGTGATATTGTACTTTACGTACCAGCTCAGAACCGCTGAATTTACCTTTAGCTTTCGCCAGGTACAGGAAACGCTCGATTACGAAAGTCAGACAGATCAACAAGGTAGAGATCAGGATAGGCACAATAACACCACCTTTGTGTACAGTACCAAACCATTTGCCGATACCTGCTTCAACTGGGTGATTGTCCGGATTACCGCCTTGAAAGTTTGCGCTGTTTCCTAACACGAAAATGTAGAAGATGTACCCAATTGCGATACAAATAGGTACAGCGAGAATAGCGAATAAGTTAGACGACTTAGTCGCTTGATGAGAAGTTTTGGCAGCAGCTGCAGTCACAGTTGTTTTAGTCTCAGCCATGTTGATTGAATTTTAGTGTTAAAGATTAAACTGTTTGTTTGTTAGTAATTAAGATTTAGATCATTATTTTCAAAACATCACAATAAGCGGCTAATAATCAGTGATTCACAAAGTTATAAGCCTTACTCAAAAAAACAAGTGCCACTCAAAAATTTAACTATCTACACAAAAGCCCTATCCGTAGAGCCTTTCCAATCTACACATTTTTTGAGCAAACACTTTAAATAAACAAAAAAGATAATGTTGTTCTTACCGTCCTACCCCACCTTTGCCGCTTAAAAACGGAATCGATTGATATTTTTCAAAGTTGGACGCACAATTTAAGAAAAAATTCAAATGTTCCAACAGAAATTTTAAAACTTCACTTTTCCGCTATCAGCTTCATTAACAGCACGGTCTCCCACAGCAATTTACCCCTTTTTCTTTCCGTTCTTACTGCTTTTCTCTCTTTTATGGATTTTGTTCTTTTATATAGACGGTTATCCTTTTCTTTGCCCCCATCTATAATCTGTTTAAATCAAATAAACCAACATCTCAAATGCATTTACAACCCAGAATGACCGCTGTCCTGGCAGGTATGATGTGCGCAACCTGTTTGCTCACAACCGCCCCGGCAGAGGCGCAGCGTAAGAAAAAAGAGAGCACTCCCGTACCTGCAGCCACTCCCGCAAAAGACACTACAGCCCGCCCCCCTATGATGGGACCCGGCGCTCCTAAACCAGGACCTAAAAAGTTCTCCGAAGTGATCACGCCAAAGGCCAAAGCTGACTCCGGCATGTTCAATGTCTATAAACTGGACGATAAGTTCTTCGTGGAAATACCTGACAGGCTCCTCGGAAGAGACATCCTGGTGGTAAACCGCATTTCCAAATCAGCCGCAGACACACGCGTGGGCATGATGGGCTTCGGCGGAGACCAGATCAATGAAAATGTGATCCGCTTCGAAAAAGGACCCAACAACCGCATCTTCCTTAAAAATATCTCTTTCTCAGAAAGATCTAAGGATTCTACCCAACCAATGTTCAATTCAGTAATGAATTCCAACATTCAGCCCATTGCCGCGTCTTTCGATATCAAAGCTTTTTCTAAAGACAACAACGGCTCTGTACTTGATTTTACAGATTATATCAACAGCGATAACGATATCCTCTATTTCGACGGCGGTCTGAAATCCGCGCTGAAACTGGGTATGCCTCAGTCTGACAAATCCTACATCCAGGATGTTCGCTCCTATCCTGAGAACCTGGAGATCAAAACTGTTAAAACTTACACCAAAAGCGGCGGCCCCTCCGGCCCTGGTATGCCTCCTGCTCCAGGTGGCAACGCCACCCTGGAACTGAACAGCTCCCTGGTAATGTTACCTGCTGTTCCCATGCAACCACGCTATTTTGATCCCCGTGTTGGTTACTTCGCTACCAGCGTTACTGACTTTGATGCTGATCCCCAGGGCGTAAAAAGACTTTCTATGATCACCCGCTGGCGCCTTGAGCCTAAGGAGGAAGACATGGAGAAGTTCCGCAAAGGCGAACTGGTAGAACCAAAGAAACAGATCGTATTCTATATCGACCCTGCTACCCCCGCCAAATGGCGTAAATACCTGATCCAGGGGGTGAACGACTGGCAGGGCGCTTTCGAGCAGGCTGGTTTCAAAAACGCGATCGTAGCTAAAATGGCCCCCACTCCACAGGAAGATTCTACCTGGAGCCTGGAAGATGCCCGTTATTCCGCTATCGTATACAAACCCTCTGAAGTTCCTAACGCCAGCGGCCCTCACGTACACGATCCCCGTTCCGGTGAAATACTGGAAAGCCATATCAACTGGTACCATAACGTAATGCGCCTGCTGCGTAACTGGTATTTCATCCAGGCCGCTCCTAACGACGACCGCGCACGTAAAATGCAGTTTGATGATGAATTGATGGGCGAACTGATCCGCTTTGTATCTTCTCACGAAGTAGGTCACACTTTAGGTCTCCGCCACAACTTCGGCTCCAGCTCTGCTTACCCGGTTGAAAAACTGCGTGATAAAGAATGGGTGAAGAAGAACGGTCACGCCGCTTCTATCATGGACTATGCACGTTTTAACTACATCGCACAGCCTGGAGACGGTATCACCGGTGCAGACCTCTATCCCCGTATTAATTTCTACGATAAATGGGCCATCGAATGGGGTTACAAACTGATCCCCGGTACAGATGCTGATTCAGAAAAGAAAACCCTGAACCAGTGGACCATCAACCGCCTGCAGGACAAGAAATTCTGGTTCGGTACAGAAAGCAATCCCGACGACCCACGTTCTCAGAACGAAGACCTTGGCGATGATGCCATGAAAGCCAGCGCCTATGGTATTAAGAACCTGCAGCGCATTGTTCCTAACCTCATGGCCTGGACCCGCCAGGAAGGAGAAGGATATAGTAACCTGGATGAATTGTACAAAGAAGTATACGGCCAGTATTTCCGCTACATGGGCCACGTTGCCAAAAACATCGGCGGGATCTACGAAACGCCTAAGACGGTAGAACAAAGCGGTGCCATCTATGAGTTTGTGCCTAAAGCCAAACAAAAAGAAGCCGTGCAGTTCTTACAGGCTAACCTCTTCACCACCCCAACATGGCTGGTGAACAAGGATATCTACAGCCGCATTAAGGCCAGCCCTGTTACTACTATCCAGTCTATGCAGGAATCTGCCCTCAGCCGTTTACTGAGCACCAACACGCTCCTGAAAATGCTGAATGCTGAAGCCGTAGAAAACAACACCTATACCGTTACGGAATACATGAACGACCTGAAAAAAGGTATTTTCAGCGAGATCTATACCCGTAAACCAATAGACATCTACAGAAGGAACCTGCAAAAAGCATACATCACCAGCCTCACGAACCTCCTGAAAGCTCCGGAAGTACCGGCTGGCCTGCCTGCTGCCTTTGCATCTATGTTCCCGAACCCAACTAAAACAGACGTTACCAGCGTTGCCCGTGCAACCCTCGTACCATTGCGTACAGAGATCCGTAACGCAGCTGCCGGCGCAGCAGACAATCTGAGCCGTTATCACCTGCAGGACCTCGCTGAACGTATCAGCGTAGCCCTGGACCCTAAATAACCATCAGACACCAGGAATAAAAAGAAGCCGCCCGGGTATCCCAGGCGGCTTCTTTGTTATAGAAAGGTTATAGGAAGGTTATGGCAAGGAATGCTTGACATAGGCTCAACATAGGGTCAGTGTTCTCCTCACATAGGCTCAGATCAGAACCATTTCCCGTTTGCCGGGTAACTCCTGTGCCCCGGAATGTTATTAACAATAAAAGCGATCAACAGCAGGATAAACACCCCGGATGCTACAGGGCTCAGCACATACAGAAAACCCAAAGCCCGGATCTTGGCACTCCCCGCCACTGCCAGTAAAGCCGTAGCCCCTCCCGGCGGATGTACCGTTTTGGTCACCTGCATCACCACAATGGAGCAGGAAACCGCCAAAGCCCCTGCCAGCCATTCATATTCCGGCCAGGGTATCAGCATACAGATACTCACCCCCGTAACAGCACTCAGTATATGCCCTCCTATCAGGTTCCGGGGCTGGGCCAGCGGACTTTGGGTATGCCCGTAGATCAGCACCGCAGATGCTCCGAAAGAACCCAACACAAAGAGGTTATCCCTTACCGGCAGGTAATATTGATTCAAAAAGCCGATCAGCCCTACACCCAGGAAAGCCCCCAGGAAAGACCACGCGATATCCTTTTTATCCACCAGCGTTTCCCGGTAGATCACATACCGGGCAATCCGGTAAGTTCTCTTGATGCGATGTTTCATTTGCCTGCAAAAGTAGCGCCTATGAATAAAATTTCTTAATATCGTCCCTAAATCCACGGCCAAAATTGAAAGATCGTCAGAATACAAATAAAATTACCATCTACGACATAGCCCAGGCCCTTAACCTGAGCGCCTCTACTGTTTCGAGAGCATTGCAGAATAACCCGCTGATCAATGAGGAAACCAGGTCTAAAGTGCAGGGAATGGCTACGGAAATGGGATATGTGCCCAATTGGATAGCCTCCAGTCTTCGTAAAAAACGCTCTAACATTATAGGCCTGATCGTTCCGCGTACCAGCATGTACTTTCAGAGTACGGCCATCAGCGGCATCCAGCACGAAGCCCATAAATATGGTTTCAGCATCGTGATCGGGCAGTCAGACGAAACAGTGGCCATGGAAAAAGAACTGGTGCATACCTTCTTCTCCCTGCGGGTGGATGGCTTGCTGGCAGTATCTTCTATGTTCACTATCAACTTTGACCATTTTTCTCCATTTATCAAAAACAATATTCCACTGGTATTCTATGACCGCGTACCTACGGATTTTCCAGGGTACAGCATTACCGGTGACGATTTTAAAGGAGGTTTCCTGGCCACCGAACACCTGATCAAACAAGGATGCAAACGCATCGCTCATTTCTCCGGGGTTCTGACCTGCAACCTTTACCAGCAAAGGCTGGCCGGCTATAAGGCCGCGCTCGCCAGGTACAAGATCCCTTACGACGAATCCCTCATCCACGTACATAACCTTACACTGGATGCAGCGGGTGAAGCTGCCCGGCAGATCTTTGCCAGCGGAAATATCCCCGACGGGATGTTCTCTGCCAACGATACCTCCGCCGTAGCCTTCATCCAGGAAGCGCGTAAAGTAGGCATCAAAGTACCGGAACAGGTAAAAGTAGTGGGCTACTCCAACGACCTTTCTTCCCGTATCATCAGCCCCTCTCTTACCACTATTGAGCAATCAGGGTATAAAATGGGAGAAAAAGCAGTAGAAACGCTGGTGCAGCTAATTAACTACGACGAGAAGATCAAGGTCACAAAAAATTTCGTGTTCGAGGTTGAATTGATACAACGGGAATCCTCTATGATTTGACCATCTATAAAACCTACAGCTTTATGAAAATTAAACACTTTCTGATGGCCATCCCTATGCTGGCTATTATTTCATGTAACAGGGATATTTATGTTCCCAATCAGGTGAATGCTCCATTACTGAAAGAAAAGAACGAATTCAAAGCCAACCTTTCCCTTTCCAACTGGCAGGCAGCTTACGCTGTTTCTGACAATATTGCCATCATGGTGAACGGGCAATATGTTTCACGCGCTTTCTGGTTCGACAATGATGACAATGATAACAATGATGATCTGTTTGTAGACAAGAACACACGCGGAGGCCTTCTTGAAGGCGGTGTGGGCTTCTTCAAAGCCCTGGACACCAAACAGCGCGCCGTATTTGACGTGTATGCAGGTTACGGAAATGGTGCTTTCAAAACACTGGAAGGTGCTTACAGCTCAGCTCCCTCCGGCACTTCCAAACTTGATTACCAGTTGCGTACTCAGTTCCACAAGTTCTTTGTACAACCCAGCTTTGGCCTATCGCATAAAGTAGTGGAAGCGGCTTTCACTCCACGCTTTTCCATTGTTAAATTCTATAATCAAACAATGGGAACAAAAGCTTTCGAAAACGATACACAACGCCGCGATAATTTTTTGCGCCTGGGCGATAAGGCAGTGCCATTCTTTGAGCCGGCCTTTACAGTTCGCGTAGGATACCGTTACGTTAAATTCCATGCACAGCTGATGTTCTCTGTGCCGATGAATGATGAAACCTATAGTGGTTACGATGTGAATGATTACTTCCAGCCGGTATCTTTTCAAACCGGGGTATCATTGAACTTCGGAGATTGGGTGAAGAAATCAGGGAAAAGATAAATAAAAAAGAAAAGGCGCTTTGTTTTGAAGCGCCTTTTTATCTTTAAGAAAAACCCAATACTATGAAACAGCTCTTTTTCGCGGCGACCATTTTGTGTTGTTCCCAGCCCTTGTTGGCCCAGAATAATTACCCGGCTTCCGGCAATGTTGGTATCGGAACAAATAACCCACAAACAGCTTTACAGATCGGCGAACAGTTCATTAACAATGAAAACAATGTATTAACCTTCCCTGGTGTGTATAATTTTGAGAAATTGCATTTAGGGCAGGGAGGCAACGGAAGTAATTTCATCGAATTCATTAATCATGCCAGCCTCACGCATTCGTACAGCGCAAAAATGGGTACTAATGTAGACCGGTTTGGCAATGGCCTTTATATACAGGTGGCCCCCGCTGCCAGTTCTCATGGCGCTTTGGTATATGGAGACAACCCCGGCATATTCATTAATGCCTCAAACCAGGTAGCCATTGGCACCAATAACACCGCAGGTTACAAACTCGCAGTGGCAGGGAATATGATAGCTACGAAGGTAAAAGTGAAAGCACAGAACAACTGGCCGGATTTTGTTTTCGAACCCTTATATAAATTGCCCTCGCTGCAAGAGCTGGAATCCTTTATCAAAGAGAACAAACATCTTCCAGATATGCCCTCTGCCAAAGAAGTGAGTGAACAGGGAATTGATCTGGGAGAGAATCAGGCAAAACTGCTGCAGAAAATAGAAGAGCTTACCTTGTACATCATTGATCAGAATAAGAAACTGGAAGCAGTGCAGCAGCAACTAAAAGATTTACAGCACAAAAAATAACAAAAGAGGGTGTATCAGGTTGATACACCCTCTTTTGTTCGGTACCTAATGGGAATGCTCTATCATGTATGCAATCCTAAGGGCTATGATTTTCTTTTCTTATACTTTTATCTTAATAACCGCCGCATGTTTCAGCGGTACCGAAGGCATCTTCACCTCTATCATTCCATCCACTTCTTTCCAGCTCACTTTTCCTTTTCCACCCAGCAATTCCATCTTAGTACCTTTTTTCAAAGTAACACCACCAAAGCGGATCACAGCGGGCAGGCTTTCATTTTCATCCAGCAGATAGATCGCGTACAGCGTTCCGTCTTTCTTTTGGGTGAAACATACTTTCCCGTCTTTATAAGGAGCCACGGAACGTGTACCGTAAATAGCATCGCCATTCACATTCATCCACTGGCCGATGCTATCCAGTTTCCTGTATGCTTCATCATGCCATTTGCCATCCGGGCCGGGGCCGATATTCAGCAGGTAGTTACCTCCCTTTGCCACAATATCCACGAGGTTATGGATGAGCACGTTCACACGTTTGTATTGATCATTGGGAACATAAGACCAGGAGCCGCCCATGGTCATGCAGGTTTCCCATGGATAATCCAGCGGCTTTTCAGGAATAGATTGTTCCGGTGTGCGATAGTTCTCATAAGGCCCATGCACACTACGGTCTACTACAATAAGGCCGGGCTGGTGTTTACGTGCCATGCTGGCAATTGCCGGCATATTGATATCCTGGTCCTGCGGAGGTGTTTTGCTCCAGGAGAGGGATTCTTTTGTTTGCATGCTCAACGGCCGGACCCACCCCCCATCTAACCAAAGGATCTCTACTTTACCATAACCCGTCATCAGCTCTTCGATCTGCTTGTAAGTGAAATCACTGAACTGTTTCCAAAGCTCCGGGTACTTGCTGATCTCATAACTGGGATTACGGTCTTTTGGCGGGAAGTAAGACCACCAGTAGGAATTCACATGCCAGTCCGGTTTAGAGAAATAAGCACCGATGTGAATACCTTCCTTGCGGAATGCATTAAATGTTTCCTTTGTTACATCTGCGCGGGGATCTTTGCTGAAGGGAACATTGGGTGCAGTGATCTTGTAATCTGATTGTTTAGTATCAAACATGTTGAAACCATCGTGGTGTTTGGTAGTGAACACCATGTACTTCATCCCCGCTCTTTTAGCTGCTGCGGCCCATTTGGCAGGATCAAAGCTCACCGGGTTGAAAGTATTGGGCAGGGCCTCATACTTTTGTTTGTATTCGTAATAGGGAATACCGGCTGGTTTACGCTGCGTCCAGCCTTCATCTTCAGGGCAAAGGCTCCAGGATTCCACGATGCCCCATTGGGAATAAGTGCCCCAGTGCATCATTAATCCGAACTTCCAGTCCTGCCACTGGTCCAGTTTTTCCAGAACGGCGGGATCTGTTTCTTTTACATACGGCTCATGCTGAGCCTGGGAAATAAGGCCTGCCAGGAGAAGGCAGCCTGTTAAGAAAGTTTTCTTCATTGTTTCACTGTTTATTCTTTACACGCATTGCCCAGGTGCATGATGCGTAATTGTTCTCTTACTGTAGCCGCCGTTAATGTTGTTCTTACCTGGACCGTCTTTTCGCCTGTTGGTAACAGATCAAAATAATTATCTGAGAAATGCGCGGTATCATCCTTTTCCAGCATCAGGCAAACATTCCTTGCCAGTTGCCCCGTTGTGTTCAATCTTATACTGATCACCCCGTTGTTTTCAGTGACATCTGTAGTGATCACTGCTTTGGGCAAGGGCATTTGTTTAGCCGGAACAAAGTAAAACACATTCTCTGTAAGGAACTTGTGGTTAGTTAACAGTTTAGTATACAATATTACCCTTGAGCTGTCTGCTCCCTTCAGGAGATCTGCTATGTCAATGCTGTGTTCCACTGCGCTGGAATTGGCTTTTATTTTAACCGGGCTGCTTTTCTGCCAGATCACTTTACCTTCCAGGTCCATCAGTTGGAGTTCCAGCTGCAGGGAGGCATCTTCCAACCCATCATTTACCACATAGGTCCTGATCTTTCCTTCTTCTTTCACCGTACTGATCAGTACCGGTTCGTATGCCTTCTTCACAAAGTAATGCATGGCCTTCCAGCGTCCGTAATAATCGATCCCGCTCCAGGAGGCGCCCGGCCAGCAATCATTGAGCTGCCAGTATAAAGAGCCCATACAGAAGGGCATAGCCCTGCGGTGTGCTTCCATGCCTGTTTTCATCCCTTCTGCCTGTAATACCTGGCTGAGATAAAGGAAGGAAGGGAAGTCCTTCGGCTCTTTATAGTAGTGGTCCATATACGTTTTAATAGCTGCATTGCCCCGTGTAAAGCTTTTCTGGTGGGATTGCATTACGTAGGAATTGATATCCCACTGCGAAGGATCTGCGTATTTGCGAACGGTATGGATATCCGGGAAAGACTGAAAACCATATTCACTCATAAACCGCGGCACATGGGTGTTAAATGCTTCAAACCATTCCATCCCATGCCATACGCCCCAGTAGTGATTATCGCCATGGCGGAAATCTTCGGCTTTTCCCCAGTTGCTGATGGGTGAAGAAGGGAAATAAAAACGCCCCGGGTCCAGTGTTTTCACTTCATCCCGTAACAGTTTTCCAAATAAGGTATCATATCCTTTCAGTAATTCCATCCATTGGGCATCGGAGTAAGCATACCCATCTTTCCAACCCCAGTTCTTGATGGCTACGGCAATTTCATTATTGCCGCACCAGAGTGCCAATGAAGGATGATTACGCAAGCGGGTGATATTATAATGCGTTTCTTCTTTTACCTGTTGGAGGAAGTTTTTATCTGAAGGATAGAAAGTGCAGGCAAACATAAAATCCTGCCACACCAGTATGCCCTGTTCATCTGCGAGATCATAGAACTGATCGTTTTCATAGATCCCGCCACCCCATACACGTACCATGTTAAAGTTCGCTTCCTTCATATCCTTAAAGAGCTGAACATACCGCTCCGGCGTTACGCGCGGAAGGAAATTATCGGAAGGAATATAATTGGCCCCCTTCATGAAAACGGGATGCCCGTTCACTTTCACGAAGAAACTGGTGCCCATGTTATCTGCTTCGTTCACTACTTCTATGGTACGTAAACCAATACGTTGCTGTTTTGTTTGCAGCGTATCTTTTCCACTCATCACTGCTATGGATACAGGATATAATTTCTGTGCGCCTAATCCGTTAGGCCACCAGCGTTGTGGTTTTTCTATCACAAAAGGAATGGTCACCTGCTGTTTACCGGCTGCCAGTTTTTTACTGAGTTGTTTCGTTTCAAAATCTCCTTTCACCAGCAGTGTATAAATTCCTTCCTGTTGAACATCCAGTGTAAGCGTGGCATCCAATGTTGCCTGTTCATCTGTGAGCTGCTGCTGGCGGATCCAGGCATCCCGGAGGTTTACTTTGTTCCAGGTTTTGAGATAGATGGGCCGCCAGATGCCGCTGGTCACAAGGCGTGGCCCCCAGTCCCATCCGTAATGGTAAGGTGCTTTACGGGCATGCACACTTAATGGAATGTCACTGGCATCGTTGCCTGCGGGATAGACCAGCCTGTCCTGCAAAAACTTTGGCATATCCTGCGCAATGGGACTGTGAAATAAGATGCGCAGCTGATTGTTGCCCGGCTTTAAGTATTTTTTTATGGGCAATTCCTTTCCCACGAACATGTTCATGGCTTTTCCGATCAGCACATTGTTCAGGTAGATGTCTGCGTAAGTGTCCAGCCCGGTAAATTCAAGTGAGGCCATATCAGCCGTGGGTGCGGAGAAATTGCAACGGTATTCCCAATCCTTTTTATCTATCCATTGTACGCCTTTTTCATTGGCGCCCTGGAAAGGATCGGGGATCAGTTTGTGGAAAAGCAGGTCTGTATGCACCGTTCCCGGCACTTTGGCTGTTCTCCATACGTTCTCGTCCAAACGACGGAATTCCCATCCGGTGTTCAGTGCTGTCTTCTTTTGTGCCAATGCCGGTATTGGCAGGACCACCAGTAACAGGCCCCATAGTAATCTCCCCATAATCTTAAATTTAACGATCTTTGCAGTAATGAAAAGCATCTGGCGCCAGATATTGGAATATCTCTACATCCGCAAGCGGGACAAGTCCCAGGTGGCGAACACCAACACCAAACTCATGCATGGCATGAACAGGATCTCGATCATTATGTTCCTGATCGCGATCATTATCATTATTATTAAATTGATCAGGCGGTAAACTGCGGGAAGTAGTTATTACCGCACAAAGCCTACAATTGCCTCCGCAGCCTTGCGGGAAGCAGTGCCATCACCCAGGAGGGTCCACAGCACGGAGTAATCCGCTTTCATTTGCTGCTGGCGGGCTTCGTCTTTCAGCAAAAGCGTTAATTCTTTCAGGAGATTTTCTTCCGTGAGATCATGCTGGATCAGCTCTTTCACAACAGGCTTATCCATGATCAGGTTCACGAGGGAGATGTATTTTACTTTGATCAGGTATTTGGCGAAGAAATAAGATACGGGGCTGCCTTTATAACAAACCACTTCCGGCACGCCGAACAAAGCAGTTTCCAAAGTAGCCGTACCGGATGTTACCAATGCAGCAGAGGCTTGCAACAAAAGCGGATAGGTTTGCCCTTTTACCACGGATACATTCGGGTAGGCGCTGGTAAATCCTTTGATAAAACTATCTTCCAGGCTGGGCGCCTGTGCCATGATAAACTGGTATTCCGGAAAATACCGCGCCATAGACAGCATTACAGGCAGCTTTTCTTTCACTTCCTGTTTACGGCTGCCGGGCAATAAAGCAATCACGGGTTTATCTGAGAAACGGGGTGAAGAAGGAGCCTCCTTCGCAGCTTTCACTACTTCTATCAAAGGGTGCCCCACATATTCCACTTCAAAATCCCATTTACGGTAGAAGTCTTTTTCAAATGGCAGGATCACCAGCATTTTGTCCACAGTTTCCCTGATCTTTTTCACGCGGCCTTCTTTCCAGGCCCAGACCTGCGGACTGATGTAATATACCACTTTGAGGCCCTGCTGTTTTGCCCATTCGGCAATACGGAGGTTAAAGCCGGGATAATCTATTAATACGAGTACATCCGGCTGATAGGCCAGGATATCTTTCTTACAGATGTCGAGGTTCTTAAAAATAGTGCGCAGGTTCATCACCACTTCAATAAAGCCCATGAAGGCCAGGTCGCGGTAATGTTTTACTACAGTGGCGCCTGCCTGTTCCATCATATCACCTCCCCAGCAACGGATATCAGCAGTTGTATCCAACTGTTTGATCTGTTTGATAAGGTTGCTTCCATGCAGGTCTCCGGAGGCTTCGCCAGCTATGATGTAGTACTTCACTAAATTATTTTAAGCAGCAAGATAACGATTGCGTATAACAATGTGATCAGGAAAATACCCCTTGCTGTGAGGTCAAGGCGTACACGGGTATACAGGTAGAAGACGATACCATTTGCCAGCAGGCAGATGCTGATCACCTTTGGGATCAGGTGTTTGTTGTTCTTCAGCATAACGAGGAACTCACCTATTCCAAGGTCCCGGGGCAGGAAGACCGCTAAATAGTATATGAAAAAGGCTACCGCGGGGGTCAGTAAGCCCAGCAGAATACCCAGCGATAGTTTGTCTTGTTTTAACATGTTCATAGGATTATTGCATCAGAAGCTCCATTCAGCTTCCAGTTTTTTCTTGAGTCGGTAATCAGTCAGATCAAACTGCACCGGTACAATAGACGTGTAACCGTTTTCCAATGCCCATACATCTGTATCTTCCCCTGTATCCTGGTTCTTGAATTCGCCTGTGAGCCAGTAATACTTTTTACCGGTAGGGTCACGGCGTTCATCAAACTCCTCTACCCATTTGGCATTTGCCTGACGGCTCATGCGGATGCCTTTGTATTGGTTGGCGTCCACATCCGGGATATTCACATTGAACAGGGTATGCGGTGGCAGTACTGTTCCCAGCATCTTCTTCGTTACTATTTCTGCTACCTGTTTGCAGGTGCTCATATCTGCATCGTAAGAATAATTAAGGTAAGAAAACCCTACAGACGGAATACCTTCTATAGCTGCTTCCATAGCCGCAGACATTGTACCGGAATAAATGATGTTGATAGAGTGATTAGCGCCATGGTTGATGCCGCTTACACAAAGGTCCGGCGTACGGTCAAGGATCTTGTCCCTTGCCAGCTTCACACAATCCACCGGCGTACCGGAACAGGTCCATGCTTCAATTCCGTCAAAGATCTTCACTTCACTCAGGCGTAAAGGAAATCCCAGTGTAATCGCATGCCCTTTGCCCGATTGCGGGCTGTCCGGCGCTACCACTACTACTTTACCAAGCGGCTGCACGGCTTCGATCAATGTACGTATGCCCGGCGACGTTATGCCGTCGTCATTAGTGACCAGTATAAGCTTCTCCTTCTTCACCTTTTTACTTTTATCAGCAAATTTACAATTCCTTCTCTAGAGATCTGCTTTCTTAATTTTCCTCCAGGAAAGGAAGTTGAACAGCGCGATGTAGAACAGGGCAATGAGTACGTATTGTGTATCAGATGGCGGGGTATGACCTTGCTGAGCCAGCTTGCGTGCAAAATTGGATAAACCCGGTATCAGCCTGTCCGTACTTTCCAATGGCAGAAATGCTCCCATATGGCGTACTACTTTATAATCCAGGATCCCGGCAATCACAAATTCACCCACATATGCATACATTATATAAATGCCAATAGCGATACCGGCCCTTTTCATATAAACACCCAGGAAGAAAGCCAGTGAGAGGTAAGCTAAGCTTTGTACAAACGCGTAGAAGATATAGATCATATTTTCTGAAGCATCTCCTGTTCCGTTCTTCAACCCAAAGATAAGTGCCGTCACTACTATCAGCAATGTAATAAAGAGCGTAGTGGTGATCAGCACACCAAATTTTGCAGCAATATACTGGTCCCGGCTCCAGCCATCAATGATGTTTTGCCGGACAGTGCGGAAGTTATTCTCATTGGTCAGGAAGATGATCAGCATAATGCCCATTACAGGTGTTACCATGCTGGCTACCCATGCAGTAGTATCCCATACTCTCGGAAAAGCAAAAGGGGAGCCCAGTAATAAGCTCACTTCCTTGGTTTGAGAAACGAAGCTCTCAATCGCAATATTTAACAGCGGTACTCCAACGAAAAATAAGATGGTGAGTATCCAGAAGGTGCGGTAGGCCTTTACCTTCATCCACTCTATATTCAACAGTTGTATCATGATCGTGATCAGTTATTGGTTAATTCCATGAAGCGCGCTTCCAGGCTCTTCCGTTTAGTGGCCAGGTAATTCAGGGTGATGCCCTGCTCAAAACAGATCTGGTTGATCTGCTCTGCTGTTTTGCTTTCTGTAAACATTACCTGGAAGGTACCGTTATAGCGGCGGATGGATTTAACACCCGGCAATGCATTCAATACATCCTCCAGCCTGGTAAGGTCTGCTGCACCTAACTCCACCATGTCTTCGTTGGCCAGTACTTCATCCACATGCCCGGTAGTGAGCAGATCTCCTTTCTTTAAGATCGCTACGTGGTTACATACCTTTTCAACTTCGTCCAGCATGTGGCTCGCCATGATCACGGTAGTACCCTGTGTTCCCAACTGGCGGATCAGGTCCCTGATCTCTGCAATACCTGCAGGGTCCAGGCCATTGGTAGGTTCATCCAGCAGCAGTACTTCCGGTTTTCCCAGCAAAGCATTGGCAATGGCCAGTCTTTGTTTCATACCCAGGGAAAAGGTGCTGAACTTGGAATCCTTTCTTTCCCAGAGGTTGGCGATCCTCAGCACACGTTCAATATCATCTGCACCACGGCCTTTAATAGCCGCCGTGATCTGAAGATTACGTACTGCTGAATAATAGTGGTAGAAGTTAGGAGTTTCTAACAAACTGCCGATCCGCTTGCGCTGATCGTGATGGGTGGATTGTCCAAACCAGCTGTAGGTACCGGAGTTGGCTTTCAGAACATCCATGATGATGCCTAATAAAGTGGTTTTGCCACTGCCGTTAGGCCCCAGGATGCCAAAAACACTACCCGCAGGCACATCAAAGGAAACTCCTTTTAATGCCTGAATAGGGCCATAGTTCTTGTAGATCTGGTGCAGGGACAGGATTTGCGTATTTTCCAATTTGGTTTATATTATAATTAATGCAATATATAACTAATTCCTGAGTGGTTTGCCTGTTTTGAGCATACTTTGCAATCTTTCAAGGGTTTTGCGCTCTCCGCAAAGGCTCAGAAAAGCCTCTCTTTCCAGGTCCAGCAAGTATTGTTCGCTTACAAGTGAAGCTTCTGTTAAATCTCCGCCGCACATCACATAAGCCAGCTTCTGGGCAATCTTTACATCGTAATCGGAGATGTAGTTCCCGGTCTTCATACCGTTGATACCAGCCAGCATAGCACCCAGGGCCGAACGGCCCAGTACTTTGACATCTGTTCTTTCAACGGGGCGGGTATAACCAGCATCTGCCAGTTCTATCGCTTTTTCCTTGGCATCTGCAATAACACGGCTCAGGTTCAGGCTCACACTGTCAATCCCCTGCCTTAAAATACCCAGCTCTATTGCTTCCTGTGCAGAAGTGGCCACCTTTGCCTGCCCTATGAGCAGGAACTTATCCTGGAGTACAACGTTTTCTACCAATCCTTCCTTGTATTCGTCTGAAGCGCGGAGGGTCATTTCTTTGGTGCCACCGCCGCCGGGGATCAGGCCTACGCCCAATTCCACAAGGCCAATATAGGTTTCGGCAGCTGCCTGCACTTTATCTGCATGCATGCTCATTTCGCAGCCACCGCCTAAGGTAAGGCCGTGTGGCGCAACAACCACGGGAATGGAAGAATAGCGGATGCGCATGGTGCTTTTCTGGAAGAGGCGGATGGCCATATCCAGTTCATCATATTCCTGCTCTGCCGCCAGCATGAAGATCATGCCCACATTGGCACCTGCAGAGAAATTAGTACCGTCGTTACCGATCACGAGTCCGCGGAAGTCTTTTTCCGCGCGGTCGATGGCTTTATGTAATCCTTCCAGCACTTCTCCGCCAATGGAATTCATTTTCGTTTTCCATTCAATGTTCAGGATACCATCGCCCAGGTCGTAGAGATTGCAGGCGCTGTTCTTCCACACAACGTTACCCGCATAGTTTTCAAGGATGATGAAACTATCCGAGCCGGGAATTTGCTTGTAGCCTTTGGAGGCCAGGTCGTAATAATATTTTTTACCGTTCTCTATTTTGTAGAACTGCTTCACACCGGCTGCCAGCATCTCTCCTACCCAGGGTGCCACTGTCAGTCCTTTATCTGTTACGTTTTTGGCACCTGCTTCTACTCCCAGCAGGTCCCAGGTTTCAAATGCGCCTATCTCCCAGCCGAAACCAGCTTTCATGGCATCATCCACTTTGTAGAGATCGTCTGCTATTTCAGGGACGCGGTTGGAGATATAGGAAAACAGGTAGGCATGGAAAAGCTGGTAGAATTGCCCGGCTTTATCTGATGCACCTGCCAGTACTTTGATCCGTTGCTTCAGGTCCTCAATAGGTTTGGCTGCTTCTATGCTGGCAAACTTCGCTTTTTGTTTGGGACCGTATTCCATGGTCTGGAGGTTCAGCGTAAGGATCTCCTTACCACCTTCTCCTTTTGTTTTTTTGTAGAAGCCCTGCCCCGTTTTATCGCCCAGCCAGTTGTTCTCCACCACTTTTTGCAGGAATGGCGGGATCTCCATGATCTTGCGCGCTTCGTCATTCGGACAATTATCCGCCACTCCTTTGGCTACCTTCACAAGGGTATCTATGCCTACCACATCCGCTGTGCGGAAAGTAGCGGATTTAGGTCTTCCTATCACGGGGCCGGTCAGCGCATCTACTTCATCTATTCCCAATCCCATTTCCTGCATGATGTGGAAAATGGCCATGATGGAAAATACGCCAACGCGGTTGGCGATGAAAGCGGGTGTGTCTTTACAGAGTACGGTGGTCTTTCCGAGATAGAGGTCGCCATAATGTAACAGGAAATCTACGATGGCGGGATCTGTATGGGGAGTGGGTATGATCTCCAGCAAACGCAGGTAGCGCGGAGGGTTGAAGAAGTGTGTACCGCAGAAGTGTTTCTTAAAATCTTCGCTCCGGCCTTCCGCCATCAGGTGAATGGGAATGCCGGATGTATTGGAAGTGATCAGGGTACCGGGTTTCCGGAATTGTTCCACCTGTTCGAATACTTTCTTTTTGATGTCCAGGTTCTCTACCACTACTTCTATCACCCAGTCACAATCGGCAATGCCTTTCATGTTATCGGTAAAGTTACCGGTAGTGATGAGGTGGGCGGCAGATTTGGTAAAAAGCGGGGAAGGATTGGATTTGATGGCTGCCTGCAACGCATCATTCACAATCCGGTTCTTTACGGCCGGGTGCTCTACCGTTAATCCTTTGGCCTTTTCAGCGTCGTTGGGTTCTTTCGGCGCTATATCCAGCAACAATACTTTTACACCTATTCCGGCAAAGTGACAGGCAATCCGGGAGCCCATCACACCGGAACCGAGCACAGCTATTTTATTGATCCTTCTTTGCATGTTTTCCAGCTTTTGATCCCTGAATTTAGCATTTTTTGCGTAGGTACAGTGGAAGGAATGCTGGTTTATACATAAAAAAAGCGCACTGGTACAAAACAGTGCGCTTTATATTTTCAAATAATTAAGATCAACTCACGCCACTCCCCGGCGCCACGGCATCCGCAGGGTTCACAAAAACCAAACGCCCGTCCTTATCTTCCGCCATGAGGATCATCCCCTGGCTTTCAATACCTTTCATCTTCCGCGGGGCCAGGTTAGCTACCAGCGTTACCTGTTTACCAACTATTGCCTCCGGTGTATAATGCATGGCAATGCCAGACACTACGGTACGTTGTTCTGTACCCAGGTCTATGGTGAGTTTCAGTAATTTATCTGCTTTTGCTACTTTTTCCGCTGCGATGATCGTTCCTACTTTCAGTTCCAGCTTCGCAAAATCATCGTATTGGATTTCAGGTTTTTTCTCAGGAACAGGTGCTGCAACCGGAGCAGGCTGTGCCTGTGCAGCAGCAGACTGCTTTAACCCTGCATGCAATTTATCTACCTGTGCTTTCACCTGGTCATCTTCCACCTTCTTAAACAGCAATTCAGGGGCACGCAGGGAATATCCCACACTCACCAGTTTCATGCTGCCGGCATTTTCCCATTCCAGTATCCTGTCCACCACTTTCAGCATATGGCAGATCTTCTGCGATGTGAAAGGCAGGAAAGGATTGATGAAGATCGCCAGGTTAGCGGTTAACTGCAGGCAAACGTGCAGGCAGTTATCGATCTTTTCCTGGTTGGCTGCCTGTAGCTCAGGCGTTTTTGCCAGGATCCAGGGTTGTTTTTCCTGTAAATAACGGTTCCCTTCCCGCGCCACGTTCATCACTTCATTCAGTGCGTCGCGGAAACGGAAGTTCTCGATGGAATCGGAGATCTTAACTTTCGCTTCCTGCAGCATTGCATAGATGGCATCGTCTGCTGCATCTTTTACGCTGGCATGCATAGCGGGTACTTTTCCGCCGCAGAGTTTGTGCATCAGCACCATGGTGCGGTTCACAAAGTTGCCGAAGTTAGCTACCAGCTCATTGTTATTGCGGTCCTGGAAATCTTTCCAGGTAAAGTCGTTGTCCTTTGTTTCCGGTGCAGTAGTGCAAAGCACGTAGCGCAGGATATCCTGCTGATCAGGGAAATCCCTGATATAATCATGTACCCATACAGCCCAGTTGCGGGAAGTGGATACTTTTTCTCCTTCAATGTTCAGGAACTCGTTGGCAGGTACATTGTCCGGCACCACAAATCCGCCATGCGCCCTGAGCATCGCAGGGAAAATGATACAGTGAAATACAATGTTATCCTTACCAATGAAATGGATCAGGCGGGTATCTTCTTTACACCAGTAATCTGCCCATTGATCTGTGAGTTCTTTGGTGGCAGAAATATAACCGATCGGTGCATCAAACCATACATACAGTACTTTTCCTTCTGCATCTTTCAATGGCACTTTGATCCCCCAGTTACTGTCTCTCGTCATGGCCCTGCTTTGCAGGCCACTGTCCAGCCAGCTTTTACACTGGCCATATACGTTATTTTTCCATTCCTTATGCCCTTCAATGATGTATTCTTTCAGCCAGGGTTCATAATTTTGGAGGGGCATGTACCAGTGTTTGGTTTTCCTTTTCACGGGTACGGCATCGCTGAGTGCGGAACGTGGATTGATCAGTTCATCCGGGCTGAGGGAAGTACCGCAGCGTTCACACTGGTCGCCATATGCTTTATCGTTACCGCAATTAGGGCAGGTTCCGATAATATAGCGGTCTGCCAGGAACACCTGTTTTATTTCATCGAAGTATTGTTCGGATTCCTTTTCTTCAAAAAGGCCGTCGTTATACATTTTTGAAAAGAAGTCAGCGGCGGTCTGGTGATGTACCTGGTTGGAGGTACGGGAAAATATATCGAAAGAGATGCCCATGGCATCAAAACTTTCCTTGATAACTGCGTGGTATTTGTCTACAATGTCCTGTGGATTTACGTTCTCCTGCATGGCTTTGATGGTAATGGGAACGCCATGTTCATCCGTACCGCAGACGAATTTTACGTCTGTTTTCTTAGCCCTTAAATACCGGACGTAAATGTCAGCCGGGAGATAACATCCCGCCAGGTGCCCGATATGAACGGGACCATTTGCGTATGGTAAGGCGGCTGTAACCAGGTATCTGTTAAAATGTTTCATATTGCTTATATCCTTCCGGGAATTATCTTTACTTTGACCGGGTAGTATGTTAATCTATACAACCTTCCTGAATCAGCAAAGGTAAACTAAAGCGCATTAGAATGATCAAAATTCCCCCCTATCTGAAAAAAGGCGACCTGATAGGTATCACCTGCCCCAGTAGTAAAATGGAACTCTTCGCCGCCGAGTACGCCGCCAGTGTTATTGAATCCTGGGGATTCAGGGTACACCTGGGCATTACCGTAGGTACCAGCTTCCACAATTTCTCCGCGCCGGATGAATTACGGCTGGAAGAATTACAGGATATGATGGACGATAAAGAAATGAAAGCCATCATATTCGGACGCGGCGGATATGGTATGATCTGTATCCTGGACCGCCTGAATTTTTCCCGTTTCCGCAAACACCCCAAATGGCTTTGTGGCTACAGTGATATCACTGCGCTCCATGCACACCTGTACCAGCGTTACAACATTGCCAGCGTTCATTCCACCATGTGCAGCGGCATTACCCTCTCCACCCGGGACAATATTTATGTGAACAGCCTCCGGGAAACGCTCATGGGCAAACGTAGTCAATATTCCTGCAGTCCTCACGCAATGAACCGGGAAGGCAAGGCAAAAGGCCCCCTGGTAGGTGGCAATCTTTCCCTGCTGGCCAATATCTCCGGTTCCAAAAGCCAGGTGGATACAAAAGGGAAGATCCTGGTGCTGGAAGATATCGGTGAATACCGTTATAACGTGGACCGCATGATGTATAACCTTAAAAGGGCCGGCTGGCTGGATAAGCTCGCCGGGCTGGTGATCGGTTCTTTCACGGATGCCCGGGAAATGGATACCCCTTTCGGCCAAACGGAATACGAGATCATCAACAACCTGGTGAAGGAGTTTGATTACCCGGTTTGCTTTAATTTCCCGGTAGGCCACCAGGAACAAAATTTTGCACTGAAATTAGGGGTGGAGCATGAATTGAAAGTGGGAGGGAAAGAAGTGAAGCTGAAGTCTGCGGAGTGAATTTAAACCCTACTGCTTTAACACAGAATCCAGCTTGGCGTGGAACAGCGGATAGTCGTTCAGGTTATTATGCCGCCCGCCTTTGATGGTAACAAATTCATCCCCTTTCTTAAAAAATTCCTCCAGTTTTTTCCCGGACCCATAGGGCACCGTGTTATCATTGGTACCATGAAAAATGGTAATGGGCGCGGTGACCTTGGGAAGGAATTCATTAGTAGGCAATTTATAGTCCAGCATCATCCCCACCGGGTAAATAGGCGCGGAAGAAGAGGCCACATCCTCCAGGTTATAATAGGGCGTTTCCAGGATCAGCCTTTTGCAATCCCTTACAGAAGCCAGCTGTGCGGCAATCCCAGTTCCAATAGATCTCCCGTACAACACAATCTGCCAGGGCGCAAAACGGGCACGGGCTACCTTGTACATCAGCAAGGCATCCTCATACAAAGCGGCTTCCGTTAATTCCCCCGTACTTTTCCCGAACTCCCGGTAATCCAATATCAGCACATCATAACCATTGCGGGTAAAATTGGGCATCAGCTGCGCATACCTGTTGATATTTTTCGCATTGCCGTGAAAATACAGCACCATGCCCCTGGCACGGCCGGAAGTTTTGAACAGCACCGCGCTGAGTTTCACTTTCTTATTAACAGGAATGAGTATTTCCTGGAAAGGGATATCGAATTTATACTGATAGTTAGCCGGCAGCACTTCAGGATGAAAGAGCAATTTATCCTGCACGAAATACAAAGCAATACCTCCCACGAGATACAGGCCGATGGCCCATATCGCGAATTTCTTAAAGTACTTCTTCATGTTCAGTTTATCCATATGCCCTTTCTTTATTCCTGCAGGATGTCCCTGATAAATGCGTGATATTCAGGGAATGATGGCAGATTGTTATGCCTTCCGCCTTCTATTCTGATGAGTGTGATCCTGCGCGGGTTCAGCTTTTGCAAATGCTCGCTGTGGCGGATAGGGATCAGCATGTCTTTCGTGCCATGTATAATGTATGTGTGGCATTTTACTTTTTTGATCCAGAGGTCTGTTCTCAGGTGATACCTTAAAACCCAGCGCAAGGGCAGGATGGGTAAGAACCTTTTCACCACCCGGGCAAAACTGTAGTACGGCGCATCCAGGATCAGGTAGCGCGGTGTATTATCACTGGCCAGCCTGGTGGCAAAACCGCTTCCGATACTGCGGCCATATACAAGGATATGATCTTCAGGATGCCGGGCACGGAGTGTATCGTATACAAACTGTGAATCGTTGAGCAGATCTGTTTCTGTTCGTTTGCCCGTACTTTTCCCAAAGCCCCGGTAGTCTACCATCAGTACATCATACCCGTAACGCGTAAAATCTTTTGCATATTTCCCCCAGCCTTTAATACTGCGGGAGTTACCATGGAAGTACAGGAGGATACCTTTCGGTTTTCCAACTTTAAAATGTAATCCATTGATACGCACGCCGGGTGCTACTTCAAAGAACAATTCCTCAAAAGGCTGATCGTACCTGAACTCAAAATCAGGCCGCAGCTTTTCCGGTTTAAAAATAAACCGCTCCTGTATGAGGTAAGCCAGTATCATCAACAGGATGTAACCCGCAATGATGTATATGATGGTAGGAGACATGCTTAATCTTCCACATCCGGCACAATTTCAAGCCCATACTCGTCTGCCGTGAACAAACCTCTCTCTTTCACTGCCGCAACAGCGGCACGGTCCGGATACAGGTCGTTCAGCTCAAATTTCTGGTGCAGGTAATTGAAGGTCTGGATCTTGCCTGCAAGACCGGGAACACCTGCCAGGTATTTGATGATCTCATTCACGATCAGTAATGCTGTAGCCCCATGCGTAGAACCCAGGGCACCGGCATCAAAATTCCTGAAATCATCCACCAGCATTTCGCCGCAACGGTAAGAAGCAGAACGCTCTCCGCTATCCTGCATCATATTAAAACCTCCCCACCAGGCGATCCAGTTATGCACTTCTGCCACTACAAAAGGTTTATCCGTTTGCAGGCAGGCATCATTCACGATCTGGTGTGTGGCTCGGTGCTGCGAACAATCCACGATCAGATCGAAACCTTCAAAGATCTGTTTAGCGTTTTCAGGTTTTACCTGTAAGAGGAAAGGGTAATGTTTGTTCCAGGGATTGAGGGAGAATAATCTGCTGGCGGCCATCTTTGCTTTGTGTTTGCGAAGGTCCTGCATGTTATACAAAGGCTGGCGGTGCAGGTCTTCTTCCAGGATCACACCATAGTCTGCGATACCGATCACGCCAACGCCCGCTGCGCTGAGGTATTGCATCACCGGGCTGCCCAGCCCTCCTGCGCCGATCACCAGGATACGGGCAGTTTTTAATTTCTCCTGCATATTGATACCCATACCAGGTACGGCAATGGGATGCTTATATCTTGACAATTCTTTTTCTGACAGCATTGTTTCTTTTACTCTTACAAAGATAGCTGGTTTTTTAGTCCTGTGGAAACTCCAATGTAAAGCGGCTTCCCTTTCCCAGTATACTTTCTACTCTGATCTTACCCTTGTGTGCATCCACGATCGCTTTCACATAGCTCAGTCCAAGTCCGAAGCCCTTTACGTTATGTACATTACCTGTATGTGCGCGGTAGAATTTCTCGAAGATCCTGTTCACCGTATCCCTGCTCATTCCTATACCATTATCCGCGATGGAGATCACGAGGTTCTTTCGTGTATTGGTGGTAGATATCCTTACTTCCAGGTTGTCCTTCGAGTATTTGATAGCGTTATCCAGCAGGTTGAAGATGAGGTTGGAAAAGTGTACTTCATCTGCTTTGATAATAGGCTGATGTGCGTTCAGCTGCAAATGTACTTTTCCATTCTTTCCATCCAGTTGTAACTGCAGGTTCTCTACCGTACTGGAAATAAGCTGATGCACATCTATGGGTTGCAGGTTGAGCGAAAGTTCATCTTTCTCCAGTAATGCAGATTGCAGGATGGATTCCACCTGTTTGTTCATGCGTTTATTCTCTTCTTTGATGATGCCGGAGAAGTAACGGATCTTGTCTTTGTTATCCATTACTTTTTCATTCCCGATAGCATCAATAGCCAGGGAAATGGTGGCCAGCGGGGTTTTCAGCTCATGCGTCATGTTGTTGATGAAATCCCCTTTGATCTCAGAGAGTTTTTTCTGGCCCAGCATGGTACGGATGGTCAGGGCGAAGGCGGTAACAATGATCGCCGTGAACAGGATCCCGCCGGAGATCATCCAGCCCATGTATTTAAACACTTTGAAACTGGCAGAGGGCACAAAAACGTATAGCTGTCCGGATTCCGGCGTAATGGCATTATAAGCCAGGGAGGCAATGAACTGATGGTACAATGCAGAGTCCTCGCTGCTTTTGGCCAGGCGTTCCGTGAAACCGGGAGATACCAGCTGATAGTATCCATTCTCCACGATGCCGAATTCAAACACGGTATCCAGCTTCCTGTCTTTCATGGATTTCTTCAGCAGGTCCGTTACTTCCTTGGGATCGAAGAGTACGCTTACCGGCTCGTTAGTACGGAAAAGCCGGTCGTTGTTAGTAATGGGAGGCAGGTTCAGACCGCTGGAAGAGCCTTCCTGTTTGAAACGCTGTAATTGAATGCGGCTGTGGTTGATGGGAACGGATAGTCTCTCCATCATTTCTTTGGCCACCTGGTCCACGGCCTCGGACATTTTCTGTTCTTTCTCTTCTTTCTTAATGTGGGCGGCACTGTTGATCCAACTGTACTGAATGTAGATGATCCCCAACAGGGACAGTGTGATCAGCGCAATTATGACAGGAAATATCTTTCTAAGTGGCAACATGTTAGCTTCAAATAAACGATAAATATAGGCAAAATCCACCCCTTTCAAACTAATTGCTATAGCAACCATGATACAAAATTAAACCCCTGAAAGCCTTATCCGGCCTAACACCTGATAAAAAACATTACTTTAACGTAATTTTAACGGGGAATTATTACTGTAATTGCTGCCAGTTTCCATAACTTTGCATCGTTATCTGGTACCAAATTTGTTACGTAAGATAACATACAAACAAGCTAATAAACTTTCTACATACATCGATGTGGATTCGTTCCATAAGCGATTTAGATTTTGGTTGATAAAATGGTAAGGGATCTGTCTAGGTCCCTTTTACTTTTTTACCCCTTTCTTACCTAAAAAATAACGCCCGGTTTGCATTTTGTTGGTTAAATTTGGTTAGAGCTTAAGGAAATAGGTATGGATACACTTGCGCCAGGCATATTGTTGATCGCGGACCCCTTTCTGAAAGATCCGAATTTCGCCAGAACAGTGATCCTGCTCTGCGAACATCAGGAGGAAGGGAGTTTCGGCTTTGTGGTGAACAAGCAGTTTGACCAGAAGCTGGACGATCTTATCTCCAATGTCTTTGTCCCCAACATCCCCGTTTATCTCGGTGGGCCCGTTCAGATGGATACTATTCATTTTATTCACCAGATGCCTGATCTCATAGAGGGAGGATTTGAAGTATTTCCCGGTATTTTCTGGGGAGGTGATTTTGATGCGGTGGTGAACCTGGTGAATTCCCAGCAGCTGGACCTTCAGAAGATCAAATTCTTTGTAGGTTATTCCGGCTGGAGCAG
The DNA here is from genome assembly GCF_900129465.1 of Chitinophaga niabensis. Lineage (NCBI taxonomy): Bacteria > Pseudomonadati > Bacteroidota > Chitinophagia > Chitinophagales > Chitinophagaceae > Chitinophaga > Chitinophaga niabensis. Next base: position 2,051,072 of record NZ_FSRA01000002.1, on the reverse strand, counting down.
TGGTCAGCTGGAAGGTGAGATGAATGAAAAGAGCTGGATCTTATCCTCGGTAAATACGCCTATCCTGTTCCTGGAAGATGAGCAGGAGATCTGGCGGCAGGCCTTGCGGCGGATGGGGAATAATTTTGCTATGATGGCTAATTTCCCGATAGATCCTACATTGAATTGAGAAAGCTGTGAGCGTATATACCAAAGCTGCCCTGGGGTGGCTTTTTTTATTTTGAGGGAGGGGGTAAAACTCCTAATGCCGGGGCGTTATTCTTTAAAAACTGCCGTGCCTGTTGCTTTTTAAAAACCTCCTTCTGCAGAGGACCTTCCCTTAAAAAAAGCCCCCGCAGGGGAACCTCTTTGCCTAAAAACAGAACGTCCTCCGGGATCACCGGAGGACGTTCAATATAATATGCTTCTTAAACAGCGTTTTAAACCGCAACAGCGCCTTCAACCAGCACGGTCGCCTTATTATTCAACACCTCTACAAAGCCGCCGTCTATCGTGTAATGCGAAGCCTGGCTCTTATCTTTCAGCACCTTCATCTTACCCTTACCCAGGGCAGCGATCAACGGAGCGTGACGGTCCAATACCTCAAAAGAACCATCTACTCCCGGCAGCTGGATGCCATATACTTCACCTGTGTACAGCTTTTTTTCCGGTGTTAATATTTCCAATAACATGTTTCTAGTTTTTGAGTGAACCTTACTTGGTAGCAGCTGCCAGCAGTTTCTTACCTTTTTCGATAGCATCGTCGATAGATCCTACCAGGTTGAAAGCTGCTTCAGGATATTCATCCACCTCACCGTCCATGATCATGTTAAAACCACGGATGGTTTCTTCGATCGGAACCAGTACACCTTTCAGACCAGTGAACTGCTCTGCCACGTGGAAAGGCTGGCTCAGGAAACGTTCCACACGGCGTGCGCGTGATACCGTCAGTTTATCCTCGTCGCTCAACTCATCCATACCAAGGATGGCGATGATATCCTGCAGTTCTTTATAGCGTTGCAGGATCATTTTAACCCTTTGTGCGCAGTTGTAGTGAGATTCACCAACGATTGAAGGGCTCAGGATGCGGCTGGTAGAATCCAGTGGGTCCACAGCCGGATAGATACCTTTATCGGAGATCTTACGGGAAAGTACGGTAGTAGCGTCCAGGTGGGAGAAGGTAGTTGCAGGAGCCGGGTCAGTCAAGTCATCCGCAGGTACATATACCGCCTGTACGGAGGTAATTGAACCGTTTTTGGTAGAAGTGATACGCTCTTGCATCAGACCCATCTCAGTAGCCAGGGTTGGCTGGTAACCTACCGCTGAAGGCATACGGCCTAACAGCGCGGATACTTCAGAACCTGCCTGCGTGAAACGGAAGATGTTATCTACGAAGAACAGGATGTCCTTACCGCCGCCGGCAGTGCCATCCCCATCCCGGAAATATTCAGCCATGGTCAAACCAGACAAGGCAACACGCGCACGCGCACCCGGAGGTTCGTTCATCTGGCCAAAGATAAAGGTGGATTGGGAGTTCTTCAGTTCGTTCATATCAACTGAAGCCAGGTCCCATCCGCCATGCTCCATGGATTCTTTGAATTTTTCGCCATATTTCACAATGCCTGCCTCGATCATCTCACGCATCAGGTCATTCCCTTCACGTGTACGCTCACCCACACCTGCAAATACAGACAAACCATCGTGACCTTTCGCGATGTTGTTGATCAGCTCCTGGATCAATACGGTTTTACCTACACCCGCACCACCAAACAAACCGATCTTACCACCTTTTGCATAAGGCTCGATCAGGTCAATTACCTTGATACCGGTGAACAGCACTTCTGTATCGGTAGCCAGGTCCTCAAAACGGGGAGGCTGACGGTGAATAGGAGCACCATTGGTAGTGTCCAGCTGGCCCAGACCATCAATCGCTTCACCTACCACATTGAACAAACGGCCTTTAATGGCGTCACCTGTAGGCATTTTGATGGGGAAACCTTTGTCAGTTACGGCCATACCGCGAACCAGGCCATCTGTAGAGTCCATCGCTACTGTACGAACACTGTCCTCTCCCAGGTGTTGCTGAACCTCCAGCACCACTTTCTGGCCATTGTCCCTGGTCAGTTCAAGGGCGTTATAAATTTCTGGCAATGTTCCTTCAAAATGCACGTCCACAACGGGACCGATGATTTGTTTGATCTTACCTGTGTTAGGCATATTTCTTAGAAGTTTATAGAATGCAAGTAATTGTGTGCTTACGCAAAATTCGCGCAAAGGTAATCATTGATGCCTAAAACCCAAAATTATGCCGGCAGGTTTTGGGGTGATTTTCGTCAGTTTTAGCCAAATTGTTAAGTCTAATCAATTAGTTATAATATGTAAGTCCCGCTGATTAACTTGCGTCCTCCAAACTCTTTAGCATGAACGATAAGCAAGCATTAGACCGCCGGGACTTTCTCGGCTCCATCACCAAAGCAGGGATCCTGAGCGCCGTAGGCCTCGCCCCTGTTGCCAAAGCTGCTGCCAGTTTTGTAGAAGCGCCGCTGGCAGGGGAACACAAATTCCTTTGCCCTCCTTACCTGCAAAACCCCGCCCCTACCGGCATGACCATTATGTGGCTGAGCAACAAACAATGCTACAGCTGGGTGGAATTTGGGGAAACCCCTGCTTTAGGTACTACCGCCAACAATTCCAAAGAAGGGCTGGTAGATGCTTACGACCGGATCCACCGCATCCGGCTGGAGAAGCTCAAGCCCAATACCACCTATTACTACCAGATCAAATCCAAAGAGATCACGGAGTTCCAGCCGTATAAACTCACCTACGGGGAAACCATCAGCTCCGATACCTTCAGTTTCAAAACCCCGGAAGCCAATCCCAAAGAGGTTTCCTGGCTGGTGATGAACGATATTCACGATCGCCCGAAAAGCATTCCGCACCTGATGGGCCTGAATAAAGACCCTTATGATTTTGTATTCTTTAACGGAGATGTATTTGATTACCAGGAAGATGAGCAGCAGATCATCGACCACCTGCTGATCCCTGCAGGGGATTCTTTCGCCTCCGGCAAACCCTTCATTTTCACCCGGGGCAACCATGAAACCCGCGGTAAATTCCGCCGGGAGCTGGGGAATTACTTTGACGGGAACTATGCTTTTGCGCAAACCTGGGGCCCCGTGCATTTTACCGTGCTGGATACCGGGGAGGATAAAGAAGATACGCATCCCGTATATGCCGGCATCGTGAATTTTGACCAATACCGGATTGAACAGGCGGAGCGGTTAAAGGAGATTGTGAAAACCCCTGCTTTCAAAAAGGCGAAGTTCCGGGTAGTGATGATGCATATCCCTCACTATTATTCCGGTGACTGGCATGGGCCGATGGAATGCAGGAAACACTTCGGGCCGATCTTTGAAGCCAATAAAATAGACCTTTTCCTGGCCGGGCATACCCACAGGTTTGGGATCCATCAGCCTGTTCCGGGGCAACACTCCTACCCGATCGTGATCGGTGGCGGGCCCAAAGATGGCAACCGTACCCTGATCAAAGTGCATGCTACGCAAAAAGACCTGAAGCTGGTGATGCTGAAAGATGATGGGTCTGAGATCGGGAAAGTGGAATTGAAAAGTAAACGGTAGAGGAAAATTGCAAAAGTAACATAATTCCAATTTACTGCGCCGGCCAAAGGGTCTGGAACTGTTATTGCGGAATAATTGTTACTTTTGCAATAGTTCTAAGATAACAGTTATGGCCAGGAAAGTAATTCATACAGTAGCTGCCCCCAATCTTGAAGCACGCCTCAAATCAGTGCTGAAAAGAACACTGCGAAGCCATGCCAGCAAGAACATTCCGATTGTATACAAAGACCAGAGATGCAAACGGCCCAATGAATTTATACATGAATACCCTGATGGCAGAAAATTCCTCATTTGCCAAAGTCGCGACACCTCCAGCGAGACTGTGTTACGCCGGTTAAAATAGCACCATGCCTCACTTGTATATCGTTGCAGGTCCCAACGGGGCAGGAAAAAGTCTTTTTTCAGCAGAATTGACCACGACTGATTTCGAGGTATTTGATGGAGATAAGCATATGGCTGAACTCAAGGCAAAATATCCTGAAACCGGCAGTGACTCGCTTGAGAATTTTGTTAATGAGGGCATTTTCAAATCGGCTAAAGAAAAGGCCATAGCCGCAAATGGGAATTTTGCTTTTGAAACCAACTTCAGCGCCGAAGATCCCTTATACTCCATGAGAGCATTTAAAGCTGCAGGCTACAAGATACATCTTGTATTTATGGGTATGAATTCAGTAGAAGAATGTATCCAGCGCGTATCAATAAGAGTAAAAGCAGGTGGTCATAAGGTATCAGAAGAAGCTATCAACTATAATTATATGGCCGGATATGCTAACCTCTGTAAATATTTTAAGGAATTTGATACCGTAACCTTATATGATAATGCAATTCCAGCAGATAGTGAAATGAGTATTCCAGAGAAGGTTTTTTACTGGGAGAATGGAAAAATTATGTTTACTGCCGAAAACCTTCCGCATTGGGTACAAAAATTTATCAAGTCAGTCAAAAAAAGCATCCTTTAGTTTCTAATTTTTGACTACATCAGCCCTCTCTCGAAAAAAGCCGTATTATGCCATTAAATACCGGGGCAAAAGCGTATCAATCCCGTACCAATCCCGTATCAAAAGCATATCAAAAGCGTATCAAAAGCGTAGTTACCCCCACCCACTGCCACTTTGCACTCCAAATTCAGCAAAAATGGCAGCATTCTACTCACTTTGTGGGTACACAAGCCCAGGGGTCCGGATCATTCACCGCCGCCTTCTTATCCACGGACCAGCAGAAATTCAAAGGCTGGCTGGTTACACTCACCAGTTTGATATTCACCTTCACCCCCTTCCGGCTATTGGAAGCCTGAACAGACTGTGCCCCCTTCTCGGGGATATTATGCACCGTATAATTCTCTGTTTTGAACACATTCCCATTGCCCCGGAGGTATTCCACTTTCACCACCGCATTGTCCAGCGGATATTCTGTTTGGTTCCGCACCGTGATCTGAAGGTTTTTAATACCTCCCAGGAACCCGGTCTTATAATCCCCCGTGTTCACAGAGATATACTGTTTCCAGTTCTTGCGGAAATACTCCCGCCTGTCCACAAACTTTCCTTCCACCTGGTGCTGCATGTCTTTCCGGTCCGCAATCTGCTGCGCCGTGCGGCTGCTCAGGGTTAACCTGTTCTGCAGGTCCCTGTTCTCGTTGATTAAGCGTTCGTTTTCACGAAGCACTTTAGATACTGCCCTGCGATCTCTATAAGCGCTCACGGCAAGGATTACGACCATAAAGCCGCACATAACAGGAACTATCCATCTTTGACTCATACGTCCTGTATAGAAAAAATAATGCCGGATTTCCTGCGAAACCCGGCACTGATCACACCTGGAGAAAATTACTTTTCGTTATACTCGTACTTTATCTTTTCATTCCTTTCAAAATCATACAGCGTTAACCTGCGTACTGTATAATAGGCATTCCAGAAAGAAAGCAGCGCATTGATGTATCCGCGGCTGTTCTGGTCCTTCTCCTGCTGCGCAAGGTTCAGGTCTGTGATAGAGATCTTGCCAATGAGATAACGCTGCTTGGTGATCTCATACCGCAGTTGCGCAATGGTATCTGCTTTGGCAGCACTCGCCACTAATCTTTTCTGGATATTGAACTGCTGGGTTTGCAGGTAGATCTCCTGTTCAAAGATCCTTTCGTCCTGCTGGATATCTATCTCTGCAAGATCACGGTTGGCCTTAGCCTGGCGGACCCTGTTACGGGCACGGCCCCAGTCCATGATAGGAATAGAAACGCCTACTGACAGATTTTGTTGTACATCCCCACCTGAATAAGCAGACCGCAGCAGGATATCATTATTGGAACGGCCCAGTGTGGCACTCAGGTTAAATTCATACCCATTACTTCCCCTTGCCTGCGCCACACTTTGTTCCGCTTCCAGTCTTCTGCGCCTGAAACTCAATACCGCCTGGCGGTTGGTACTTGATTCCGACACGGCTTTATCCAGGGGCACATCAAATAACGGAATTGTATTTGGTGCAACGAGATCGATCTCTGCATCTTTCGGCATATTCAAAAAACGTTTCAGCTCCTGGTAAGCAACCTCTTTGGAAATGATTGCCTGATCAAGATTGTTGCGGGCATTGAGTAAGCTCAGCTCAATCTGCAGCAATTCATTCTCTGCAATTTTACCAAGGTCGTAACGCCCTTTGGAAATTTTATACAGCGTGTCTGTATTCTCCACATTCAGCTGCAGGATCTTCACCTGTACCTGTGCACCCAAAGCCCTGAAGAAATAATCAGAAGCATCCAGCGCTACCCTTTCCAGGTCTTCAATGTACTGGCGTTTACTTTCTTCATACAATACCGGAGAGATCTTTTGTGCCCAGCGGTAAGCATTGTACATGATAGAAGGCTGATCATACCTGATAGAAAAAGGTGTGGCCAGGAATGATTTCTTGCTTTCCGGAGAGAACTGATCGTTCCGGGTAAGATCAGAACGAAAGGAAAACGTACCACCCGTCCAGGGAACCTGTTGCCGCAAACCGAGGCCCAGTGAGGTAACGGAAGTAGAACGGCGGCGGAATTCACTGGGACCGTTCGGTTGCTGCACTTCTACGGTTTCACCCAAAAAGCTGCTATAGTTATCTATACCTAATACCAGTTGCGGCATCTGGCCGGATCTGAAATAACGGTAGGCATACATCGAATTCAAAGCCCTGCTTTGCGCCCGGTAATAGGAAGGGGAACTTTTCTGCGCAATGCCTATCACATCATTCAATACAAGGGATTGCTGCGCAGAACATATAGAAATAGAAGCACTGCACAGGATGCAGGCTAGAACGAACTTTAATTTAAGCATGGCGTAAACATTCAATTGGGTTCTGGTTAGCCGCTTTCCGTGCCGGAGAGATCCCAAAGATCAATCCTACAGAAGAGGCCAGTACAAAAGATAATAAGATGGAAATAGCGGAAATGATGGTTTTAATATCGGCCACTTTATCTACAATGTAAGCGCCGAGCACGCCCAGCAGGATACCGATCACACCTCCGCAAAGACTGATCAGTACTGCTTCGAACAGGAACTGCATCACAATATCTCTCTTCTGCGCACCCAATGCCATACGGATACCTATCTCTTTCGTACGTTCCAGCACAGATGCCAGCATGATGTTCATAATACCAATCCCTCCTACCAGCAGGGAGATCCCTGCAATGGCACTGAGTACGATATTGAATACATCTTTTGTTTTCTGCTGCTGCTTCAGTAATTGTTCCGGGATGGTCACTTCAAAATCCATTACATCACTATGCCTGCGTTTCAGCATGCGGCTGATGATACCGGCAGATTCCGTCAGCTGTTCCGGCTGATGTACCTTCACGATCAGCTGGTCCAGCTGATGCATAGCATTGGAACTGCCGCCATCATTGTTATTATTTCCGCCATCATCTTCAAACCAGCCCCGGTGCTCGATGCGGATAGCAGGATTTTTATATCTCACCAGCGTGGTTTGAATAGGCACATAAATGTCCATGTTGTAATCACGGATGCCCAGGTTTTCCTTGGTGGCGCTGCTGATCAGCTTTTCATCCGTTACACCTATCACCTTCAGCCATTGCGCGCCACATTTCAGCGTTTTACCGATAGGGTCTTCCGAGATAAAGAATTTCCTTTTCACGCCGGCGCCGATGATACATACGCCTTCACCTCCTGTAAGCTGTGTTTCATTGAACATCTTTCCCTGGGAAAGGCCGATGTTATTCAGTGAAAAGAAGGCAGGCTCCACACCTACCATTTTCAACCGTTTACTTTTTCCGTTGTAGATAACATCATGCTCAATGAACATTTCCGGGCTGATGGCATCTACGGTGCTCAGCATTTTCTGAATACTATGCGCATCCTGCAGGCTAAGGCCCTTCGAGAATTTTGTTTTATCATCACTCTCCTGTGGTTTGTTCTTCTTCGCACCTTCTTCCTCTTCCTTTTTAACCTCCGCCGGTTTGATCACAATGTTATTCACACCTACCAGTTTCATCTGGTTCATGATCTCTTCTTTGGCTCCTCTTCCGATAGCCAGCATAGCTATCACGGCACCTACGCCGAAGATGATGCCCAATGCGGTGAGAAACGACCGCAGCCTGTTCGCAACAAGTGAATCCAGCGCAATGCTGAGATTGTTCATGTTACGGGCTCCCCATATTTTTTGCATGTAGCTGGTTTTCGGGTTATTTAAGGAGAATGATTTTACTATCCTTTGCGGATGCAGGTTCTGCCATCATCACTTTATCTCCTGCTTCGAGGCCTTTTTCTACGATCACTTCTTCGTCGTTGCTCTTGCCCAGTTTCACTTCTCTTTTCTCAATGCTATTGCCCCTGCGCTGGTAAACAAAATTGTGCGTTTTGTCTCCCACCTTTTCGCTGAATACTGATTCCAGTGGAATGATGATCTTATTGGGCACTTCGTTGATGAGGATGTTATTGGAAGTGGTCATCCCCGGTTTCAGGATGGAGTCCACTTTTTCGAGCTTGATCAATACTTCAAATACCTTGGCATTGGAGCCGGGGCGGTTCTCGCCAATATTGGCCACAGAGGTAACAATGCCGCTCAGCTTTACAGCAGGGAAGGCATCCAGGCCCATGGTAACTTTCTGGTCTTTTTTGATCTTACTGATATCCACCTCGTTGATATAGGTTTTAGACATCATGCTGGAAAGGTCCGGCAGCATAGCCAGGCGCGGGTCCCAGGAGCGGATGGCCGAACCTGCTTTTTTCTTTCCGCCTACACTGTAATCTATGATATATACCAGCAGCCCGTTCTTGGGCGCAGTGATCCTGAATTTATCACGCAGCTCTACCAGGTTGGCTACCTGCTCCTGCTTACGTTTTACTTCCCGGCCGGCCTGGTCCATTTTCGCGGCAGCCTGGCGTTGCTGGATCTTGTATTTTTCACCCAGCTGGTTAAGGTCCCGCTGTGCTTTCTCCAGGTCCAGTTCCGCCTGTTTGATCGTGGCCGGTGGTTCATATTTACTCAGTTCCAGCGCCAGCCTTTTCTGGTCCATCTGGAATTTGAGATTGGTGATGGCATCCCTCGATTCCCGCATCTGAAGGGTAGTATCAAGGGAGGTCTGAGAGAGGGTAGTGATAGCCCTGTCCAGCTCCAGCTGCACATCCCCGATCTTTTTATTAACAATAGCGGGGTCCAGGGTGGCGATATAATCCCCTTCTTTTACCGTGATACCTTCCGCAGCCATGTCCTGGATCTTAATCTCTTCATAGATCTGATTGGACTGTAACCCGCTAGGGGCTTGAATGTAGACGGTATTTTCGGCCATTAGTTCTCCCGGGCTCACAACAATATCCTTGAAATTACCTTTCTTTACCTCCGCAGTGATGTCTATGCCAACGGGTTTATTGGCAAATACGTAGTAAACTACAACAAGGCAAACAACGAGTAGCGCGGCGAGTAGCCACCATTTTTTTCTAAACATAGGTCAATGAGTGTGTGATATAGAACAAGTGTGAAATTGCGTAATACGATTAACAATCCTCTGGTATATTAAACTAGCTGCCCTACTGGATGCAATTCATCCTCTTTTCCATAAAAATATACGGGGAATTCGAAACAAAATGTTAATTGTGATGAGAGATAATTTTAACGGGATAAATGTGTATATAGCTCACGATCCTTTTTTTTAGACACTTATAACGGTCTCGTATTAACTTTTATTTTTGCACAAATGCACCAGATGGAATTAATTCTTGTAAATAACGAACAAACAGCCCGGCAATTCCTGGATGTACACGTTGTATTGAACAGATCGTATGCAGGCTGGATCAGGCCACTTGATAAGGATATCAATGACGTGTTTGATCCTGCTGCCAATAAATCATTCCGTTTCGGGGAAGCCATCAGGTGGATCTTAAAAGACAGCAAAGGCCAGCTCATTGGGCGTATCGCGGCTTTTGTAAATAAGAAATATAAAACGAAAGGAGACGAACAGCCTGTAGGCGGCATCGGTTTTTTTGACTGCATCAATAACCAGGAGGCTGCCAATCTTCTTTTCGATACGGCGAAGGGCTGGCTTGCAGAAAAAGGGATGGGAGCCATGGATGGCCCTATAAATTTCGGAGACCGCGACCGCTGGTGGGGCTTACAGGTGGAAGGATTTGTAAACCCTCCCTATGGCATGAACTACAACCCGCCCTATTACCAGCAATTGTTTGAAGCGTACGGCTTCCAGCTATTCTTTAACCAATCCTGCTTTGCCATGAAAGTGAAAGACCAGGTGCAGGAGAAATTTTACGAGCGGCACGACAGGCTAGCTAAAGATCCGAACTATTCCGCCCGGCATATCAGAAAGGACCAACTGCAAAAGTTTGCCACAGATTTCAGTATCATTTACAATAAAGCCTGGGCCAGCCATGGTGGCGGGAAAGACATCACCAAAGAACAGGCCTACCTGATCTTTAAAAAGATGAAACCTGCCATGGATGAAAAGATCGTGTGGTTTGCCTATTATAAGGATGAACCGATTGCCTGCTGGCTCAACCTCCCTGACCTGAACCAATATTTCAAACACATGAACGGCAAATTCGGCCTTTTGCAGAAATTGCAGTTCCTGTGGCTGCGCATGACAGGTGCCTGTAAGAAGTTCACCGGCCTGGTATTTGGCGTGGTGCCTGAATTCCAGGGGAAAGGGGTGGATGCCTTTATGATCATGGAAGGCGCAAAGATCATCCAGCATAAGCTAGGTTATGAAGAATATGAAATGCAGTGGATAGGGGACTTCAATCCTAAAATGATCAATATCGCAGAAAGCCTGGGAGCCGGTATAAGCAGGAGGCTCGTTACCTATCGCTACCTGTTCAACCGGGAGCAGCCTTTCAAAAGGCATCCGATACTGAATTAAGAGGAAGGATATCTCCACCAGCTTAAAATACCTGCCGGGGTCAGCGAGCTTTTTTATATCTCCCTGGAACATAGCATATACGGGGTATATCCCGGAAAGTGGATTAGTGTATATTGGGTGCTCGTTATTCAGAATGTCCCGGCCTATGAGCAAACTTTTACATTACCCGCCGAATCCGGCGGAAATACCCGTTACGCTAACCCAACCAACCAGAGGCTATACCACGCAGGTCATTAAAGTGATCGCTGGCCTTTTTGTATTTTTCCTCGTGTACCTGCTGTTGATGCTGGGTACGCTTGCACTCGCCGGAACCTTTATCTGGGGCGGCATCAGCCTGATCCATACAATGAAGGGCCTTGGTGTTTACTCCTTTTTCTTTTACTTTATCGCAGCCATCATTATCTTATGGGGAGGCCTGCTCCTTTTTTTTCTCGTTAAATTTATCTTCACTCCTTATAAAGACGAAGCCCACTACCGGGTACAAATACACGAAGAAGAACATCCCCGCCTCTTTGCCTTTATCCGCCGGCTAACGAAAGACATGCAAACCTCCATGCCCAAAAAGGTGTACATCAACCCGGAGGTAAACGCCGCGGTGTTCTATAATTCCAGTTTCCTGAGCATGTTCTGGCCTGTACGCAAAAACCTGGAAATAGGCCTGGGACTGGTAAATACCGTACACCTCAGCGAATTTAAAATGGTGATAGCCCATGAACTGGGCCATTTCTCCCAGCGCAGCACCAAACTGGGAAGTTATGTATACGCCATCCACAAAAGCATTTACAAAATGCTCTACCAGCGCCATTCCGGAGGAAGCAAACTGCTGGAAAGATGGGCGGATATTGCCCATACCATCAATATCTATAACGTGATCCCGCACGTTACGCTCCTGCTGATGCAATTCATTCAAACAGTACTGGGCATGCTGTACCAGCAGATCCACCGGCTGTACATGGGCCTTTCCCGGGAAATGGAGTTCCATGCAGATGCTGTTTCAGTAGCTGTGGCCGGCAGCCAGCCGGCGGTCAATTCCATCCGCAGGCTAGCTTTGAGCAATCACTGCTACGCCTATTGCAGCAAACACCTATCAGAAGCCGCAGAAAGAGATAGCTGTTTTGAGAACATCTACTCGGCACAAACAGCCCTGCTGCATTATATTTCAAACCATCACCGGCTCCGTATTGTAGAAGGACTGCCGGAAATATCTGATGAGTACCTGGCCCGGACGATCTCCAGCCGCGTACAATATAAAGACCAATGGGCCTCTCATCCTTCCGATGCAGAAAGGGAAGCACGCATCCTGGCGGCCAATGTACAGGTGGAAATAGACACCACCAGCCCCTGGGTATTGTTCAACGATGCATCGGAGCTACAGGAAAGCATCACCCAAAACCTTTATGCGGAACGTTTTCCGGGAAAGCCGCCTGCTAAAAAGCTGGAATCTGCATCCGGTTTTATCAAAGACATTTCCCTGCTGCATACCCGCTACCGTTTCCCGGAGATCTTTGCAGGCTTTTATAAGAACAGGCCCTTCCGCGATATCAAAGGGATCACAGAAGGCATCCCCTTCAAAGGAGAAACCAAAGACCTTTATAATATTACCATCACCACAAAGATCAAACGCTTCTTCCAGAACAAGATCGATCATGCCCTGCTGGTGGCCATCGCAGATAAACATATCGATACCCGGCACTTTGAGTTCGATAACCGGAAGTATGAAAGGAGCGCCGCCCGTACACTGGCCATTTCCCTGGAAAAGGAAATTGAAGAACAAAGCGCCTGGCTGCAGCAATACGAGAAAGACCTTTACCAGTACCATTTGTACATGGCAGAGCAAAAAAGCCGCGAAACCGCTCAAACCTTCAGGGGTTTATATAATAACGTGCTGCTCCATCAGCGCAAAACCCGGGAGATGGAATCCCAGGCCACCATGGTGATCCGCCAGGTGCAGGTCCTGTATAATATGGAAGACCAGCGCCTGCATGCCCTGCTGGACCAGCTGAAGGCTGTTAAAAAAGAAGAAAAGGTACTGAAGCCCCTGCTGGAGAACATGCTGGAAATAGCGGATATCCCGGCAGAACTGGACAATACCTTTGTGGAAGATACCCGCCGCTTCCTGGAAACCAACTATACCTACCTGCAGGAAAACGCTATCCACCAGGAGGAGATCGTACGCCTGTACCGCCTTACCCACCGTGCTGTCAGCAATTACACCGATGTTACTGAACTGCGTAAAAAAGATTACCTTGAATTCACGGCGTCGCTGCTGGCCAGAAACTAAAGAAACAGCCACCAGAGCGGGTTTGATTCTTTTCACTTTTTACTTTTTATTTTTTACTTTACTTTCGATCCCTGGAAAGGAGCGAATCCCATCATGGAAAATTTTATAGTATCCGCCCGTAAATACCGTCCGCAGAACTTCTCTACGGTAGTTGGGCAAGCCCATATAACAACAACACTTAAAAATGCCATCCGCAATAACCAGCTGGCGCATGCCTTCCTGTTTTGCGGACCGCGGGGAGTAGGTAAAACCACCTGTGCCCGGATCCTGGCCAAAACCATCAACTGTGAAAATCTCACCGCTGAAGGGGAAGCCTGCGATACCTGCGACTCCTGCCGCACTTTCAACGAAGGCAGTTCTTTTAATATCCATGAGCTGGATGCCGCCTCCAATAACTCGGTAGACGATATCCGTACCCTGGTGGACCAGGTACGTTTTGCGCCACAGGCCGGCAAGTACAAGATCTATATCATAGATGAGGTACACATGCTCAGCTCATCCGCCTTCAACGCATTCCTGAAAACACTGGAAGAACCACCTTCCTACGCAATATTCATCCTGGCCACCACGGAAAAGCACAAGATCCTGCCTACCATCCTGAGCCGGTGCCAGATCTTCGATTTTAAACGGATCACCATCCAGGACACGGTGAACCACCTGCAGGAAATTGTGCAGAAAGAGCACATGACCGCAGAAGGAGATGCCCTTCACCTCATTGCCCAGAAAACAGACGGTTGTATGAGGGATTCCCTCAGTACGCTGGACAAGATCGTGAGTTTCACAGGCGGGCAGCTGACCTACCAGAATACCCTCGAACACCTCAACATACTCGATTACGATTATTTCTTTAAAGTGATGGAGTGTGTGCTGGTGCAGGATATAGCCGGCGCCCTGCTCATTTTCGATGAGATCCTCCAGAAAGGATTTGAAGGGGATAACTTCCTCGGCGGCTGGGCTGAATTTCTCCGGAACCTGCTGGTGTGTAAGGACGATAAGGTGCTGCACCTCATGGAAGTGAGTACCAATCTGAAAGACCGGTATAAACAAATGAGCGGCCGCATCAGCGCTGCTTATATTGTAACGGCCTTACACCTGCTCAATGAAACAGAGATCGGCTACCGCATGGCGCGGAATAAAAGATTACATGTGGAAATGGCCCTTATCAGGTTATGTTACCTGCAACAGGCAGTGACCCTGGTAAGCAATGATCAGACCGGGGAGGTGGTAAAAAAAAACCTGATTCCTGAAGGAGCACCGCAAAGGCTGAGGGCACCGCTGCCACAGCCAATTTACGGCAAACCCGCTACTACAAAGACTATCACGCCTGAAGCTCCCCGTTTAACAATAGAGGTGGAGAAAGGGGCAACCGGAAATAACACTTCCGGCAGCAATACGGGAACTGCCGCTGCCGCCACTAATACCAGCACAGCTTATACACCGTCAGCACCGTCAGCTTATACACCGCCACCCAACAATACGGCCGCTCCAACTCAAAGAACGGCAGCACCAACACTCCCCAAACCTACTGCCCCCCAGACAAAGCTTACCGGCCTTTCTGCCATGAAAGAAGCCCTGGCAGCCAAACAACAACAGGAGAGCTTAGAAAATACAGCCATCCCTTTGACGGCAGGCGCACTGGTTGTATATTGGGAGGAATTCATAGACCGCTTCCGCCAGGCTAACAAAATGACGGTAGTGAGCAATCTCCAGCTGGCACAGGTGATCCTGATCAACCAGCAGGAAATTGGCATCGTGAGCAGGAACATCGTACAGTTCCGCTTCATGGAAGAAGAAAAGCTGGAAATATCAGAATTCTTCAAAAAGAAGTTCAAAAACAATACTCTCATCCTTACGTTACAGTTGGATGAGAGCCAGCAGCAGAACGAAGACACCGGCCCCGTGGCACTTTCCAGCCGGGAACAGTTTGCCCGGATGATTGAAAAATACCCGCTGGTGAAAGAGTTGAAAGACAGGCTGAACATGGAACTTGATTTTTAAACCGTTATCCCGCAAGGGAAATGAATATTTTTTAAACTCCCTGTGCTTACAGGCTTTGCGTTTCTGCGCAAAAACTTGTAGGTTTGGGCAAAATTTCGAAGAAAGACTATGGCAGAAGTTATCAGAATGCCCCTTTTAAGTGATACGATGACAGAAGGGGTGATTGCGGAATGGCATAAGAAGGTAGGAGATACCGTAAAGTCAGACGATGTGATCGCAGAAGTGGAAACCGATAAGGCTACCATGGAAGTGATGGCTTACGCTGATGGCACATTATTATATATTGGTGTAGAGAAAGGGCAGGCCGCCAAAGTAAATGGCATCATCGCCATTGTAGGCAAACCCGGTGAAGATTACAAACCCCTGCTGGGTGGAGACGCTCCTGCAGCCGCTGCTCCTAAAGCAGATGCTCCCAAGGCAGATGCCGCAGCACCTGCACCTGCTCCCAAAGCAGAAGCAGCACCCGCCGCAGTAGACAACGGAGCCGTAGAAGCCGCATTGAAAAATGCTACCGTGATCCGGATGCCACTGCTCAGCGATACCATGACAGAAGGTAAGATCGTTGCCTGGAACAAAAAAGAAGGCGATACCGTAAAAAGCGACGATGTGCTCGCAGAAGTGGAAACCGATAAGGCTACCATGGAAGTGATCGGCTATGCAGACGGTACCCTGCTGCACATTGGCGTTCCGGAAGGACAAGTGGCCAAAGTGAATGGTATCATCGCTATCGTAGGAAAAAAAGGAACTGATATATCTCCCATCCTGAATGCTGAAAAATCAGGCGGCGCTGCTCCAAAAGCTGCTGCTCCTGCTGAAACCGCTGCCGCAACAACAGCTCCTGCCCAGGCAGAAGCCCCTGCTGCTTCAAACGGCAGTACCGATGGCCGCGTAAAAGCCTCTCCGCTCGCTAAAAAGCTGGCAGAAGATAAAGGGATAGACATCCGCCAGGTAACCGGTTCCGGAGATGGCGGACGGATCATCAAGAAAGATGTGGACAGTTTCGTTCCATCTAAAACGGCCCCTGCCGCAGCGCCTTCCAGCACTGCCGCTGCTGCCCCGGCCCAGGTTGCTGCCTTTGCTCCTGTTGGCCAGGAAAGCCATACAGATACCCCAGTATCACAAATGCGGAAGGCTATTGCCCGCCGCCTCGCAGAAAGCAAGTTCCAGGCCCCGCATTTCTACCTCACCATGGAAATCAACATGGACGAGGCGATGAAGTCCCGCGAAGCCATCAACAAAATATCCCCGGTGAAAGTATCGTTCAACGATATGGTCATCAAAGCCGCTGCCATGGCTTTACGTCAACACCCTGATGTAAACAGCAGCTGGTTAGGCGACACCATCCGCCATAACCACCACATCCACATCGGTTCTGCCGTTGCCGTGGAAGAAGGGCTGATCGTTCCTGTGATCCGCTTCGCTGATCAGAAGAGCTTCTCCCAGATCGCCGCTGAAACTAAAGTACTGAACGATAAGGCTAAGAATAAGAAACTGCAACCCAATGATTACTCCGGCAACACTTTCACCGTGTCCAACCTGGGTATGATGGGTATCGAACATTTCACCGCCATCATCAACCCTCCTGATTCTGCTATCCTTGCGGTAGGTGCTATCAAGGAAACCGTGATCGTGGAAAATGGCCAGTTCAAAGCCACCAATGTAATGAAAGTGACCATGAGCTGTGACCACCGCACCGTTGATGGAGCTGTGGGAGCACGTTTCCTCGTAACCTTCAAAACTTTGATGGAAAATCCTGTTACCATGCTGGTGTAAACCATCATTATAATTTTAAAAGGCTGCCTCTTTTACGGAGGCAGCCTTTTTTTATGCTGTATATGCTTTATCCTGGCTTCTTCCTTGCTTCATTGTTGCTTCATCTCCTTATCTGGAGCAGGTTTGCACAAGGATGAAGCAAGGATAAAGCAAGGATTATACAACTATTAAGAAAATATCAGATAAGATTTGCACAAAAACGCACCATTCCTTGCTTCAAAAGCACACTACATCTCCCAAAAATTCGAAAAATCGCAAAAATTGTCCTCTTATTTCATTAAATTTAAATATTGTCCCCCAATATGAATCGCAATGCAATTTTCAAAGAATGCCATCAATTGGTTTGAGATACCCGTTAGCAATTTCGACAGAGCGAGGAATTTCTACAGCCATATCCTTCACGCTGAAATCACTGAAATGAATTTCGGATCGGATCGCCTTGGCCTTCTCCCTTACGATGCTGAAACCGGCGGAGTAGGTGGTGCCATTGTTCAGGGGCCTGATCATATTCCCAGCCAGCGGGGTTGCCTGGTATATCTCTATTGCGGAAACGACCTGGCAGAAGTGCTGGCCCGCGTTCCTGCTGCCGGCGGATGTATTGAAAAAGAAAAACATCCCGTATCCGAAGAACTAAATCTTGGCTTTATTGCTATTTTCAAAGACTCCGAAGGCAACCGCATCGGCCTTCACTCCCCCTCCTAACATTTCACTAACTTTTGAAAGTTCGGAAACTTACTTTAGATTTGGGATATGAAGTTGTCAGAAGCAAAAGCACAATTCATTCAATCCTGGGGATTATTGGGTGCGCAATGGGGTGTTAACCGTACCATGGCACAGATCCATGCCTTGCTTCTCATTGCACCGGAACCACTCAGTGCCGAAGAGATCATGGAGGGATTGGACATCTCCCGCGGGAATGCGAATATGAATGTGCGTGAATTGATGAACTGGGGCATCGTGGAAAAAGTGCTGGTACCCGGTGAACGTAAAGAATTCTTCATTGCAGAAAAAGATATCTGGAGAGTAGGTACCGCCATTGCACGCGAAAGAAAGAAACGGGAACTCGATCCCGTTCTCAAAGTATTACTACAGTTAAATAAAGTAGAAGGTGATCCTAAAGATAAACACGTGAAAGCCTTCCGTGAAACCATGCAGAACATCCAGAAGTTCGCCCATCAGACAGATGCTGCGCTCAATGCATTTATTAAGTCGGAAGAGAACTGGTTTTATAGCACGCTGTTAAAGGTCATTAAATAACGCCCGCTGCGTAGCAGGTATCATTGCCGGGAAACCTTTACCCCACTTTAGTTCCACGATATAAGTCTTACGTGGCCCGGTACGCTGTTCGTTATAATGCACATGAAAAACATAATACCATTTATTACCAACAAGCAACACATCTCCATGCCCGGAACCATTTTGTCCTGTATTCTTTCTGCTGATGATGGGATTGCCTTCATATCTTTTCCATGGCCCCACCGGTGAGTTACTTACTGCTACACCCACCGCGTAATCAATATTCCTGAAATCATTACAGGAGTAGAACATATAATACTGCTTATCCTTTTTGATCACCGTAGGTCCTTCCATCACCGGCCAGGGAGCATTCGCCGTGTTTTCCCATCCCTCTCCTGCCTGCATACATTTCTTCAGGGTACCAGGAATAAAACCACTCAGGTCTTTATTCAGCTCACCTACAAAAATGCGGTTGCCGCTATCCAGCCGCACATGGTACATATAGATCTTCCCTTCATCGAAAAAAACAAAAGGATCTATCTGTTTTTTGTCCGCCGGAATGGAACGAAGTTCTTTCTGTTTATACGGCCCTGCCGGATGATCACTCTCTGCGATCGCGATCTCTTCGTTAGCCGTATAAGCCATATAGAATTTATTGTGGTGGTGGAACACCTGCGGTGCCCAGAAACCTTTATCCCCAAAGGATGCCCCTTTGGTCAATGCCAAACCGCTATCCGCCCAATGCACAAGGTCTTTCGATACAAATGCATGAAAACCATCATTGGCGTTGGTGCCAAATGCATAATGCGTTCCTTTCCAGGTGAAGATGGTAGGGTCCGCCAACAGCAATGGAATACTGTCCTTCTTCGGAGAACCGGCCAATAATAGCAGCAGTAAGAATTTCATAGCACTAAATATATAAAAGCATTCCGTATTTTTACAGTATGAGTACACCAAAACTGACAGTAGTGATCGGCGCTTCGGAAAATCCACAACGGTATAGCTTCCTGGCTGTTTCGCGCCTCCGCGCAAACGGGCATCCTGTGATCGCTATCGGAAAACGGGCTGGCCGGATTGGTGATACCCCCATCGTTACAGAACATCCGAACGTAACCGGCGTTGATACGGTAACGTTATATCTCAACCCTACTTTGCAGCAGGAATACTACGATTACATCTTCAGCCTGCAACCTAAGCGCATCATCTTCAATCCCGGTACAGAGAATACGGAACTGATCAGGTTAGCTGCAGAACATGGCGTGAAAGCACAGGAAGCCTGCACATTGGTATTGCTCAGCACGGGTCAATACTAATCCACACAATTTCCCCAAACCTCAAAACTTAAAACTGCCTTAATCCTCACTGCAGTTATTTTTCGTATATTCGGTTAATACATAATACATCCTGTTATCCCATATCGGCCCAGGACTCAACAGACAGGCATTCCGGATAGTATTCATTTTCTAAACTCTCAACCCATGAAATGGAGAAGGTTCAATGGCGATCCTATTCATTTACCTATCAAGGAGGAGGTGCGTCAGGCAATTGTCCGGGAGACGGGCAATTCCTACCGCTTAAAGGTATGCATAGGTACCGATTCCCAGGTAAAGGGCGCCGACACGGAATTTGCTACAGTTATTGTATTCCTCCGCGAGGGACACGGTGGCTTTATGTTCATTCACAACGAAAGAACAAAAGATGTCTATTCCATCAAAGAAAGGATGCTGGTAGAAGTAGCGAAAAGTATTGAGATCGCTTATGAGCTCTGCGATCTGTTTACGGAGTATGATGTGGACATGGAAGTACATGCAGACATCAACACCAATCCACAGTTCAAAAGCAACCTGGCGCTCCGCGAAGCAATGGGCTATATCCTGGGTATGGGCTTTGCCTTCAAAGCCAAACCGGAGGCCTTTGCCAGCAGCAGTTGCGCGAATAAGATCGTGAACTGATCACCGCGTAAAAAAGGGCCCCAGCCTTTTACGCCTTACTGTTTTATGCGATTCCCTGGAACCGCGCGTTCATCTCATCTATAAACGCCAGGATATTATCCCGGCCCATTTTTTTGACGGTGGACGTTACATGATGCGCCGGGAGGAACTGCCAGGTTTCCCGCATCTTGTTCAAAAATGCCTTCACATTCCGGCTGGTTTCCAGCTGCGTAGTTTTATCTGCCTTAGTGAATACCAATTGAAAAGGGATCTCCCACTTACCTAACTGATTCACAAAATCAAGGTCCAGCTTCTGCGGCGTATGCCGGCTGTCTATCAACACAAATACATTCACCAGGTTAGGGCGCTTGCGTAAATAATTCTCTATCATCTGCTCCCAGTTCCGGCGCTGGCTCTGCGAAACTTTCGCAAAACCATAACCCGGCAGGTCCACTATATACCAACTCTTATTGATCAGGAAATGGTTGATCAGCTGCGTTTTGCCCGGTGTGCCGGAAGTTTTGGCCAGCTTTTGCTGATTCATCAGCATATTGATCAGGCTGGACTTCCCCACATTCGAACGCCCGATAAATGCATATTCCGGCTTATCCGCCGCCGGACATTTTTCCCAGTCCGGACTACTGATAAGGTATTCTGCTGATTTGATCACCATAATTTTTCCATTTGCGGCCCCTCAACTATAATTCTATTAACTTTGCGCCCTATGGCGAGCAAAGATCTACAGAAAACGGTTCCTTTTGAAGGCTCAAATTTAAGCAAGAAGGAGCAGATAGCCCACATGTTCAATGATATTGCCGGGAGGTACGACTTCATGAACCACTTCATGAGCCTGGGGATCGACGTGGGATGGCGTAAAAAAGCACTGAAACTCCTCGTTCCCCTTCAGCCCAAAATGATCCTGGATGTAGCCACCGGCACCGGAGACGTTGCCATCATGGCACAACGCATGCTCCAACCTGATAAAGTGATCGGCATAGATATCTCTGAAGGCATGCTCGCCTTTGGCCGGGAAAAAGTTGCCAAAGCCGGTTTAAGTGATAAGATCACCCTCCAGGCCGGAGACAGCGAAACAATAAGTTTCCCCGATACAACGTTTGATGCCATAACCGCCGCTTTTGGCGTGCGGAACTTTGAGGACCTGGAAAAAGGACTGGCAGAAATGTACCGGGTTTTAAAGCCGGGGGGCAAAATGGTCATCCTGGAGTTCTCAAACCCTACTAAAACACCTATTAAGCAATTATATAACTTTTATTTTCGTTATATTACACCTACGATCGGGAAATGGATCGCCCGGAATAAAGCAGCTTACTCATATCTGCCCAGTTCTGTGAAAGCATTTCCACAGGGCCAGGTGATGATTGACATTTTACAGAAAATTGGGTTTCAGGCTGTTACATGCAAAACGCTAACATTCGGCATATGTTCCATTTATTGCGCTACCCGATAGCGGGTGCTTTTCTGCTCTTGTTGAGTGCCCTGCCGGCCAAAGCACAACAGAATTTGAATATGGAGGAACATGACCGTAAACCCTATTATTTCGGGATTACGTTAGCCGCCAATCAATCCAACTTCCGGCTCACCCATTCAGACCTGTTCCTGAAACAGGATTCTATTATGGTGGCAGAACCCCTGAAAACGGTTGGCTTCAACCTCGGCCTGCTGGCCAATCTCAGGCTCAATCATCGTTTCGACCTGCGCGTGAACCCCCAGCTCCTTTTCGCCAATAAGAACTTATACTACAAAGAGAACTACCCGCTCCGGGAAACCGAGAAAAAAGTGGAATCCATCGTAGTAAGCTTTCCCATACAACTCAAATTCAAATCAGACCGCATTAATAACATGCGCGTGTACACGATAGCCGGCATAAAAATAGACCAGGACCTGGCCTCCAATAAAGCCACCCGCCGCGCGGAAGACCTCGTAAAGATCAACAAGACCACCTACGGTTTTGAACTCGGCGCAGGATTCGAATTCTACTTCGAAAGCTTCATCTTCACCCCCGAATTCAAGATCAGCAACGGCCTTAACAATGTACACGTGCTGGATAAAAACCTGCGCTATTCCAATGTAATAGATCAGTTGAACTCACGCATGATCGTGTTCTCCATTCATTTGCAGGGCTAATCCGTTTTGGATAACTTTGCCCCATGCAAAATATCATCATCAGAAATATATCAGTTGTCAATGAAGGCAGCACAACGGTTCAGGATGTACTGATCCGCAATGGCCGCATTGAGAAGATAGCGCCGCAGATAAGTGGTGTGGAAGGCAAAGAGATCAACGGAGAAGGAAAACACCTGCTGCCCGGCGTAATAGACGACCAGGTACACTTCCGCGAACCAGGCCTCACCGAAAAGGCTACTATTCAGTCGGAAGCCCGCGCAGCCGTAGCAGGCGGCACCACCAGCTTCATGGAAATGCCCAACACAAAACCCGCCGCCCTCACACAGGAACTACTGGAAGATAAATACAACATTGCCGCCAAAGGATCGCTGGCCAACTACTCTTTTTTCATGGGCGTTGCGAACGACAATGCAGAAGAAGTACTGAAAGCCAATGCAAAGAAAGACAGGGTTTGCGGTATAAAAATATTCATGGGTTCCTCTACCGGCAACATGCTGGTGGATAATTACCTCACCCTGGAAAAGATCTTCTCTGAAACAGAACTGCTCATTGCCACACACTGTGAAGATGAAAAGATCATCCGCGCCAATATGGAGAAATACAAACAGGAAAAAGGAGATCGCCTTTCCGCTGCAGATCATCCCCTGATCCGCAACGAAGAAGCCTGTTTCGAATCCTCTCTGGTTGCCATCCAGTTCGCTCAGAAACATAACTCAAGGCTGCACATCCTGCATATCTCTACAGAAAAGGAACTACAGCTCTTCAGCAATATGCTTCCCCTGGCAGAAAAACGCATCACCGCAGAAGTATGCGTGCACCATCTCTGGTTTACCGCAGATGACTATACGAAATACGGCAACCTCATCAAATGCAACCCTGCCATCAAAGCCCCGCATCACCGCGAAGCACTCTGGCAGGGCATGCTGGATAACAAGCTGGATATCATTGCCACAGACCATGCACCGCATACCTGGGACGAAAAACAGCAAACCTACCTGCAAGCCCCTTCCGGCGTACCCCTGGTGCAACACAGCTTACTCATGATGCTCGAACAGGTGAAAGCCGGCCGCTTCACGATCGAAAAGATGGTGGAAAAGATGAGCCATGCACCCGCCATTTGCTTCCGCATCAAAGAAAGAGGTTACATCCGTGAAGGATATCATGCAGATTGCGTGATCGTTGACCTCAATCAATCCACTACCGTTACAAAAGAGAATATCTACTATAAATGCGGCTGGAGCCCCTTTGAAGGCCATACCTTCCCTGCGGCTGTCACCCATACCATCGTGAGCGGGCACCTTGCTTATGAGAACGGGCAGTTCAATGAGAACCAGCCGGGACAGCGGTTGTTGTTCAATGCATAAGAAAACAACGCCCTCCACAGGCGTTCCTTCGTAGAAATAATATCAGCAGTAAGGCCGCAGCCCTCCATGGTTGCGGCCTTTCATACTTTATGGAAATTTATCATTCCTGCATCTACCTCGTTAACATGTTTCACTGTAAATTCACTAAAAATTCTGCGAATGGAGCTGGATAAAACAACCTACCTCGACCTATCGATCTTTAACCGGGAAGATGAATACTCCCTGTTCCATAAAATGGATTTCACCACCACATCCGGAGGCCGGGAATACCTGCGCACCCTGTTCAGTACACCCCTGAAAGACCTTACTGCCATTCATAACCGCCAGCAGATGTTACAGTTCCTGCTGGACAATGAAACGGCCTGGCCGCCGATGATCAGCAACGGCACCATCGTAGTAGTGGAGAATTACCTGAATGCAGAAATAGAACCTATCTCCAGTTCAGACGGTGTTTCCTTATACCTCAATGCCTTTATTACAAAAACCATTTACGCGCCTGATTTCGGGTTCATCAAATTCTCCTTCGACCAGTTATTGAACCTCATCAACGGCTTCAGAATGCTGGTCAATACTTTCGATGCTGCCGCAGCACCCACCACCCTGCGCCTGATCCTGGAAAGGGCCCGCGTACTCCTCAGCCACAAAGAATTCGACGATATTGTTGCCCTGAGCGACAACGGCAGGTTAAACTACGTGGAGATCCTCCGCCACGACCGCCTGATCCGCCGCAGGCATAAAAAGGTATTGTGGGAACTCACGGAACTCTACACCCGCCTGGATGCTTATCACAGTATGGCCGTAGCTATCCGTAACTTCAATCTCACCTTCCCTAAATTCCTGGAAGAACCCAAGCCGCATATCGAAATAAAAAAGTTATACCACCTCATCCTGCCACAGCCCGTTGCTTATGACGTAGCCATGGACCCGCACCGTCATTTTATTTTCCTGACAGGTGCAAACATGGCCGGCAAAACAACTTTCATCAAAGCAGTAGGTATAGCCGTGTTCCTCGCGCACCTGGGTATGGGCGTTCCCGCAGAGCAGATGCAGCTCACCTTCTTCCACGGCATCCTCAGCAACATTGATGTGAAGGACAATATTTTCAAAGGAGAAAGTTATTTCTTCAATGAAGTGCAACGGATCAAGAACACCATTATCAAGATCAGCGATAAAAAGAACTGGCTCATCCTGATAGACGAAATGTTCAAAGGTACCAATGTGGAAGATGCAAAGAACTGCTCCCTCGCCGTGATCAATGGCCTGTTGCAGAATCACCAATGCTTGTTCATTCTCTCCACACACCTGTATGAGATTGCGGAAGAGCTGCGGACAGAAGACCAGATCATCTTCAAATACTTCCAGTCAGATGTGGTGGACGATGATCTGCGTTTTACCTATGAATTGAAAGATGGTATTGCGAAAGAAAAGATAGGGTATCTGATATTGAAAAGGGAAAAGGTGATTGAGTTGCTGGCGAATATGAAATAGGTTAGCAAAATGAAAATTATATTTTTTCTCTGCTTTGGGCTGATGATCTGTATACGATCAAATGCTCAGAAACTTCCAAAAGCGTTCTCGGATGGCTTGTCCGGAATGATCTGTCCCATATTTACCAGCCAGGATTCCGCAGTGGATATGTATACTGTAGCTATTCTATTATCGCCCGGCGGGAAGGTATTAAAAACCATGTTCTCTCAGGGAACACCAGACTCCCTGAAGCCTGAAATAATGCATAGGATAGCCATCGCACGTATCGGCCTTACGCCACTTTCCGAATATTGGGAGAAATTCTGTTCAGAGAATGCTATAACGGATAACACCTGTATTATCCAGCCGGTCCTGCTTAGATTTGAAGACACGGATACCAAAACCTTCACGATAGAAGAAGTAACAAATATATACACGAAGGCAATGACCTTCGATGACCCCTTGATCGCATTCAGGCAAAAGCTGAACATTATCTGGCTGGCGCCGAAAACAGCCAGGTTAGTGCATACTGAAATTGTTAACTGATAAAATAGCTGGAATTCCGATTAAAAATTATACCTGATCCTTAAGTGCCCATGCTTAGCGGTGACTGGTTCATATTTAATCACCAGTGTGTCTGCATACCAGTCTATCAGAAAACTGGTATCCACGCTACCTTTGGGAAGATCTATCCTGTTTACTTTATAACTGCCATCTGTTTCTCCCCTGATCAACAAGCGATAGTTAAAAGGGTCTTCCCTTTCTGATATTACCATCCGTTCCACTGGTTTTGACAGATCATTAATAACGATTGTTCTATCGGAACAAGCTGCCAATAAGAGTACACTAATAAGGATAGTCGTTTTCATAAAATATAGTAAAATACTTTATCTTCGAAAGATAACCATTGTTTGTCCCATGTTAATTAAAATATTCGGCAGCGCCGTTCAGGGCGTGGAAGCCATTACCATCACCATAGAAGTGAATGTTGGCCAGGGTACACAGTTCTATCTCGTGGGCCTGCCAGATAATGCGGTAAAGGAAAGTGAATACCGCATTGAAACTGTTATCAAAAATATCGGCTACAAAATGCCGCGCCTCCGCACGATCGTGAACATGGCGCCTGCAGACATCCGTAAAGTGGGGGCCGCTTATGATCTGCCTATTGCAGTGGGTATACTCGCTGCATCCAAACAACTTACGCCTGTGTATGATACCACACAATTTGTGATCATGGGAGAGCTATCGCTGGATGGAACACTGAGGCCGATACGTGGCGCTTTGCCCATGGCGTTGCAGGCTAAGAAAGAGGGATTCAAAGGCATTATCCTTCCGGCACAGAATGCAGCAGAAGCGGCTATGGTAGATGGTTTAGAAGTCTATGCTGTTCAACACATCAATGAAATAATCTCTTTTCTTAAAGGAGAAGAAAAACTACATCCTATCCCTCCGATACATTACGCTCCCCAACAAACTTTTGACCTAGACTTCGCAGAAGTAAAAGGCCAGTACTTTGTAAAGCGCGGAATGGAAATTGCCGCAGCAGGAGGACATAATATACTAATGGTTGGTGCACCCGGCGTAGGCAAAACAATGATCGCACAACGGCTTCCAACCATCCTTCCACCACTCACTTTACAGGAAGCATTAGAAACAACAAAGATCCATTCCGTTGTAGGAAAAGCAGGCCAGGTAATTACAACCAGGCCATTCCGTTGCCCACATCATACCATCAGCGATGTTGCTTTGGTAGGAGGAGGTTCAACACCACAGCCAGGAGAAATATCCTTAGCACAAAACGGCGTACTCTTTTTAGATGAATTACCGGAATTTAAAAGCACTGCGTTAGAGGTATTAAGGCAGCCTATGGAAGAGAGAAAAGTAACCATCTCCCGCATCAACTTCACCGTTGATTTCCCTTCGAGCTTTATGCTGGTGGCGTCAATGAATCCTTGCCCCTGTGGGTACTTCAATCACCCACTTAAACATTGTTGCTGCCCTCCCGGTGCAGTACAGAAATATCTCAACAAAATATCCGGCCCCTTAATGGATCGTATTGATCTGCATATTGAAGTAACACCGGTACCGCCATCGCTTATGATCGAAGATGATAAACTTACTGAAGCAAGCGCCGTCATACGTGAACGGGTTATTGCAGCACGCAACATTCAGGCACAGCGGTTTAAAAATGAACGTTATGTTATCTTCTGCAACGCCCAAATGAATAACAAGCAATTACATCTTTATTGCAGATTACTCCCAAAAGCCCGAACGCTTTTAGACAGGGCCATGAAACACCTGCACCTTTCTGCCCGCGCGTATAATCGTATCCTGAAAGTCAGCCGCACCATAGCAGACCTTGCAGGAGTAGAAGAAATAGATACAGCCCAAATTGCAGAAGCAATTGAATTCAGAAAGCTGGATAGGGAAAGTTGGGGGCAGTATCAGTGTTAATAGAATAAATTTTTCTGGTTCAGGACAGCTGGCAAGGAATTATTTTAGTGATCAGCAACTGATCGCTATTCAGCATCCTTGTGTATTCTAAGTTAAAAGCAATAATTTTTATTTTTTGCAAGCTGGTTATGTGAGGATAGAAAACTGAACAATGAACGGACTGCATCGCAACGAAGTCCCATAAAAGCACGAATGCTGGGAACAAAAATGTATTTATTTGTAAAACGCACAATTTGATATTACAAAATAAGACCGTTAGCTATTAGTTGACCTTACATCGTCAACTACTGGCTCTGGAATAGTCAACAAAAAATAGAAGAATACAAATATTGCTATTATCGCAGTAATCAAAAATGCGTTACCTGCTCCAAACTGAAACCAAATCCAGCCAGTAAAGGAGCTTGCGAGCATAGTGCAGACACTTTGAAAACCTGTGTAAGTGCCTATGGCAGTAGCTGTATCTGCTTTGTGAGTGATACTGCTTATCCATGCCTTCGATATACCTTCTGTCGCCGCAGCATACAACCCATATAGGAAAAACAAAAAGCCATACCAATACCAGCTTCCTGTAATTGTCATCCCGGTGTACACTATTATAAACAGCAATAATCCGCTGACAAATATTTTCTTCAATCCCATCCTGTCTGCCAACATTCCCAATGGGAAGGCGGCTAAAGCATATACTAAGTTGTAAAAAATGTACACTCCAATAGTAGCTGTATCACTTAATCCTGCCTGTTTTACTTTCAGCAGTAGAAATACATCTGAACTGTTACTGAGCGTGAACACTAATAACCCTACAACTACTTTTCTATAAACAGCGGGACTGCTTTTCCAGTAGCGCAGGAATGAAAAGAAGCCAACCGGTGTTTTGTTTTCCTTTACTACTGTTTTCCTGTCTTTGAGGTAAAAGGATAGTCCAATAGCCAGTAGTCCGGGCACAAACGCCACCAGGAATAATGTCCTGTACTGCCCGGGATAAAAATAGAGAAATAATAGTGCCAGTGCAGGCCCGGCCACAGCTCCGAGTGTATCCATTGAGCGGTGAAAACCGAATACCCGGCCTTTGGTAGCCGGTGAAGCTTCATCAGACAGCAGAGCATCCCTGGCTCCTGTACGAATGCCTTTGCCCAACCGATCAATGGTTCGGGCAAAGAATATCCATACCGGGTAAACCAATACTGCCATCATGGGTTTGGAAACGGCGCTTAGCACATAGCCTAACTGTACAAAAGGTGCCCGTTTGCGGGAATGGTCAGACAGCTTCCCAAAATACCCTTTGCTTAAACCTGCTGTTGCTTCAGCAACCCCTTCCAATATGCCAATCAGCAATATGGAAAAACCAATGCTTTTTAAATAAATGGGCATGATGGGATACAGCATTTCACTGGCCACATCGGTCAGCAAGCTAATGAAGGACAATATCCAGACGGTGCGTGTCAAATATTTCATGAAACAACCGGTTTATAAAGTAATCCTAAATCCTCCATTAAAGATAAAGCCATCTATCGGTGTATAGATCTCCCGGAAATCGGGGTGCTGAATAGAGCCTGTGTACATCGGTTCCCACCGGGACTGCCGGGTATCCAGCAGGTTCTCAAAGTTCAGGAACACACTGAAATATTTAAACTTCCTTTCACCGGATATTCCCATTACCCAATAATCCCGCACTCCTTCCCCGTTTGTAAGTTGTTGACGTCCGGTGTAAAACAGTTCATAGGCAATACGCCACTTATCTTCCGCCTCATACATCACATTACAGTTGATGCGGTGTTTGGCCGTGAGTGGATTAACAGATACATCATGCTTGAAGTCCCTTTGGGCATCGGTATAGGTGTAACCGAGGTACAACGACCATTCTTCATAGCCTAACCGGATATTTGTTTCAAAGCCCCTGGCATTCAAATACCCGTCTGCATTGTAAAAGGTATAATTACCATTGGCCAGCGGCAGTGTATCGAGCAGTAAGGGACTTTTAAGCCGGGTATAAAAGAATAACTGGTTGATGCTGATGCTGACTACATCTTCAAATCTGCCCTTGTAGTTAATATCCACGTTAAACCCAGTAGAACGTTCGGGCCTGGTTGCAGACAATACAAGAGGCTGGATATCGCGGAAACTCTTCTCTTCTGCTTCCTCCGAAAAAATATTGGGTGCTTTATAACCCAGGCCACCACCAACGCGGCTGGTGAAATGCGTGTTGAACTTGTACATGGCTGATATGCGCGGCAATACAAATACATCATGCTGGTTGGTGTAATCTGTACGCAAGCCTGTTTCCAGCACAAATTTTTCGGTAGGCTTCCAGTTACTTTGTACAAAGATGCCGCCGGTTACCAGCTTATAATCCAACGGGTATTGCGTAATACTGGTTTGCCGGAATTTATCGGTTACAAGGCTTAACCCGGCTACCCATTCAGTTTTGTCTTTAGGCAGCAGGAAACTGGCTTCAGAAAAAGAAGCATGTTGTTTGCCTGCAAAAACAAAATCGGGTAATTCAATGGTGCGGGAAAAATAGCCGATGCTATTCTTTAATGTCAATACTGATCTATCCACAAACGTTTTCTCCAGCTTGAACTGCGTGGCATATCGGTCTGTTTTGTTCCTTTCAAAATAACTATGGGTATTGTTTGCATGACCTTTGATTACCTGCATATCACCGCCCAAGCGGTTTTCAAAACTGGTATTTAGGCCCAGGCTTACCGTAGTGGAAGTGTTGGGATAATAAAAGAACTTAGGATTAAGAGTATAGCGGGTAAACCGGGGAATATCTGAAAAATCATCGTGATTGTTATTATACGCTGCCTGCGAGTTACGGGTGGCAAACAGGGTTATGCCTATCTTATTAAATTTCTGTCCGTAGTAAGCATTCAGGTCAAGTGCCCCGGTCTGATTCACATTAGTCAGGAAGGATAATTCCCGTTTGACCATAGGTTCTTTGGTAACCAGGTTAACCAGTCCGGCAATGGCTCCCCCGCCGTAGAGCGTGGAGGATGAACCCTTGATTACCTCCACTCGTTTTAGGTCAAGAGGGGGGATCTGTAAAATACTCAATCCACCGGAAAACCCGCCGTAAAGGGGAAACCCATCTTTCAGCATTAATGTATATCTGCCATCCAGCCCTTGGATGCGGATACTGGCACTGCCGGATACGGCAGAGGTTTGCTGCGTTTGAATACCAGTGCTTTCTGTTAACAACATGCGGATATTACCCGGCTGCATCACTGCTTTTTCATGTAATTCGCCGGCAGTGATGGTTTCAATGCGGGTGGGAATATCATTGATGCTTCTGCTACTGCGGGTAGCAGTCACCTGAACTTCCGCCAGGTGGCTTTCTGCTGGTTCCAGCAATATTTCTATTGGCTTTTCAATCGGAAAGCTGAAGATTTGTTCTTTGGTCTCATATCCGATATAACTAAAAATAATGGCACGTTTACCTGCTGGAATACTGACAAAACTTACAATACCAAGGCTATCTGAAATCAAAGTAAGAGCAGTTCCTTTAATAAGCACAGTAACACCTGGCAGCGGCTCTTTTGTTTCGTCGTCTTTAATGGTAACTGTACTTTGCTGTTGAGCCAATAATGAAAAGGTATAGCATATAATTAACACGATGAGCGTAAAACGTTTCATAATTAATTTGATGAAGACATACAATAATATTCAGGAGTACCTTCAAGTATCTCACTGCAATTGGAGTTTGTAAAACGTGGGCTACATCAAATTAAAAAGGAGGAATTAAATAGGAAAATTTTACGTTTTCCTAATGGTAGTCGGGGGTAGATCGACTTGCAGTAACAATGTTTACTAAATAGTGGCGAAAAGTTAAGCGTGGTAAGGGGGGGAATGAACAGTATCTCAGCATTTTGCGGCAATACCTGCTTTACTGTTACCTGCTGCAATGTCTGCTTCTCTGCCGGTATATAAGTGTCGTAGTCATCAAAAAAGGTTTGATGATAATTCCCTATATCAGTTTCAATGGCCGCTGTAAAAAAACAACAGCTCACAACCAGTATAAATATTTTTAGCAGAAAAGAACGCATAATCAATACTCCTGCAAATATAGAAAATTCCCTAACTACGTTATTTATTTTAAATCCGACAAGAAGATGAGGAGTTTAAGGTGAACTTATCGCTTATAAGCTGCAGCTATAAGTTCAAATATTAGTTTTTATAATTTGTCAACGCCTCATCAATGTGCAATTACGATCTGCCGTCAGCGGACAGCCGTTCAAGCATAAAGCCATTTAGAGCATGTTCTTTATATTTCCATCTCTTTTATTTTTTCGTCAATCATCTTTACTTCCACTTTTTCATTCATCACATTACAAGACGCCATAATTTTCTTCGATCATCGCCAACAGATCTGAAGTCTCATTCAAGATAAACCCAAATCCCTTCAACCGTTTAATGATCAATAACCGCCGAAGAATATTTTACCCCATCAATGCTGCCCATTCTGCGCCTCCGTTTTCTTATAATCCTCACTCAGCTTCTTCTGCACATCAGCAGGCACAGGCGCATACTCCGCAAAAACCGCTTTCACTTTAGCCTTCCCCTGGGTAACATTCCGCAGTGAAGCATATAATTTATCCAGCTCAGCCTGTGGCGTCCGCGCTTTGATCACCTGGCTGGCATTACCGCTATCCATGCCGGTAATAATGCTGCGGTGGCTTTGCAATTCACTCATAATATCTCCCATCATCGCTCCCGGAGCAGAAGCTTCCAGGTCATACACCGGTTCCAGCAACTGCGGCGCCGCCTGGTGGAAGGCTTCCCGGAAAGCCATCATGCCAGCTATCTTGAAAGAGATATCATTGCTATCTACCGGATGCATCTTACCATCATATACACTCACACGGATATCCCGAACATAAGAACCGGTAAGCGGCCCCTCCTGCATTTTTTCCATCACGCCTTTCAGGATAGATGGAAGGAAACGTGTATCAATGGCTCCGCCCACAATACAATTATTGAATACCAGTTTTCCGCCCCAGTTCAATGCAATCTCTTCCGTTTCGCGAACAGTGTATTCCTTGAATGCCGGCATGCCTTCATAATAAGGTTCTATCTTCATAAACACTTCTCCAAACTGCCCTGCACCACCGGATTGTTTCTTATGCCGGTAAGAGCTCATGGCAGGTTTCTGAATGGTTTCACGATAGGGGATCCGCGCAGGCAGATAGTCAACCGGCATGTTATAGATATTCTCCAGCCGCCATTTGGTAACGAGCAGATGCAGATCGCCCTGGCCGTGGAGGATCACCTGGTTCAATTCACGATTGTATTCAATTTCAAGCGTAGGATCTTCCATGTGTATTTCACCCAGCACTTCACTGAGCTTTTCATCATCGCCTTTGTTCTTTGCTACAATGGCCACCCGCACTTTGGGAGCGGGGAAGTGAATAGGATCTACCTGCGCGTTGAAGTTCTTATCGTTGAGTGTATGATTAGTAAAGGTATTTTTCAGTTTAAGTGTGCAGCCGATATCCCCGGAACGCAGGCGTTCAACGGGCTGGCGGTTCTTTCCATCTGCAATGAATAACTGGTTCAGTCTTTCAGAAACATTGCCTTTTTCGTTGTACAGCTCCTGCCCTGCTTTCAGTTCTCCGCTCATTACTTTAAAGAAAGAAAGTTTACCGATATGCGGCTCCAGTAAAGTTTTGAAAATGAACAAACAGGTGGGGCCTGCAGGGTCGCAGGGAATTTCTTTTCCTTCTTCTGTTTGCTCTGCTGGCATTTCCACGGCGGAAGGGGCTACATTATCTATGAAGCCCATCATGCGGCCGCTGCCCATATTACTGCGGGCACAAAGGCAAAACACCGGGAACACCTGGTGTTTCATCATCCCTATTTTCAATCCCTGCCGCAGTTCATCTTCATCAAGGCTCCCTTTATCGAAGAACAGTTCCATGAGGGCATCATCATTTTCAGCGGCTTTCTCCACCAGTTCATTATGCAATTTATCCGCCTGTTCCTGTTCTTCCGGCGGAATAGGTAATTTTTCCGGTTTACCGCCACCAGCCGGAAAACGGTACATCGTCATTTTCAACAGATCGATGATGGCATTGAATCCCGGTCCCTGGTTGATGGGGTATTGCATCACCGTTACTGCTGAGCCAAAAAATGCCCGCGCCTGTTCCAGGGTTTGGGTATAGTTGGCATTTTCATGGTCCAGGTGATTGATAGCGAGGATAGTAGGTTTATTGTACTGGTCGATATAATCCCAGATCAGCTCTGTTCCAACTTCCACCCCGTTATACGCATGCAGCAGCAAAACCGCCGTATCGCAAACCCGGATGGAAGAAATGACCTCCCCCACAAAATCCTCAGACCCCGGCGTGTCTATGATATTGATCTTATAATCCCGCCACTCCGTATGCGCCAGGGTAGCATATACAGAGTTTCCCCTTTCATGCTCCACTTCGTGGTAGTCGGACACGGTGTTCCTTTCTTCAACGGTGCCCCTTTTACTGATAATGCCGGCTTCGAACAACATGTCCTCAGCCAGCGTGGTTTTTCCGCTCTTGGCAGCGCCAATGAGCACAATGTTTTTAATGTGTTTTTCATCATACATTTTCATACGGCAGAAGTTTAGGGTGTGAGTGGTACACCGGTTTGGGTCCGTATTGCCGATCGGGAAGGAAGTATCAATTTTTAAGGCTCATAACATGCGGAAAAATTACCATCCGGCTGCTACTATTAAATTACGGTTTTTTGATGTAAATACCGTGATAAGTACAGTTTAAAATCGATGTTTAAACACTATTGCAGCGGGTTTTTACCCTAACTTTGCCTCCATGAAATTGTTGCTCAAATATCTGAAAGGCTTTAAATGGCTGATAGTATTTGCATTACTGTTAGCTACCGTAAACCAGGTCTTCTCCCTGATGGACCCCTGGATCTTCGGAAAGATCATAGACAGGTTTGCAAATATCCCCCATGCGGGCGGCCGTTCCCTGAATGAATACCTTATAGGTGTACTGTTACTGTTGCTGGCCTCCATCGGGGTAGCCATGGTTTCCAGGATCGCCAAGGCTTTCCAGGACTATTTTGTAAGTGTGGTAACCCAGAAACTGGGTGCACAGATGTATACGGATGGGTTGAAGCACTCCATGCGCCTTCCCTACCAGGACTTTGAAGACCAACGCTCCGGGGAAACCCTTGCTGTACTGCAAAAAGTGCGGTTAGACAGTGAGAAGTTCATTTCCCAGTTCATCAATATCCTGTTCACCACCCTTATAGGTGTGGTGTTTGTAATGGTCTTTGCTTACAGCGTTCACTGGTCCCTCGTATTTGTGTACCTGGGAGGTTCCGTGATCCTGGGCTGGCTCATGAACATCCTCAGTAAAAAGATCAAGGGTATCCAGAAGAACATTGTGAAAGAAACAACTGTACTGGCAGGCGCTACCACGGAATCCCTCCGGAACATTGAACTGGTAAAAAGCCTTGGCCTCACACACCAGGAGATCCGCCGGCTGAATACCAACACCATGAAGATCCTGCTGCTGGAACTGAAGAAAGTGCGTAGCATCCGCAGTATCTCTTTTGTACAGGGTACTTTTGTAAACCTGCTGCGTTCGTCCATCCTCTTCATCCTGCTGTACCTGGCTTACCGCGATACGGCAACCGTTGGGCAGATCTTCACCTTACAGCTTTATTCATTCTTCCTCTTTGGCCCGTTGCAGGAGTTAGGGAATATCATTCTCGCCTACCGCGAAGCAGAAGTTTCCCTCGGGAATTTTGAACGGATCCTGAACAGTCCTGTAGAAGCCACACCTGCCCACCCAAAGAAATTATCTGATATACGTGAGCTTACCTTCGAGCATACTGGTTTTAAACACCTCACGGCACTCAACAAAGCGCTGGACGATATCAATTTCTCTGTAAAGCTGGGTGAAACCATTGCTTTTGTAGGCCCTTCGGGAAGCGGTAAAACCACGCTGGTGAAATTGCTCGTAGGCCTCTATCATCCGGGAGAAGGCAGGATCCTTTATAATGGGCTGGATGCTTCCAGTATCGACATAGAAGAACTCCGTCACCAGATAGGTTTTGTAACACAGGATACGCAACTGTTCTCCGGCACTATCCGGGAGAACCTGCTCTTTGTGAATCCGCGTGCAACAGAAGAAGAACTCATGAGTGCCCTGCAACGTGCCGCCTGCTACAGCCTGCTGGCAAGAGCAGAAAATGGCATAGATACCGTGATCGGTGAAGGTGGTATCAAAATATCCGGTGGAGAAAAACAACGTTTATCCATTGCCCGCGCTTTATTAAGGCACCCGCGTTTGCTGGTATTTGACGAAGCTACTTCCGCACTGGATTCTATCACGGAAGAAGAGATCACACAAACCGTAAGGAATGTAACGTCCAGCCGGGAACATATTACCGTGATGATCGCTCACCGCTTATCTACTATCATGCATGCAGACCGTATCTATGTACTGGAAAAAGGCAGGATCGTGGAAACCGGCGCGCATCATGATCTGCTGGCAGAGAAAGGATTGTATTACGCCATGTGGCGCCAGCAGATCGGGGAAAGAAAAACACTCGAACCGGCACAACCCGCCTGATTTGTGTAAATTTGCGGCATGACGAAAAAACGACCCGGTTATATACTGAGCCTGTTAAAAATGAAATGCCCCCATTGCAGGAGAGGTGATATGTTCAAAACAAAGAACCCCTTCCACTGGCGGCTTTCAAAGATCTTTAACATGTACGATAACTGCCCCGTATGCGGTCAGCATTATGAACTGGAAACCGGTTTCTGGTTTGGTACGGGATACGTGAGTTATGCACTCGGTGTGGCTTTTTCTGTGTTTACACTTATTCTGTATGCCCTGATCTTTGGCATGTCCTGGTGGGATGATAGTATCTTCTACTGGCTGGGGATTAACGGCGTTCTGCTGGTATTGATCCAGCCCTGGCTGATGCGCATCTCCCGCGCGATCTATCTCTACTTCTTCGTTTATTACGATGAAGATACGGCGGCCCTGCCGGATGTTGATCACAAGCATAATAAGCGCCCTGGTCCTCACCCGACAGAGCATTCACATTAATATTAAGATATTTACCCTCCATCAGCTAAGGGCCGTGAAAACGGCCCTTTTTTGCTTTTCATCCAAAATCTGAGCAGTATGCCAGATTATCTTAAATATCTTGATCCCGCTACGGGAATGAATATCAACAACCGGCAAATATATCTTTTCCACTGGGATAATTTACCACATTTTTTTGTAATCAATAACGCAGGAACCCCTTTACAAGCCATTTAAATTATGAACGGTAATACCTCTAATTATTCAAAATATTCATTTGCAACAAAGTTGCAGTTTATTATATTTGCAACATTGTTGCACGCATAATAAACCTAAAACTATATGAAGAAGATCCTTCTCCCGGCTCTACTGGCGGGCCTTTTTGTTGCCAGTTGTAAGAAAGATGACAAACCAGCACCCAAACCGGAACAGGCAGAAGCGGCTTACCTCCGGCTGGTGGTATCTGATGTAGACAAAGCACAGATCACTATACTGGAACCACTTACAAAAAAGACAACCGTGTTCCCTATCAAAGCAGCACAACCCACATTGTATGCTACCAGCACCGGCCAGTTTGCCACAGTGATCAGCAGAGCGGCCAATACGGTTGAGTTCCTCAACTCCGGTATTGAAAAACATGCCGGCCACCTGCATGTGCATCTTATAGAAATGGCTGTGCAAAAATTCACGGAAGCAGGACCCACGCATTATTATGCACATGATGGCCTGAATGCTATTTTCAATGATGGCACCGGCAGCATCAGTATTTTTAAAGACAATGAGCTGGAAGGCGGCAGTGGACGTGTATTACCAGTAGCTGCACCACATCATGGCGCTATGGTGATCTTTGATGATCACACACTGGCTGTTACGCAGAAGGATGGTTCCGTAAGCGGTACACTTCCTGAAAAAGTGAAGATCATCGATCGCTATGGCACTACTTTACATGAAGGTACAATTGCCACGAAAGGAATACATGGAGATGCCGGGAATGGTAAGCTGGCAGCCTTTGGTTGCCCGGATGGTATACTCATGGTACAACAGAACGGCACGCAATCCCTGATCCCTTATCCTGCTGATTTTGGCACTGCCTGGTTAGGTACGGTATTAGGCAGTAAAGCCTTACCTCATTTCTTTGGGTATACAGCAGCATTAGGGTTGTACAAAATTGATCCCGCTGCAAAAAAGATAACACTGGTGCTGAAAAATGATAACAGTAATATTCATCAATACATGCTGGATACGGACGGTAAAAACCTCTATGTATTACTCATAGACGGTACTTTGAAAGTTTTTGACGCCGTTACGGCACAATTGAAAAAAGAAGGTAAGATCACTGCGGTTATACCTGCTGCCGCTACACCTGCTGAGAAGCCTTACTTCGCAGTATCCCGCAAATGCGTGTATATAACAGACCAGGCAGCAGGTGCTGTGAAAATGTTCTCTTTACCTGATCTGAAAGAAATAAGCAGCATTCCCGTAGGGAACAAGCCGTTTAAAGTGTTAGTAGTAGGAGATCAGGAAGGATTGGAAGTGATAAATGATTAGACACGGTATAACTCAGCGCATAAAAGCAGTCCCCGCAAATCATTAAACCTGTAAAACCCGGAAAACAAAGAAGCCGTCCCCGCAAATGAGGGACGGCTTTCTTCTTTCCTTTCCAATCTATCAGTCTTAAGCCTGTCTTATTTAATTTCCACGGGGAATATCGTTAACACATCTGTACTGCCTGGTGCATAAGTACCATCTTTAGCACCCGGCTGGTGACGCACCACAACATTCAGGAAACCGGTGAACGCCGCAGCCTTCGTAGCCATAGAGATCTTCAGGCCAATGGGCAGGTTCTTACTGTCTTTATCCAGTGGTGTTACAGTTGCCACAGTACTGAGGGAATCTTTCACAGCAGCAGTGGCTGTTGTATAGAAAAGATGGAACACCCTGTGCTCATCTCCCTCTTCTTCAATCTCTGCTGTTACATTATCTGCAGGGTTCTTGCGTTCATCTAACAGTTCTGTGGTTACGTTGTAAGTAGTGTTTACTTTCAGGTTGATCTTGTCTATTACAGGAGGATTACCGGCAATACCATCCAGGTCTTTCCAGGTAGCGGTCACTACATCTGCTGCATTCGCTGCATTGGTGAAAGTAAGTTTCAGTGTGGTGATCTCTTCATTGGCATTTTCTGTAGGTGTATCATTCTTCTCCTTTTTGCAGGCTGCAAATACCAGTGTAAATAAAGCAGCAAACAGGAACAGTCTGGCGAAATTCTTTTTCATACTATTGAATGTTGTGTGATTTTAAAATGTTGTTACGATGCTTTCTTTCCGAAGTTGAGTGGCACCTTTAGTTTCAGATAAATGTTCGTTCCGGGTTCATCTGCGAAATACCGGAAGAAGTTCAGGTATTCCCTGTACCGGGTATTCAGCACATTGGTGGCCCCTATGATCACAGAGATGGGCTGCCTGCCGAAATGCACGGTAGATCCTGCTTCCAGGCCCAACAGGTTGTAAGCGCCCGGAGGTGCCATCAGGTCCTGCCCGCGTGGATCATTGGGATCTTTCAGATTGGCAGGTATGCGTGTTTGCTTCAGCACATTGTTTATACTCACAGACACATAATTATCCTTCAGGCGTTTTAAGTTGCCGGGAAAGAAAGTAAGCTCATGTTCGAAACGGTCGCTGGGCATACCGATCATCCAGTCATTGGCAGATTCGTTGTAAGCGCGCAACAGCGAAGCTTTAGTGAGTATCTGCCATTTAGGAAGGAATTGCCACCTGAGTTGCGCATCCATTCCTTTCATGCTGGCATCTGCCTGCCGGTAATAAGTGTAAGGAAATGCGCCGCGTATAGTTACCACCACACTATCCGTCGGCTGCTGGAAAATGAAATTGTGGATGTAGTTGTAATAGAAGTTCACATCTGCTTCCAGTTTTTCACCGAGGTCGTAATGCAGGGTAGCATTGAACTTGCTGGCGCTTTCCCCTTTCAGGAAAGGGTCTCCCTGTTCTATCACTGCTGCACCATGATGCAAACCGGATGCATACAATTCATTCACACCTGCTGCACGCCATGCACGCGCTGCGTTAACGGAAATATGCAAATGATCGTTCAGCCGGTATTGCGCTCCCAACGATCCGGAGAAGCTGCCATACTCCTGTTCCGGGTAGTTGATCTCTTTCGCATTATCGTCTATGTTGTAATAATCTTTATGATCGTAGCGTACACCACCTTCCAGCAACCATTTGTTATTATTGCTCTCCCATTTCTCCATCCAGAAAGCACCCCATTGCATGCTTTGATAGTTGGGGATGAAGAGCCTGCTTTTGTAACTGTTCTCCTGGTACATGGCAGAAGTACCGATAGTACCCCGCAAGCCTTTCCAACTATTGTGATCCCATACCAGTTCTCCCGTATAAGTGGTGAGGTTCAGGTTCATCTGGTTTACAGACAATGCCGAACTCCTGTCCAGCTCATTCCTGAAGTTGAACTGGCGTGCTACTACAAGGTTGAGTTTTCCGGCCTTGCCGGTATTCAGGTATGCTTTTACCTTGAACAACTCATGTTCTACATGTTGATAAGGCCTGTTGATATCATAACTAAAACCTTCTGTAAATTCCGGGAAAGGTCTTTGCTGTTTGATCACTTCTTCCAGGTCTGTACGGTTGCCGATGTGCGAACCTTCAAACACACCCAGGTTGGTATTAAACTGGCTATAGAAGATCTCTGCTCCGTAGTTTTGTTTCTTCCAACCCAGTGCGGCGGAGAAATTATATTCTTCCACACCTGTGTTATCCAGCCAGTAATCAGGTGTACGGGTATTACCACCTTTACGCAAAGTTCCCTGTAAACGCCAGCTGAGGCCCGGTACTTTAGGTACCTGTTGTTCCAGTGTGGCAGAAACAGCACCCAGCCTGTTATTGGAAAAACCAACGAGGTCTACTTCTCCTTTCATGCCGGGTGTTACCGGTAAAGGTTTAGGTTCCACCAATACCACTCCGCCAATAGCGTCTCCGCCATAACGTAATGCGCTGGCACCTTTGATCACCACTATCTTATTGGCGAGGAAAGGATCTACTTCCGGTGCATGCTCTGTACCCCATTGCTGGCCTTCCTGGCGGATGCCATTATTCAGTACCAGTACGCGGTTGCTATGCAAACCATTGATCACCGGTTTGGAAACATTAGGGCCGGTGGTCATGCTCGTAACCCCGTTCACTTTCTTTAAAGCCTCTCCGAGTGTAAGTCCTCGGGTTTTATCCAACTCTTTGCCACTGAGTGATTCCACCGGTGCGGTGGTCACTTCTTTTGCAGCATGGCCGGTTACAGCTACTTCCTGCAATTGGGTGATGCTATGCGGAAGGGTAATATTCCTGCGTTGATCAGCACTTACATTCCATTCAATCTCTACCGGCGCACAGCCGATATGACTGATACGGATATTATAAATACCGGGACATAAACCATCCAGCGAATAGAATCCTTTATCGTTACTCCTTACAGAAAGCCCGGTTTCTTTTACCACTATCGTGGCGCCGGATAGTGCCAGTTTGGTTTCACTATCCGTAATAGTACCACTCAGGCGGATGGTACATTGAGCACTGGCGCCGGCAATAAATAACAATTGCAGCAACGCCCCTGTCAGCGCGAATTTCCTTATCATTTTCATGTATGCGAAAAGATCATGGCAGCTCGTATAGAGCCACCTGTAAAAAACAGAATGATGTAAAATGTGGGGCCGCGTTAAGCCTGTGGTGGTGCGCGAAGAGAGAAGTAATAAGGAGGGTATGTGAAACTGTTGGCTGGCAGTGCCGCTAACAGTACTTCAAATTGATGGGAAACAGATGGTAAGCAGGCGCTGTGTGGTTCCAGGTAAGCTTCTACAGCCCAGTGTAACCATTCGCAGTGCTGGTGTTGCACGGAAAACATCAGCCCTTCCGTTTGCAGGGGGCTGCATTGTTCATCTATCGTATCCTCGTGGCCGGCAAACTGATGCACAAAATCCCTGGGGGTAATGTATAAACAGAACACCCCCAGCAGGAAAATGGCTCCAATTTTATATGCCAGCTTTTTCACCATTGATGACAAAGATACATAAAAACGCCAGATTGCAACATTGTTGCAGCAGCAATGGTCTTATAGCGGGAAATAGCCCAGGAAACAACCTTATCTCACCTTGGCCATGGTCCTCACCTGTTGTACCCTTCCATTCTGGAAACGGGCATAATACATACCATTCGGGAGGCCTTCCCCATTGAAAGTAATGGTATAATCCCCTGCCGCATGTACACTGTCCACCAGCTTACGGACCAGGCGGCCCATCGTATCAAAGATCTGCACCATGGTATGCCCGCCGGCAGTTGTGTAGGAAATAACGGTTTTAGTACTGAAAGGATTGGGATAGTTGGAGATCAGGGTCTTATTCTCATCTACATCAGGCACACCCGTCACTACTCCGCAAGCCAATCCATTTACCAGCGGAAGGCTTTGGTAGTTCTGCAACATGATCTGATTGAGGTCTGAGGGTTTTACGCAGAACCATTGTTCCAGGATAGAAGCATATACAGAACGGAAATCGTACTGCATGGGAATATTATCTATTGCAGAAGCTGCATCCGGCATGGTGGGTGTATTACCCAGCACCTGTTGATTCACGTAATCTCCGAATACGATCATGGGGGCAGAAGCACCATGGTCCGTACCCATACTACCATTGGATTTTACACGGCGGCCGAATTCAGAGAAGGTCATGCCTACTACGCGTTGAGATTTTTTCAGCCCTTTCAGGTCATCTGTAAAGGCTTTCACGGCAGAAGAGATCTGGCCTAACAAATTAGCATGGGCACCGGTAGTGGTATCCCCTGCATTGGTTTGATTGGCGTGTGTATCAAAACCGCCGATGCTCACCATGTAGAGCCGGGTCTTTAAACCTCCGGCTACCAGGCGTGCAACGATCTTCAATTGTGCGGCAAGATGGTTGTTGGCAGGGTAAGGCCCTTGTTGTGTAACCTTTGCTGCTGCCGCTTTGATAGAGGTCGCAAATTTATTACTGTGCTCCTGTATGAGGCGGATGTATTTCAATTCCTTACCAGCCCTTGTATTGGGGATCGGATCTGGTTCATCGTCCAGCAGGCCATAGAAATCTGTGGCGCTGGTAATGGCCATCCCCATGTTCACTGTTGGGCCCTGGAATGCAGGAGACACTACAGAACCGATCTGGATAGCCAGCGGGTCCGGCATATCTGCATTAGGATATCCAACAGGATAATCAGGATATTCTGTTTGCAGGTATCTTCCGCCCCAGCCTGTGGGTAATACGGTATTGGCATCAGAACCTGTCAGCCAGATATCTGTAGCACGGAAGTGAGAGAAGTTGGGAGAAGGATATCCCACACTATGCAGGATACTTACATGCCCATCATTATACATTTGCTGTATCCCGGTCATGGCAGGATGGATACCGGTTTTCGTCTGGCCGGCCAGTTTCAGTACCCTGCCTTCAGGAATAGCGATGTTAGCACGGGCAGCCTGGTATTTTCCATACTGATCCAATGGGATCACCATGTTCAAACCATCGTTACCTCCGTTTAACTGGATCATTACCAGTACGTGATCATTATTGGTAGCAGCTCCTTCCAGAGCAGACAGTAAAGGAGATGCGCCGAATGCCTGAACGGAAAACCCGTTGATAAACGACGGCAGGATGGCAGCAGGAGCGGTATATTTGAGGAAATCTCTACGTTTCATAAATAGGTTTTCAACGTGATCAGGCTAAATGATATTCAG
The DNA here is from genome assembly GCF_900129465.1 of Chitinophaga niabensis. Classification (NCBI taxonomy): domain Bacteria; kingdom Pseudomonadati; phylum Bacteroidota; class Chitinophagia; order Chitinophagales; family Chitinophagaceae; genus Chitinophaga; species Chitinophaga niabensis. Next base: position 2,007,643 of record NZ_FSRA01000002.1, on the reverse strand, counting down.
ACAGGTTCATGATGTATTTGTACAATTCATTGAGGTGCTTCAGCACAGTATTCTTATTCATCGTATTGGAAGGGTCTGCTTTGTAAGCAGTCCATGCCTGCGTCCAGTAATAATCCTGGTCCTGCCCCAACAGCAGGAAGCTGTTCTTCAGGAAACTCTTTGTTTTGTCTGAAACACCCATGCGGTATAATACGTCCAGCGAATCTTTCACCAGGGCAACAGGGTCTGAGGGATTAGGCATCTGGTCTGCAAATACGATGGGGTCAATAGCAAGCCCATTATAGCCTGTAGTGATCAAAGCATCCACCATCATATTACGCTTAGGCAGCGTATCTGTATTGATCCACAGCTCATGGAACTGCGGTGCCAGGTAATATGCTTCCCAGCCGGAAACACCCGGAGGATCTCCGATATTCTGTTGTTGCGTGCTGGCTGCACCTTGTAATGCGGCCCATTGCTGATAGGCCTGTGCATAATTAGCTGCCGGCGCGAATTTCACACCAAACTCCCTGCAAAGCCCTACGGTAAAATCTACCGGGCTCTTGATGAGGCAGCTCATATTTAAAGGATCGTAAAAATGCTCGCTCTTGAATAATGCAGACAGCAATGGCTTAATTTCATAATTACCCGCACGGAAAATATTAGCCAGTGGTTCTATCACATTCGCTTCTGCACCCGCATCTATTTCATAATAAATGAAGAACTGATAGAATTTGCGGCAGATGAACTTCGCTACTTCATGCTGCAGGAAAATAATACCCAGCATATCGTCCAGTTCCGTTGTACCGGCAGAACCGGTTTTACCCGAGATCACTTTATTGGAGAACCAGCTGGAGAATTGTTTATTGGTGATATCATGTTTAGTAGGATCGAAGTAAGAAGTGCAGGTCACCTTATCTACTTTGTAACCTGTGAGTACGTGTGCTGCAGCGCGTACATCTTCTTCCTGGTACAAAGAATCAGGTCCTTTACCACAGGTGAAGAGTTCCAGCAGTTCCCGTGCATAGTTTTCATCCGCAGCCGTTTTCTCATTGAGGTAACCGTTCAGATATACCAGCATACCTGGGTCCAGCGTAATGGCTTTCGTCAGGTTTTTAAAATTGCCCAGGGCATGCGTGCGCAAAGCAACATTGTAACCATAGCTAAAACGGGCATCGGCGATGGTGTTTGTTTCTGTTGCAAAGTGGTTATGCCAGAAGAGTACCATCTTTTCGTGGATGTTCCTTTCCTGGTTGAGCATCTTCCCTGTCCACCAGGCTTTGTAAGAACCGTGGCGTTTGCGGTTAAGGTCTTCATCTCCATCCGGAGCTGTTACCCATGGTGCTCCCGGAGCTACGCCGGTAGGGTCCGTGTAGCCGCCAGTGTTATAGTTATTTACGGGAGGTGTAAGTGGGATGATATTGGTGGTCAGTAAAGCATCAACGGCTGCGTCCATAGACATGCCTTCAAAATGTCTTACATCCAGTGGCGCGGCGCCGAACATGGCCCTTTTCAGCAAATGCACAACCTGTGCGGTTCCCCATGCTCCTGTATAAGCATTGAGCCCGGTATCGGTTCTCGATCCGCTAACTGTTGTAGTTCTTTTGCGGGAAGGGGCAAGTGTTAAGAAATCTCTACGGTCCATTTGGGATACGGTTATACGATGATCAGTTAAATTGTGAGCCGTTGCCTTTCTGATTGATTCACACAATTATTCCGGGCATAGTTAGGCATCTACGGTTTTTCAGAAAGCAAATTAACAAAAAGTTTAATTCAATCATATTATTTTATATGATTTAACGAATAAACTATTTTACTCAATTGATCCTGAAGCAGAAGCCCATCAAAGAAAAAGCCGCCGATTGAGTGACACAACGGCGGCTGATTAAAGGTATAAAGTTGATAACTAGCTGAATTGTACCAGGTTTTCGATACCTGGGAGGCTTATAACTACCTGATCACATGAGTTTTTTGACAAACCTTGTCAGGGCTGGAACTACCTGATTACGTAAGGTTTTTTGACAAACCCTGACTAGGCTGGAACTACCTGATCACATGAGGTTGTGATCCACCTGTTATCTACATAAGGTTTTCAATCACCCCCGCAATCCCCTGGCCACCTCCCACACAGGCTGTAACGATCCCGTATTTCTTTTTGAGACGCTGCATATCATTCATGATCTGGATGCTGAGCTTGGCGCCGGTACATCCCAAAGGATGCCCCAGGGCAATAGCCCCTCCATTAATATTCACCTTTTCAGGGTCCATGCCCAATTCCCGGATCACAGCCAGGGACTGGGAAGCAAAGGCTTCATTTAATTCTACCAGGTCTATGTCGTTCAATGTTTTGCCTGCTAATTTCAGGGCCTTAGGCACTGCGGCAACAGGGCCGATCCCCATGATCCTGGGATGCACACCGGCAGAGGCACAGGCAACAAGACGGCCAATAGGTTGGAGGTTCAGCTCCTTTACCATCCTTTCACTCATCACTATTACAAATGCTGCACCATCGCTGGTTTGGGAAGAGTTCCCTGCTGTAACGGATCCCCCGGCGGCAAAAACCGGTTTTAACTTAGCAAGCGCTGCCGGCGATGTGTCTGCACGAGGGCCCTCATCTGTATCCACCGTATAAGTTTTGCTTTGTTTTTTGCCCTTCTCATTCACAAATACTTCTTCCACACTGATGGGCAATATGCCTTGTTTGAAATATCCGTTCTGGATGGCGTTGATAGCACGCTGGTGAGATTGGTAAGAAAACTGGTCCTGGTCTTCCCGGCTCACGTTGAATTCTTTCGCTACCGCTTCTGCGGTAAGGCCCATACTGAGATAATAATCGGGCGTGGTGCTGGTTACGCTGTAAGCCGGAACGGTTTTCCAACCTACGGTAGGTACCAGGCTCATACTTTCCGTACCTCCTGCCACAATACATTCTGCCTGCCCTGTTTGGATCTTGGCAGTAGCAATGGCAATGGTTTCCAGTCCTGATGCACAATAGCGGTTCACCGTCATGCCCGGCACTTCTATTCCCAATGCACGTACGGAGATCATCCTGCCGATCTGCAAGCCCTGTTCCGCTTCCGGAACAGCATTTCCTACGATCAGGTCGTCCACCCGCCCGGGATCCAGTTGCGGAATGGTGGCCAGTAAGCCTTTGATCACATCCACTGCCAGATCATCCGGTCTGTAGAAACGGAAACCTCCTCTCTTTGACTTCGTTACGGCGGTCCTAAATCCTGCCACTATGTATGCTTCCTGCATGGTTATCGGGTTTTGCTCTTTCCAAATTTAAGGAATTTGAGCCTTATCTGAACCTGAGCCCATAGCAAAGAAGTTGTACAGACCAGATTATTTGATCTCCAGCTGCAAAAGGGTTTCATTTATCGCTGCAGGCAATTGAGCCTTATTTGATCTCCAGCTGCAATCGGGCTGCATTCACCCCTGCTAATATCCCATACCCTTTGCTTACATTACTATGCACCTTGTTCAGATCTACCAGCGGGTTACCGTCATTCGTGGTTTGGAGTTCCAGTGTTTTGTAATATTTGAAGGCATCCTGCGTAAGGCCGGTTACCTCCAGGATGAGGTACTCTCCTTTTATATTCACATTCTTCGTTTGCATCACCACCGTAATTTCGTTGCCGTCAAAACGTTGATCTGCAATAAAATTCACCTCCCGGTAATTCTCCGCGATCAGGTCTGTAAAATTATTATTGTAAGAAGGATCGAAACGGTACAGCAAACGTTCACTCAGCACTACCTGGTTAGAAGCAGACATAACGCCTTTGTATAAACGGAATTGATAAGCATCCCATCCGGGCAGATCTTTCAATACAAACTTCACCCGGTTACCGCCTGCCTGCCCAAAAGGCTGACTGATCAATGGTTGCCTTGGTAATGTATCTTTGGCCGTAACAGTATCCAATCCGGCTGCACTCACTTTAATATTGTATTCCACATTTTTCGGCGCAGGTGTTTGCGATACAAAATATCCTTTCCCATTGATCACCTGCCATTGCAAAGGAAGTTTTGTACTACCCGCCATCAGGCTGATATCTGCATCCGGAATTTCAGGGAATACCGTTCCTCCTGGCGGTTGTGAACGTGTAACACGAATGTACACAGCACTATCCGGCTGAATAAATGAATTCACCACAATCCTGTCCCCATCATAGGGAACTTCCATCTCTACTACCTTCTCACAAGCCGTTGCAGCTACCATCAATAACAACATCCATCTTTTCATATCAAAACTTTATGGCGTAAGAAATACTGGGCAAAATGGGCAAAATGCTAAACTTCGTCAGTTCCCGTTTGAGTGTTTCTTCATTCCTTTTATAAGAATAAAAGAAAGGGTTCTTCTGGTTGTATACATTATAAAGACTAATGTTCAGGATGTAACGAACACCCTTCCGCTCTTTGGTATGCGTAGCACCAATATCCAACCGGTGTGTGTTTTCCATGCGCAGCATATTGCGGTTCCCTATAACATCTACATCTCTTGGTTCTACCGTAGAAGGTGGCAAATGCGGCGATGGATCTGTGATCCTTTCATAACTGCCGGAAGGCAATGTTAAAGGAGCCCCTGTAGCAAATTCCCATTGTGCGGACAACTCCCATCTTTTTCCCAGTTGTTGTGTGAGCACTACTTCCAGGTCGTGCCGGCGATCATATTTATAAGGGAATACGGCACCATTATTCACATTGGGAAATGCCCGTTCAGACCATGCCAGCGTATAGCCGATCCATCCTTTCAACTTCCCCTTCTTTTTCTGTAACAGGAACTCTGAACCATAACTCCAGCCGCGGCCCACCACCACATTGTCTTCCCAGCTATTGGTAGCAGATTGAAAATTGTCTGCCGTTTCCTGGTATTCTATCACGTTCTGCATCGTTTTCGCGTACAGCTCCATGGACATTTCGAACATATTATCGTTGGATGTTTTCGCTAAACCAAGGGCGAACTGGTTGGAGAACATAGGAGGCACTTTTTTAGTTGCCGCTACCCACAGGTCTGTTGGCAGAAAGGTGGCGTTATTGGTGAGCAGGTGAATATATTGCGTCATGCTGGTATAAGACAACTTGAAGGCCCACTTGCGTGGCAGCAGGTAACGGAAGCCCAGCCTGGGCTGTACGGATATATAAGATCTGCCGGAAACGAGAAAAGCAGAAGCATGTGTACCCAGGTTGAGGTACATGGAATCTGCTAATTTAAAATCATCTTCCCAATACAAAGAAAGCTCCACGCCTTTGTTGGTGGTGTTATTATAAGCCGTGTCCGTGAGCCGTGTTGAATCTGAAACGTTCGTAAAGCGGGTAATACCGGGCTGAAAGATGTGCCAGGTGGCCTGCGCTCCAAAACGCAGGGTGTGTAAAGGATTGGGGCGGAATTCAAAATCGATCTTAGCACCTGCGTTCTGCACTTTGGAGAAGTAACGCCCGTACATACTATCTGACTCCATGATCGCATTCTGTGCTTCAAACTTGTATTCGTAATCCGTATCAAATAAGAACTGCGAATAGTTTATGGTAACGTTGGAAAATAACCTGGGGTTATAGATATGGTTCCAGCGAAGGGAATAAGCCTGGTTGCCCCATCCCAGCCCAAAGTTCATTCTTTCATGATACTGTTTGGCGGCGCCATTCAATGAATCAAATCCTTTATCACGCTTCACCCGCATATTATCTCTGCCGCCATAGCCACTTAAAAAGAGCCGGTCTTTCGGAGAAAAGATATGATTGATCTTAACGTTGGCATCAAAAAAATAAGCCCAGAATTCACCATCCCCCAGCTTCAATGCTTCTATCGCCGCATCCTGTGCCAGCAGGTCTGCATATGTACGGCGGCCTGTTATGATAAAAGAAGTTTTGCCTTTGAAGATAGGGCCTTCGATCATCACCCGGGAAGCAATTAATCCCAGCGAAAACTCTCCATGATAACCATGCATGTCACCATCTTTCATGGAAATATCCACCACGGAAGATAACCTGCCGCCATAACGTGCAGGGAATGCTCCTTTGTAGAGATCCACGTTCTTAATGATGTCCGGATTAAATACAGAGAACAAACCGAAGAGATGCGTGGAATTATATACGGGTGTACCATCTAACAGGATCAGGTTCTGATCAGGACTTCCGCCGCGCACATGGATACCACTGGTTCCTTCCATCCCTCCGCCCACTCCTGGCATAGCCTGAATGGTACGCAGCACATCTGTTTCTCCCAACATGCGCGGCATGGCTTTTACCTGCGCAACCGGCATCCCCACTTTACTCATCTGCGTTTGTTCCTGCAAGGGAGGAACATGCTGATCTGTTATTTCCACTTCCTGCAAAGTATTGATGGGAGAAAGTTTGATGTTCATCTGTTTGTTCACATCATCCTTCAGCGGAATGCTCATGGGGGAATAACTAACATAGGTAACCATTAAGCTCATGGTATCCTTTGCTGTAGTAAGACTGTAAAATCCGTATTGATTGGTGGTAGTACCTACCTGCAATTTGGGGAAGTATACCGTAGCGCCGATCAGTTTTTCTCCCGTTTGTGCATCTTCCACAAAACCACTGATAGTGCGTGTATTGCTTTGCTTTACGGTAAGCACCAGCTGATCGCCGATACGTTTATATTGAATGCCGTTTTCTGTAAAGAGAAGATCTAATACACGGCGGAGCGGCATCTCCTTTGCGCTGAGGGATACAAGCCGGTTCATCTTAACAACATCCCGGCTGTACGAAAAGTGAATGCCATATTCCTTTTCTATGATCTCACATGCGGTAGACAGGGGTTGGTTATTGAGCCTTAAAGAAATTTTTGTGCGCCAATTCCACGCCAAAACCTGCATAGGGATAACGACAAATAGGAATCCCAGCAGGATTTTCCTGGCCAATGACATGTTATAGTAGTTTTTTTAAGTTAGGTTTTACTTAATGGAATAGCCCTGTGCGGTTTTCTCAACCGCTGTGTTAGTAATAAAAGCAATGGTTGCCAGAACATTATCGATAGGCTCGTTTTCAAAGTTTGCCGTCACCACTTTTTCCAGAAGGGCAGCATCCACTATTTCCACTTCCACCCCATACACCACCTCAATGGTCCTGATCACTTTCTCCAAAGGTACGTTACTAAACACCAGTTGCCGCCTGTTGAGGTCCTGCACATTTTCTGCCACTGCGAATGGCTCTTTTTGCTGATCGCGGCGTAAGAGCATTCCCGGGGTCAATATCACGCTGTCCTTTTTATCCAGGTCCGTTACCATGATCTTTCCGCTGTTCACCAGTACCACCAGGGAACTGTCCTGCGGTTTGAAGTCAACCATAAAACGGGTGCCCAGTACTTTTATTTCCGTATGCCCCAATACAATCACAAAAGGATGTTCGGCATTCTGTGCAATATCAAAATGGGCTTTGCCGGTAAAATGTACCCGGCGTTCCGCTTTACCGAATCCTTTTACGAGATGCATCTCTGCATTGCTTTCCATGTTTACCCGGCTGCCATCTTTCAATTCTGCCTGTTGTGCACCGGCGAATACCTGCTCTTTTGCCGGTTTTAGGAAAAACAGCCCGATGCCAAGTGCCAATACCAGCACTGCCGCCACTTTCAACCCCCAATGCATTTTACGCACCCGTGGTCCTTCCACCCCGATGGTGGTTTTCAACCGTTGCCAGCTGGATTCGGTATCCAGCCCGGGAATATTCCCCACGGGGCGCAATGCATCCAGCATCCTGCGGATCGAAGAAAGTATCTCTTCATTCGCAGGGTCTTCCTTCCGCCAGGTTTCCACCCATTGGCGCTCTACAGCATCCGCTTCATTCAGCAGATACTTGCATAGCAAGGAATATATAGCCTCATCAGGTTGCAAAATGCCCATGAACAGTTGTAATGTTATCAGTTTCGGGAAGAGGACGCCTCTAATTACGTCATACCCCTATTATAAAAAAAGATTCAGGTACTCCTTCAGTTCCTGGTGGAGGATCTTGAGGGCCTTACCCATTTGATTTTCAACAGTTTTAACAGAAATATTCATCACGCTGGCAATCTCGGCATACTTCAGTTGCTGTTTCCGGCTAAGCACAAAAACTTCCCGGCAACGCTCCGGCAACTTTTCCAGTGCTGCCTCCAGTTTGTTTTCCAGTTCCCTTGCCTGAAGGGAAAGATGCACCTCCGTTTCCTGCATCTGGCCAAAGGAATTTTCCCTTTCGGACCGTACATGCTGCTTTCGCCATTGGCTGATAGCCGTATTCCGGATAGCGGAAAAGAGGTAAGACCGCTCGGAACCCTGTATGGCAATGCTTGCCCGCTTTTCCCAAAGCTGGGAAAAAACAAGCTGCACTACCTCTTCTGCCTCATAGGGGTCGCCAATGTAATGGGTGGCGAATGCCAGGCAATGAGTATGGTGCTCTTTAAATATCCTTTCGAAAGTATGGAGCTCCAACATATTATAACGTGGGCAAAAATATGTGGCTACCGCTGATTAACCAAATAGCGATTCTCCCCGATTTTATATCTTTGCCCCACATGTACGGCTTTATCAGAAAAATACTTTTCAATTTCCCCCCGGAAAGTATACACTACGGAGTAATGCGGGGACTTAAAGTGATCAATGCACTGCCCTTTGGCAAAAATGTGCTGGACGCATTCTGCCAGCCCAAAAACAGCGGGCTGGAACGCACCCTTTGGGGATTGACCTTTAAAAACCCTGTAGGCCTCGCCGCAGGATTTGATAAGGATGCCCGGTTCATAGACGAACTGGCACACCTGGGCTTTGGTTTTGTGGAAATAGGTACCGTTACCCCACTTCCGCAACCCGGCAACGATCAGCCAAGGTTATTCCGCCTGCCGGAAGACAAAGCGCTGATCAACCGCATGGGCTTTAATAATGAAGGGGCGCCCTCTGCCGCCAGGAGATTATTAAAACGCCGCTCCAATATTATTATAGGTGGTAACATCGGTAAGAATAAATTAACCCCCAACGAAGAAGCCGTAAGCGATTACGAAAAATGTTTCCATGCGCTCTTCGACGGGGTAGACTATTTTGTTGTGAATGTAAGCTCTCCCAATACTCCCGGCCTGAGAGCATTACAGGAGAAAGAACCACTTAAGCAACTGCTGCATCACCTGCAAACGCTGAATGCACAAAAGAAAAATCCCAAACCCATCCTCCTGAAAATTGCGCCGGACCTTACTACGGAGCAGCTGGACGATATTATAGAAATAGTACAGGAAACCGGGCTGGCTGGCATTGTTGCCACCAATACCACCATCAGCCGTGAAGATCTGCAAACAGATGACACCACGCTGCAAAAGATCGGTGCCGGCGGCCTCAGTGGTTTACCCGTAAAACAAAAGGCCACAGAAGTGATCCGTTATATTCACCAGCATTCCGGTGGAAAAATTCCTATTATTGCCGTGGGAGGTATTTTCACCGCAGCAGACGCGCAGGAAAAACTGGATGCAGGTGCTTCTTTGGTACAGGTATATACCGGTTTCATCTATGAAGGCCCTTCCATCGTGAAAAAGATCTGCCAGGGTTTAACTCAATCATAAACATATATCATGCAGGAATTATTAACCGTTGATTCTCTCATCAGCCTCTTCACCTTAACCTTAATGGAAGTAGTACTGGGGATAGACAACGTTATCTTTGTTTCCATTGTTATGAACCGCTTGCCTGAACACAAAAGGAACCAGGCCAGGCGCATCTGGATGTTCACCGGTATAGCCGTTCGCGTAATACTCCTTTTGTTTATCGGTTACATCGTGAGAGCTGTAAACCCGCTGTTCCATATTGGCGATAAAGGTATCAGCCTCCGCGACCTCATCATGCTTGCGGGTGGTTTGTTCCTGCTCGTTAAAACTACACTGGAAATTCACCATAAACTGGAAGGAGAAGATGAAGCCGGCCCCAAAGCCAAAGGAGGCACAGCCACCCTTGCCAATGTGGTAGGCCAGATCATCATTATAGACATGGTGTTTTCGTTCGACAGTATCATCACAGCCGTAGGGCTGGCCAAACATATTGAGATCATGATCGTAGCCGTAGTGATCGCTATGTTCATTATGTTCTCCTTCGCCCCCAGGATCAGTAATTTCATCCACAAACATCCCACCCTTAAAATGCTGGCCCTCTCCTTCCTCATCATGGTAGGTGGTATCCTGCTGATGGAAGGATGGAACCCTGAAGCCGTACATGATCTTCACCTGAAGAACTATGTATACTTTGCCATGGCCTTCTCTTTTGCAGTAGAATTACTGAATATGAGGATGAGGAAGAAAACGCAGCCGCCTGTGGAACTGAGGGAGCCAAAATTAAACCAGGAAGAAAAGAAATAAAAAGGGCCATCCTTCTACCATCCTTCAGTGATCCTTCAGCGATCCTTCAGTGAAACACCCTCAAAGCCTTGCTGGCACTGAGCACCACTGAAGGATCACTGAAGGATTGAAGGAAGATGCCTGATGGCATTGCGTTACAGCGGATAAAATTCAAAAAAAGTGTCAGCAGATGTCAGTAGTGCTGATAGTATTTTAACAATATAAAGGAAGGGCGATCCTATCCTATAAGACAGATTCAGCATACCCGGCCCTTAGGATAATTTAGCACCTGCCCTGTTGGCTGCAGCCATCAACGTACCACCCACTACCCCGGCCGTTTCTGTCCTTAAACGGGTATCCCCCAACGATACCGGTAAACACCCCTTTTCCAATGCAGATGTGATCTCCTCAGGCGTAAAATCACCTTCCGGACCTATCAATAACAGCGTATCCTTTCCCGGTAACATTACATCCAGCAAATGTTTCTTTTCATCCGGCAGGCAATGAGCGATCAGCTTTTGCCCCGCAGCACCTAATGCTTTGTCAAAAGGCATAGGTTCCGTCAACACCGGCAGATACCATTGTTTGGATTGCAGCATGGCGGACACCAGGATATTTTCCAGGCGCTCTGCCTTAAATTTCTCTTTTTCTGTTCGTTGTGTAAGCAAAGGAATGATCCCGGCAATACCGATCTCTACGGCTTTTTCCAGGAACCATTCCATCCGGGAAGTATTCTTCGTAAAAGCAATGGCTATACGCAAATGAGGTACCGGTACAGGCATGGCTGTTTCCCCGCTGATCTGCAGCACGCATTTTTTCCGGTGATCATCTGTGATCACCGCTTCATAGCGGGTGCCCCTGCCATCTGCCAGTAATACTTTATCTCCTTTTTCATTGCGCAATACCTGGATGCAATACTTGGATGTTGGTTCATCCATCGTATAAAACCCCTGGCCGGAGGAAAGATCTTTCGCGTAAAATACCGGTAACTCCATCCTGTAAAATTATACCTTTTCCTGTTGTTGTTCCAATCTGCGGGTGATGGATTGAAAACGGAAGAAGAGTAAAACTGAGGCTACCAGCAAACCCAGCAGCAATCCCCACCAAACCCCATACACGCCGTAATTCAGTTTGATGCCTAATACATACCCCACGGGAATGCCTAATCCCCAGTAGGCCAGCATGGTAATAATGGTAGGGGCTTTCACATCTCCCAAACCTCTTAACACACCCAATCCCACTACTTGTGTACCATCAAATAACTGGAAGAAAGCGGCGATCACCAGCAGGCCGGATGCGATATGTATCACAGCAGGGTCCTGTATATAAAAGGAAGGCAGTATTTGTTTGAACACCATAAAGAATACTGCAGCACAACCCATCAGCACCAATACCATGTGGTAACTGGCAATGGCAGATCTGCGCAGCTCCATAAAGTTGCCCCTGCCTAAGTTGTTCCCACTGCGAATGCCCGCCGCGGCTGAAATCCCGCTCGCCATCATATAGGTCATGGCGGCCAGGCTCAGCGCAATCTGGTGTGCCGCCAGTTCTGCAGATCCTATCCAGCCCACCATGATCGCGGCACCACTGAAAGCACTCACTTCAAAAACATACTGTAAGGCCACGGGAACACCCATGCCCGCTATCTTCTTCAGCGTAGCCGCCTGGATCTCCCGCAGGTTAAAGGTTTGCAGGTATTCTTTAAATCGCGGGGAACGTAATACATACCAGGCCATGGTGATGCCCATCAGCAAACGGTCCGTGAAAGTGGCAATACCTACGCCCGCAATCCCCATGTTAAAACCATACACCAGGGTAATGCCCAAACCAATGTTCAGAAGGTTCCCGAGGATACTGATGTTCATGGCTTGCTTGGTAAAGCCCAGCCCTTCCGCAAATTGCTTGAACGTCAGGAATACCATCAGCGGGATAAAAGAATATGCGAGGTATTGCAGAAAAATATTCGCCTGCGCAGCTACGTCCGGCGACTGGTCCATGCGGAACAGGTTATGCGCCGTGAGCAATATCAAACCAAAGAGCACAATACCCGTGATCATATTGATCACAAAACTATGTGCCAGCAAACGCCCGCAGATACTGCGGTTGCCACGTCCGTTCTCTTGGGCGATCAATGGAGTAAGACCATAGGAAATGCCAATACCTGTTACCATAAAAATGGTGAACAAGCCTGTTCCCAGAGCCACCGCAGCCAGGGGCACTTTACCTGTATGGCCGATAATGATGCTGTCACTTAATCCAACCAGGGTATGCCCTAATTGTGAGATAACAACCGGGTAGGCTAAATGAAAATTGTCTTTATAGTGGGGTTTGTACTTTGTATACAGCTTTTTCATGTTTTCCGTAAATGCTTTGGGTTTGGGTCATAAAAATCAGGTCATAAAAAAGCCGGTCATCGTTATGATGCCGGCTCCCGTTATTTAAAAATGTTCCGTTTAGAACGGAGCATCTCCGAATGCGTCGTCATCAAAATCCATATCATTCATCTTCGATCCTTTCTGAATGAAGATCTTAGCCTCGTCATGTTCTCCGCCTGCGCCGCGGTTCTTCATGCCTGCAAAGGAGTTGCCGCCTGTGCTTGGCGGGCCGTCAACAGGGCCGTCATCTTCAAAACGCTGGTATTCCAGTACGGCTCTGAGCTTCACGGTATCCAACTGACCATTCCTGTGTTTCGCGATCCTTACGTGTGTTTCCCCTTTGTTGGATTCTCCCATTTCGTTGGTAGTGATCTCATAATACTCAGGGCGGTAGAGGAACATTACCATGTCCGCATCCTGCTCAATTGCACCGGATTCCCGGAGGTCACTCAACTGCGGCATTTTGTTACCATCTTTCCGTTTCTCCACATCCCGGCTCAACTGCGAAAGTGCAATGACCGGCACCATCAACTCTTTTGCGAGCCCTTTCAGGTCGCGGGAGATCTTACTGATCTCCTGTTCCCGGTTGGAGTTCTTACCTTCCGCACCGCCACCACTCATCAATTGAAGGTAGTCGATGATGATGATCCCTACTCCGTGGTTATGTACCAGCCTGCGGCATTTGGCACGTAATTCAAAGATGTTCAGACCGGGGGTATCATCTATGAAGATGGGCGCTTTAGCCAGTCTTTCAATACCGTGGGTCATCAGTTTCCGCATCTCATGCTCCTCCAGTTTACCCCGGGTGATCTTTTCCAGTTTGATCTCTGCCTCGGCAGCCAGGATCCTTTGAACGAGCTGCCCGCTGGACATCTCAAGCGAAAACACCACAGCCCCTTTCGGGAACTTGGGATGCAAAGCCGCATTCCGGGCAAGGTTCAGCGCGAACGCCGTTTTACCCACAGATGGACGGGCCGCGATGATGATAAGGTCAGAAGGCTGGAAGCCATAGGTGATCTTATCCAATGTGGGGAATCCTGAAGGTACCCCTGTGATATCGTCCCCTTTATTCCGCAAGTCCTCAATACGCTTGAGGGTATTCACCAACACGCGGTCGATGGAATCATAGTTCTTACGGAGGTGATTATTAGTGATTTCAAACAGTTTGGATTCTGCCTGGTCCAGCAGATCGAACACATCAGCCGTATCCTCATAGGATTCGCTGATGATCTCTCCGGAAATGCGGATCAGCTCCCGCTGAATGAATTTCTGCAATACGATACGCGCATGCGCCTCAATATTAGCCGAAGAAACTACCATATTGGTCAGCCGGGTAACAAAGAAAGGGCCACCCACTGCCTCCAGGTCTGCAGAAGATTTCAGCTCTTCCACCACCGTGAGGATATCCACAGGCACAGACTTCGCCGCCAGCCTTTGCATACATGCAAAGATCTTCTGGTGGGCATCTACGTAAAAACATTCCGGTTTCAGGATCTCGATGACCGTATCAAAAGCACCCTTTTCTAACATGAGGGCACCCAATACAGCTTCTTCTAATTCTTTGGCCTGGGGAGGGATTTTGCCATAGACCATCGTGGAAATGTCAATACCCGGCTTGCGACGTGTATTTCGGTCTTTCTTGAGATTGAGATCCATTTATATTTAGTGCGTTAATAAGGTTAAGAAATAAATCATGGTTACTGGATGACCCTATGCCTTTATACATTTACAACTATTTTGCATCTGATCTCATTCACCCATCTTTAACAAATTGTAAATTTTTTCAAGCCGGAAAAACTAAGGTAACCGCAATTTCTATTAAAACCTTTTTCTTCCGGAACAAAATTTATACGTGCACAATGCACACGTTATACAACAACAAAACGGTAGTTATCCACCTTTTCGTACCCGGTTATCCACCAAAATGACAGAAAATCCATAGCAAAGGTCTGTCTTATTCACACATTTTGTGTAAAAAGATTTCCACCATTTTATTTGGTAAATTTCCCCCTTATCGTACAACAGAAGTTGTTAACTTTACGCGGCACATTTGCAACCGCTTGGGGGCTGCAAATGTGATGGAAATAATTGATTTTCACAAAATTAAAACGGTACTATAGGTGCCGGCAAGGATTAGCAAATGACAATTTCGTACAATTGGTTATGTGATTATTTACCGGTAAAACCCACACCGGATGAACTTTCTGTGATCCTCACAGCTGTAGGTCTCGAAGTAGAGAGCCTTGAGCGCTTTGAAAGCGTGAAGGGCAGCCTTGAGGGCCTTGTTGTGGGAGAAGTGCTCAGTGTGGAAAAACACCCCAATGCAGATAAATTACGCCTCACCAAAGTAAATATAGGTAACGGAGAGCCCCTCAGCATTGTCTGCGGAGCACCCAATGTGGCTGTAGGGCAAAAAGTGATCGTAGCGCCCATTGGTACTACCATTTACCCTTCTTCCGGAGAACCCATGACCATGAAAAAGGCTAAGATCCGGGGAGAAGAAAGCAACGGAATGATCTGTGCAGAAGATGAAATTGGCCTGGGAACGGGCCACGATGGCATCCTGGTACTGGACCCTTCCCTGCAGGCTGGTTTAACAGCTGCTGAACTCTTCCATCCCGCCCAGGACTGGGTTTTCGAAATAGGCCTGACCCCTAACCATATGGATGCCATGAGCCATATCGGTGTAGCGCGGGACGTTTGTGCATTCCTCAACAACCAGGAAAATACACAGATCTACCATGTTCGCCGCCCTGGCATCAGCGCAGCCACTAAAGCAGCTACCGCTTTACAGATAGGCGTTGAAGTGAAGAACAACGAAGCCTGTCCCCGTTATTGCGGCCAAACCATTACCGGCGTAAAAGTAGGTCCATCGCCAGCCTGGATGCAACACCGGTTGCAGGCTATCGGCGTTCGCCCTATCAATAATATAGTAGACATCACTAACTACGTGCTCCACGAAACCGGCCAGCCCCTCCATGCATTTGATGCTGCAGAGATAAAAGGCGGTAAAGTGGTGATCCAGAACCTCCCTACCGGCACGCCTTTCCTGAGCTTAGACGGCAAAGAACGTAAACTGGATGAAGGTGATCTCATGATCTGCGATGGCGAAAATACCCCGCTTTGTATTGCAGGTGTTTTCGGAGGCGCAAGTTCCGGCGTGAAAGACAGCACCAGTAACATTTTCCTGGAAAGCGCCCATTTCAGCGCAACCGGCATCCGCAAAACATCCGTACGCCACGGACTTCGTACAGACGCAGCCGTTCGTTTCGAAAAAGGCGTGGATATTGGCCTTGCGCCATTTGCCCTGGAACGTGCAGTAGCCCTGATCGGCGAACTGGCACATGGTGCCCCTGCCTCTGAAGTAGCAGATGTTTACCCCCTTCCTTCAGAACAAGCCAGCATCGATGTCACTTATCAGTACATTAACAAGCTCAGCGGTCATACCTATGCACCTGAAAAGGTGAAGAATATCCTCTGCAGCCTTGGTTTTACCATACAATCAGAAACGGACCATGGCCTGCGTGTATCCGTTCCCCTGCATAAACCGGATATTACTATTCCCGCAGATATCGTGGAAGAAGTGATGCGGATAGACGGGCTGGATAATATTCCCATCCCCGAATTCATTAACATGGTGCCTTCCCGCCAGAGTCAGCCAGACAAAGAGCGGGTGAAGGAAAAACTGGCGGAATACCTGGCCGGCAATGGATTTTCAGAGATCTTCACCAACTCCATCACCAACAGTCAATATTATAAACACCTCGACCAGGATACCCTGGTGAAGATGATCAATAGCCTCAGTGCCGACCTGGACACCATGCGCCCATCCATGCTGGAAACAGGCCTGGAGCGGATCGCCTACAACCTGAACAGGCGGAACGACGATCTGCTGTTCTTTGAATTCGGTAAAACCTACCGTAAAGAAGCCGTAGGCGATTATCCTGAAACAGAGCACCTGAGCCTCTACCTCACCGGTCAGAAATTACCGGAAACCTGGATGCACAAAGCACAGCCCGTAGATTTCTATTACCTTAAAGGATATGTACAAAACATCCTGCAAGTGCTGGGATTACAGGGTGCGGAAATGGCAACAGCCACTGTCCATGGCCTGGAACCTGCATTTGAGATCGCGGTGAATGGTAAAGTGGTAGCCGTTTTAGGCGGTGTAAATACACAGAAACTGAAGGAATTTGATATCAAACAGGCAGTATGGTATGCGGATTTCCACTGGGGTACTATCCTGCAACAACTGCAAACAAAAGATACCTTCTACGAAGAGATCGCCAAATTCCCTGCCGTTCGCAGGGACCTGGCTTTGGTATTGGATAAACAGGTGAACTTTGCGGCCGTAGAAACAACTGCCCGCTCGGTGAAAACCACCCTGCTGCAACATATCAACCTGTTCGACGTTTTTGAAAGTGAAAAACTCGGCGCAGGTAAAAAATCATATGCTGTGAGCTTCACGTTCCAGGACAAACAGAAAACGCTGACTGACCAGGAAACGGACGCCCTCATGAATAAACTCATCAAAGCTTTCGAAACACAATTACAGGCGGAGATCCGCAAATAATGGAACTGGAACAGTACATACAAAACATAGAAGACAAGCTGCAGCAGCTGTTCAAAAAACTTCAGCAATCGCAGGCAGACAATGTTATGCTGCGCGAGCAGCTTGTCCAGCAGCAAAATGAACTGAACCGGCAGCAGGAAAATATTGCCTCCCTGGATGAGAAATTAAAGCTCACCCGGATAGCCACTGTTACCCAGGGCGCCAACTTATCAGAAGACGAAGATGCCTTCCGCAAGGAAGTCCGGGGGAAGATCAATGATTATATCAAGGAAATTGACCGCTGTATTGCCCTGTTGAATTCTTAATGCAGCGGTTTAAAAATGCGGGTGATCCTCACTTCTTTCATAAGAGGGTGTATGGGGTTAATGAGATACACCAGTTGCCCTGTCATGATCACAGAAGGGAAGGCCATCAGCAATGTTTCCCTTGCCTGTAACCGCAGCGTTCCGAAATTCCTGGCAATAGATGGTTTCCTGTCGTTCCGCCAATCTTCCGGCAATTGTTCTTCCTCAAATACCTGCAAACTACCCTCCGGCACCTCATATTCTACCATTACCATTTCGGGGTTCAGTTCCCCCATGGTATAATACATCCGGTTTTCCATCAGGCAATTTGCCACAGAACTATGTACATATATGCAGGGATTCCCTGCGTTCGTCCAAAAGTTGTCCACCAGTCTGCCGCTTTCGCCATTGAGGTCATCCTGCCATTCTTTTGTGCTAAGTCTATATAAAAGCATACTTGAATATAGTTATTTTCAGAATGTGCCTACCTCAAAGCGTTGAATTTCATGCCTTACCTCTCTTGCTCCCCCTTGCGTATCCATTAACTCAATCGGGGTCCTGCCATGGAAATACCTGTTCGGCAATTTCATCCAGGTGTTAAAACGTTCCCGATCGCCAAAAACCTTGTAGCCATAACTATACAGCTCCGCAATGGCCATCAGCCGGTCGCTGATAATATGGCTGAATGTTTCTTCCTCCTTTTTCATGTGAATGGTACGTTCCGTAATGGCCAGCATGCTACTCAGGGTAAAGTAGTCAACACCCAGCACATTCTTCAAACGGGTTAACTGGGCCTTTGTAATGCCCGCCTTTACAAAATTCTCTTTTACTGTAAACAAAACAGCATGTAGATTGGCTACCTGTTCATAATCATCAAACAGGTTACTGGCGCTGGAAGTTGGCACAACTTTCTTCGCCCTGCGGTTATTTCCCGATCGCGTCACAAATTTCTGGTTTAGTAAGTAATAATTTTTAGCACGTAAATATATGCACATATTTGCGCGGGCCTTTATCAATATGAAAATCCTGTTATCAATCTTTCCACACCGTTTGCTTTTATTACATTTGTAAAGTACACCAACACGTCACTAACAATGGAAACACTCATACCCGTTAATATAGTAGTAGCCGACCGTACTTACCGCATCAAGATCCGCACGGAAGAAGAAGAAGCCGTAAGAAGGGTCATGAAGGAAGTGAACGACAAGATCATTGAGTTCAAAGCCGCCTATGCCGGAAAAGATATCCAGGATTATATTGCCATGGCCCTCATCATGTACGCCACCCACCCTGCCACGCTTGGAGGACAAGCCCAGGCAGAAGTAGCTCCTTTCCTCCGGGAAAAGCTGCAACACCTTGACAATCTATTGGATGAACACCTGAAATAGCTGTTACCAGTGCATCTTTAATTCCTAAATAATTCATTATCACAACCTCTCTGGTACTTTCCTGCCTTTTTTTTGTTATTTTCGCGGGTCGGCTTTCGCCCAATTCGCTGAAATGGGCCAGGGACGTTAATTATAAATACTTTTAAATCTAATTGAAATATGGAGACAATCGCTATAATAGTGGGCGCCGCCGCTCTGGTTATAGGTATACTGCTTGGGAAAGTGATCTTTGCTAAAAATACCCAGAAGAAAGTCCAGGAAGCTGAAGAACAGGCCAGGAGGATCATTTCAGAAGGACAACTCACCGCCGAAAATCTTAAGAAAGATAAATTGCTGGAAGCCAAGGAGAAATACCTTCAGATGAAGTCGGAGCATGACAAAGAAGCCATGCAGCGTACCCAGAAGATTGCAGAATCTGAAAACCGCATCAAACAAAAAGAACAGAGCCTCAACCTTAAAAACGAACAAATAACAAAGCAAGTTGCTGAAAATGAAGTAATTAAGGAAAATTTAGGCCGTCAGATCGAGCTCGTGAACATCAAACGCTCCGAACTGGAAAAACACCAGGAAGAGCATATCCGCCGCCTCGAAAAAGTAGCAGCCCTCACTGCGGAAGAAGCCAAACACCAACTGGTGGAAAGCCTCAAGGAAGAAGCCCGCTCACAAGCGCTCAGCCACATCCAGGAGATCATCGAGGATGCTAAAACAAAAGCCAACAAAGAAGCCAAAAAGATCATCATACAATCTATTCAGCGTACTGCCGCAGAACAGACCATCGAGAATGCCATTACCGTATTCAACCTGGAAAGTGATGAAATAAAAGGCCAGATCATTGGAAGGGAAGGCCGTAACATCCGTGCCATCGAAGCTGCTACCGGAGTTGACCTCATTGTAGACGATACCCCTGAAGCTATCGTACTGTCTTCCTTCGACCCACTCCGCCGTGAAATTGCACGCCTCAGCCTGCAACGGCTCGTTCAGGATGGCCGTATCCACCCTGCCCGCATTGAGGAAGTAGTGGAAAAGACCAAACGTCAGCTGGAAGAACAGGTAATGGAGATCGGTGAACGTACGGTAATAGAACTCGGCATCCATGGTTTACATAAAGAACTCGTACGCATGGTAGGTAAAATGCGCTTCCGTTCTTCTTATGGTCAGAACCTGCTGATGCACTCCAAAGAAACCGCCAACCTTTGCGCCGTGATGGCAGCAGAGCTGGGGCTGAACCCCAAACTGGCCAAACGCGCAGGTCTCCTGCACGACATTGGTAAAGTGCCTGATGAAGAAACTGAACTGAGCCATGCATTATTAGGTGCCAAGCTTGCAGAGAAATATGGTGAACATCCTGCCATCGTGAACGCTATCGGCGCACACCACGATGAAATGGAAATGGCCTATGTGATCTCTCCTATCGTTCAGGCTTGTGATGCTATCAGTGGCGCACGCCCTGGTGCCCGTCGTGAGATCATGCAGAGTTACCTGCAACGTATCAAAGACCTCGAGAACCTGGCCATGGCATACGATGGTGTTGAAAAAGCATACGCTATCCAGGCAGGCCGCGAACTGCGCGTGATCGTGGAAAGCGAAAAAGTAACGGATGGTGATGCAGACCGCCTCAGTTTTGAAATTGCCAATAAGATCCAAAACGAAATGCAATATCCCGGCCAGATCAAAGTAACGGTGATCCGTGAACGCAGGGCCGTGAACGTTGCGAGATAATTATTTCGTTATACATATTTTCAAACGCCGCAACCAAAAAATTGCGGCGTTTTTATTTATCTTACAAGCCATTAAAAAACGCTACAGTTGTATGAAAAGAAGAATCTTGACACTCGCTGTGCTGACCTTATTATCTGTCAGCACCGCCTTTGCACAAAAGCAGCAAAAACTGTTCAATGGTAAAAACCTCGATGGATGGAAGATCCACGGAACAGAAAAATGGTATGTTGAAAAAGGTGAACTGATCTGCGAAAGCGGTCCAGATAAAGAATACGGTTACCTCGCCACAGATAAAACTTTCAAGGATTTTGAACTTACCGTTGATTTTAAACAGGAAGCCAATGGTAATAGCGGCGTATTCTTCCACTCTTCACTGGAAGGCACCAAAATATCCGGCTGGCAGGCTGAAGTAGCACCTCCCGGTTCCAATACCGGCGGTATCTATGAATCCTATGGCCGTGGCTGGTTGATCAAACCCGCAGCAGAAAAGGATAAGAACCTGAAAATGGGTGAATGGAATACCATGAAGGTGGTGGTGAAAGGCAACAACGTAACCACTTACCTTAATGGTGTGGAAATGATCACACTCGATGATGAAAAGATCGGTGCCAAAGAAGGCCAGGTTGCTTTACAGATCCACTCCGGCGGCGGCATCAAAGTGCGCTGGAAAAACATTAAGATCAAAGAAATAAAATAATCTTGCCTGAAAATAAAAAGCCCGTTGTGCTATTCATGCACAACGGGCTTTTTATTTGCCCCAGCACTGTGTGAATTGTACACAATCCCCTGCTAATGCGGCAAATGCACATTTTTAGGTCAAAAAAGTATAAGGAATAGGGAAAATGAAACTAGTTAATCTTGCCTAAAAACAGGAAATTTATAATTGAATAGGCAAGTTTCCACAATCATGAAATAAGATGCGAACTAAGAACCGTTTTTAAGTCCTATAGCATGTTATGAAACTGACTTTTATTTGAATTAAACCAGGGCAATTGAGATTCAAACAATCCAAAAAATTACTTTTTTCCAGGTGTGTTGCTCCTTTATAGGACAGTTACAAATCCTTTTTTTTGAATATCTATGCAATCGTTTGCATCATTTGTCAAGGTTATATAGTATGCAAATGGTATTCTGCTGACAACATAAAGATCGGCCTGCTATTTCTTTTACTTTAAAAAACACGTCATGAATGATTTATTACTTTCCACAACCAACACTTTTATTCAACAAAAAAACAACTGTTAGTACTTCTCCTGTAGCAATCAGAATTTAAAAGGTCTCTATACGTATCCAGCAACGGATATACGGAAATCAATCAAACGCGATCGTCAATTCTCTGTATGTGCCCACCCAGGGTTCCGGGTGCATATTAAATTTTTAAATGATTCCCATTATGAAACAACAAACAAGCGTATCAGCCTGCATTTCCCACGCCAGGAAATGGCTTTTACCCTTCTGCCTCTTCTTTCTTTTTTTATTGTGTAGTATGGTAACGTTTGCACAAGCTGTAAAAGTGGAAGGAACGGTAAAAGATGCAACAGGAAATTCCCTTCCCGGAGTGACCGTAATGGTCAAAGGCACCAAAAAAGGAGTAGCCACCAGCGACCTGGGGCGTTTTTCCATTCAAGCGGAAAAAACAGATGTACTCGTTTTCTCCTTTACCGGTTTTACCACAAAGGAAGAAACCGTTGGTCCGCGTACAACCATTGATGTAACACTGCTGGAAAACGTATCCACCCTCAACGATGTAGTGGTGGTAGGATATGGTACGCAAAAGAAAAGAGATGTAACCGGTGCTATCAGTTCCATCTCCGCCAAAGCAATTGAAGAAAAACAACCCGTATCTATTTTCGATGCGATACAGGGTGCTGCACCTGGTGTACGTGTAATGAGTAATTCCGGTGCGCCGGGGGAAGATCAGGACATCACTGTTCGTGGTCTCTCCACGCTCTCTGATGGTGGTGTAAGGCCACTTTATATTGTGGATGGTGTAACCATGGATAACATCAATGCGATCAATCCAAACGACATTCAGTCTATTGAGATCCTGAAAGATGCCGCGTCTGCAGCCATCTATGGTTCCCGTTCTGCCAACGGTGTTATTATTATCACCACTAAACGCGGTGATGATGGTAAACCCAAAATAGACCTGAACTACCTGAGAAGTTACAGCAAACTCTCTAACAGGGTGCCGCAGGCTAACCGCCTGGAAAGGCAAATGTTCGACCGCAGAGGTAATATTGGCCTGGACCCTAAACCAGACGATTCCACTTCCTTTGCCAGGAATGCGGATAACGATTACCAGAAGCTCATCACACAAACCGCAGTAAGGAACCAGATAGACCTCGGTATCAGTGGTGGTAACAAAAACCTCAACTTCTTCAGTAGCCTTCAATACCTGGATGACCAGGGAATTGTGCTGAGAAGTTATGCTAAACGCCTCACACTCCGTAATAATATAGACTATAAGCCAAGCAAGTGGTTCAACATGTCCACCCGCCTGAACTTCAGCTTTATGGACAAGAATAATATCAATGAAGGGAACGTGATCAGGCAAGCCCTGCAACGCCCTCCCGGCATGGCATTATACTTACCGGACGGTAGTTTCATCTATAACAACGGTGGACGCCGGAACCCGATAGCAGAAGCGTACCTGCGCAAAGACCTGTCCAAGATCTACAAAGGCGTACTGTATCAGGGGTTTGATTTCCAATTAGCCACACCACTGAGACTGCACGCAGACGTATCTGCAGATGTGGAACTCACCCGCAGGACTACCTTTAACTCCAAACTGCTGGATACCGGTAATCCCCAGGCCAGCACAGGGAGTGATAATACAGCCCTGCCCGTTAGAACACAGGGTAACCTTTACCTTAGCTACCAGAAGAACTTCAACAAGGTGCATAACCTTGCAGCCATGGTAGGTACTAACGTTGAAAAGAATAACCAGGAAGAAGTAAACCTTGCAGGCCGCCTTTTCGTAACAGAGGCTGTAGAAACCCTGAATGCAGCCGGCGAGTTTACTTTAACAGATATCTATTCAACCGGTACATTAAACTCTTTAGTGGGTTTCTATGGAAGGCTTTCCTATGATTACAAAGGCAAATACCTGTTCGCCGCTACCATGAGAAGAGACGGTTCTTCCAGGTTCGGTAGTGATATGAGATGGGGTAATTTCCCTTCTGTTTCTGTGGGATGGAGGTTCAGTGATGAGAATTTCATGAGCCACTTTAAAGGTGGTGCTTTAACAGATGGTAAGATCCGCGCCAGCTGGGGGATCACAGGTAACCAGGCGATCGGGGATTTTGACGCGGTACAGCAATTTGTATTCGGCCAGTACTTTTATCATGATACCAGCGGTGTTCGTACAAACGACAGGTTAGGTAACAGCCTCCTGAAATGGGAAGAAACCGCACAATCAGATATCGGTATTGACCTCACCTTTTTCAATGGCCGCCTCGTTTTCGTAGCAGACTATTTTGTGAAAAAAACTTCTGACCTGCTCTATGACGCACCATTGCCGCTGGAAGTTGGTTATCCCGGTAAAGCCAGGACCAACGCCGGTACTATCGAAAACAAGGGTATAGAATTATCCTTAACTGCATACCCCATCAGCACAAAGAACTTCAGCTGGATGACCTCCATCAACTATACAAAGATCAGGAACAAGATCACCAGCCTTCCAGGTGGTGACTATGTAGATGGGATCTGGTATGTAGGACAAGGTATGGAAGCTGGTAACTTCTACGGATATGAATACCTCGGTATCTATCAGTATGATGAATCAAATGCTTACACACCCGATTACAGGACCCGCCTGACCCCTCAATTCCAGAAAGATGCGCATGGTAACGTGATCATTCAGAAAAACATGAAGCCTATCCTCACAGGATATCAAACTCCTGATGGCAAGGCTTATACAGGCGATGTAAAACAATTGACCACCAATGGTTTTGTTTCCAAAGGCGGCGATGTGATCTGGGCGAACCAACCTGATAGTAAAGGTGAACTGAACGGGAACATCGGAAATGAAGACAGGAAGATCATCGGTTATGGTCAACCCAGGTGGAGCTTAGGTTGGAGCAATACATTCAGATATAAAGGCATTTCCCTCTCCATGAATATATATGGAAACTTTGGTGGCAGCATTTATAATGAGAACCGGAGGAACCTTGCATCCTTCTCTAACAGTAATACCACACCGGAACCTCACTTTATCCGCAACATGTGGAAATATCCCGGTCAGATCACAGATTCTTATTTAGGTGGAGACAAAACTGCTGATAACTTCCGCAGAGGAAACAGCCAGTTCCTGGAAGATGGTTCTTTTGTGCGCTTACAAACTGTAAGACTGGGTTATGAACTGCCTAAACATATTATCAAAAGAGCACGCCTGCAATATGCGAATGTATTCGTATACGGAAACGGCCTGCTGACCTGGACGGATTATACAGGTTTCGATCCTGAGGTAAGTCAGCGTAGCGTTCTTAAACCAGGAGAAGATCCCGGAAAGTTCCCACGCAAACGTGAATTAGGTATGGGTGTTAATGTTACATTTTAATTAAACGATCATGAAAAGAGTTAAAATATCAGTGCTGCTGTTTGTGGGTTTGGTGATGGCCCTCACAAATCTGAAGTGTAATAAATACCTGGAAGAGCAGCCAGTATCGTCCATCACACCGGAAACTTTCTGGAGAGATCAGAATGATGCAAAAGCCTGGATGGCAGGTATCTATAATCAACTGCAATCCACTTTAAACACCAACTGGTTCGACTGGGGTGAAGTTCGTTCAGATAACGTTAAAACCGCCGGTACAGGAAATGCGCAGACCAAACTGCTGAATAATATATTATCAGCCAACGATGCGGATATCAATGGTGTAACGAGGTGGACTGCTTTATACACTACCATTTCCCTCTGCAATTACGGTATCAAATATTTCCCCGGCATGATCGATAAGAACCTGGATCAGGGGGTTGTCCGCTATAAGGATAACCTGGGGCAATGTTATGGATTACGCGCGCTTATGTACTTCTATGGTTTACGTGTATGGGGCCGTGTACCCATCATCACGGAGCCGATTGAATCACTGACACAGGAAACTGAGTTCGCAAGATCAGATATCGATGCAGTTAAAAAACAGATCCTCGATGATATTGCCAAAGCACTGGAAACCATCGGCAGCAATACCAGCGGACCTTCCAGGTATTACATGCAGAAAGCAGCTGTATATGCATTACAAACAGATGTTTACATGTGGTTCCAGGATTATGACAACGCCCTGATCGCTGCTGAAAAAGCTATCCTGGAAAGTAAATGTACCTGGGTAACTACGCCGCTGCAATGGAAAAATATCTTCTTAAACCCTGAAACTTCTACTGAAACCATTTTCAATATTTATTGGGATGATACGGAAAGAGGTGGAGGAGTTGGTATCTGCCAGAAATTGGGGTCTGGTTCCAACACCAACCAATACATGATCACCCCAAAGATCTTCCAGGAATTAAGGGACAGAACGGATGTAAATGGCATTCCTATCGATGGCCGTTTCTGGACATGTTTTGACACGATCAAGTTCTTTAGCGCTACTGTTTACAGCCTGGCTGTTGCAGAGTTCGGTAAATACTACCCCTGGGCCAGCGGTCAGGCCGGGCCTTTTGTATTTGAGTCCAACGCCATGTGTAAAGCAAAGATCCCTGTTTACCGTTTCGCAGATGTGCAATTGCTGAAAGCAGAAGCCCTCACCCATAAAGGCCGCTACCAGGAAGCACTGAACATCCTGAACCAGATAAGGAGCCGTTGCGGTTATCCTGTTCAGGCGCAGCTGGCAGACTTTACAGGAGATGTGATGAAAGGTATAGAACGCGCGATACTGAAAGAAAGGCAATATGAGTTCCTGGGTGAAGGTAAAAGGTGGTTCGACCTCTGCCGTATTGATAAGATGTATGACTTTAGCAACAACGGGTACGCCTATCTGCGGGAAACAATGAATCCCATCCTCTCTGCACGGGTTGGCGCTACTCCTTTTGATAATACCGCATCTGTTCCGAATGGTATGGGCAGGATCTTATATCCTATCAACTCCGATGCATTTAATGCTAATTCTAAATTAAGAGGAGATCAGAATCCTCCATATGATGAATAAGATAAACAGCCATTGTGAACGAACATTAAATGATCATTATGAAAAGTATTAAGCAATATATATTACCATTGGCAGTGCTGGGCTGCCTCACGTTCGCTTCCTGCGACAAACTGCAGGACGGATATGATTACAACGCGTCCATTTACGATACCAAAGTGAATTCGAACGTGTACGACTTCATGAAGTCGAAACCAGAATTGTTTTCCAGCATGCTCAGTGCCATTGATTATGTGGATAAGGATGCAAACTTCAAAGATGTAAAGCAAATGTATACCAGTACAGGAAACACTTTCCTGCTGCTCACCAACACTGCGCTTTCCAACCTGGAAGATGGCAACAGCTTCTTTGTACTGAACCCGGTAACCATAACGGACCCTTCCAATCCCGACTTCGGCAAACAGGTAAGAGGTACTGATTTTACGCAGTACCCTGTACAGCTGGTAGCTGATCTTTTACGCTACCATGTTATGAAAGGCCGCCATGAATATGCCAACCTGAACTCTACCCCACATTGGGTAAATACCTTTGCCATCAGTTCAACAAACGATTCTGCCAAAGTGCATATTTATCTGCAGGCAACACGTGAAGGATATCTATTCCTCAATAACTATATAGGCGCGCCCTCCGGATGGACTGAGCTGAGACCACGTACGCCAAACTTACTGGCAACGAATGGTGTCATTCATATCATGAACAGGTGGCTCCGTCAGCCTACAAGACAAATAATTGAGAATAATAAATAACTAATGCTATTGTTATGAGAAAGATATATGGTGCAGTTCTTATGTTTTCACTTTCCCTCTTCGCCCTCTCCTGTAAAAAGGACAAGGTAGAGATTGAAACATTAAGCAAAGCAGGAGAAGAATTTTACTTTGGGGAAAAAGTTCCCGTATGGGCAGGTACCCGGGGTGACCTTAAAAATCTGAGTTATTCATGGTCCGCCACCGGAGGTACTTTTGATGGATGGAGAACACAGGACCTTTATGAAAACCTGTGGATAGCCCCCTCTAAAGTAGGTGAATACACGGTAACGGCTACTGCCAAAGATGGTAAAGCATCTGCCTCCCGTAGTACTACCATGAAAGTGACCCGTTACTTTTTTGATGAGTTCCAGAGCGCATTCACTTTTAACGGTAACGGATGGTCGCAAAGTAATACCACCCAGGTAAATATTACAGACAACGATATCAACAAAGCCAGGGTAGAACTTACAGCCAATGCTACCAGTGGCCCGAACATCCGCCGTACGCTGGACCTTGCCCAACTAAAGATCCCTTTCTCCATCAATACAAAATTCGGATGGAAAACATTCTTCAGGGCCGGCCAGGCAATTACCATCAGCGTGTACTTTGTGCAACCCAGCGCCAATCCCACCATTCCTTATATGCGGGAGATCAGGTGGGAGATCTGGCCAACTGTAAATCCGGCTACCACGGATAACTACCAGATCAGGTACGAAACCTTTACCCCTAATAATGCCAGCTCTTCAAAGTTCAGTGCAGCAGGTGCGATGCTTCCGGACCCACAACCGTTGATCACTCCTGTAAAAGGAAGGAAAGCAGAACTGGCTATCGCTAATGGCGGTGAAAAGAACATCAGCATCTCTATAGACGCCGCCAATGTAGTACATGCTTATATAGATGGCGTACTGTGGTTCTCGAGCAATGGTTTTAAAGATTGGCTTAATTTTGTTAAAGGTAAATACCCTGACTTCCCTGATCCTGTTGTAAAAGAATTCAGGATCGCTTTCCCCGCAAAAGCCAATAACAACGAAACAGGTTCCACCTTATTCGTGAATAGCGTATACATCAATAACGACGGTACCATCCTGAAATAACGGACACCTTATAAACATTTACCGAACGGCGCCATCTTTGGCGCCGTTTGTTTTTATGCTAATTTGCAGCATGACATTACAGCAACAACTTTCAGAAACCACCGCCTACCTCCGGCAACAGGGTTTTGGCGCAGCAAAGGCTGGCATCGTTTTAGGCACCGGCCTGGGAGAACTCATTTCCAAAATAGAGGTCCATAAAAGCATCCCATACGGCCAGATCCCCCATTTCCCGGAATCTACCGTTGAATCACATAAAGGCCACCTGATCTTCGGGTACATTGGTAAAACCGCTGTAATTGCCATGCAGGGCCGCTTCCATTATTACGAAGGTTACAACATGCAGCAGATCACTTTCCCCATCCGCATCATGAAAGCCCTCGGCGTGGAAAAACTACTCCTCAGCAATGCCGCAGGAGGTATGAATCCCGCTTTCAAAAAAGGAGATCTAGTGCTGCTGAACGATCACATCAACCTGCAACCGGAAAATCCGCTGCGTGGTTTAAACTCCCCGGATTTCGGCCCCCGCTTTCCTGATATGAGCAGGCCATACGATCTGGAACTCGGAGAAAAACTACAAGCCGCCGCAGGTCATACAATGCATAAAGGTGTATACGTAGCCGTAACCGGCCCTAACCTGGAAACCCGTGCAGAATATCGTTTCCTGAGAATGATAGGAGGAGATGTAGTAGGCATGAGCACCGTGCCCGAAGTGATCGTGGCCAACCAGGTAGGTTTACCCTGCGCATGCGTGTCCGTTGTAACGGATGAATGTGACCCGGATAACTTAGTACCGGTATCCCTTGCCGAGATATTGGCCGTAGCCGGTAAAGCAGACAAAGTGCTGAGTGGAATCTTTGCTGAAGTGATCGCTGGTTTGTAAAAAAAGCCGGAAGCAATACTTCCGGCTTTTGCCTTATTTCTTCTCCAGCTTTTCAAGCCTCAATTTCATGGCCTCGTTCTCTTTTTTGAGATCAATGAGATAAAGCGTTAACTCCTCTATTTTCTGTAACAACTTCTTATCCATTTCTCCCAGATCATTACCGTTGGCTGTTACTTCCTTTTCAGAAGGAATATCCGGGAGATGCTGGTTTGTTTTGATGAAGGATTCAACTTCTGCTAAAGAACGTAATGGGTAATTCTCTTTAAAGACGAAATCAGACCAACCCGTTTGGGTCACTCTTACTTTCGTTGCAGTGATAGTGCCGTTTATAGCCAATTTTGATTGTGGTGTATTAGTACCTACTCCCACATTTCCCTGATAAGTAACAATAGTTCCTCCAACTCCTCCAGTCACAAATCTGGGTATTTCTGCCGCAACCGGATCATTATTTAACGAAATAGGTGCTGAAGCGCCTCCTACTTTATCAATAGCCGCCACAAAAATTGAATATACTTTCATTGCACGCTCCTGGCAACCATCCGGCATCCTTGCATCCAATCGAAAATAATAATCCTGATAATTAGGCGTGCCCGTTCCATCACGGCTGGCTACTGCATAAACCTGATCAATATTATTGGGGATCTTTATCCATTGGACAGTTCCTGCATTTACACTTCCCCAATCTAAACTGGGCGTAAACTCATGTCCGGCTTTTCCAAGTTGCTCAAACCAAAAACGGAAATGAGGCCCGGCAATAGCGCAATTATATACATCATCCGCCTTCCGGATCACGATAAAATACTCTCTTACGGTACCTGATACAACTGGCGCGGGAAACAAATCCCGAATATAAGTATAGAGCGTTTTGGTAATAGGGGTCCATTGTTTGGAAGTTACAAGAGCGGCTCCCTCTTCATTCCCGAAGATCTGCACCATCCCCTGAAAAGTAGTCTGCCCCAGGGCATCACTCAAAGAAATAAACAACAGGAGAACCAGGCCAACAAGCCTTCGGTATAGAGATAATTGCATATGGGTTAATTTTTAAAGGATTATACAATAAATATAACAAGTTTAACTGGACCGCCTTACGATCAACTCTGTTTTCAATACCCGGATAATGGTTTTCCAATCCGCTACATCCCGGTTGATCTGATCAATTAATAACTGCGCCGCTGTTTGCCCGATCTCTTTCACAGGTTGGGAAACAGTGGTTAAGGCAGGTTCTATCAGTCCGGATGCAAAATCATTACTGAAACCCACTACCGCAATATCCTTGGGCACATTCAGCCCTCTCTTCCTGATCACCTGGATAGCTTCAATGGCCGTAGGATCATTCACCGCAAAAATGGCGTCAGGCGGATTATCCATATTCAGCAGGTGATTCACATAGATCTTTACTTTATCTACATTCAGGTCGTACGAGATCACCAGCTCTTCATCAAATTCGATATTGTTCTTGCGTAACGCCGCCGTATACCCGTTCAGTCTTTTTTCACTGATCTTCAGGGAAGAGGGCCCCGCCAGGTGAGCAATACGTTTACGCCCTCTTTCTATCAGGTGACTCACTGCACGGAAAGCGCCATCATAATCATCCACGATCACCTTCGGCACATCCATTTCATCACATACCCTGTTAAAGAATACAATGGGGATGCCCTTGCGCTGAAAGATCTTCAGGTGATCGAAGTTCCTCGTTTCCTTGGTGATGGACACCAGGATGCCGTCCACCTGGTTGGCCAGCATCACTTTCGTATTCGCCACTTCCGTTTCGTATGTTTCGTTGGATTGACAGATCACCGTATTGTATCCTGCTTTGCTTGCTACTTCCTGCGCACCAATGATAGCTTTGGGAAAATAAGAACTATGGAACTCCGGCACAATAATGCCGATGGTGTTCGTTTTTTTGGTGATAAGACTAATGGCCAGCATATTCCGCTGGTAATCCATTTTCTCCGCAAACTCCAACACCGCCTGCCGTGTTGCAGCATTCACACTGGGATGCCCCGTGAGCGCCCTGGAAACAGTAGATTTTGAAAGGTTCAGTTCCCGCGCAATATCTATGATGGTTACCTGATGTCTTTTCATGTGGTAAAGGAACGAAATAATCTTCATCTTGGGAACATTCCCACAAAATGGGAATGTTCCCAATCAAGAAATAGTTGTTTTCATGCGCCTTGGATACCTGTTTTTATAATCTTTGGAAACAACAAATTCGCACGTATGAAAAAGCTGTTGCTCACAATTGGCTTTCCTTTGCCTATTCCGTCTATTTTTGTACCCAACCATGCTCATTCGTCGTTTCTCCCCCATCCCTCTCTGTCCCTTTACTACTTGATTTATCAAAATCTTTAAACACGTTGGTTGTATGAATATTACACGTTTGAAACTGTTGCTTTGCTTTTTACTATTGGCAATGGGCGCCACGGCCCAAACGCCCGCAGCAACAAAACTGATCACAGGTAAAATAACTGACACCGAAGGGCTGCCCCTGGAAGGTGTAACCGTTTTGGTAAAAGGTGCTACCGCCAAAGCGCTCACCAATGCGGAAGGCGTTTATAACATCAGGGTGGAGAATTCCACCGGCGCCATCCTTGTATTTTCTTATGTAGGTTTTACAACCAAAGAAGTAAAGATCTCTGCCGCTGCATCCGTTTACAACACCAAAATGGAAACTTCCATCAAAGGGCTTAACGATGTGGTGGTGATCGGTTATGGTACCGTAAAAAGAAAAGACCTCACCGGTTCTGTGGGAGATGTAAAAATGAGCGACCTGGAAAAAGCACCGGTGCCTTCATTTGAACAAGCCCTTGCTGGTCGCGTTGCTGGTGTACAGGTTTCTTCTTTCGACGGACAACCCGGATCTCCACTGCAGATAGTGATCCGCGGGAATAATTCTGTAACGCAGAGTAACTCTCCCCTCTTTGTAATAGATGGTTTTCCGATAGAGAATCCCGTAAACAATGTGATCAACCCGGAAGAGATTGAATCCATGCAGGTGCTGAAAGATGCATCCGCAACTGCCATCTATGGTGCAAGAGGCGCAAACGGCGTTATCCTGATCACCACCAAAAAAGGAAAGATCGGCGCACCTGTTGTGAAATACCAAACCTGGATGGGCGTATCGCAAAACCTGAAAAAACAGGAAATGCTGAGCCCGTATGAATTTGTGAAATATTCCATTGAGCAGAATCCCGGTCTTTATACACCTGTTTACCTCTCTAATGGCAGGAAACTGGAAGACTACAAGAACATAAAAGGCATAGACTGGCAGGACCAGGTTTTTCGTGATGCTTTTATGCAAAACCACAGCCTGTCTGTAAGAGGTGGTACGGATAAAACGAAATATTCCTTTTCCGGAAACGTCCTCGGGCAGGACGGTATCATTATCAACAGCGCCTTTAAACGTTACCAGGGAAGGATATCATTGGACCAGATCGTATCAGACAAAGTGAGGGCCAGGTTAAATGTGAACTATTCCTCCACTAAAACAAATGGTACCATCTCTAATTCCACCAGCACCACCGGTTCTCCTTCCGGCCCTACTACCAGTTTGATGTACAGTGTATGGGGATACAGGCCTGTTACCGGGGATTCTACCAATGATGAAAATTTGCTGGACCTGCCTTTTGATCCGAATGTGGATCCTCTCGCAGAATACCGCATCAACCCCATCATATCTACGAAGAACGAATACAATCCCGTTTTCAATAATACCTTTTCTTCCAATGCGGATATTGAGATCAAACCGGCAAAATACTTCCTGTTAAAGATCTCCGGTGGGTTGATCAAAAGCGCCATCAGGAGAGAAGTGTTCAATAACTCTAATACCCGCCTCGGTAATCCAAAGAGCAGCACGCTCGGTGTGAACGGTTCTGTTAGAAATGAAGAAATGACCAACCTGCTGAATGAGAACACACTTACTTACTCACGCAGGTTCAACAAACAACATAACCTGAATATCCTCGGCGGTATCACCATGCAAAAGGTGAACTATTATAATTACGGTTTCACTTCCAACATGGTACCTAATGAATCACTGGGTATGAGCGGACTGGATGAAGGAATTATGAGTACATCACCAACAGAGAAATCCTCTAATGCGCTGATGTCTTTCCTTGGCCGTATTAATTATGATTATAAATCCCGTTACCTGTTCACTGTAAGTTTCCGTGCGGATGGTTCCTCCAAATTCTCAGCTGAGAACAGGTGGGCCTATTTCCCCTCCGGTGCTTTTGCATGGCGGATCATAGACGAATCATTCATGAAGAACATTGCAGTGCTCTCTGATGCCAAACTACGTATCGGTTATGGTTTAACCGGTAATAACAGGGTAACTGACTTTGCCTATTTATCTTCCCAGCAACTTTATCCCTATTCTGGCTATTCATTCGGGGATTCCCCGGTACAGGGCATTATCCCCAATAACCTGGGTAATAAAGACCTGAAATGGGAAACCACTGAACAAACGGATATTGGATTGGACCTCGGTTTCTTAAACAACCGCATCACCCTCTCTACTGATTATTATAAAAAGAACACCCGCGATCTCTTACTCTTAGCCACCCTCGCTCCCACTACAGGTTATGCCAATGGTTACCGCAATGTGGGCAGGGTATCTAATGAAGGGGTTGAATTCACCCTCAACACCATCAATGTTCAAAACAAGAAATTCAGCTGGTCCACCAACTTCAACATCTCATTCAACCGCAATAAAGTATTGCAGCTGAATGAAGGTGAACCCAGCTTAGCCAGCAGGATCACCTGGGGTAACTTCAACAACGCGTACCCTTACATCGCTATTCCGGGACACCCTATTGCACTGTTCTATGGCTTCCTGTTTGATGGTGTGTACCAGTACAGTGATTTTAACCAGCAGGCGAATGGCACCTATGTATTGAAAGACAGGGTACCTAATAACGGACAGCCCAGAACAACTGTTCAACCCGGCTACATCAAGTTCAAGGATATCAACCAGGACGGACAGGTAGATAACAGTGACCTCACCATCATTGGTAATCCTAACCCGATCCATACAGGCGGTTTCTCCAACAACTTCACCTATGGCGCCTTCGATCTGAACGTATTCTTCCAGTGGAGTTATGGCAACGATATCTTAAATGCGAACCGCATTGAGTTTGAAGGTGGCGATGTGGTAAGGTCTTATTTGAACATGTTCAAATCCGTAGAAAAACGCTGGACACCGGAGAACCAAACGAACGAGCTGTATAAAATAGGCGGACAGGGTCCGTTGGTATATTCTTCCCGTACGATTGAAGATGGTTCTTACCTGCGTTTAAAAACAGTAGCGTTGGGTTATAACATGCCATCTAAACTGGTATCAAGGGCACATATTAAAGCCCTCCGGTTGTATGCATCCGCGCAGAACCTGCTTACCTGGACGAACTATTCCGGTCCCGATCCGGAAGTATCTGTAAGGCCCAGTGCTTTAACACCGGGTTTCGACTGGTCCGCTTATCCAAACACCAGAACCATTACGTTCGGTCTTGATCTCACTTTTTAATTTTAAATGCTGTTTATTATGAAACGCATCCTCATATTATTTGTACTGGCCGGTTCCATGCTGAGTGCCTGTAACAAGTTCCTCGAAACAAAACCGGAAGACTTTGTAACACCGGATAATTATTATAACACAGAAGCAGACCTGGACAGGGCCCTGAATGGTGTATACAACAGGTTGGTAGACAATTTCGGGCGAATGTATTCCCGCGGTCTGTTTAGCTTCCTTTCCATCAGCGATGAATTCTTCTATAAGAACATTACCATCACCAACCTCAAAGTAATGGACTTTGATGCAGGTCAGCTGGATGTGGGTAAACTCTGGGAAGTAGCCTACCAGGGTATTGACAGGGCCAACATCTTACTGGAGAATGTAGACAAGCCAAAGATGGATGAAACAAGAAGGAAAGCCATTAAAGGAGAAGCATTGTTCCTCCGGGCTTATTTCTACTTCGTACTCGTAGATAACTTTGGAGGTGTTCCCTTAAAACTGAAATCTACCAATAACCCGCTGGAAAAATATCTCCCCCGTGCTTCTGTAGCAGATGTGTATGCTTCCATCGTGAATGACATGAAAGGGGCAGACACCCTGGTAAGCGATATCAGCAGTTACAACTACAATGAAA
Organism: Chitinophaga niabensis; assembly: GCF_900129465.1. Taxonomy (NCBI): domain Bacteria; kingdom Pseudomonadati; phylum Bacteroidota; class Chitinophagia; order Chitinophagales; family Chitinophagaceae; genus Chitinophaga; species Chitinophaga niabensis. The sequence goes on along the minus strand of NZ_FSRA01000002.1, from coordinate 1,972,016 downwards.
GAGTAACTAAAACTGCGGTAGAAGCTGTACTGGCAAGAGTGTACCTCACCATGGCGGGCGAACCTTTGAAAGATGTGGCCAGATATAACGATGCCCTGATCTATGCAGACAAAGTGATCAATTCAGGCAAACATAATCTCAATCCTGATTACAGCCGCATCTTCATCAATCACTCTGAAAACAAATATGACCTGCAGGAGTGCATCTGGGAAATAGGCATGTATGGGAACCAGTTGGGCAATACACAACTGGCCGGAGCCGTAGGTATAGAAAATGGTGTAGAATGTACAGATGATAAAATAGGGTATTCCACCGGGCCTTTGAAGATAACTGCCCGCATGTTCAATCTCTATGCAGCTACTGACCTCAGAAGGGATTGGGCAATAGCTCCCTATAAATATGTAACGAACACTACTACAGGTGTTACTACTAAAACGCCTTACACGGCTGTACAGATCTATGACCGCACCGTTGGTAAATGGCGCAGGGAATATGAAACAGTAACACCAAAGAACAGGAACTACAACTCTACCAATTTCCCGGTGATCCGTTATTCAGATGTGTTGCTGATGAAAGCAGAAGCAGAAACGCAGGTGAGTGGAGCCCCCACGGCAGCAGCTTACGATGCTGTCAACAAAGTACGCCGGAGAGGTTATGGCAAACCCATCAACACCCCTGATGCCACAGTGGACGCGCCAGCCGGCTTAGATAAGGCAGATTTCCTTACATACCTGCAGGACGAACGTGCCAGGGAATTAGCGTTTGAAGGTTTACGCAAACACGACCTGATCCGCTGGGGACTTTATCTTTCAAAAATGCAATCACTGGCGGTGGATATCTCCACCAACGCACCCTCAGGATTCAGATACGGCGCTAACGCAGCCAAGAACATTACTGCCAGGAACTTAGTATTCCCTATTCCCAACACAGAGATCACCGTTAATCACCTGGTCACTCAAAATCCAAACTGGTAACAACATGCGTAAGATCATATATAGCCTTATCTCAATTGGCGTCTTCGCCGCCTGTGCAAAAGAAAAAGTAAGTGCACCCAACTTTGAAGTATCCACATCCTCGCTTACCTATAAAGCAGGGGATTCTGTGAAATTCAGGATCAGCGGAAACCCTGATAACCTGATGTTCTATTCCGGCGAACAGGGACATAAATACGAATTCCGGAAACGGGATAGTGCAGACAATGATCTGCAGATAGAATTTAAAAGCCTGGTGCAGTTTGGGCTCATCTATCAGAACCTGCAAGTGCTGGTATCCAACGACTTCAACGGCAAAGCAGATACACCTTCTGTAAAAGCCGCCACCTGGACGGACATTAGCAGCAAAGCAACATTCTCTACAGGTAAAGACAGCGTTTCATCCGGCATTATCAGCCTGAAGCCTTATGTTAATGCACAAAAACCCTCTTCGCTGATCTATGTAGCATTCAGGTATACAGATTACAAAAAAGCACAAGGGCAGAACAGATGGGTGATCCGTACCTTCAGCGCCAATAACATTGCGCCGGATGGAACAGTAACACCTATGGCTGTAATGTCCACCGGAGGCTGGCAGCAGGTGAATTTCAAAAACACCGCTTTTGTATGGAGCCTCTCCGCTGCCCAATTGCTTATGCCAAGCAGTACCGCTACTGCAGATGATAATGAAGACTGGGCCATCAGCAAAGGATTTGATCCTACCTATATTAAACAGGATGTAGGCACAGCACTGAAGAACATCAGCACGGTTTTACCAGAATATGGGTATGTATTTACACAACCCGGCACCTATAAAGTTGTATTTGAAGGATCCTCCGTACGTTATAATGGCGAACAAAGGACAACGAGAGAAGTGACATTAACTATTACGCCATGAATGCAGTGATTGATACATCTGTTATTGTAGTATTTTCCATCTTTATCATGCTGGTCGGTTTCTCGTTTTCGAGGACCGGCCGCAATCTAAAATCTTTCTTTGCCGCAGGAGAAGCCGTGCCCTGGTTCATCGGGGGTTTATCTTTATTCATGAGCTTCTTCTCCGCCGGCACTTTTGTAGCCTGGGGTTCCATTGCTTATAAATATGGCTGGGTAGCCATCACCATTCAATGGACCATGTGTATCGGCGGATTGGTAACAGGTTTATACCTGGCCCCTAAATGGAAAGCCACCGGCAACCTCACTGCCGCTGAATTTATCCGGGAACGTTTGGGAGAAGCGGTACAAAAAAGTTACATCTACATTTTCATGATCGTATCACTGCTGATCAAAGGATCAGTATTATACTCTGTTGCAAGGCTCGTCAGTTCATCCCTTGGATTTCCACTGATGCCCAGTACAGTGGTATTGGGATTATTCATGATTGCCTATACTGCTGTTGGTGGATTATGGGCAGTGATGGTAACGGACATCCTGCAGTTTGTGATCCTCACAGCCGCCATCCTCATTATCATTCCCTTAGCATTTGATGCAGCAGGTGGTGTGGAACATTTTATTAAATTCTCTCCTCAGGGCTTTTTTGATGTAGTGAATGGCGAATACACCTGGGGATTTATCCTCGCATTTGCTTTATACCACATCTTCTATATCGGTGGTAACTGGACCTTTGTGCAACGTTACACCAGTGTGGATACACCAAAGTCGGCTTCCAAAGTGGCATACCTTTTTGCCGGTCTTTATATTATCAGCCCGGTGTTGTGGATGTTGCCCCCGATGGTATACAAAGCCATTAATCCCGGTTTACAGGGCCTGGATACAGAGAATGCTTACCTGATGATCTGCCAGCATGTATTGCCCGCAGGGCTGATGGGGCTGATCTTAACAGGAATGTATTTCTCTACTTCCGCATCTGCTAATACCGCTTTGAATGTGGTATCTGCCGTATTTACGAATGATATCTACAAGGGTTCCATCAACCCGAAAGCTTCTGATAAAAAGCTGATGAGCGTAGCCCGGATCTCCTCCTGGTTCTTTGGATTGGGTATGATCGTGGTGGCTTTGATAGTTCCCTACATCGGAGGGATCGTTGAATTTACGTTGAGCATTGGCGCCATTACTGGCGGGCCTTTACTGGCTCCGCCGCTTTGGGCTTTATTCTCCAAACGCCTCACCGGAAAGGTAACATTATATGTAACCGGTATCAGCCTGGCTGCCAACCTGGTATTTAAAATAATGCTGCCTTTCCTTGCAGATTATAAACTAAGCCGCGCGAATGAAATGCTGCTGGGTGTTGGCCTGCCATTCCTTATACTGGCCCTGTATGAGATCTATGCTTACTACAAAGGTCAGAACGCCAGTGCAGAATACCTTCATCTGAAAGCTTTGAAAGCGCAGCGTAAAGCGGCGCCGGTAGAAGTAAGTGCAGAAGAAGCTTTTGAAATAAGGAAGCAGAATAAGTTCGGGTTGAAAGTGATTGCTTTCTCCCTTTGTTTCATTGCAATACTGCTCTATATCCTGTGCTTCTTCTCTGCAGGAAGCGCATCGCTGGTTGCCGGTATTGCCACTGTTATACTCTTAACTTCCCTGATCCCTTTAAGGGCAGCGGGAAAAGTGAAATTATGATGAGATGTTTGTTCTTTGCAGGTATGTTGATGGGAGCCTCCGCTTCGGCCCAGGTGTCCCTGAAAAGTAATGCCCTGCAATTACAATGGACGAAAAATACAGAGGGCTGGAAAATTAACCAGCTCTCCGTTAAAAATAAAAACACCTGGGTAGCATTACCAGCCCCGAGTGGTGAATACACTTTGCTGTATACGGAAAAGCTGCCGGATTCTACATTCAACAACAGCTTCCCGGAACAGCAATACCATTACATCATTCCCCTCTGGAAAGCATTGATACAACCTGTACCCATGAACACTGCAGGGCAGGCTGTACATTTCTATCCCTCAGATGCTGCAAGGTCCGGTAACAGCATTGTTTTCAATAATCATTCCCGGCAGGCAGACATCACAGCCGCATGGTATATAGATCCCCAATACCCATCAGACATACGGGTAAAGATCACCCTAACGGCCAAACAAACCGGTTACTTTTCACTGGCTACGCCTACCGTAGCCACTATCATGGAAAAAGAACTGGCCTGGGCCGGCATTCCCGGGTACTTCCAAAGCAATGCACTGGAACATGACTTCATCAAAGCGAATGTTTATATGCAGGGCATCCCGGATAAACCAGTGATCGTAAGGGAAAGAACAGCGGCTACACTCTCCCCCTTCATCTCTGCAAAGAATAATGTCACCCTCGCCGTGATCCCCGATCCCGGTACAGGAAGGGATCCCTGGGAGAAAGATACCAAAACACAATCCACCTGGCAGTTAGGACTTTCTTTAATGAACAGGAAAGCCCTGCTCACGCCTACCGCCTATCATCCCGTATTGGGAGAGAAAGGTTCCCTGATGCAAAAAGGCGATACCGTTTCTTTCTCCTTCAGATATACTATTCAATATGCTGACTGGTACACCGTTTATAAACATGCCGTAAACGATGTGTATCGTTTTGCTGATTTCCTTGCACTGAAAAAAACATCCCAGTCACTCACCAGCCGGATCCTGTCCATGCACAAATACCTGGTGGATGCCAAAACCTCTCTTTGGAGAACAGAAGGGTACAAAGGCCTCACCATTGGCGCACAAGCTTACCTGGGTGGCGTATACGGCTCTGAGAAAGACGCCATGAAAAATTCCGATTACGGCGCCATGTGGATGCTGGCCAATATCACCAATGATCCCGCATTGAAAAAAGACCGCCTCCCCTATGCAAGGAATTTCAAGCTACAGCAACAGGACCTCAATGCAGGATTCTTCTACGGCGCCGCCGCCGGACAATATTACCTGTCTAAAAGCAAACGGTTCACAGAAGAATGGGGGCCTTATATAGAACCCATCGGAACTACCTACTACATATTGATGGACGCGGGGAATGTATTGTTATTCCAGCCTAAGGACACCGCATTAAAACACACTTTACAACTCGCAGCAGACAAGTTATTAGGATGGATGAACAGCAACGGGCAATGGCAGGTAGCATATGATCATGCTACGCAGGCCCCGATGTTCAAAGAAGTGGAAGACCTCCGTCCTACTTTCTACGGCCTGCTCATAGCATACAAAATACTCCGCAACAAAAAATACCTCGATGCTGCAAAAAAAGGCGCTGACTGGTATATAAAGAATGCCGTTGAAAAAGGTCATTTTCTTGGCGTTTGCGGCGACACCCGTTTTGTTCCCGATTTTGCCACAGCCCAAAGCGCACAGGCCTTGCTGGAACTTTACGACGTAACAAAAGAAAAGCAATACTTACAGGCAGCTATTCAAACCGCCCGTTTATACACGACTTCTATTTACACGCATCCCATTCCTACCACACAGGAAAAAATAGTGAATGGCGTGAAACGCCAGGATTGGGAGATCAGCCAGGCAGGTTTAAGTTTTGAACATGGCGGCACATTAGGTTCTGCGAATCATCGTGGCCCTATACTCTTAGCCAGTCATGCCGGCATGTTTGTAAGGATGTTCGCCATCACCCGCGACTCCCTTTTCCTGCAAATGGCCCGTGCTGCTGCATTAGGCAGAGATGCTTTTGTGGATAAAGAAACCAGCGTAGCTTCCTATTACTGGGATGTAATGAATAAAGGCGCAGGCCCCTATCCGCATCATGCCTGGTGGCAGATAGGATGGATCACGGATTACCTGCTGGCTGAAGCGGAAATGCGTTCCGGCGGGCAGGTAAAATTCCCGAGAGGTTTTATCACACCCAAAGTAGGCCCCCATCAATCCTACGGCTTTGCGCCCGGAAAAGTAAATGGCGTAACGGCGGAACTTTTACTGGAAGATGGTTTGCTTAAAACCACCAGTCCATATCTTGATTACTACTGCGCCATTAACCGGCAGCAAAAGAAATTATTCTTCATCCTGTTGAATAATGATGATGAGCAACTGGAAACAACTATTCAGATAAAAGACGCAACCACCCCTGTAAAAATCCCACCCTATGGAATAAAGGTGCTGGAAACAAAACATGAGTAAAAGATGAAACCTTATTACAAACACACCTTGCTCTTTATGGCATCCTGCTTAATAAGCGGAACAGCCCTCCATGCCCAGCAGAGCTATTTTATAGAAGCAGAGGATTTCAATTTCAAAGGAGGTTGGATGGCTGAAAAGCCCATAGGCGGTGTGAACATTTCCAACAACAACATCCTGCGCGTATTGGGCGGAAAGGTAAAAGCAGCAGATGCAATTGCCGTGATCCGTGTAAAAACAGCAGGTAATTATACCGTATGGGTACGCTCCATAGATTATCCTGCCAATAATCCCGGCACCCGTTTATTCCGCGTAGCCGTGAATGAACAGGCCATGGAGGAATCAGGTAAACACGGAAAGGATAGTTATTACTGGGAAAAAGCCGGCGCCGCCAAAATGGATACCGGCGAAAATGTGATCCGTTTGCAGGATTCAAGAGGGAACTTTGGCAGATGTGATGCGGTGCTGCTGACAACCGAATCTTTCAATCCAAACGAACAGCCATTAGCCCGCCTGCAAAAGTTCAAAACAGAACAGGTAGCCGTGAAAGCTACCCCCGCAAACCTTCCCGTTACCATCAGTCCCGCAAAGATCAGGAGCGATGCTCCTGTACTGGCTGCCATCAGCAATGAGTACATGCGTTTGCAATTTTTCAAAGCAGACAATGAACGGATCGCATCCCGCACAGATCTGAAACAATATGGGAAATGGAATAGCATCGACGCAGGCAATGAAGAGAACAGGATCCTGCTGATCAGTTCAGAGGCCCCGCAGATCGGCTTCGGTAATTTCTTCCCCTCCTGGAATGGTTCTATCGGTTTCAGCAGCTTCACCAGCAAAGGGAAATCCTACACTATCCTTGAACCGGATAACCTGAAGAATCCCTTCCTCGCGGGAAAGCTCACCGCATTCATTCCCTCTTCCGTAAAAAAGATCAATGATCATACGCTGGAAGTAAGTTATCGTGCAGAAGATGGTCAAACCATGCAGGGCACCTGGCAACTAGCGGCACATCATCTTACCCTCACGCTGCAATACACAGCCAAACAAACTGCGTATTACAGCCTGGCTGTTGCCGCTTTCCAGGGAGTATCCAGAGATAAAGTAACACAGATCCAGCTTCCGCCCATGTTCCAATACCAGCGTATTCCGGAACAGCCGGTAATGCTGCCTTCGGCTCTCATGCCACAACCATTGGCCATGATGGAAATGAAAAGTGAACAGGGGATCCTTACCACCTTTATCACCCGCGCCGCTGCTGATTATCCATTGGACTGGGGCGTATCCAACCGTTCGAAGATCGGTTTCAGTATTAAGAACGAACGGAACGAAGTGCAGCCTGTTGCCCTCTCTCCTATGCTGGGATTGGACGATTCAAAAATAGCAGCGGCTCAAACAGTGAAACGCACTTTCATCATCGGCGCCGTAACAGCCAATTGGAATGATGCACTGGAATATATCTCCGACAGTATCTTTAGAGTAAAGGATTACCGTGGCCAGGCTAATACTTCCCTCACTAATGCCGCTTTCAATATCATCGACCTGATCAAAAACGACAATGCTGCCGGTTGGGATGCCACACTGAAAGGATTCTACGATATAGAAGCAGAACCGAAAGGAGCCCCTACTGTAGTACAATCCTCTCCGCTGGCAGTGATCTCTGCTGCTATACTTGGCAGGGATGAAGACCTCTACATCAAACGCGCACTACCTGCTATTGAATATACTTTATCCCGCAGCGGTTTCAGATCAACCAAAAAAACAACGCTGAGCCCTTATAACTCGCAGTTCACCACCGCTTACTACGAAGGGTTGGATCAGTTACTAAACAACGCTAACCCCTGGTTGAAAAAAATTGCGCTGCCGGATAACAAGATCAGGCCTGCCAAAGGGTATTCCGTGATAGTACCCGATTTCTCACAGGACCTCGCGGCGTATCGTTTAACCAAAGACAATAAATGGTTGCAATCTGCCAAAGAAAAAGCTGCCGCTTTCCTCCGGGATGAAGTATACGGCACCAAAACTGTTCCGCTGAGCAAACAGCCTTTTTACAACACTTCCTTTTATGCTAACTGGTGGGACCTTACAGACCTTTACGATGTTACCCGGGATACCACCTTCTTAAACGCAGCAGCTGTGGCAGCCTTTCAGACCCTGATCGGCGTACGCACGTATCCTGCCGTGGAAGATCAGTTACAGACCATCCATCCCGGAAATGAATATGAAGGGAACACCACGATGTGGTGGAAAGGAGGAGAAAAATACCGGCTTGGTTTCCCCCGGCAGCCAAACGATGCCCCGGAGAAAAAAGTACCGCAGGCCCTCGTATCTCCTGTTGGCCTTGGATTTGAACAACCTTATACTTTCTTCAACCCGGGTACGCTTGTACGCCATGTATACATGAGCAGCTGGGCACCACATCTCTTACGTTTGTTCGATCTCGACAAACGAAAAATATTTGAGACCTACGCCCGTAATGCTGTAATAGGAAGATTTGCAAACTACCCCGGCTATTACGCCACGGGTTTTACAGACATTCCCATGCAACCGGACTTCCCCTATAAAGGGCCCGATGTAAGTTCTATCTATTACCATCATATTCCGCCACACCTGGCCTTCACGCTGGACTTCCTGATCACGGAAGCTATGCAGCGTTCCAACGGAAAAGTACATTTCCCTTATGGCAAACAGGATGGTTTTGTATGGTTCAACAACAGGATCTTCGGCGGTGGAAAAGGTAGTATCCTGGACGATAAAACAGTCAGCCTCTGGATGAAGAAAGACCTGGTACAGGTAGATAGACCAGAAGTGAATTATATCACCGGTATTTCTGACGACCGCTTCTGGATCCTACTAATGAATGAAGCGCACCAGGAATTATCCTGCAAAATAGACCTCAGCAAAGAAGTTCCTGTAAAAGATCATACCAATGCCACTTATTACGCACAGCCTGATGCTGCGCGTGCCATAGCAAAAATGGAGGGAAGGGCACTGCATGTAAAACTGCATGCGACCGGTTTTACAGCGCTTTCCTTCCCGCTGGCAGCTAAACAGGCTGCACAAAAAGCAATGCCGCTAAAAGAGGGTATGCAGGTATATGATCTGGGAGTACCGCTGGGAAAATTCTATGCTTTCAGGATCAGGTCTCCCTTTGGATGGGACTCAGTATATGGCTTCCTGGAAAATATTCCTGCAGCCGGCACTGTAGTAACCGTATTGATCAACAACCTGGAAGAAATTAAGAACACCACGCCTTACGAATGGAGCCATCACCCACTTACGCCAAAAGAGAAAGTGGAAATAAAGGTGCATGTAAAAACACCGGATGGAAGTGTAAAGGAAGGCGTGCTCAATTTATAAACGGAAGCCGCAACAGTTGATGGGAATGTTCCCGCAATTTGGGAATGTTCCCACCTGATTTAAGCAAACGGATCGTAAGCGTAGAACAGGCAGGGTCTTAAATTTGAAAACACTTTATGAAGAACGGAGTTTATTCATTATCACTTCTCTTTTTCAGTCTCATTGGAACGGGCACACAGGCACAGATACGCTTGTCTGCAGACAAACAGCGCATTGAAGTAAAAAATTATTCATTCACCCCCACTTTCACGATCTTATACAATGCCGTTGACCCTGCCATGGCATTAAAACCTGCCGGTATAAAGAAAGTAGAATACAATGTACTTACCTGGAAAGTTACAGACAGTACCAAAGCAGACTTTCAGCAAAAGAAGATCAATGTATCAATGGCCGGAGATGGTTTTGACGACAAGATCCTGCGCAGCAAAAGCGAATGGCGCACTGCCAATATCTTTCACGCAGGCCAGTCAACAACCATTACAGCAAACCAACTGGAACAAAAAGGCGACACACTTTTCTTTCACTTCCCGGCTAATGCAAACTTTGAGCTGAAAGCATACCTGCTGATCAATATTAAACCCTTCCCCGTTTTACGCTATACCTTTTCGCCACTGAAAGCTGGTTACTACAGCATTGGCTATACCGGTGCGCCCTCTTTTTCTCCTGAAAAAGCTGCTGCTATCTGGCAACCGCTTATCTGGCAGGAAAAAAGGATTCCCGATGCGGCATATCTCACACCGGCTTTCATGGCTACCTTACCCACAACCATGGTATACGATGGCAAAAACACCATCGGCGTAATGGCATCGCCGGAACATATTCCTTTCCAGCCTTTACCCATGCTGCCTAACAGCCAGTTCGGCATATCGCTGGTGAATGAAGCAAAAGCCCTGCAACCCAGTGTATATGCCCCTATTCCTGGTGGTTACTTATCATCCATGAAACAGGGAGATCAATTCTCCTTCTCTTTACAACTGGTAGTAACACCACAACCCATTAACCATGCCTACCAGCAAATAGCACAGAGCATCTTTGGTTTTAAAGATTACCGCCGGAACGACATTGCCTCTCTGAACACAGCGCTGGACAATATGGTGGCTTATGCCATGACAGATTATGCATGGTTTATAGACAGCCTGAAAGGATGCGCTTATTCTACAGATGTACCCGGCGCAGTAAAGAACGTTTCCAGCCTCAATCCCCTGGAACTGGCATTAGTAAGGGATGATAAAACGATGTTTGAGCAACGCGCTTATCCCCTAATGGAATTCATGTTGTCAAGAGAGAAATTCCTTTTCAGTTTAGACAGTACGCAAAAGGTCCAAAGCCCCTCCCGCAAATTGAAAGGCCCTGTTGCCCCCTTATCTGAATTAACGGCCCTCTACAATGTATTCGGCAGAGAAAATACTTTCTACCTGCTGATGATGCAAAAGGAATTTAAGAACGATCGTATACGCAACCTGGATGTAAAAGAAAAAGGCGATAACTGGATCAATGCCATGCATCTCTACAAAGCCACCGGCGATAAGGATTACCTGCAAACAGCTGTAACGAAAGCGAACCAGTACCTGAAGCAAAGAGCCCATCAGCCACAAACATCTTTTAACGATCCTTTCTCCGGCAGCTTTTTCTTCTGGCCTGCGTTCACAGACAGGTGGATAGAATTATCCCAGTTATACGAACTCACCAACGATACTGCTTATTTAAACGCCGCCGTGGAAGGTGCACGCAACTATACCATGTTCACATGGATGGTACCTGCCATACCGGATAGCATGATCACCGTGAATAAAGGAGGCAAAGCGCCCATGTACTGGTACCTCAAATCGAAAGGCCACCAGCAGATGTATTACCCGGAAGAACAAGCCCCCGCATGGCGGCTTTCGGAAATAGGATTAACACCTGAATCTTCTGGTACTTCCACAGGGCACCGTGCCATTTTCATGGCCAACTATGCCCCCTGTATGTTACGCCTCGGTTATTATGCAAAAGATACTTTCCTGGTCAATGTAGCTAAAGCAGCTGTAATCGGCAGGTACCGGAATTTTCCCGGATACCACATCAATACAGAAAGAACAACTGCATACGAGAAAGTAGATTTTCCGCTGCATAAACATAAAGAGCAAAGTGTAAATTCTTTCCATTACAACCACATCCTCCCGATGGCCTCTATGTTACTGGATTACCTGGTAACAGATGTATTCGTACGCAGTAAAGGAAAGATCAGTTTCCCGGCAGAATACATTGAAGGATATGCCTATCTGCAAAGCAAGATGTATGGCGTAAAGAAAGGAACGTTCAATGAAGAGAAAGACGTACAACTGTGGATGCCCTCCCATCTCCTGCAAATAGACAATACAGAATTGAACTATATCGCCGGCAGAACAAACAATAAATTATTACTCGCATTCACCAATCAATCCAATCAGCCGGTTACTGCCAAAGTAACCATCAACAAAGATCTGGTGAATGTGCAAAAGAACACTTTCTCCATTACTGTTCCTGCGAATGGTATCAATACCATCGTTATTCCGGATACACCAGTGCCCAATACCTTCCAGCAAAAGATCTTAGCGGTTACGAACGACAAAAGCAAAGACTACGCTAAGCTGGAAACGGGCCATGCCCAGGCCATGTTATTCAAACTCGGCAGTTACGATAAACGGTTATACATCTACCTGGAAGATGATGATACGAAATGGAGCAAAGTGAGCCTGCACTATAACAACACAACCGTAGATGACACAACATATCCGTTTGAATTCACGGTACCGGTAAAAGAAGCAGTAACGTTCTATTTGTCGTTATACGATAAAGAAGGACAGGTGCAGAAAAGCGAAAAAGTAACATTAGGTAATAAATAAGCAAACCCTTTTTAACTAAATAGAATGATACAGTCTGAAGCAACCGATAAGCGGTCCTTCCCCGGAAAAAAGATCAATGTTGACCTGGTGATCATAGGTGGCGGGCTTTCTGGTGTTTGTGGTGCCATTACAGCCGCAAGGCAGGGATTAAAAGTTGTGCTCGTGCAGGACAGGCCCGTGCTTGGAGGAAACTCCAGCAGCGAAGTAAGGTTATGGATCCTGGGTGCCACCTCACACATGGGTAACAATAACCGCTGGGCAAGAGAAGGAGGTATTGTGGATGAACTGCTGGTAGAAAACACCTGGCGCAATCCGGAAGGCAACCCGGTGATCTTTGACACTGTGTTACTGGATAAAGTGACCCGCGAACAGAACATCACCCTGTTACTGAACACCACCGTGTATGAAGTTGATAAAAAAGATGCCAACACCATCAGCTCTGTAAAAGCATTTTGCAGTCAGAACCAGACAGAATACGTGTTATCTGCTCCCCTGTTCTGTGATGCCTCCGGCGATGGCATCGTAGGGTTCCTATCGGGTGCCGCTTTCCGTATGGGTGCTGAAACCACGGAAGAATTTGGAGAGAAGTTTGCGCCTACTAAAGAATATGGAGAACTGTTAGGTCATAGCCTGTATTTCTATAGTAAGGACACGGGCAAACCTGTCAACTACGTTCCCCCTGCATTTGCATTAACGGATATTACGCAGATCCCAAAGTTCAAATCTTTTAATGCCAGGGAATTTGGCTGCAAGCTCTGGTGGATTGAATACGGTGGCAGGCTGGATACCGTACATGATACAGAGAACATCAAATGGGAATTATGGAAGGTAGTGTACGGCGTGTGGAACTACATTAAAAACTCCGGTAACTTCCCTGAAGCGGAAAACCTCACCTTAGAATGGGTGGGCATGATCCCCGGGAAAAGAGAAAGCCGTCGTTTTGAAGGCGATTACATGATGCATCAGCAGGATGTGGTGGAACAACGTGTACATGAAGATGCTGTAGCCTTCGGCGGATGGTCTATCGATCTGCATCCCGCGGATGGCGTGTTCAGTGAGAAACCAGGCTGTAATCAATGGCATAGTAAAGGTATTTACCAGATCCCTTACCGCTGCCTCTACAGTAAAAACATTACCAACCTGTTCCTGGGTGGCCGTATCATCAGTGCTTCCCACGTAGCTTTTGGCTCTACCCGTGTAATGGCTACTGCAGCATATGTTACACAAGCCGTTGCTGTTGCCGCAGCGCTTTGCAAAGAGCTGAACATTTTACCGGCAGATGTTTTCACTAAAGGGCATATTAATGCTTTACAACAACGCCTCTTAAAAACCGGGCAATATATTCCAGGTTTGCAGTTTGCAGATAAAGAAGACCTTGTACAATCAGCCAGCATTAGAGCTTCCAGCGAACTGGTATTTAGCAAATTCCCCGGCACACCTGTCCGTAAACCACTGACCATCTCTTCTGCACAAATGTTGCCCCTGCAAAAAGGAAAGATCGCTCCTTTCGTTTTTCATGTGGACGCAAATGAAGCAACGGAGTTAACTGTAGAGCTGCGTGTGAGTAGCAAAACAGGTAATCATACGCCGGATGTAACAGTGGCTTCAAAAACTTTAACCGTACAGCCTGGCAGGAATTGTATGCAGCTGCACTTTGATGCAGTGATGGAAGATAATGCCTATGCGTTCATTACCTTCCTTAAAAATCCGCTGGTTGAATTACACTTCTCCGAAAAGAGGGTATCCGGTATCCTTTCTGTTTTCAATACCATCAACAAAGCAGTATCTAACTATGGTAAACAAACGCCGCCGGAAGATATCGGTATGGATGCGTTTGAATTCTGGTGTCCGCAACGCAGGCCGGAAGGGCATAATATCGATCTGCAATACCCGGAGGGCCTGAAAGTGTTCCAGGCAACCAATATCCGCAATGGAGTGGACAGGCCTACTACGCAGCCCAATGCCTGGGTAGCAGACTGGAATGATCCACAGCCTCAGTTAACGATTAGTTGGAACGAAGCAAAGACCATCAGCGAAATAGACCTCTTCTTTGATACGGATTATGATCATCCGATGGAATCTGTGCTGATGTCTCACCCTGAGAGCGCGATGCCTTTCTGTGTACAGAAGTATAAGATCAAAGATGAAGCGGGGAATGTGTTGGCAGAGCAAACGAATAATTATCAGACTTATAACAAGGTGAAGCTGGCGCAGCCTGTTACTACAGGGAAGTTGGTGATTGAAGTGGAACATCCTTCTCAAAATGTGCCTGCTGCTGTTTTTGCCGTGCGATGTTATTAAGTGTTTATTGGGTAAAAGTACAAAGGGTCCTGATTCAACATCAGGACCCTTTTTTTATGCTTTAATGACAGTTACTTTTTATCGTCGTCTTCAGATTCTTCATTATCTTCTTCGTCATTCAATCTATCATCTGCGCCTTCGATCTCTGCTTCTTCGTCATCTTCTTTTTCTTCATCTTCCTCGTCGGACTCATCGTCATCGTCATCTTCGTCTTCCTCATCATCCTCTTCCTCGTCTTCTTCATCCTCCTCGTCGTCGTCCTCATCATCATCTTCTTCGTCATCACCTTCTTCATCTTCTTCCTCGTCCTCATCTTCGTCTTCCTCTTCGTCTTCATTGTCCTCGTCCTCTTCTTCCTCATCTTCGTCTTCACTTTCATCATCATCAGTCTCTTCCTCAGATTCAACCTCTTCACCTTCATCCTCATTCGAAGATGCCTCCATCGCAGGAGTATTCTCATTATCTTCTTCTTCAGTTTCCACTTCTTCACTTTCTTCTGCTTCAATCCCTTCCTCTTCCTCTGTCTCCACTTCTCCCTCTATCACCGAAGATCTATCCAACTCCTCAGAAACCTCCCCGGTAAAATCATCTTCCATCATCACAGTGGTGGTCTCCGTCAACTCCCCATTCTCCAGAACAATTAATTGCCCGTTTTCATCCAGCAGTTCTTCTTCATCCACTGTCAATTCCTCGGCACCGCCTTCAATTGTCAATTGCGTAGGCGCCACAAAATCTTCTTCGAACAGTTCCTTCAGCTGCGGCAGGTCCTTCGGGGAATTCAGCCCGAAATAATCCATGAACGCTTTGGATGTAGAGTATAACAGTGGTTTTCCGGGTAAATCCTCACTACGCCCAGAGATAACGATCAGTTCTTTCTCCAGCAATTTAGTGATGGAATAATCCGTACTTACCCCGCGGATATGTTCAATTTCCCCTTTGGAGATGGGTTGTTTATAAGCAATAATAGCAAGTGTTTCCAAAGCGGCCGTAGATAAGCGTTTGAGGAATTTCTCCCCGTTCAGCTGCGCTACCGTCTGGTAATAATCCTTCTTTGTCAGGAACTGAAACCCACCACCACTCTCCCGTACACAGAATGCATAGAATTCAGAGTTGTATTTCTCCTGGATGGCCTCAATAGCCCCATCTACCTGCTCCTGCGTGGCACGGTCTTCCAGGAACGCCAGGGCATTGTTAAGCAGCTCCAGGATGTCTGCGGCCGGTAAAGGCCTGTCTGCGGCAAAGATCAATGCTTCTACATGCGGAATGAGCTGAGAAATTTCCATGGCTGTATAATTGAAACAAAAATGTCAAAGGCCGAAAATAAGACCTTTGACATTTTTTCAGAAATATAAATATTGTGCTGTTGATTACTTGTGTATAAGATCAACCCATCAAAGCTGCGGCACCACTCACAATCTCTGTCAGCTCTGTGGTAATGGCCGCCTGGCGGGCACGGTTGTATTCGATCTTCAGGCTGCGTAAGAGTTCGCCTGCATTTTCAGTGGCTTTATCCATGGCCGTCATCCGGGCGCCATGTTCAGAAGCGTGACCATCCAGTACCGCTTTAAAGAACTGGGTGTTCAGGATCTTTGGCATCAACTCAGCGATCAGCGTATCTTTCTCAGGTTCAAAGATATAATCCGCTTTCTGGGTACTGGTGCCTTCTGTTGTTTCCACTTTGGCGATAGGCAGGAACTGCTCTATTTTGAACCGCTGGGTAGCGGCATTCTTGAATTCGCTGTAAATAATGTCCACCGCATCGTACTCTCCGCTGATGAAACCTTCCATCGCCACGGCCGCAGCTGCTTTCACATTCTCAAAAGTGAGATGCGAAAATAATTGCCAGTACTTATCATTCACTTTATAGCCATTCTTGGTAAAATGCTCCCAGGCCTTTTTACCGATCGGCAGGATCTCTACCTGGCCCTTGGCATATTGGGCGGCATATTTCTCACGGATAGCCTGTTTGGTCAGCTTAATAACATTGGAGTTGTAAGCCCCGCACAATCCCCTGTCTGATGTAATAGCCACCAGCAGTACTTTTTCTACCTGGCGGTTAGCCGCCAGTGCCAGATCAATATCCCCTTCAGAACTGCTCACAATGTTCTGGAGCATTTCCTGCAGCTTTACGGCATAAGGACGCATTTGAACAATGGCATCCTGCGCACGGCGCAACTTGGCAGCACTCACCATTTTCATGGCTTTAGTGATCTGCTGGGTAGACTGGATGGATTTAATACGGTTACGAACTTCTTTAAGCTGTCCAGACATATATTTTAAAAGATTTATATAGGAGAACAATATCCCCCCATTTTCGGCTGCAAAGGTAAGTAATGAGGGTATAAATCAGAAATTCCGCCGGAGATATTTCTCCTGATTCTGGTCAGTATTTTAAGGTGTAAATAATAAGATTTCTATTATCTTGGTGCCGGAAATCATGCAAAGAGCGCTTATACCAATGAATTTTAGATGAACATTCACCGGTACTGACACTTTTTTGACAGGAACAGCAGGAAAATAAGATTCTTGCATTCGATTGCAAATATTGTTGGGAATTTTCTATCTTGGCTGCTGTCCAGGGCTCTTATGCCTTTGGAGCCACGTTTCGGGTACCGTGAGCAAACCGGTCAATTTAAATAACTAAAAGCGGCAATGCAAAGGCCCGGATTGCATTTCGGCAGCTTTTCTGATACAAACAAAAAATTCCATGAAAAAGTATATCCTGTTAGGTTGCGGATTACTATGGATGTCAGCCTCTTTCGCGCAGAATGGCAAATGGCAGAACCTCTTTAACGGCAAAGACCTGAAAGGCTGGAAGCAGCTGAATGGCAAAGCTACGTACGAAGTTAAGAACGGAGAGATCATCGGCACCACCGTGATCGCTGAACCAAATTCATTCCTGGCAACAGAAAAGAATTATGGTGATTTTATTTTTGAAGTGGAATATAAACTGGATAAGGATTTTAATTCCGGGATCCAGTTTCGCAGTCAAAGTAAATCAGACTATCAGAATGGCCGGGTTTTTGGATACCAGATGGAAGTAGATCCTTCTGAACGCCGCTGGAGTGGTGGCGTGTATGAAGAAGGCCGCCGCGGCTGGTTATATCCCCTGGATCTGAACCCGGTTGCACAAAAAGCCTATAAAGCAAATACCTGGAATAAATACCGTATCGAATGCCGCGGTCCTGAAATACGCACCTTTATTAATGGTGTTCCTGCCGCACATGTAATCGATCCGGAATTACCTTCGGGTTTCATTGCCTTACAGGTCCATGGCATCGGCAAAAAACAGGAAGATGTAGGTAAAACGATCCGCTGGAAGAACATCCGCATTATCGAAAATCCTGCAGCATCTCAATATTCTCCATATGACGACGTTTATGTGGTGAATAATATTCCAAACACACTGTCCGAACAGGAGAAACGCCAGGGCATCCGCTTACTGTGGGACGGTTCTACCACCAAAGGTTGGAGAGGCGCACACAAACCTGCCTTCCCTGCTAAAGGATGGGAGATCAAAGATGGCGTACTGAGTGTTGCTCCTTCCGACGGAAAAGAATCTACCAATGGTGGAGACATTGTAACGGATGAAGAGTTTGCGGCTTTTGACCTGGAATTTGATTTCCAGCTCACCGAAGGTGCCAACAGCGGCGTGAAGTATTTTGTAACAGAATCAGAGAACAACACCGGCTCTGCCATCGGCCTGGAATTCCAGGTACTGGACGACGATAAACATCCGGATGCTAAACTGGGCGCCGCAGGTAATCGTAAATTAGGATCTTTGTACGACCTGATCCCGGCTTATAAATTCGGCAATTCTCACAAAAAGATTGGCGAATGGAATCACGGCCGCGTAGTGGTTTATCCTGATAATCGCGTGGAACACTGGCTGAATGGCCATAAAGTAGTAAGTTACGTTAGAGGGGACAACATTTTCAAAGCACTGGTTGCCCGTAGCAAATTTGAGAAAATCCCGAACTTCGGTTTGGCACCCAAAGGACATATTCTCCTGCAAGATCATGGCAATGCTGTGAACTATCGCAGTGTTAAGATAAAGATTCTGAAATAGTCAGCGACTATTTCATTGTTCACTGTTTTTCAACCGACATCCCGACTCTTCGGGATGTCCTATTTTACAGCAAACCCAGATGCTGCAAAATAATATCGTGAACATCAGTGGCAATCACCCCTGTTTTAGTGGGCTGTGTACTGATCAGTACCGGGTGATCTTTTGCATCCGCTGTTATCCTTCCATGCGAGCCTTTGATCAGCGTAGCATCCAGCGGGATCACATTCATCAGGTAACGGAAACCTAATTTCTTCTTTAATACTTTCCCGATCACTTTCATCTTTACAAAAGGATCAGCAGGGTTCAGGAACATTTCTACGGGATCGTATCCCGGCTTACGGTGTATATCTACAATACGGGCAAAATCAGGCGCTTTTGCATCATCCTGCCAGTAATAATAAGTGAACCAGCTTTTAGCATCGGCCACCAGCACAAATTCCCCGCTACGTTCATGATGCAGATGATGTTTGCGTTTTCCCTCCCTGTCCAGTACCAGCTCAACGCCCGGTACATTTTCTACCAGTTCCCGTACTTTTTTATAACAGGAAGGATCGTTCACATATACGTGTGCTATCTGATGATCTGCCACCACAAAGGCTTTGGACGCTCCTGCATCCAGCAGTTCCAGTCCTCTTTCCTCGCGGATAGCCAGCAAACCATGTTCCCTGAAAAGACGGTTCAGATGAATAGGATGGTCCACATCCGTAATACCGTATTCTGATAAAAGGACGATCTCGCAGCCTTTGCTTTCATAATAGGTTACCAGCTGCTGACATACTTTATCAATGGCCTGTAGTTCAGGCGCAATCTTCGTGTAGTTATGTCCGTATTTCTGTAAACAATAATCAAGATGTGGTAAATAGATCAGTGTAAGGTTTGGATCATGCCATTTATCCGTAAGCATGGAAGCATCTGCGATCCATTGCGTAGAACGGATATCCGCACCAGGGCCCCAGAACTGGAAAAGCGGGAATTGCCCCAGCTCCTTTTGCAGCTCATCCCGCAGGGAAGAAGGGTGTGCATAACAATCCGGCATCTTACGGCCATCTGATAAATATTGCGGACGGGGTGTAACGGAGAAGTCGGCACTGGAATACATATTGTACCACCAGAACATTTTAGAACAGGTAAAACCGGGATGTAATTGCCTTGCACGCTCCCAGACCTTCTCCCCATGTACCAGTTTATTGGATTGTTTCCAAAATTTTATTTCAGCATCTGTCCTATCGTACCAGCCATTCCCTACAATTCCATGCTCACTGGGCCATACGCCGGTTACATAAGTAGATTGTACAGCAGTGGTCACTGCCGGCAGCATAGGTTGGATAGAAGTATGATGATATTTTTTTGCAAACGCCGCCAGAAAGGGCGTATGCGCTCCGATTAGGGAAGAAGACAATCCAACTACATCAATAACCACCGTTTTTTTCATAACAATATTCTCCGGTTCAGGATAATTCTAACTGTTGTAAGACCCACTTCATTTCTCTTGCAATAGACGTGCCCATTTCCTGCTTTAAGCCAGCCGGCAATACTTCCCAGGTATAGGTCTCCACTTCCAGGTGAAAACTGAAAGGTTTCGTTATCTGCCGTGCTAAAACACGACTGATATCATCACGCGTGGAAGTTAACACGCCAAAGTCCTGCACAAATACCGGCACATGATAATGTGCGCGCCATTCCTCTACTTCAGGATTCGCTGCATCTGCCAGTGCCTGCGGCATATCCGGGTAATGGATCTTTTTATTATCCGTGGTACGGGCAATTACCTGGTGTAAATAGACAGGTTCATTAAATTCTGAGAACGCAGCAATGGTAGCCTGCCGGCCTCCGTCTTTTCCTAAGATGCCTTTCAAAGCCGCGCTGATCTGTACCTTACCGGTTTTCAATCCGAAATAATGCAAACGCTCCAATACCACCAGCGGATCTTCATAAGACACGGCAAAGTGGCAAACATCATAGCATAACTGCACATGTTGTTTGATCGCCGCAATCGCTTCTTCTTCCGTCATGCCAAACTTATCGCTGAACATGATCACACCGGCAGGTAACAAATGCTGGAAATACCAATCAATATATTCTTTTGAATTTTCCAGCATGCCATCTGGTTCCGGCTCTACATCCAGGTGCATCAAAGGCCCGCCGCCATGATGTGTTTTAATGAGTTGTTCTACCACCAGCAACATGTTCAGCGTAGCGCTTTCCATTACCGACTGATGTTCTTCCTGGCAACGCAGCCAGTATTTATAAGATAAAGGAGAAGTAGAAATACCGCCTTCCATTCCTGCAGGCAGTAATGCTGCCAGGATACGGAATAACCGGATGGTATAAGCTACACGTTCTGCGGTTGTCCAATCCGGCGTATGCACCTGGTCTTTTACCACTTCATGATGAAAGCCGCCGTAAGGGAAGCCGTTCATCGTAAATACGTAACAGTCTTCCGCTTTCAGCCATTCCTGGAATTCTTTCAGCGTTGGTTCTTTGGACAGTTCAAGACTAGCGAGGTTACTCAGCCGAAGGCCTATTCCGAATGGAGCATTAGGAGACACCTTGGCTTTTACAGCAGGGATGTGCGTTTTTAATTGAGAAAAATGTTCTCCCCAGTTTTCACCTGCATGAATGTTTGTACAATACGTGAGGTGTCCGTATGGAGTTTGCATGATCTTATATATTTTCCGTCAAACTAAGATAAGGGATATCACCATTTATCGCGCAGCATATTTACCGCCTTGCGCAAAATCGCCAGGTCAATCGAATGCACTTCCTGTCCTTTGCCGATGGCACGAAGGAGCGAAATGGTCAATTGACCGCCAAGATGTTCTCTGAACTCTTCCAGCCCGGCAACAATAGCAGATTGATCATCTTCAATTTCCAGCAACGGATGGTATAAAGGAAGCCTCAGCTCTTTTAGTAATTTGATGATACGGTCCAGCGAATCCGCATCCAGCATTCCTGTTAACCAGGAATACACGCTATCCAGCGCAATGCCGATAGAAACAGCTTCACCATGGCGCAATTCAAAATCAGTGAGTTGCTCCAGTTTGTGCGCACTCCAGTGACCAAAATCCAAAGGACGGGAAGAACCACTTTCAAACGGATCACCTGCACCACCAATATGTGCCATATGTAATTCCGCACAACGGCGGATCAGGTATTGCAAACTTGCAGGATCTGCCTGCGTTAGTAAACCTGCATGGGATTCCATCCAGTCAAAGAACCCGGCATCTTTTATCAATGCTACTTTAACGGCCTCTACCATGCCTGAACGCCAATCCCTTTCGTCCAAAGTGGCAAGAAAAGTGGCATCATTAAATACGGCGGCAGGTGGTGCAAAAGTTCCAAGGAAGTTTTTCTTACCGTGATAATTGATCCCATTCTTCACACCTACACCGGAATCGTTCTGGGAAAGAACAGTAGTAGGGATACGGATATGTTTAACCCCGCGATGGCTCACGGCTGCAACATAACCCACCAGGTCCAGTACAGAACCTCCGCCAATACCTACTACATAGGAATGACGGTCTATAGCATGCTGGTCCAGTGTATTCACCAGCCAGTAAAATAATTGCAGATCGTTTTTAGAGGCTTCTCCACCAGGCACTACTATAATATCCTGGATCAGTTCAAAACCATCTATATTTTCAAAATAAGCGGTGATCTGATCCTGCAGGTAATCATGATGTTTGGTTACACCATCGTCTACAATAAATAATAACTTCTTCCGGATGCCTTTCTCTGCACGTGATTCCAGGAAGTTTGCAAAATCTGTATTTGCGGTATCAAAGATCTTTTCTGTGAAGAAGACCTTGTATTCAAACTGAACACTAAATGACTGCTGAATGTACGACATAGCTATTCTTTCCCTTCCTTTTCCTGGTAATATTTTTAACCATTAAATGTACAAAAAAGGGGAAATATCCCTTGCAGATTTATTATCAACGGTCAGGTAACAGCAAAGGCTTTGGAGAGCAAAAAAGAGAGCGGGAGGAAGGCCAATACGGCCAGCGCATAGGGGAAAGGAGCAAAAGCAGCCACCCATGCAGCATTCATGGCAATTAATCCAATAATACCGCCCCGTACTGCCTTTCCGATATTGGGGCCGGTAGGTTCTTTCATGGCAGCCAGTAAAGGCCGCATGATCATCCAGATAAATACCAGCAGGAAGGGGATCACTTCAAAGAATTTATGGTTCAGCCCCCCCAGCACAAAAATGGTCGTATATACAATGCCGTATCCCAGTGCGGCATACATCAATGTTCGTTTTTTGCCGCCATGTACCTCATCCCTGCTGATCATGGTGATGGCAGCAATATACAATACGGGCAAAACTGCCAGCCAGCCGTACTTTTCAAGTGCATGCGGAATAATGCTCATGCCCAGCAGCAGGTTCAATCCTCTGCAAAGCCCCATGTTCACCGGCCCCAGCAGGTTATGGTGTTTGCCCCATTTATTATATACCAGCGCCGCCACCGCAATACCTATAGCCAGGAAACCGGATAATTCCCCTACAGTGAAAGCTGCCAGCACTCCCAGTAATAACAGGTAACTCCCTAAGACCACCCCTTCAGTACGGGAAATAATCCCACTGGGAATAGGCCTTTCAGGACGTTCCACCCTGTCCAGCGCGGCATCAAAAACATCATTAAAAACTACGCCACCACCATAAAGACCGATGGTAGCAATGGCCATACAGGTAACCTGCAGGATGGCTTGCACATCCCCCAACCCTGTTGCCAAAAATCCTGAAATAGCAATCCCGGCCAGTATATCTGTTATAGCTGTTAGTATGTTCGCGGGCCGCATCAGTCGCAAATAGCCGATCAGTTTGCTGAAGATATAGTTCACGTTTTTCAGATAGGTTTATTCAAAAAAACAATGGTAATTCAAATATGCTGCCTACCGGATAATGGTAGATTGTTTATTAGGCCTTGGTTGCTGGCCGCCCCGAAGAACAGTGCTGCCATTATATTTCAGGCTTTGGTCAACAGGGATAACATTTTCAAAATCAGCTTCGTTGATCTGGCCGCTTTGTGCAAATGCCGTGATGGCATTACGGTAAGTGACTAATTCTATCGCTGCTTTATCTATTCCGCGTTCCAGCATCAATGCCGCTGTTTTAGGCACTGCCAGCGGATCGCTGATACCCCAGTCTGCAGCAGAATTTACCATGATACGTTCTGTTCCATATTGCTTCACGATCTCTACCATCCTTTCATTTCCCATTTTCGTAAAAGGGTAAATGGTGAAGGCTGCCCAGAAACCCCTGTCCAGTACTTCTTTCACCGTTTCTTCATTATTATGGTCTACGATCACCATGTAAGGATCAAGGCCCATTTCAATTGCAATGTCCATACTGCGCTGTGTACCTTGCTTTTTATCCCTGTGTGGCGTATGGATCTGTACCGGCAGCCCTGCATCCTTTGCCAGCTGCAGTTGTGCACGATAGTATTTTTCTTCCAGCGCGGTTTGATCATCAAATCCTATCTCCCCGATACCTACCACTCCTTCTTTATAAATGAAGAGCGGTAAGATCTCCATCACCTGCTCACTCAGTTTTTCATTATTTGCTTCTTTGGAGTTCAATCCGATCGTGCAATAATGTTTGATCCCGAATTGGGAAGAGCGGAAACGCTCCCAGCCAACAAGGCTGCTATAATAATCCCGGAAAGTATCCACCCCAGTCCTTGGCTGGCCTAACCAGAAAGCGGGTTCTATCAAAGCAACTACCCCTGCATCAGCCATGGCCTGGTAATCGTCCGTTGTACGGGAAGTCATATGTACATGCGGATCAAAAAAACGCATGCCTTTGATGGCTTCCAGGTAGGCAGGATTTATAGATTGGGGTACCAGGTCTTTTTCCGTCAGTTCAGCACTACAACACATATGATTTACAAATTACAATTGTTGTTAAATTAATAAAAAAAGCGCTCATGCATATAGCATTAATTAGCCATTTACACGACCGGCAACGGTTTCCCAACTCAGTTTTCCGGCTGCAATATCTGCTTTTACTTCGGAACGACTGTCCAGCAGTGTCTGCGCAGGACCGTATGTACTCATAGAACAGGCCAGAGCAGCGGCTTCCCGCTCTGCATGATGTTCTGAATACCAGGTCCTTTCAATATCAGGGAAATTAGTTTCATTGATGAAAGGCCCTATCAGCCGCCATAACATGGGATGCACAGTTCTTCCGGCAGCCCTCCTTTCATGTGCATAATCACATAGGATCCTTGCCAGTGTTGGGTTTGCCCGTTCATCCAGCCCTTCTATCTTATGCACGGGTTTTTCTGTAAAAAAGGCCTTGAGTACCAGCTGGTTCCAGGCAGCTTCGTCCAGGTACTTTGCAGGGTAAGGATTATGGAGCATAATAGCTTCCAAAACCACCCCTATATTGGACCGGATCCCTTCTGCCGTACGCAGTTTCCAGGCCTCCGGAAATGCCAGTAAAGGCAAGGCCCCGTACAAGGCTACCTGCTCATTCATTTCAGCAGAATTGAACAGGTTCTCTATCGTTTGCACGTATTGCTGCTGATCCGTAACAGGCAGCTGTAATAACCACCAGGAACGGAATAAACGGTCCAGTGTATATCCTTCCAGCCTTGGATCTGTGGTATTTACCTCATCCCGCCCTAAGAAACGGGGGGCCGCCGTAAAGGCGAGATTGAACTGTTGCAGGGTACCCTGCTCTTTCCAGGCTCCTAAACGCTCCTCCAGCCACTTTTTCCCCTTTTCTGATGCATGGTTGAGAATGGTCTGATATAGGTCCGAGGAGACTTTGTGCTGCTCATATGCGTATCCCATGGGGCTAAAATAATAATTTTCGGGGGATGGGGCCTGGCTTAAAATAAAAGAGAGGCAACTAGTGCCTCTCCTTCCGCCATTCTAAAACCTGATTAGTAACCAGGATATTCTTCAGGGCAAATGCCCAATATCTTTGTTAAGGGTTAGTTTCAAACTGAATCTTTATGCAATATAAGGATTAAAAATCGTTCACCGCTCACCCCTAAGTGTCAAAATTTTAACATTCCCTTTGGAAAAACGATTTTGCATGAGAAGTTTAAAACAGACGGTTTCCAATTTACCCTAAAATTGGCACATGCCCTCTGCATGTGCCCTATTCATATGGTGGAATTTATAAAGACAAAAATAACTTGGTATTCACCGTTGTGTAGTTACTCTGTGCAAAGGTTCGAATGTGATTTTGTCGCTATTATTGATTGTAAATTATAACATTAATTTAACAACCACAAACTTAAATGCGACTTTTTCAGAAAAAACTTTTACAAGCCTATCCTGATGGATGTATTGCGGATTTTCCGTAAGTTTAATCAATTTACCTGACTCATTTTCACTCGTCCAATCATGAAAATATTCAATGTTGTTTTTTGTGTGCTGTTTATCTTATTCGCTGCGCTGCAGTGGAACGACCCGGACCCCTACATCTGGATGCCTATCTACCTTTACGGAGCTGTTTTCTGCGGTTTAGCCGCCACCGGCAGCTATTATAAAGGCTGGTACCTCTTCGGCATCCTGGCCTACCTGGGCTACGCCATCTATCTGTTTTTCACCAAAGACGGGGTACTGGACTGGGCAACAGAGCACCATGCAGAAAATATTGCCGGTGCCATGAAAGCCTCCACGCCCTGGATTGAAGATACCCGGGAATTTTTTGGTCTTTTTATCCTGATCATCGTACTGTTGGTGAATTTTGTACATGCCAGCCAGAAAAAAGCCAAGAAAATGAGGAAAAAGATGATGAAGATCGGCTGATAATAAAATGTTTAGCCCATCTAAACCTTTTGCATTCCTTCACATAGGGTACTCGTTCGCCATTCCTTTTACACTCCTTCGTTCAAACTTATTTACTAATACTAAAAAAGGCTGCCCTGAGAGGGCAGCCTTTTTTGTTTATAAGCTCCGTTTTACTTTGCTATCAAACGCAGGAAATCAATACCTACCGGTGTCTTTTCAGCAGCATCTACTGCTTTGAACACCAGGTACAAGGTATGCTTCTGATTACCCGTCCAGGTGGGGAAAGTGATCGTAGCTGTAGTGGCAGTTTCTTTCACCGCGCCAGGCCCGATGGTTACCTCTCCTAACTTTTCGCCCGTAGGGCTATCCAGGTGCGCAGCTACCACATAACCATGCTGAGGCGTTTCCTGTACAAAATAGGTCAGCTCAATACCATTCACCTCCGCAAGGTCCAGGTCCTTATAAGCAGCCCAGGAACTCACCGTTGGGATCAGCACTTTTACACCGCCGAACTCAACAGTAGCCGCACCGTCTGCCTGCTTGTAATTTTCTGCCTGGATCTTGGGATTACGCAGTTCCACATTCGCAGTCCCCGTGATAGGCCTGATACCTGCGCCACCTTTATCTGTATAGCTGGCTATCAGGTAAAAGATACCACGGTCTTTCAGCTCACCACCCACAGTGGGAGATACACTACCCGTTGCAGGTAAAGAGGGTTCCTGTTTATTACCGCCGGCCAGGGAGAAAATATACTCCACGATCTGTTTCGCTTCGCTGTTGGAAATACCCGGGTGGGCAGACATGGCTGTTTCACCCCAAACACCGCCACCACCTTTGATGATCTTCTCTGCAAGATATTCAGGTGATTTAGGATCGTCTTTATATTTCGCAGCCACTTCCATAAAGCTTGGCCCGATGGATTTCTCATTCGGTTTATGACAGGTCTTACAATCAGAAGTTTCCATGATGTTCTTACCTGCAATAGCACCTGAAACTATCTGGTGCCCCTGTGGCATACCTGCTTTATCACGCCCTTCCATGTACAATGCCTTCACATAAAGGTTTGCTGCATCCAGGTTGCCGGCTGCCGTACTGCCGTCTTCTTTATCTGTTACATTCACAGTATAACGAACAGGTTTACCCGGGAAGTAGAACATCTTGTTACCCGCGATATCAATATTCACTTCCGGTGTTTCGTTACCGGCATACACACTGATCATTTTACTACGGGTAGTAGCTCCTTTGCTGTCTGTTACATCTACAAACACAGGGTACTCCCCTGCTGTAGTGAATGTTTGCTCAACAAAAGGTTCCTTGGTTTCTTTCTTGTTGCCGTTGCCGAAATTCCATAAGAAGGATATCTCATCGCCGTCAGGGTCTGTTGCACCATCTGCCGTGATCTTCACTTTGAATGGTAAACCGCCTGTGAGCTTGCTAACAGATAACCCGGTTTTCGGAGCGCGGTTGCCACCGTTGAAATCGATGCGGGATAAAGCAGCGTCTGCATTTTTGCTGAACCATCCGTTGCCATATTCCAGCACGTACAAACGGCCATCAGGCCCCATTTCCATATCTATCGGCGCATTGAACTTGGTACCCTGCATGAACCTTTCCATCTTCACATAGTTACCATCTTTATCCATGGTAACTGCCATGATCCAACCACGGATCCAGTCGTAAATAAAGAGTTTGCCATTATAGTAATCCGGGAAACGTGTTTCCTTGGGATAGAATTCTGAGTAATAGACCGGCCCTGCTTCTGCATTACGGCCACCTGTTCCTACCAGCGGGAATTCTTCAGATTTGCCGTAAGGGTACCAGATGAATGCTTTCTGTGCAGGAGGCAGTTCCTGTAAACCTGTATTGTTGCGGGAATTATTGATCGGCTTTTCAGGATTGAAGTAAGCGCCTGATACGCCGGTTTCATAATCAAACGCACGGTAAGGTTTGTTGTCTGCAATGAATAAAGGATATCCATAGTAACCGGCTTTCTTCGCCTGGTTCACTTCATCATAACCTTGCGGGCCACGGGTGGAATCATCTTTACTTGCATCAGGCCCTACTTCACCCCAGTACAGGTAACCGGTTTTACGGTCTACAGAGATGCGGTACGGGTTACGTGTACCCATGGCGTAGATCTCTGCTTTTGTTTTATCGCTGGCTTTGAAGAGGTTGCCTTCCGGAATTTCGTAAGAACCGTCTTCCTTCACACGGATGCGCAGGATCTTTCCGCGCAGGTCGTTGGTATTGGAAGATGTTCTGCGGCCATCATATTGTAAGTGACCGGGCCTGTCGTCCTGCGGACCAAACCCTTTGCTTGTATAAGCCTGGTTCGGTTCGTCGAATGGTGTGGTATTATCTCCTGTAGACAGATAGAGCAAACCATCGGGGCCAAAAGTAATGGAACCGCCGGTATGACAGCAGATATTGCGTTGGGAGTAGAATTGCAGGATCACCTTTTCGCTTTCAGGAACTACTTTATTATCCTTGAAAACAAAACGGCTCAGCCTGTTCACCGAAGTGTCTACCGGTGAATAGAAAAGATAGATGTAATTGTTCTTCGCAAATTCAGGATCTGCCGCAATCCCCATCAAACCTTCTTCTGCATTTACTTTCGGCACATCTGTTTTGTGATATACATTCAGGAAACCTACCTGGGACAATGCTTTGGTGGTATTGTTATAGAACAATATTTCACCACGGCGTTGTACCACCAATATATCCAGGTTAGGCAGGATCGCCATTTCCGTAGGTTCAAAGAAGTTACCGCTGTTCAGCACCTGTTTGGTGAAACGATCTTCATCAGGCAAACGTTGCGTAGTAGCTTTAGAATAATCCAGCACCTGGTTTTTACCCATGGCATACTGGATACCACCCAGGATGTGTTGCAGGTAAGCAGATTCTGCATAGGATTCTTCTGTATGCCCCAATTCAGTATAGAAAGCGCGGCCACCATCATAATTATGGTACCAGCTGATCGGATGATCATCCCCCATTTTGCCGCCGGTGTATGATTTCTCATCCACCGCTATCAGCACATTGGTTTCTTTGTTGACATTTTTAAAATTATACCACTCGTCCGTATGCTCCCAGGTATCCTGCAGATGTTTAGTGGCTGCATGGCTTTTATTCTTAATGATGAGTTTGGCTTTGGCTGTTCCCGGAGGATGGCTTTCAAAATAAGCGCCTGCCAGTTTACCATACCATGGCCAGTCGTATTCCGTATCCGTAGCAGAGTGGATGCCCACATAACCACCGCCGGCCTGGATGTACCTTTCAAAATCAGCCTCCTGGCGGGTGTTGAGCACATCCCCTGTTGTATTCAGAAAGATAACGGCTGCATATTGCTGCAAAGAATCTTCAGTAAAGCGCTCTGCGTTTTCCGTAGTATCCACTTCAAAACCATTCTCCTTGCCTAATTGTTGAATAGCTTTAATACCGGCAGGTATAGAGGCATGGCGGAAGCCGGTTGTTTTTGTGAACACCAGCACCTTTGGAACACCCGGGCGGGTTTTGCTGCAACTCACAGCACCAATGCCCATTGCGGCGAGGATTAAAATGATAAAAAAATGTCTCATTATTTATAGCGTTTGTAAAGTAAACGTGGATTCTTAAAACTTAACAGAGACGCAATATTGCGTCTCTGTTATACTATATAGTATCGTGATCTTCATTTCTTCTTCCCTATTACATACTCAATTCCACCCAACACATGTTTCAGAAATGCTTCTTCTTTATAGGATTCTTTGGTATGCCCCAGTTCCGTGTAGAACGTACGGCCGCCATCAAATTCGCGGTACCAGCTCATGGGATGATCATCGCCATTTTTGCCGCCCGTGTAAGAAGTTTCATCAATTTTGATCAGCACGTGTAAGCCTGGTACAATACTTTTGAAATTATACCATTCATCCCTGCGGACCCAGTTGGAATCCAGGTGTTTGGTAGCAGGATGCGTACGGTCCACCACTTTCAAAGTAGCCGTTTGCTGGTTAGGATGACTGAGGAAATACGCGCCTACCAGCTGGTTGTACCATGGCCAGTCGTATTCCGTATCCGTAGCAGCATGAATACCTACGAACCCGCCACCTTTTTTGATATAGGATTCCATAGCTGCCTGTTGCTCATCATTCAGGATGTTTCCTGTAGTGCTCAGAAAAACAACGGCTTTATATCTTTTCAGATTTTTGGTGTTGAACACGGAAGCATCTTCCGTAGTATCTACATCAAAACCGTTCTCTGCACCTAATTGGAGCATAGCGAGCTTACCCACAGGAATGGCATCATGCCTGAAGCCGGCTGTTTTAGAGAATACCAGTAAGCGTGGTTTTGCTTTCTTAAAAGCATAACCCGCACTCATTGTAAACAGGGCCAGTAATAGCAGCAAATATTTTTTCAGATGCATATATTAAAGTTGGCGGAGCTTGATGTTTTTGTACCAAACTTTGTTACCATGGTCCTGCAGCGCAATGTGGCCTTTGGAGAAGGCACCGAAACCATTCCAGGTCTTGAATTTGCTGCCTGCGATCAGTTTCGTCCACTCTTCAGTACCCATGGTAGTTTCAGCAGTTACTTTACCATTCAGGATCAGGGTAAGCTTGCCGTCTTTTTTAATGATCTTAGCAGTGTTCCATTGACCAACCGGTTTAGTGTAACGGGCAGGAGCAGCGATCAGGTCGTACAGATCGCCTGAGTTGTGTTTATGGATCTTACCATCCGCATGTTTATCATCGTCCAGTACCTGCATTTCAGGGCCGGTAGAATAAGTAGCACCATATTTAGCGTCGTCCTGTACACCAAAGATGATACCGCTGTTACCTCCTTCGGAGATCTTCCAGTCGATCTGCAGTTCATAATTTTCGTACTCACCGGCAGTGATGATGTCTCCACCTGTAGCACCTGCTTTTTTAGCATCGGTATCCAGGAAGAGCGCGCCATCTTCTATTTTCCAGGAAGTGGGCACTTCATCTTTTTTAAAGCCTTTCCAGCCTGCTGTGGTTTTGCCATCGAACAGCAATACCCAGCCTTCCTTCTTTTCTTTTTTGCTCAGCGAAGGTGTGCTTTGTGCATAAGCGCTTGTTGAAGCCGCCAGCACACCTAATATTAATGCGGAAGAGATAAAACGTTTCATAAAACGAACGGGTTTAAATGTCTTTTGTAAACTGGTTATTTAACGGAAAGGATATACTTCACCATTTCCACCGCATCTTCTTTGGGAACACCAGCGTGGGGAGCCATTGGAATTTCGCCCCAGTTGCCGGAACCACCTTTGATGATCTTGTCTGCCAGTGTAGCGATGTTAGCATCTGTAGCAGGGTATTTTGCAGCTATTTCTTTGAAAGAAGGCCCGATCACTTTTTCGGTTTCTTTGTGGCAGGTAGCGCAATCCTGGCCAGCGATCAATTCTTTACCTTTCCCGGCAACAGCCACTACCATGGAGTTATCTGCAGCAGGTGCAGTTGCTTCTTCTTTTTTCTCTTCAGTTTTCTTTTCTTCACCGCCGCCACCACATGCAGCCAGTGCAAACATCACTGCGCAGATCATAGCCGGCGCCCATATGAGTTTTTTCATCGTTTTGCTTGTTTATTGTTTTTATAAATCGTTTTAGCTCACTTATGTTTTTAAAGACCTAATACTCTTCTGTTCAGATGCTCATCTGCTCCCGTTCCGGCAAAGTCATCAAAGGCTTTTTCCGTTACGCGGATGATGTGATCTTTAATAAAAGGCGCACCTTCACGGGCACCATCTTCAGGATGTTTCATGCAACATTCCCATTCCATCACTGCCCATCCTGAATAATTGTATTGTGTCAGTTTACTGAACACTGCCTTGAAATCCACCTGTCCATCTCCAAGAGAACGGAATCTGCCGGGACGGTCTATCCAACCCTGGTAACCTCCGTAAACACCGGAACGGCCTGTAGGATTAAATTCCGCATCCTTCACATGGAACATCTTTATTTTCTCGTGGTAGATATCTATATAAGACAGGTAATCGAGGCATTGCAGTACAAAATGGCTTGGATCATATAACAGGCAAGCACGCTGATGGTTACCGGTAGCCGCCAGGAATTGTTCATAACTGGCTCCATCGTGGAGGTCTTCTCCGGGATGTACTTCATAACAAAGGTCTACGCCATTGGCGTCCATCTCATTCAAAATAGGCAACCAGCGGTTGGCCAGTTCCTTAAACCCTGTTTCCACTAAACCCGCAGGGCGTTGTGGCCAGGGATATACTGTATGCCACAATAATGCGCCACTGAAAGTGGCATGTGCGTCCAGGCCTAAATTACGGCTGGCTTTTGCAGCATATTTCAGTTGGTTCACGGCCCATTCCGTACGTGCTTTGGGATTACCCCTTAACGCTTCCGGCGCAAAACCGTCGAACAATTCATTGTAAGCAGGATGTACCGCCACCAGCTGACCTTGCAGGTGGGTGGACAGCTCTGTGATCTCCATACCTGCAGCCTGCACGATGCCTTTTATTTCATCTGCATACGTTTTGCTTTCTGCTGCTTTCTGCAGATCAATTACCCGGCTATCCCAGGTTGGGATCTGCACACCTTTAAAACCAAGGCCGGCAGACCATTTGCAAATGCTCTCCAACGAGTTGAAGGGGGCTTTATCGTCCAGGAACTGCGCCAGAAATATGCCTGGCCCTTTGATCGTTCTCATAAACTCTTCCTTATCTGATTTAAAAAATTCATTTCCTTTTTATGCCTGCAAAGAACTGATCCTTGCCGGACGGAAACATGATCCTGCTCCATTCCTAGATCTCGAACTTCGTCCATTTCTCCTGGCTGGCAGATGATTTTACCACCATATCAATAAATGCCATACCGCGGATACCATCGTCCACACTGGGGAAATCCAGCGCACCCATGGTTGGCGGAACGCCATCTATTTTAGCCTGCAGGGTTAAAGCAAAGTTGCGGTAAAGGTTCGCAAATGCTTCCAGGTATCCTTCCGGATGCCCACCCGGCGTACGGCAGTTATGTGTGGCAAAGCTGTCCAGGTGAGGATTACCGGCTCCTGCGCGATAGATCTCTGTAGGTTTGTCCAGCCATTTCACCAATAAAGTATTGGGTTCATGCTGTGCCCATTCCAGGCCGCCTTTTTCGCCATACACGCGGATCTTCAAAGCATTCTCTTCTCCTGCTGCTACCTGTGAGGCCATCAGCACACCGGCTGCGCCACCATCAAAACGTAACAGCACGGCACCATCGTCATCCAGCATACGGCCTTCCACCATAATATTCAGATCGGCACACAATTTATCGATTTTTTGGCCGGAAATGTACTCTGCCAGGTTAGCCGCGTGGGTACCGATATCGCCGAAACAACCGCTTTTGCCGGAACGTTTGGGATCTGTACGCCAGGCCGCCTGTGCATTACCTTCTCTTTCGCTGAGTTTACTCAGCCAGCCCTGTG
Organism: Chitinophaga niabensis; assembly: GCF_900129465.1. Classification (NCBI taxonomy): domain Bacteria; kingdom Pseudomonadati; phylum Bacteroidota; class Chitinophagia; order Chitinophagales; family Chitinophagaceae; genus Chitinophaga; species Chitinophaga niabensis. The sequence continues at coordinate 1,938,230 of NZ_FSRA01000002.1, read as the reverse complement.
GATATTCCACCCATACTTTGCGGATCTTACCCAAGGCACCATTTTTCACCATGGCACGGGCTTGTTTAACCATTGGGTACCCGGTATAAGTATGTGTAAGCAACAGGGTGAGCCCTGTTTGTTCTACTTTGGCTTTCAGCTGTTTTGCTTCATCCAGCGTAAAGGTGATAGGTTTTTCTACCACTACGTGGAAACCTTTGTCCAACGCCATCATAGCAGGCTCAAAGTGTGCAAAGTTGGGTGTAACGATGGTAATGAAGTCCAGCCTTTTATCTGCAGGCTGTGCCGCTTCTTTTTCCAGCATTGTTTTAAAGTCAGTATAAATGCGGTCTTCTTCAAGGAAGAGGGAACGCCCTGAATCCTGTGCTATTTCAGGGTTAATGCTCAATGCTCCCGCTTTCAGTTCAATCAATCCGTCCATATTAGCCGCAAGACGATGGATAGCTCCAATGAAGGCGTCTTTTCCGCCTCCGATCATGCCCATTCTGAGTTTCCTGTTCATTATAATATGATTTATTAGGCTGTTTGTAAAGTTTGTTTATTCTTTCCCTTCATATAAAAGAAAAGAGCACCGAATGCCACCACCAGTATAACAGGGATGATCAATGTAACATTGATGATCTCCGGACCGGCTACGGCCTGTGCCTGGGTAAAAGCTGCAGCCTCAGGTGTACCCGCTGCTGCAGAACGGAAAGTATCTAATGTACCACCGGCTGGTAAGTTCTTACTAATAATGTTATCGTAAAAACCGCCCATAAAATAAGTATAGATGGATACCGCAAACATACCTGCTCCGCCCATCAGGTTCATACCCAATGCACCTGATTCAGGAATGTTCTCAGATACAAAACCAAGCATGGTAGGCCAGAAGTAAGTAATACCCATTCCGAAGATAACAGCAGCCACGATCAGCATGTAACCGGAAACGCTGCCCATCAGGAATAATCCGATGGCGGAAAGGATAGCAGACACCAGCAACACTCCTGTGGGAGAGATCTTATGAACTACAGGACCAGCCACCGCACGGCCAAAGACCTGCACTCCTGCAGTTAATGCCAGGATGAGGATACCATGCTCTGTTACATTCTTTAACAATATCTCGATCCATTGGTTGGTGAACAGTTCTGTAATAGCTGTACCAAACATGCAGATCAGCATAAAGATGAATAAAGGGCTGGCCACTGAACGATACATCTGGCTGTTGGAAACGCCCGCTGCTACACGTTCTGTAACAGGGAAGTCCAAACGCAGGAACAAATACCCATAGATCAGCGTAGGGATGATCATGCTGGCAACCTGCCATTGCCAGTTAAGGCCTATCTGGTTGAAAAGGGTTACCAGCAAGGTACCGATAACGATACCTCCGGGGAACCAGAGGTGAAAGTGATTGAGCTTTGTAGTTTTGTTTTCCGGGAAAATAGTGGCAACCAGTGGATTACAGGCTGCTTCCACCGTACCATTCGCCATTCCGATAAATAAAGTGGAAATGAAAAGAGGCCAGAAACCAGAAGAAAAATAAGGTGTACTCACCGTGAGGATGATCCCCAGCAGATGCAGAACAAATGCTGCCACCAGGAGGTTCTTCATTCCGATGGCATCCACAATAAACCCGCCGATAATAACCGCCAGTGGGAAACCCCAGAAAGCAGTACCGGTAATGATCGCCAACTCCTGGCCATCTAAATGAAATTCCTTGCCAAGCGTACCCAGTATACCGGCACGGATCCCAAAAGACAGGGACGTGACCAGCAGGGCCAGACAACTGGCGATAAAAAGACTCCTAGGCTGTATCTGTTTCATAGACGTGATTTTGCTAAAATTCAATGGCTCGCTTAAAACCTTTAAATTTATAAAAAGTATTTACATATTTTTATCTTTTTGTGACGGGTAACGGCCTGTTAACTTAACATTTCACTGATCCGGCAGATAAGACCCGGTAAATTAGCAGTTTTTTTTGATGAACGGCCATCTACATACAGAAGAGGTCCTCCGTGCCCTTCAGGCCCGGAATGTTAAAACATTTGCCGAAGTTTACCAAACCTTCTTCCCGCTCCTGTACAGCATTGCCCGTAAATACCTGCAGGAAAAGACCATTGCCGAAGAGATCATCCAGGACGTTTTCCTCCATATCTGGGAAAACAAACTGGAACTGGAACACCCTGCCGCCCTGAAGAATTATCTCTGCAAAGCTGTGGCAAACCGTTGCCTCAATCACCTCCAGCGGGAACAGATGCTCCGCCGCCACCATGAACAGATCCTCCTTACCACGGAAGAAAGTTATGTGTCCACTTTCGTGGAAGAACAGGAGCTTCGGTACCGTATCTACGAAGCCATTGAACAACTTCCCCCCAAATGCAAGCAGATCTTCAAGCTCAGCCGCTATGAAGGGCTGAAGAATGGAGCCATCGCCGAAGAACTGGGCATTTCCGTGAAAACCGTGGAAAACCAGATGACCATTGCCCTGCGGCAATTACGGGAAACCCTGATGGACCCGCAAACTTCCTTCTCCGCCGCCGCCCGGAATAAAATGCTCCTTTTTGTTCTCGGGTAATATAAGGTGCGCTTTTTTGAACACTGGTAGTATCTCCGCCGGAAAAAATATAATCTTTGCCTCCTTTTTGGGGGTATCTCTTTATTCGTTTGTCTTCAGATTATAGCGCACAATCAAAATCGCATGGAACCGATCAATGTAGAACAGCTTATCATCAATCACCTGCAGTCGCCGGAAGACGCTGCTGTGCTGGCTGAATTGAATGCCTGGCTGGAAAAGGCCCCACAGAACAGAACATATTTTGATCAATACCGGCAGATCTGGGAATTATCCCCCGAAGCCGCTGTTTTTACTGAAGTAGATGTAAAAGCTGCCACCGCAAGGTTCAGGGCACGGCTCCCGCAAACAAAAGCATACCCGCTCCGCTGGCTGAAAATAGCCGCAGCAGCAGCTGTTATTATAGCTGTAACCGGCACATGGTACTGGATGGCCCATCACCCGTCTACCCAATACCTTGCTAAAACCACCACCATCGCCATTGACTCTGTGATGCTGGAAGATGGCAGCAGGATCGTATTAAATAAACATTCCCGGATCAAATACAATCACCGCAAAGTACAACTGGAATATGGGGAAGCTTTTTTCGATGTGGTATCTGATCCTTCCGAACCTTTTGTAGCCTATACCGGCGGCGCGGAAGTAAAAGTACTGGGCACCTCCTTTAACCTGGCCATTTTGCAGGAGAACGTAAAATTATTTGTGGTAACAGGCGCCGTGAACTTTGGCACTGCAGGTTCTAATTCGCCAAAACTGGTAACAGCCGGTAAAGGCGCCACTTACGTAACCGGCGATACTGCCGTACAATTAAAGGACAGGACTGACTATAACGAAGTATCATGGCGCACCGGTGAACTGCGTTTTATAGATACACCAATGGATGAAGTATGCGCAATACTCTCCGAACATTACCAGGTAAAAGTGATCATGGAAAATAAGGACCGTGCACAGCTGAACCTGAATGCCAATTTCAGCAAACGCACACTGGATGAAGTGTTGCAGACGCTGAGCGCTTTGTATGATTATCATTACGAAAAAAGGGGAGATACTATTTTCATCCGCTAAACATATATGCTGAATCTAAAGAGAGGTTAACGGGATAGACGACTATACCTGCACAGGATCTATTTGCTACTTATTTTCTAAACTATCGTTTGCTATGACATCACAAATCTACAAATCAACCAACCACCGGTGGCGGAGAGTTTCCTGTCAACTGTTGCTGGCCCTCACTTTGGGCACAGTGCCAGTACATGCGCAGGACACTTTTGCGCTGAGCCGAAAAGTATCCGTTCATGCAAAAAAAACACCCATTTCCCATGTACTGGAAGATCTCGAGAAACAAACCAACCTCAACTTTGTGTATGATGGCGCACAACTTGACCGCTCTTCCACTATCACACTCAATGCAGACAACAGATCGCTTAAAGATGTATTGAATGCCCTCTTCCCTAAAGGTTCCGAATACCGCGTAGTCGGCAACCAGCTCGTGGTGAAAAAAGGCACGCTACCCGCAGCAGTTCCTGTAGTGGTACAACAGAAGAACATCCGTGTTGTAGGAAATGTAGTGCTCCGCGATAACAAGGGAGACCTTCAAATGATGCAGGGCGTGAACGTTCGGGTAAAAGGGCAAACCACCGGAACCGTCACCAATACAGCCGGCCAGTTTGAAATTACTGCACCTGAAAATGGCACACTGGTGTTTAGTTTCATGGGTTACAAACAAAAAGAAGTAGCCATCAATGGCCGCAGCAGTATGAAAATAACACTGGAAGAAGATATCTCCAAAATACAGGAAGTAGTAGTGACCGGCATCTTTGAACGCCCGAAAGAAAGCTTCACCGGTTCAGCTGCCACCTATTCCGGTCAGCAGTTAAAAACAGTAGGTAACCAGAATGTGATCCAGAGCTTACGCAGTCTGGACCCCGCTTTTAGTGTATTTGAAAACAACCGCTTTGGTTCCAATCCCAACGTAATGCCGGATATGGAAATACAGGGCAGAACAAATATCCTGGGCCTGAAAGAGCAGCTGGGCGCAGATCTCAACCTCCCATTATTTATATTAGATGGTTTCCCCGTTCCCCTGCAGACCATTATGGACCTGGACATTAACCGCGTAGAGAACCTCACCCTGTTAAAGGATGCCGCCTCTACTGCCATCTATGGTTCCCGTGCCGCCAACGGTGTAATTGTAATTGAAACTAAAAAACCGAAAGCCGGTGAACTAAGGGTTACCTATACTAACGACAATCAATTCTCCATACCTGATCTCCGTGATTATAACCTGATGAACGCCGCTGAAAAGCTGGAATTCGAAAGGCTTTCCGGAAGATATACGCTGGAAAATCAATTCCGTTATTATTACGATGCACAGGTAGCGCTGGATAACCTCTACAATGAAAAACTCGCAGAAGTAAAACGTGGCGTGAATACTTACTGGATGAACGAGCCCTTGAGAAAAGGTTTCAGCAACAGTCATTCCCTTTACCTGGAAGGCGGCGACAACCAGATGCGGTATGGCGTTGGCGTTAACTATAAAAAGGTCAACGGGGTAATGAAAGGTTCTTCCCGCGATGTGGGAGGTGGTAATATCAAACTGCTCTACCGTAAAGGGAAACTCTCTTTCCAAAATAATCTTTCCCTCGGTTTCTTTACAGCCAACGAATCCCCCTATGGATTATTCTCCAACTTTTCCCGCGCAAATCCCTATTACAGGAAAAGGAATCCCGATGGCAGCATCCCAAGGATCCTGGAAACAGCCTACACCAGAACAGGTACCCTTAATTATATCGTGAACAACCCTTTATGGGATGCTATGTTGCCCAACAGCAATGTAACGAGGAACTTCAACGTGATCAACAACTTTCAGGCAGAATGGGCCATCCGCTATGATCTTCGTTTCCGGGCAAGATTTGGGGTGAACCGCACTACGGAGGAACAGGAAGTATTCATCTCTGCGCTGCATTCCAAATACATCCTTACCCCCTTGCTGGAAAGAGGTTCTTATAACAACGATAGTAAAGAGGCCCTTCGCCTGGATGGGGATCTAAGTTTTACTTTTGGTCGTGTATTCGCAGAAAAACACCTGGTGAACGCGGTGGCAGGCTGGTCTTTCAGTGATGATCAGAAAACGGGGAAAGGTTATTCCGCCGTAGGCTTCCCGGATTACATCACCTCGCCCGCATTCGCCGCTTCCTATTCTCCCAACAGCAAACCTATTTCCAACGAAGCCACCGCACGCAGCACCAGTTTTTTCCTGCAGGGTGGTTACAGCTACGATAACCGTTTTCTGCTGGACTACAGTTACCGCCTGGATGGAGCTTCCAATTACGGCGTGAATAAACTCTTCACCAATACCTGGTCATTAGGTGTTGCCTGGAATCTGCACGAAGAAGACTTCTTCAGCAAAGATGTTTTCAACCTGCTTAAACTCAGGGCCAGCATTGGTAACCCGGGTAATGAAAACGGCATCGCCTACCAGTCTTTCACCACCTTCAATTACAATACCGCCAATCAGAACTATTTTGGAATAGGTGCCAACATTGCTTCCTTTGGAAACCCGGACCTGGACTGGCAAAAAACGATCAAGAAAACCATCGGCATAGACGGTGTGGTAAAAGAACGTTTACGTTTCAATTTCGATTATGTATTGCAGAATGCTGACCCGTTGGTGGCCGTGATCAGCCTCCCTGCATCTGTAGGCTCTTCCATCTATACTACTAACATCGGCGCACAAAACAGCAAGGGTTTCAACTTCATCGTATCCTTCTCTCCCATCTATTTACCCAAACAGGGCATCAACTGGAGCATCAGTGTAAGCGGTAAGCAGGAAAGGGCACATTATGAAAACATCGGCAACAAACTGGATGTGATGAACAAATTAAATCAATCCAAAAACCTGGACCGGTATTATGATATGGGCAGTCCTACTGCTTTATGGGCCGTCAGATCACAGGGCATCGATCCCGGTAGCGGAAGAGAAGTGTTTGTGAAAAAAGATGGCACACTCACCTTTCAATATGATTATGCAGACGAAGTAGTGGTAGGAGATTCCCGTCCTGATCTGGATGGCGTGTTAGGCACAACGCTTTATTACAAAGGATTCAACCTCGGCGGTTATATCCGTTACCGGATGGGGGGAGACGAGTTCAATACCGCCTTATACAATAAAGTAGAGAATATTAATATGGAAGGATTGAAGATAAACCAGGATAAACGCGCTTTGTATGACCGCTGGAAAAAAGCAGGAGACCGTGCCCGCTTCAAAAGTATCAGCCTGCTGGACCAGACAAACATCAGCTCCCGTTTTGTGCAGGAAGAAAATACCTTTGCCGGCGAATCCATCAATCTGGGTTATGAATTTCCTAACCGCCTTGTACAAAAATGGCACCTCTCTTATGTAAAGATCACTGGTTATATGAACGACATCTTCCGCATTTCCTCCATCAAACGGGAAAGAGGTATTGATTACCCGTTCGCGAATATGCTGTCTTTCTCCTTATCTGTAGGGTTCTAATCAACAATCTAAAAAAAATGAAAAAACATCTTCTTTATACCATCCTGCTGGCAGCATTGTTCTCCGCCACCTCCTGCAAAAAATGGCTGAGTGTGCAACCGCGGGATAAGGTATCCGAACAGAAACTATTTGATACCGAACAGGGTTTCTACAATGCATTGAATTCCGTTTACCTGGACATGAACCTGAAAGATACTTATGGCGGCCAGATGAGCATGGAAATGATAGAGGTATTGGGGCAGCAATACAACATCTTATCAGATCACAGGCTCCAGGCCATCAATAACTACAACTTCACGCATGACTCTGCCAAAGCCAGGATCGCGATGGCCTGGCGCGGCAACTATACAAGGATTGCCAATGTGAATAAGATCCTCGCTGTGATCGATGACCATAAACATATCTTCAGCAATGCAGACAACTATAGTAATGTAAAAGGCGAATCCTTTGCCCTCCGTGCTTTCCTCCATTTTGATATATTACGTCTCTTTGGCCCCATTTACGCAGTGGATTCACTCAAAAAAAGCATTCCTTATGTAGACGATTTCACCTCTAAATTCCAGGAATTATTGCCCGCCAATATAGTGATAGATAAAGTACTGAAAGACCTTGATTCCGCTGAATTGTATCTGCGCAAAGACCCCATCATAACAGGCGGCCCCATGTTCTCCGGGAACCCGGATGGCGGTTCTCAGTTCTGGCGCTTCCGTACCCTGCGTATGAACTACTATGCCGCCATTGCCATGAAGGCAAGGGTACACCTATACCGCAGGAACAAAGCAGCTGCACTGGAAAATGCTAAAACAGTGATTGCCGCACAGGAAGGAAGGTTCCCCTGGATCAACAAAGATTACATCCTCACCAATAAGATCAACCCCAATCGCATCTTCCACACAGAAATACTCTTTGGCCTGCATGATATTAAACTGGCAGATAAACAAAAGAATTACTTCGATCCAGTTCTGGAAGCCCGGAATATCTTAGCACCATTGCCGGCAAGATTAACTGCCACTTACGAAAATAATAACACGGCAGATTATCGGAATAATGTGGCTATATGGGCTATTCCCGGTAACGGTATCAAAGACTACCGCTGCTTCTTTAAGTTCTCCGATATAGAGCATAAAGATTCCCTCTACCGCAATATCATTCCATTGATCCGTATCAGCGAAATGTATTACATCGCGGCAGAAACAGAAACAGATAAAACACTGGCTTTCGGATATCTCAACACCGTTCGAAAGAACCGCGGATTGTTAGACGTACCGCTCACCGCAGTGATTGCTACGGAAATAAGGAATGAATATAAACGGGAGTTTTATGGAGAAGGACAACTCTTCTTTTACTACAAACGCCTGAACACAACTTCCATTCCATCCGGTAACAGCAGCACGGCAAATGTAGCTATGACGGCAGGTAAATACTGCCCGCCACTACCGGACGATGAGATCCGCTACAGAGATTAACACAACCAAAACTAACAGTGATGAAAAAAATCATTCTTTATATCCTGCTCTTTTTAACAGCTTCCTGTCAACGGTCTGAGATCCCGCTTTACAGTGGTACCGCCGGCATTTATTTTGAAGTATACAACGAACCCACAGCAGGTGTTTATGTACGGGTAGATACATCCGTTCTCACCTTTGCTTATCATCCTGAAAAAACAGACAGCATTTTCGCGCTCTCTATCAGGGTGAAAGGAGATACTGTTCCAAAAGACAGGCAGTTCAGCATCAAAGTGATCGATACTTCCGCCAATGCAGCAAAGGCAGGTATCCACTATGAAGCATTCCCCACAACGGCTATTGTACCGGCGGGAAAAGCATCGGTACTGTTACCCGTAAAATTCCTGAAACACCGGGATATGCAGGTGAAAACATTTGCCCTCTGCATTCAGTTACTGGAAAATGAAAATTTCAAAACAGATCTGCCCCAACTCTATGTTCCGGATACCAAAAAATACATCAGTGCTACTGTTCACACCATTCTTGTAGACGATGCCCTGGCAAGGCCTAAATACTGGCTGGATGGTTACCTGGGGCCCTATTCACGGAAAAAGTACGTACTGCTCTGCCAGTTGCTGGATATTCCGGTAGCTACCCTGAACAATACCATCTCTGTAGGTACGGTAAAATATTACGGCAACTTCATGAAAAACTATCTCGCAGATGAAGCCGCAGCAGGCAGGATCGTGTATGAAGAAGATGGCTCCGTAATGAAAATGGGAGACGGACTCTGATCATTTTTAAAAATTAACTATGAAGAAAATATTTTTCATTTTAGCAGCCACGCTTATAGCAGGCTGTTACAAAGATCTCGGAAATTATACCTATAAAGAGATCAACGATATTGCCATCAGTAATATCGCCCCTCAATACACCATGACGTTCAAGGATACACTACGTATCAAACCCAGGCTGGACTTCTTATTGGATAAAGCTGACACTGGCAGGTATTCATATGAATGGATCATTTTTTTCCTCGACGACATCAGCGAAAACAATAATAAGCTGATCGCTACTACAAGGGACCTGGAATATGAGGTCACAGCCAAAGTAGGGAAATACAAAGCGTGGTTACGGGTGAGAGATAACTCCACCGGCGTACAATACAAAACTGAATTCAGGCTTACCATACAATCTAAAGTCTATGAAGGCTGGCTGGTATTAAGTAATGTGAATGGTATGGCAAGGATAGATATGGTAAGTGTATTACCGGCACCGATCGGAGAAACCCTGATCACAGACCTGCTGACATTTACGAACTCGGGCCTTGCATCTCAAAAAGGACCCCGTGCCATCAAACTGATGAATGATCCCTTCAAAGCCAAAACCGCCCTCTATTTTCTGACAGACGATGGCGCAAATAAATTAAGTGCCGATGATTTTACCTGGCAAACCACAGGGGCTATCCGTTATGAAATGCTGGGCCCGCCACCCGCTGGTTTTGCACCAAGGCTGATGGATGTTGCCTACGGCACGTATTGCATGATGTCAGATGATCAGTTATATGTGCAATATCCTGTTTCCGGGCTGGGATATGGTCTTCCGCAAAATAAAATGGCGGGTGTAAATACGCCTGTTAAACTCGCCCCCTTCATCGGTAAGGCCAATAGCTCGCTCTCTAACTGGATGGTATTCTATGATGTGGAAAGAAGATGGTTTGTAAGGCTGGATGGCTCTAAAGACGCAGGTGTGGATTCCATCCCCACCCCTTCCAATGCGCTGCTCAGTTATAAAACAGGAAAAGACCTGGTATACATGCAGAACGCCACTTTTAACCTTAACGATATCTTCACTATCCTTAAAGATCCGGGGCAGCCAGTATATTACCTGTTCCGTATGGCTGTTGACGGATACCCCAGCGTATTCCGCCAGAACCAGTTCACCAAAATAGATCAAAGTACCGGAGATATTGCCCATGCACAGCATTTTGCAGTGGGCCATGAACTGGGCTATGTATTATACGCTGTGGGCAGTAAGATATATGAATATGACATCAACTATAATACCCATCACCTGATGGCAGACCTGGGAACGGAAGTGATCAGCAAACTGAAAGTGCTCAATTTAGGCGCTACCAAGTATAAAGACATTACAAACGGCCTTATTGTGGGATCTTATGATCCCGCCGGCCCTTCAGGCAACAACGGGAAATTGAGGGTTTACACAATGCCGCCCCGCAACGAACCCTTCCAGCTGTATAAATCTTATACCGGTTTTGGAAAAATAATAGACATGGAATATCGCACAAGGTGATAATATATAGATGTTACTCTTTTTTGTAAGATCCCGAACCAACCATTTACGATCTAGATTAGATGAAACCCTGTGAACGAGGCTGCCCTTTTGGGCGGCCTTTGTTATTTTTCCGTTTAAACTGCTATAAAACCGCATCCCGACCTCATTTTTCGAGGTTTTCCCCTAAAAATCCCTAATTTTACGAGCCTCGGAAAAAAGGAATATATTACTGCCACCTTGGCACAACCCTTTGTCCGGGCTTAATATTTGTCTATATTTTCCCTATACAGGCCTACCTGTGTGAGGTTATATTTTTTTATACGAAATCGAAATTTTTAACATGCTAGGTTTTTTAACAAAGCTTTTTGGTGGAAACAAGTCTGATCGGGATATCAAACTGATCGTTCCCGTAGTGAAGCAGATCAACGAGGAGTACGATAGACTTTCCCAGCTTAACATTGATGAACTGCGCGCAAAAACGCAGGATTTCCGCGCCCGTATTAAAGCTCACCTGGCCGAAACGGATAAAGAGATTGCCGCTAAAAAAGCTGCTGCTGAAAGTGAGGAGGATGTAAATACAAAAGATATCACCTATAGCGAAATAGATAAACTGATCAAGGAAAGAGATAAAAAGATCGAAGAGGTCCTCAAACAAATCCTTCCTGAAGCGTTTGCCGTTGTAAAAGAAACTGCCCGCCGCCTGAAAGAGGCCAACGGTGCCATCACTGCCAAAGCCACTGACCTCGACCGCCAGCTGGCTGTAAAAAAGGACTATGTGACCATTGAAGGTGACAAAGTGACCTGGAAAAACGCCTGGATTGCCGGCGGAACTGAAGTGACCTGGAACATGGTACACTATGATGTACAGCTGATAGGTGGTAATGTACTGCACTCCGGTAAAATTGCCGAAATGGCCACAGGTGAAGGTAAAACCCTCGTTTCTACCCTCCCCGCTTACCTGAATGCCCTCGCCGGTGAAGGTGTTCACATTGTTACCGTGAACGATTACCTCGCCCGCCGTGACTCTGAGTGGAACGGCCCCCTCTTTGAGTTCCTCGGTATCACCGTTGATTGTATAGATAAACACCAGCCACATTCTGCTGAACGCCGCGCGGCCTACCAGGCAGATATCACCTACGGTACCAATAACGAATTCGGTTTTGACTACCTCCGCGATAACATGGTACACAGCCCTGAGGAAATGGTGCAACGCAAACACCATTTTGCCATGGTGGATGAGGTGGATAGCGTATTAATTGACGATGCGCGTACCCCATTGATCATTTCCGGTCCTATCCCCCGTGGGGATGAACAGGAATTCCATGCTTTGAAACCACGCATCCAACGCCTGGTGGAAGAACAAAGGAAAGTGGTGAATGCCAGCCTGATAGAAGCTAAGAAACTCATCGCTGAAGGTAAAGACGATCCTAAGACCGGTGGTCTTGCCCTGATGCGTGCCTGGCGCGGTCTTCCCAAGAACAGCGCAACCATCAAATATTTAAGTGAGCCCGGTATCAAAGTGCTGCAACAAAAAGCAGAGAACTATTATATCGCGGACCAACAACGGGAAATGCCCAAAGTGGATGAAGGACTCTACTTCCACATTGAAGAAAAGAACAACAGTGTAGACCTTACCGAAAAAGGGATTGCCCTCATCACCGGTGCCGGAGAAGATCCAAACTTCTTCCTCATGCCTGATGTTGGCTCTGAAATAGCAGAACTGGAAAAGCTGGAACTCTCCGCAGAAGAAAGACTGCAAAGGAAAGATCAGCTGTTGCAGGACTTCGCCATCAAATCTGAACGTATCCACTCCGTACAACAATTACTGAAAGCCTACACTTTATTTGATAAAGACGTAGAGTATGTGGTAATGGACGGAAAAGTGAAGATCGTAGATGAACAGACAGGCCGTATCCTGGATGGCCGCCGTTATTCAGACGGTTTGCACCAGGCCATCGAAGCCAAGGAAAATGTAAAGGTGGAAGCCGCTACACAAACCTTCGCTACCATCACCCTGCAGAACTACTTCCGGATGTATCACAAGCTGGCCGGTATGACCGGTACTGCTACAACAGAAGCCGGCGAGTTCTGGGAGATCTACAAACTGGATGTAGTGACCATCCCCACCAACCTCCCCATTACACGTAAAGATGCGGAAGACCTCGTGTATAAGACCAAAAGAGACAAATACAAAGCTGTTATAGAAGAGATCAAAGGTTTACAAAATGCAGGACGCCCCGTACTCGTAGGTACTACCTCCGTGGAAGTATCTGAGCTGCTGGGTAAAATGCTCACCTTCGAAAAGATCCCTCACAATGTATTGAACGCCAAACAGCACGCACGGGAAGCACAGATCGTTGCAGAAGCTGGTTTGGCCGGAGCTGTGACCATCGCTACCAACATGGCCGGTCGTGGTACAGACATTAAGCTCGGGCCTGGTGTAAAAGAAGCCGGCGGTTTGGCCATCATTGGTACAGAACGTCACGAAAGCCGTCGTGTTGACCGTCAGTTACGTGGTCGTGCAGGCCGCCAGGGAGATCCCGGTACTTCTCAATTCTTTGTATCACTGGAAGATGACCTGATGCGTATGTTCGGTTCAGACCGTATCGCTTCGCTGATGGACAGAATGGGCTATAAAGAAGGAGAAGTGATCCAGCACAGCATGATCACCCGTTCTATTGAAAGAGCACAGAAGAAGGTAGAAGAAAATAACTTCGGCATCCGGAAACGCCTCCTGGAATATGATGACGTGATGAACAAGCAACGTACCGTGATCTATTCCAAACGTAACCACGCCCTTTTAGGAGAAAGATTGTCCATCGACATCGATAATGCTTTCTATGAAGTAGCAGAGAACCTGGTGAACACCCATCGTGAAACCGGCGACTACGAAACATTTAAGCTGGATGTGATCCTGAACTTTGCAGTAGATACCTCCATTACACAGGACGAACTGGCTAAAGGCAATGTTCAGGAAATTGCTGAGAAGCTCTACTCAGAAGCTACCAGCAACTATCACCGCAGAACAACAGAAGTGATGCATGGCACCCTCCCCGTGATCAAAAAGATCTACGAGGAACAAGGCCAGCACATCGAAAATATCTCCATTCCGTTCACAGATGGTAAAAAAGGCATCAACGTGCTGGCACCACTGAAGAAAGTAGTGGAAACACAAGGCCGCGAAACCGTAGCAGCCCTGGAACGCAGCATTACACTGGCATTGATAGACGACGCCTGGAAGGAACACCTCCGTGCGATGGATGATCTGAAACAATCAGTACAAAGTGCCGTATACGAACAAAAAGATCCCTTGCTGATCTACAAGTTCGAAGCCTTCCAGTTGTTCAAACAAATGAGCGCCGAAAACAGTAAAGAGATCGTAGCCTTCCTTTGTAAAGCTGGTATCCCCGGCAGCCAGGGAGAAGATGAGATCACTGAAGGCCATGAGCAAAAAACCGATATGAGCCGCATGCGCGCTTCACACCAGGAGTTTGAAAATGGTGGCGGCGGACAGCCGCAGCGCCGTGAACAGGAGTATGCACCCGCAGAAGAACAACACCGTCCGGAACCGGTACGTGTTGGACCTAAAGTAGGCCGTAACGATCCTTGCCCATGCGGTAGCGGTAAAAAGTACAAAGCCTGCCACGGTAAAGACGCTTAATTTACCATGCAATAATTGCACGATATTTCAATAATTGCATACGGAGTTACCCAGGTCATCTGTGTAACTCCGTTATGTTTTAAGAAAAACCCGCTATGAAATTAAACCGCTACATAGACCATACGGTATTGAAACCTACTACCACCCTGGAGGACATTAAAAAACTCTGCATGGAAGCTGTAGAATACGATTTTGCAGCTGTTTGCGTTCCCCCTCCTTTCGTTAAACTCGCTAAAACATTCGTAGGCAACACCACCACCAAAGTGGCCACCGTAATAGGTTTTCCTTTCGGTTATTCCGCCATTGAGGCAAAAGTGGCCGAAAGCGTATTATCTATTATTGACGAAGCAGACGAGCTGGATATGGTGGCCAATATCCTGGCTATCCGTAATGGGGACTGGGGTTACGTGGAAAAAGAGATCGGCACTATTATGCCCCTGGTCCGTAATAAGCAGAAAGTGATCAAGGTGATTATTGAAAGTGGCATATTATTGGAGGAAGAGATCATTAGATGCTGCGAATTATATGCAAAATACGGGGTGGACTTCGTTAAAACGTCCACCGGGTATGCTGAAAAAGGGGCCAGTGTGGAAGCCGTGGCATTAATGCGTAAACATTTACCTGCGAATATTCAAATAAAGGCTTCGGGAGGGATTCGTACCTTTGCCTTTGCGCAGGAACTGATAACTGCCGGCGCCACCCGTATCGGGGCCAGCGCCAGTGTGGAGATCATGAAACAGGCACATTAAAACAAACGATTTATATATGCTCTATAGAACAGGCTGTTTATTTCTTTTGATGCTCGCCGCGGTTACCGTACGGGCACAGGATAGCGCCAATGCAGGAAGCATTAAAGTATCAAAGGACAGCCGCATAGACGTGCTGATCAAAAAACAGATCTATATTAATACCCTCGCCATCCGAAACCAACCCGGGTTCCGCGTACAGGTATTTTCCAGCAACAAACGGAACGATGCCAATGAGGCCAAAGCCAAAGTGATGCAGCTGTTCCCTGAATACCGCACTTACCTGGACTTCCAGGCACCCTATTTCAAAGTACGCATAGGGGATTTCAAATCCCGTGAAGAAGCATCCGAACTAAGGGATAAATTATCTACCCAGTTTTCAGGAGGCGTATTTGTAGTACCGGCTATCATCAACGTGTCACCGGAAAAAGAATTAGAATGAAGAATCGGATACAATCGCTGGCCAGGCAATATGCGCCTGACCTGATAGCCTGCAGGCATCACCTTCACTCCCATCCCGAACTGTCTTTCCAGGAATATGAAACATCTAAGTTCATCCAGGCCAAACTGGATGAATATGGCATCCCTTACACAGCAGGCATAGCCGGAACAGGAGTGGTAGCCCTGATCGAAGGAAAGAACCCTTCCAAAAAGATCATTGCTTTAAGAGGCGATATTGATGCACTGCCCATTGAAGAAGCAAACGATGTACCCTATAAATCAAAGAATCCCGGCGTAATGCATGCCTGTGGCCACGATGTGCATACAACAGTAGTACTCGGCGCCGCACGTATATTACAACAGCTGAAAGATGAATTTGAGGGTACCGTGAAAATATTATTCCAGCCAGGGGAAGAAAAACATCCTGGCGGTGCCAGCCTTATGATCAAAGATGGCGCCCTGGAAAACCCTAAACCACAGGCTATCCTGGGTTTACATGTACTGCCTGCCATGGAAACCGGCAAACTGGGATTCCGCGCAGGGAAATACATGGCCAGTGCAGATGAGATCTATATCACGGTGAAAGGTAAAGGCGGCCACGCCGCTGCACCACATCTCACAGCAGATACCATCCTCATTGCTTCCAACCTGGTGGTGAGCCTGCAACAGATCATCAGCAGGAATAATGATCCTTTCTCTCCCTCCGTATTGTCCATCTGTGCTTTCAATGGCGGATTCACCACCAATGTGATCCCCAGCGAAGTTAAACTGATGGGTACCTTCCGGGCAATGGATGAAACATGGCGCTTCAAAGCCCATGAGTTGATCCGCAAACAGGCTACGGAACTGGTACACGCTATGGGAGCTGAAATAGAGATCGATATCCTCGTAGGATATCCTACGCTCTATAACAACGAAGCCGTTACCGCTACTGCACGCACCCTGGCAGAAGAATACATGGGCGTGGAAAATGTAGTGGATACAGAACTGCGAATGGGTGCAGAAGATTTTTCCTTCTATTCCCAGGTGATCCCTGCCTGTTTCTTCAGGTTAGGCACCGGCAATAAAGCACGCGGCATCACAGCCGGTGTACATACCCCCATATTTGACATTGATGAAAATGCATTGGAGATAGGAAGCGGCACAATGGCTTACCTCGCTACCCAATTCTGAAAATAAAAAACCGTTCCGATGAAGATCGGAACGGTATGCATCTTTAGAGACTAGAATTATTGCGTTTTTTGTAGGTACGTTTTCATATCGTTAGCCTTTCCTTCCATACTGATCCTCGCGGATGCATCTAACTGCACAGGCTGTAAGCTTTTAATATTATCAGGTGTGTTAATAGTGAGTACCGTGTTCTTGCTCATAGTAAGTGCCAGCGAATCCACATAGCTATTGTCTATGATCCTTACCTGCGCATTTGTGTCGATATGCAGGTTTAATATGGGTAAATGCAGGCTATGTAGCGTGAAGTTCATGGATTGGCTCAGGTGCAATGCCAGTGGCCCTTTCTGGTCAATACCGCTAAAAATAATTGCACCGCTCAGGGAGGAAACGGAGGTCAAACCAGGCGCAAAGAGATGTAATGGCACGCCTGATTCCGGCACATAATCACGACGGCCTATTTTTTCACCTTTCTCATTAAAACTAATGAACAAGGTATCTCCCTGGTAACTGTATTTCAGCAGCGATGTAATATTCGAAGGCATTTCCAGCTTATATTTTTCCTTCTCGCCAATGCTAAGGTACATGCTACGGTCCGTCCAGCTCTGGCTGGTACGGGAATGGCTCATATATAACCTGCCATCGTATACAACGTGGTTAAATGGTTGTAAAGTAACAACCACAGGAGGAATGTCCTTAAAATCATTCCGGAAATTACCTGCCTTTAATTGCACATTGAGTAACATATTAAAGAACACCAGCGTAATAATTATAAAGCAGCACAGAACGATAAGGAGCTTATTACTTTTTTTCATGCGAAGATCTTTTAAATAAATGTTCAGGCTTTAGCCTGGCGGGTTTTGAATTTCTCAAAGCGGGCCTTCAGCTCATCCAGCTCAATGCCCAGCAGGAACATCTTGCGGAAGAACTGCGGCAACTCTTCCTGCAGGAATTGTTCTTTACGTAATGCAATCACCTTGCGGAGCGCATCCTCACTTACATAGTATCCTAAGCCCCGGCGGGTATAGATAATACCTTGCTGCTGTAAGTACTCGTAAGACCGCATAATGGTATTGGGATTTACTTCCAGGCTCACTGCCAGCTCACGGACAGAAGGTACCTTCCCTTCTGGCGGCCAATGCTGCAATTGCACCTGGTCGCAAACGTAATCTGCAATCTGCAGGTAGATGGCCTGTGTATTATTGAATTCCATGATTGATCTGTTTTATAATTGTTGCTCCCGGAGTTTTACACCCACCACATAGAAAAAGAAAAACGGAATGAGGCCAAGGAATATGGTAAAACCGATCGTCTGGCTAACTGGTAGTGAAACCCAATAGGCCGTCTTTTCTACATAGTAACCATAATTGGTCTTGCCGTAAAAACGCAGGCTCTGATAGGGTGGCGAGCCAACCAATTCAAAGCGAACAGGAGGAAGCTTCGGATCTTTATTCTCCGCAGCATAATAAGCCGCCGCCTTCCCTTCCGGATCATCTAATACCATCTTATTGATCAGCTCATTGACCGAAGAAAAGAAAATGATCACCAAACATGCCAATACAGCCGTTTTCACAAAAGTGAACCGCCTGAACCAGATAGCACCCAATAAGGATACAGACTGCACAAGAAAGAAAATCATAAACATATACCTGCCTTCTATCCCATTCAGCATATAGATATCATTCATATTACCTAATACATGTACATCTACCGAATTGGCAATGGTCAAACAGATAAAGTAAAGCAGGATGAAAACAAGTGGAAAAAGAAGAAAAGTGAACAGGCCAGCAACTGCCAGCCGTTCTGTATTAGAAACCGGTAGCAGGATGGACTGGATCCGTTTATCCTTATCCCCATACTGTTTAAAGATAAGAGAAGCAAAGAAGCTGCCGGACAGGATCAGGGCAATTGATATAAAATCGATCTGCGTTTCGAATGTCAGTCCGTTTTCAAAAGTGAAAACGCCTAAGAACATATAACACAGCATCATACCTGCCATAGCGGCCATACCCAGCAGATACAGCTTACGGTTTGCCGCCATCTGCAATTTGAACAAGTAAGAGAAACGGGCAAAAGAGAATTGCATACAGAATATTTTTATTGTTGGAACAGGGATACGATCTTTTCTTTTTCCACCATTACCGCATTGAAGAACATTTCCATATCCAGCCGGGAATGTTCTGCCTGGCGGTTCACGGCCACTACCACATAACCTTTCAAAGAACCTTCACTATAAATAGGCGCCTCTGATTCTTCCAAGCTCATTACCTGGCGGAAGGAGAGTTTTTCTGTGATGCGGGCAACAGATTCCTGCAACAGGATGCCGTGATCTTCCAGGATCAGCACCTCATCTATCAGGCTATCCAGGTCTTTTACCTGGTGCGTACTGATGATCATACACTGATCCGGTTCAAGGCAACCGGCAATCACTTTCCTGAACTGGCGCTTGGAGGGAATATCCAAACCATTGGTAGGTTCATCCATTAACAATACTTTGGCGCGGGTAGCTAACGCAAAACTGATCAGCACTTTTTTCTGCTCACCATGACTAAGCGCCTGGAGGCTTTGCCCATCAGGGATCTCAAAAGCAACTATGTGCCGTTTAAATGCCTCATGGTCAAAGGAGGGATAAAAAGGAGCAAAGAGCCGGAGATACTGCGCAATGTTCATGTCCGGCAGATGGAAAGATTCCGGTAACAGATATACCTGCTGCAAAAAAGCAGGTTGCCTTTTGGCCGGCTCATAGCCCATTACCCTGCATTGCCCTGAAATAGGGAACAAAAGACCACAGAACTGATACAGTAAACTGCTCTTGCCTGCACCATTTTTTCCCAGCAAACCATAGATCCGGCCGGGCTGTAGGCTCAGGTTAACATCCTTCAGCACAGGCTGCGCCTTTCGGTAATGAAAATGAAGTTGTTGTAGGGATATCATTGCTTCATGTTTTAGTGTACTACTAAACTAGTACACTGTAAAAGTACAGGTATTTTTCAATTCTCCAAATATTGAGCGGGATATTTTTCAGCAAGAAATAGTTCAATTACTATCATCTGATTGATAAATAAGCCGTTAACTTAGAATTATGTTAAAATGGATCCTACTCTACAGCGTTATGATAGCTTTGCCGGCATTCGGCCAAACACAACGTATCTATGTATCCCCCTCCGGTACCAATGAGAATTCCGGCACCAAAGAGAAGCCGGTAGCCAGTCTGCATCGTGCCCAGGAACTCTGGCGGGCACTTCGTTCTCAAAATAAAGATGCCAGTATCCAGGTGATCCTGCGCGGAGGCACTTATTACCTGGACAGCACATTGGTACTTACGCCGGAAGACAATGCCTCAATGCAGGGCGTGCTTTTTATTATGGGTTATCCAGGCGAAACGGCTATTCTCAGTGGTGCACAGCCCTTGAAAACAACATGGCAAAACTGGCAGAGAGGAATATACAGGAGTCCTGTTCCTGCTGCTGTTACCATCATGGACCGTTTATTTATCAACGGGCAGCAGCAGGTATTGGCACGTTATCCCAATTACGATCCCAATGCCCGTTTCTATCATGGTGTTGCAGCAGATGCTATCTCCCCTGAAAGGATCAAAACCTGGAAGCAACCTGCTGGTGCCACCGTACACGCTTTACACCGTGCAGAATGGGGAGGTTATCATTATAAAGTAACAGGCGTAGATGATAAAGGAGAAGCCATTTTAGAAGGGGGCTGGCAAAACAACCGGCAGATGGGTTTACATCCTCAGAACCGTTTCGTGGAGAATGTACTGGAAGAGTTAGACACTGCACGCGAATGGTACTTTGATGCAAAAGAGCATTACTTATATTATATGCCACAGGCCGGTAATTTGCCTGCCACTGTGCAGTATGCCGTACTGAAAGATCTGATCGCGATCAAAGGATCTGCAAAAGCTCCTGTGAAACAGATCATCCTGAACAACCTGCAATTCGCCGGTAATGCCAGGACCTTCATGGAAACAAAAGAACCCCTCTTACGCAGCGACTGGGCCATTTACCGTGGAGGCGCATTACTGATCGAAGGCGCGGAATTCTGTTATGTAAGCAACTGTGTTTTCAATGAAGTAGGTGGTAACGCCGTTTTTGTGAACAATTATAACCGGCATGTAAATATAGACAGCTGCCATATCTACAAAGCAGGCGCCAGCGGCATTGCCTTTGTTGGCAGCCCTGATGCCGTACGCTCCCCGGCTTTTGAGTACAATACTTTTGTGCCTTTCACTACAATGGATTTTGAGCAGGGGCCGCTGAATGATAATTATCCCAAACAATGTGACGCCAAGGATAATCTCATCCAATACATCGGCGAAGTGGAAAAACAATCTGCCGGCGTACACATTTCCATGGCCATGAATATCAAAGTAGCCTGGAATACCATCCATAATGTACCTCGTGCCGGTATCAATGTAAACGAAGGTACCTGGGGCGGGCATATCATTGAACACAACGATGTATATAACACTGTATTGGAAACAGGGGACCATGGCGCTTTCAACTCATGGGGCAGGGACCGTTTCTGGCATCCTAACCGCCGTGTGATGGATAGTGCCACCACTGCTAACATTGGCCTGGTAACCCTGGATGCCATCACCCAAACTGTTATCCGCCATAACCGTTTCCGTTGTGACCATGGTTGGGATATTGACCTGGATGATGGTTCATCCAATTACCGCATCTATAATAATGTTTGCCTGAACGGCGGGCTCAAATTGCGGGAAGGTTTTTTCCGGATCGTGGAGAATAATATCATGATCAACAACTCCTTCCATCCGCATGTATGGTTTAAGAACAGCGGGGATGTGTTCACTCATAATATCGTTACCACTTCCTACAAACCGATAAGAATAGATGTATGGGGTAAAGAAGTTGACTATAATCTCTTCCCGGATGCCGCTGCACTGGCAGCGGCACAGGCAAATGGAACAGATGCACATTCCGTTGCCGGTAATCCGCAATTCGTTGATTTTGCAAAAGGAGACTACCGCGTAAAGCCCGGCAGCAAAGCATTAGCAGTAGGGTTTAAGAACTTTCCAATGAATGAATTTGGCGTACGCATCAAAAGGTTGCAGGCTAAAGCAGCGCCGGTTCCATTACCTAAAGAACTCTATTCACAAAAATCCGGCACCAATACTACCCTCACCTGGAGAGGCGCCACCGTGAAAAATATCGACGGGTTGGGTGAACGCTCCGCTACAGGATTACCGGATGAACAGGGAGCCTATTTTATAAAAGTTCCAGCCACAAGTGAAGCCGCAAAGAATGGATTTAGAACAGGAGATGTAGTGCTGAAAATTGAAAATGCTAAGGTCCGGAATGCGAAAGATTTTATTTCTTTCTACCAGGAACATGCCTGGAAACAGGAGGTAAAAATAGAAGTGTTCCGTAATCAGCAATCGTTAGAATTAACTGTAAAAAAATAATATCAGATCAAACCCTGCCGTGTAGCGGAGTTGATCAGCTCCGCTACATTTTTGGCATTGAGCTTATGTAATAAGTTCTTCCTGTGGTTCTCCACGGTGAACTTGCTCAGGAAAAGCATTTCTGCAATACGGGGTGTAGTGATCCCCGAAGCGATCAATCCTAATATCTCCTTTTCCCGCACAGTAAGTTTCACAGGCGCTTTTTCTGCATCCAGCTGAGGTCTGGCAATAATTTCCTTTACCGCTTTGCTGAACATGATCTGCCCGTTCAATGCGCCATTGATACAGTCCATCAATTCCTCAACAGCAGCATTCTTAAGCAGGTAGCCACTGGCTCCGTTTTCCAGCATTTTCATGACAGCGCCCCGCTCTTCATGATTACTCAGCGCCAGTACTACTGTATCAGGAGACATTCTTTTTATCTCCTTACACAGGTCTATGCCATTCATATCCGGTAGAATGATATCCAGCAACACTATTTTAACAGGTGTTTTTTCAAAAAAGGCCAGGAAATCCTGCCCGCTGGTAAAACCACCTGCAATTTCATAAGCAGCCTTCTTTGATAAAAGTTTAGCCAGGCCTTCTATCACCACCGGGTGGTCGTCAACTATTGCGAGTGTTGTTCTATGCTGTAACATGTAGTTCTATATTTATAGCGGTGCCCTGCTGATGCCCTTTAGACAGGATCTCCATTTTCCCGTTCAAATAAGCTACGCGGCTTTTGATATTGCTTAATCCCATACCCTGCCCTTCTTCCTGCATACCTTTGCCATCATCTTCAATTGTAATAAAAAACACGCCTTCCTGCCGGGAGCATTGTAGCAGCACGTTCCTGGCATCTGCATGTTTTACCACATTCGCCAGCAACTCCTGTATAATACGGTAAATGGTGACCTGCTCCTGTGCAGCAATAGGACTATCCACACCAAGATACTGAAAATCAATCGCCAGGTTTTCAGACATCAGGGACCCGCACAGGTCTCTCAGCGAGGCTTCAAGCCCTAATCTCAGCAACATTTCAGGCATCATGTTATGAGCAATGCGGCGCAGCTCGCTTACGGATTGATCTAATTGATGGATGATGCCATGCAGTTCCTTTTGCCCCTCCTGCGCAACATCTGACAGGTTGATCTTTACAGCAGCCAGCATTCC
The DNA here is from genome assembly GCF_900129465.1 of Chitinophaga niabensis. Lineage (NCBI taxonomy): Bacteria > Pseudomonadati > Bacteroidota > Chitinophagia > Chitinophagales > Chitinophagaceae > Chitinophaga > Chitinophaga niabensis. The sequence goes on along the minus strand of NZ_FSRA01000002.1, from coordinate 1,914,816 downwards.
TCCTAATCCATCATGCAGGTCCCGCGCTACCCTTGTACGCTCTGCTTCCTGGCCATCCAGCATAGCCCGTGTAATTTTTATCTGCTCCTGCTGCGCAGCCGATCTTTTATTATTACGATAAAAGTAATACCCCAATACCAGCAGGATCAATAAGAACAAACTGGCAGATCCTAATAAGGTGCTCATTAACCGGTTACTCTTTGCAGTGAGGTTCGCTTTTTCGTTAACAGCATTTAATTCTACTATCTTTTTCTCATTTTCCGCATTCCTGAATTTTGCTTCCAGGGCATTAATGTTTTCAGCATTCTCGCTTTTGCTGATGCTATCCAGCAAAACGCCATATTCCTTTTGCCATTTATAAGCAGCGCTCATATCACCTAATCTGGCAAAGGTCCCTGCCAGTTCATAAGCATGCATTAACCTGTTCATACTGGAATTATACACCCCGGTATTTACAATCCGCAACAATATATCTTTTGCCTGTTCATATTTACCCATGTCCGAGAAAGTCCTGTACTGCTGAAACATCACACTTTCCCTGAGGTAAGGCTTATTCAGTTCATCTGCTACGGTTAAAGCATGTTGCAGACTGTTGAGCGACAGTTGATATTGCTTCATGTCTTTATAGTACATCCCTTCATTGATCAGGAAGTCTATTTCAGCTTCAGACCCCGGTGTTATCATGGGCTTTGCTTTGTCTATCAGTTTTTTTGCGATGATAAAGCTGTCCATAAACACAAAGTTCCTGATGGCATTGATGTAAACGGACACATCGTTGGATTTAAGCGCTGTGCTTTGGTTCAAAATGCTGATGGCCTTTTCAAAATAGGGGGCTGCCTTATCATACTGCCACTGGTTCATAAAGACCATTCCAACATCTGAGTAATTCCGTGCCAGGTAATTTTTGTCGCCGGATTGTATGGAAAGAGGAATGGTTTTATCGATCAAAACGGCCAGCATTGTTTCTGAGTCATCAGCCTGCTCACGCAAGGCCCCGTAATTATGCCACGCCCTTGCCCTGAAATAATAAGCTTCGGGTGTTTTAAAAACACGCAATAGGGAATCTGACCGGAGATACATTTTTTCCGCCTGCGGCTTATCTGTTTCAAAAAGAAGCTGGGCAAGATAAAAATGATATAAGGCCAGCAGGTAACGGTTTCCGTTGGCCAATACCCTGCCTTGTTCCAGGAACTGTTTTGCTTTGAGCGTATCCGTATAAGACCATTCATCAGATAAAAGAAAACTTATCCGCGCTTTATTACTATCTGTTGCAGGTTGGGTTAGCAGATAGGTCAGGCTATCCCTGTAACCTTTGGTGGGGTTATGCTGCGCTTTTCCCAACAAAGGCAGTAGTAAACTCAGATATAAGTAGAAAATCTTTCTCATTCACATGTCAAGTTTACAATAAAAAGCAGTGTCCGGAAATACCTGAAAACAGCTATATATAAAATGACTGGTTGCGGTCATTGTCACGGATGCAGGGCTGCTCTAGCTTTGCAGTAATCTTCATTGTTAAATTTAATTTTTTATGAGATCATTAAGAAGCTATTTGTTAATTGGGTTAACCCTCTCATTAACTATTGCGCTGTTCAGCTGTTCCAAAAGTAAGGATAATCCGGGTCCCGGCCCAGGCCAGCCTGGCAACAAAACCATGAAATTTACATTGACCACTACCGGGCTCCAGGCTGCGGATGATTTCAGCTTAACAGTGACAGGAAGTGATATTCAGGCAACTGCCACCACATTATTCAAAGTAAATGGTATATTGCAAAACAATCAAAAGGTGATCACTATTTCTAAAGCACAGCTAATGGCCGGACAGGTAGTGATCGAAACCCTGCCATTATATACTGTTTCCATTTCTGCAGGTGGCTTCAGCGGCACTGCCGGCCATAGTTTTACTTTTAAATTGGAACCTGTTATTAATGGTGCAGCACAAACTGTGGTAAATAAAACCATTACCACCACTGCTTACGCCGACACCTTTACATTCAATTGATAACATGAAAACACTGATTGCGCTCTTTCTCTTTCTGGCCACTGCAAAAGAACCCATCGTTATTGAAGCAACTACAAAGCATAAAAATACCGAAGAGGCATTGCAGGCCACTAAAACAATTTTATTAGCAGAGAAATTCATCACGCAGGAAATGCAGAAGAAGGGCTTTACCGCTACACGTACCACCGGTGCAAAAGCCGACTATTTTGTAGCTGATGTAACTGCCAGCGAAGCAGATGGTAAAGTAAAAGTTACCATTTCCTTTGTTAAAGTGGGAACAGGCTTGCTGAACCTCAAAAAGGTGGCAGAAAGAGTAAAGGAAAAATTGGAAGAGTAACCCAAAAAGGCTGCCTTTTCCCCGGGGCAGCCTCTTTATTGTTTGAAAACATATAATTTCTCTCTCCTATGAAAATAAATCAATACAAGAGCTACCGGTACTTTCAATAACAGGTGCTTTAGTATTTATAAACTCCTGACATAGGGTACTTGTTTTACATTCCTTCGCCATTCGTATAGGATAACAATAGATCATTTATTTAGTATTACTAAAAAAAGAAGGCTGCCCCACCAGGAGCAGCCTTCGCCAATTTATAAGATCAGACGCGCTTAACCCATTTCAGGATACAGCGGGAATTGTTTCATAAACTCATTCACTTCACCACGCACCTTTTTGATAGTACCTTCGTTATCTGCATCCATCAGCAGCTTATCCATCCAATCAACGATCAATGGCATATGCTCTTCTTTCAAACCACGGGTAGTAACAGCAGGTACGCCAACACGGATACCAGAAGTAACGAAAGGTGATTTATCATCGAAAGGCACCATGTTCTTGTTCACGGTAAGATCAGCCTGCACCAGCACCTGCTCTGCTTTTTTTCCGGAGATGTTCTTGTTGCGCAGATCTATCAGTAATAAGTGGTTATCTGTACCACCGGAAACGATCTGGTAACCTTTCTCGAGGTATGCACGGGATAAAGCCTGTGCATTACGTACCATCTGGCGGGCATATACATCATAGTCGTTAGACAGGATCTCGAAGAAGGAAACGGCCTTTGCTGCAATCACATGCTCCAGCGGACCACCCTGGATACCAGGGAAAACAGCCATATCCAGCAGGTTGCTCATCAGGCGCACTTCACCTTTTGGTGTTTTCAGGCCGAATGGATTTTCAAAATCCTTACCCATCATGATCATACCACCACGGGGACCACGGAGGGTCTTATGCGTAGTAGTGGTTACAAAATGGCAATGTGCAAACGGAGAGTTCAACAATCCTTTGGCGATCATACCGGCAGGATGCGCGATATCTGCCATTACAAAAGCGCCTACTTTATCAGCGATAGCACGGATACGGGCATAATCCCAATCGCGGCTGTATGCGGAAGCACCGCAAATGATCACCTTTGGCTTTTCCTGTAAAGCCACCTCTTCCATTTTATCGTATTCTACCAGGCCGGTTTCTTTGTTCACACCATAAAAGAAGGGTTGATACAATTTCCCGGAGAAGTTTACGGCAGAACCGTGGGTAAGGTGCCCGCCCATGCTCAGATCAAGCCCCAGGATCTTGTCGCCCGCCTGGAGGATAGCCAGCAATACTGCTGCATTGGCCTGTGCACCGGAGTGCGGTTGAACATTCACATATTCAACGCCAAAGATCTGCTTAGCACGGTCAATGGCCAGTTGTTCGCTCAGGTCCACTACCTCGCAGCCACCGTAATAACGGCGCCCGGGGTAACCTTCCGCGTATTTATTGGTCATAACATTACCCATGGCCTGCATAACCTGCAAGCTGGTAAAGTTCTCCGAAGCTATCAGTTCAATGCCATGGCGCTGCCTTTCCAGTTCCTGGCCAATGATATCAAATATCTGCTGGTCTCTTTGCATGGTGAAGGAAAATTTAAGACGCAAAATTAAACATCTTCTTATTAAATAAGAATTAGGAATTAAAGAAAAGAAGCCTCTGGATATATTTATTTTATTTTTAATACAGGTAGGATAATCGTAAAACCTAATTCATTATTAATAATTGATTACGTAATTTGCCCGCGAATAGTAATGTGAATACGGTTTATTCGCGCAGTGAACCATTTCTAAACCCAATACATGAAGGCAATCATTCCAGTAGCAGGTGCAGGCACCAAGCTGCGACCACATACATATACTCAGCCCAAGGCATTGATCCCTTTGGCCGGCAGAACCATCCTGAGCATTATCGTAGATCAGCTGGTAGAAGCAGGTATTCGTGAATTTGTGTTTGTAGTAGGCTATCTCGGGGAAAAGATCCAGCATTATGTAGAGAAGAAATACCCGGACCTCACCATGCATTTTGTGCAGCAGAATTCCCGTGAAGGTACCGGCCACGCTATTCTCCTCACCCGTGAAGTAGTAAAGAACGACGAGGTACTGATCGTACTGGGAGATACTATCGTGGAATGTGATTTTAAGGAAGTGATCAATGCCCCTCATTCCCTGCTGGGCGTAAAAAAGGTAGACGATCCCCGTAATTTTGGTGTGGCAGAACTCCATGAGTCCGGCACCATCAGCAGGGTGATAGAGAAACCCCAGATCCCCAAATCCAACCTGGCCCTGGTAGGTATGTACAAGATCCGTGAAACAGAACAGATGTACCAGTGCCTGGAAGACAATGTGCAAAAACAACTGCGCTCTCACGATGAATTTCAACTCACCGATGCCCTGGAATGTATGATCCAGCACGGTGTACAGTTCAATGCATTCAAAGTGAACAACTGGTTCGATTGCGGGCGTAAAGAAACCCTGCTGGAAACCAATGCTATCCTTCTCAAGAAATACAAACTGGCCACCAACCCGGTATTACCTTACGAGAATACCATCATCATTCCTCCCGTAAGCATCGGCGAAGGCTGTAATATCAAGAACAGCATCATCGGACCGAATGTGGCCATTGGAGATAACACGGTAGTGAGCTACTCCATCGTGAAAGATTCTATCATCGGCTCTTTCAGTAACTTATATGAAGTGGTACTGAAATCTTCCCTGATAGGCAGTGATGCCAATATCCGCGGGCTGAGCCAAAGCCTTAATATCGGGGACAATACGGAGATCGATCTGGGTTAAGATCTTTCACATAAATTATAAGGGGGTCCGCTTTTTTCTATCGCTCAGCCGCCGTTGTGTCACTCACTTCAGCGGCAGGATGGTTTTCACCGTTTTGCGCCATTTATCTTAAATTGCCGCATGGCATTCAGTAATAACATTACCAGGCTCTTTAATATCCAATACCCTATCATCCAGGCCGGCATGATATGGGCCAGCGGCTGGCGTTTAGCCAGTGCCGTTTCCAATGCCGGGGGGCTTGGCCTCATCGGTTCAGGAAGTATGTACCCGGATGTACTGAGAGAACACATCCAAAAATGCAAACAGGCTACCCAACAACCTTTCGGCGTAAACGTACCCCTCCTTTACCCGGACATCGATAAACATATTCAGATCATTATAGAAGAGGGCGTGAAGATTGTTTTCACTTCCGCAGGCAATCCTAAAACCTGGACCTCCACACTCAAAGAACACGGCATCCAGGTAGTGCATGTAGTATCCAGTTCCAAATTTGCACTGAAGAGCCAGGAAGCTGGCGTGGATGCAGTTGTAGCAGAAGGCTTTGAAGCCGGAGGGCATAATGGCCGTGAAGAAACTACTTCCCTTGTGCTGATCCCGGCTGTAGCAGATGCTGTAAACATTCCTGTGATCGCAGCAGGCGGCATCAGCTCAGGAAGAGCCATGGCCGCAGCTTTTGCATTAGGAGCCTCTGGTGTACAGGTAGGCAGCAGATTTGTTGCCACGCCGGAAGCCTCTTCCCATCGTCATTTCAAGGAAGCCATCGTAAAATCCGGCGAAGGCGATACTCTCTTATCATTGAAAAAATTAGCCCCCGTGCGCCTCCTGAAGAATGCCTTCTTTGAAGCCGTCCGCAAAGCTGAAATGGAAGGCGCTTCCGCAGAAGAGCTCACCATATTGCTGGGCCGCGGCAGAGCAAAGAAAGGAATGTTTGAAGGTTTGCTGGAAGAAGGAGAACTGGAAATAGGCCAGGTAGCTGCCCTGATAAAGGAGATCAAACCTGCCGCAGACGTACTCCATGAAATATGGGAGGAATTTAATTTAGTGCGGAAGCGCATGGGCGAATAGCAAGATACATGAGAGGAATTCAACTTAGCAAAAAACAGCTTGACCAATGGCTGAAGGAATAAGCGGAGTTCAAGCTAAAAAACCAACCTGATCAATAACAGGATAATATGCGTACCTCAACCTAAAAAGCAACCTGCCCAATAGTGAACAAACCGTACAAGTGAGTGACACAACGGCGGCCACATAGTAAAACAACAGCTGATCAAACAATAATTCATCGCATAAAAAAAGCCGGAGCGATATGCCCCGGCTTTCTGGTATAGATCATTTTCGTACCAACCATTTTCCTACTTCTTTCAGCGTTACCTTTTTACCATACAACAGGATACCTGTACGGTAGATCTTGGCCGCCAGCCAGGTAGTACCGATAATCCCTCCCACCAGCAACAGCATGGATAACAGCAACTGCCAGTAAGGTACTGTTCCCGGCACACCATAAGGCACCCGCGCCATCATTACTACAGGAGAAGTGAACGGTATAATACTTCCCCATGTAGCGATCAGCCCATTGGGTTTACGCACCGCCGCAAACATCATAAAGATGGAAATGATCACCGGTAAAGTAACAGGGAAAATGAGCGATTGTGCATCATTTGGATCTTCATTCACAAGACTGCCCACTGCTGCAAATAAAGCAGCATAGAAAAGATAACCTCCCAGGAAATAGAAAAGGAAACAGAAGATCACCATAAACCAGTTCACATTATCCCTTACAAAATTCATCTTCTCTATCATTTCTACCGTAGCAGCATTGGATTGCCCTCCCATAGCCCCTCCCTGGGAAGCAGCCTGCAAGGTTTCAGGGCTAACGAAGAAAGGTACCAGCAGGTAAAGACCTATGATCAGCGCTATCCAGATCAGGAACTGGGTAAGGCCTACACCGGCAATCCCCACTATTTTACCCATCATCAGCTGAAAAGGTTTTACACTGGAGATCATTACCTCTGCCACACGGGTTGTTTTCTCTTCCATCACACCACGCATCACACCCATACCAAAGATCAGCAGGATCATATAGATCAGGAAACCCGAGCCGTAGCCTACAGCTAAAGCCAGCCCTGCACTGCCTTTCTTTTCATCTTTGCCCGTGAGGTTCACAATATCCACGTTGGCACGGATATCCTCCAGTTTTGTTTTATCAATGCCGGCCTTCTCCATGCGAATGTCCTCTATCACATTCTTCAGCTTACGCTCCATACTGCCCTTCATCATCACATTCATCTGCCCCTTGCTGTAATAATTAATATTACCCGGGCGATTGATGTCCATAGCAGGGATATGCAGCACACCGGTATAACCGTAATCCGCATAATTATTTTTGAGCGTATCGATCTTAGCGTCTACAAACTTATAATGTACACCACCGTCATCTGCTATTTTTCCATTAAAGAATTTGCTGTCATCTACCACAGCTATCCGTTCATTATCATCTGCCTGCATCATGATAACAGGAAGAAGGATCATGCCCAGGAACAGGAAAGGTACCAGGAGGGTAGTGATCACAAAGGATTTTTTACGCACCCTTGTGAGATATTCTCTTTTTATTATGATCCAGATTTTGTTCATATGGGAGGATTATTTAATTCGCTTCTGTGTGCTTTACTTGGGAGATAAATACTTCATTGATGCTGGGCAGGATCTCTTCAAATGAATTCACCTGGATGTCGTGATGAATGAAATGGGCCAGGATATCATTCGTTTTGCTGTATTCATTCAGTTTTACGGTATAGGCCTTATCATGCTGCTTAATGATCGTGAAGTGGTGGGTAGCCATCTGGGCGGGATTGGGTTGCTGCTCTAATCCAACATGGAAAAGGTGTTGCTTGAAGTCCTGTTTGATCTGCTTTACAGTGCCATCCAGTATTTTATGGCCTTTGTTCACCAATACAATATGGTTGCAGATCTCTTCCACCTGTTCCATCCGGTGTGTGGAAAATATGATGGTGGTACCATTCTTTGCCATCTCGAATATTTCGTCCTGGATGAGTTTGGAGTTGATGGGATCAAGACCAGAGAAAGGTTCGTCCAGGATGAGGAGTTTGGGATGATGCATAATGGTAGAGATGAACTGTACCTTTTGCTGCATCCCTTTACTGAGCTCTTCTACCTTTTTATTATACCAGGTGGAGATCTGGAATTTCTCAAACCAGTACCCGATCTTTTCTGTTGCCTCCTTTTTGCTCAGTCCTTTTAGCTGCGCAAGGTATAACACCTGCTCTCCTACTTTCATCTTTTTATACAGGCCTCTTTCTTCCGGCATGTATCCTATATGCATCACATCCTTATTCGGGTCAAAGGGTTTGCCATCAAAAATGATGTTTCCTGCATCCGGATAAAAGATCCCGGTGATCATGCGTAACAGTGTGGTTTTGCCAGCTCCGTTTGGGCCTAACAATCCAAAGATGCTGCCTTTGGGTATAGAGAAGCTGATATCGTCTACGGCTTTGTGGGTGGCGTAGTACTTCTTTAGATGCTCAAGTTCCAATAAGTTCATAAGGAGTAATTAACGTTGTTGAAATTACGTTATAAGCAGATGGATGCCAAGGAATTTATATAAGATTTTCCTAATAATACACCAACAGGATGATTCGATGGACAAAACCCGGATTTAAGCCTGGAGGGCGATGGCCTCCGCCACTCTTTCTCCGTCCATAGCCGCAGAAACAATTCCACCCGCATAACCGGCTCCTTCGCCGCAGGGGTATAATCCTGTTATCTGCGGATGCATCAATGATGTGGCATCCCTTGGAATACGCACAGGAGAAGAAGTACGGGATTCAGTAGCTACCAGTATGGCATCTTCCGTATAATACCCTCTGATCTTTTTGCCGAAGGCTTTGAAAGCTTCGCCCAACCTGGTATGTACTGCTGCCGGTAATACTTCTCTGAGGTCCACGCTCTTCACGCCCGGAATATAAGAGTTTTCCGGCAGGGTGGTGGAAACTATACCTTTTACAAAATCCGTCATGCGTTGAGCGGGGGCTACAAACTTTCCGCCGCCAGCTTTATAGGCAGCCTGTTCTACAGACTGCTGGTAATACATGGCAGCGAGGGGGCCATTTGCGGCAAAGGGTGCAAAGTCGGATTCATCCACCGTTACCACCATGCCTGAGTTGGCATAAGGGTTATTACGCTTGGAAGGTGACCATCCGTTCACTACCAATTCTCCCGGAGATGTGGCAGCAGGGGCAATTATGCCACCAGGGCACATGCAGAAAGAAAATACGCCGCGGCCTGCTACCTGTTCAACAAGACTGTAACTGGCAGGTGGCAGAAAATCGCCGCGAAGGGGACAATGATACTGCGCACTATCAATAAGTGTTTGGGGATGTTCCACACGAACGCCCAGGGCAAAGGGTTTCGCCTCTATTAAAATTTTCTGCTCATATAGTATCTCAAATATATCACGGGCAGAATGGCCTGTAGCCAGTATCACATGCCCGGCATTCCATATTTCCCCATCGGATGTTTTCACACCTGTAATGGCACCATCCCGGACCTGCAGGCCTGTTACCTTTTGTTCAAAATGTACTTCTCCGCCACTGGCCATGATCTGTTCCCGCATGGCAGTAATAATATGCGGGAGTTTATTGGTGCCGATGTGAGGATGTGCATCTGTAAGGATATCCTCCTGTGCGCCGAACTGTTGAAAGACGTGGAGGATCCTGTTGATGTTGCCCCTTTTGTTGGAACGGGTATATAACTTACCATCGGAGTAAGTACCAGCCCCCCCTTCTCCAAAACAATAGTTGGATTCAGGGTTTACGATGCCGGTTTTATTCAAAGCAGCGAGGTCCCTTCTGCGGGCCCGCACATCTTTGCCTCTTTCCAGTACAACAGGTTTCAGCCCCAGCTCTATTAATCGTAATGCAGCGAATAAGCCTGCCGGCCCTGCTCCGATCACGATCACACGTTTGGCATCGGGCGAAAGAGGATCATAATTGAATACAGGAGAAGTTCGCTGATGGAAGGGTTCATTTATATATACCTCCAGTGTAAGTACATAATATACTTGTTTGGAGCGTGCGTCTATAGAACGTTTGAGAAGATTATAGCCTGTAATGGCGCCAGGTTTGAGGCCAAGGACATTAGCAGCTTGTTTAGCTACCGTGCGTGTATTACCTGCATCCTGCGGGAGGAGCTTCAGCGAAAGTTGTTGTACCATACTGCGGTTAGGTATTTATCCTAAAACAGGGCAAAGATAGGTTATAAATAATAAAGGCTCCCGGTACTGAACCGGGAGCCTTTATTAATATAATATATAACTGTTTACTTAGAACGGCAGATCATCTCCACTGTCAGCACCACCTGCACCGGAAGGAGCTTCCTGGCTGGTGTTGTAGTTAGGCTGATGGTCGGCACCCGGTTGCGCCTGCATCATACTTTCCATGCGCCATGCATCCAGGTTAGTGATATAATTCACTTTACCGTCTTTCTCCCAGCGCGTGCCCTTTATATTAAAATAAACTTTAACCATTTCACCTTCATTGTGACGGTCTATGATGCTGGTACGATCCTGCACAGACTGAAACTTGATATAATTGGTGATCACCCTCCCATTAATGTCATCAGATTTCTCAATCACGAACTCCCTTGTCTTGAATGATTCACTGCGCTGTACGGTATTGTACTTCACAACCAGCTTTCCGGTTATTTCAAAACTCATAAAAACAAATTTAAAATGTCAATTGCGCCAAAGATAAGTTTTTCAATATAGCGGCACTGAATTACTTTTACACAAGTTATTCTATATCTTTGCGACCCATATCTTAAATTTGCATAGAATTTGAGAATACACTTGATGCTGTTACCAAAAAAGTAAGATCCACCACCGCTACAAAGTACCCATTGGGATAACGCTCTTAGCACTGGACGTAAGCAATGTTATTTTACCTGTTATGCTGGTGTTTTTATACAATCCAGCAAACAGATTTACAAATTACTTGTTAATCATGCTTGTACGGTTTAACTCTTTTCTTAGTAGCGGAATAGTAGGCTAAATGGGTGTTTTAGCCAAAAAATATTCGAATAAACAGAGGCGAACATTCTGTAATTGTTATAAATAAAACAAGGGCAGATTTATTTTTTTTTTCAACATTTTCTACAGATATTCGTCATCCTGTCAAAAATTCTTCAACTGCCCGTATTGAAGAGTTTATATTCGAGAAACACCCAAATTATAAACACGATTAATTTTTTTTATCTAAATGAACAAAACTTGCGAACAAGTTTGGGAGAAGTGTCTGAATATAATCAGGGATATCGTGGAATGGCAACCATTCAAAACATGGTTTGAACCAATCAAAGCCGTACAACTCGAGAACAACGTTTTAACCATACAGGTTCCCAGCCAGTTCTTTTATGAATACCTGGAAGAACACTACGTAGGTTTGCTGGGCAAAACCATCAAACGGGAACTTGGCAAGGAAGCAAGACTGGAGTATAGGATAGTAGTAGAAAACGGTACACCACACCAACATCCTAAAACGGTGAATATGCCTACGCAGTTTACCAAACATCAGAAAGACAGCGAAGTTGATTTCCCGTTGACGATACAAAATCCGGTGAAGAACCCATTTGTTATCCCGGGTATCAAACGTGTGCAGATAGACTCCCAGTTAAATCATAATTATACCTTTGAGTCCTTCATTGAAGGAGACTGCAACCGCGTGGCACGCAGGGCCGGCAAAACGGTATCTGATAAACCCGGCGGTACTTCCTTTAATCCACTTGTTATTTATGGCGGCGTTGGTTTGGGAAAAACCCACCTTGCCCAGGCCATCGGTAATGAAGTGAAAAGGCAAAGCCCCAACAAAGCTGTTCTGTATGTAAGTGCAGAAAAGTTCATCAACCAGTTCATTGATCATTCCAAGAATAATATCATTAACGACTTTATCCATTTCTATCAACTGATAGATGTATTGATCGTGGATGATATCCAGTTCTTTGCCCGCGCAGAGAAATCCCAGGATGCCTTTTTTGCTATCTTCAACCACATTCACCAAAGCGGTAAACAACTGATCCTTACCTCTGATAAACCACCCAAAGACCTGGATGGCTTACAGGAAAGATTGCTGAGCCGTTTCCGCTGGGGCCTGAGTGCAGATATGCAGATCCCCGACTTTGAAACAAGGATGGAGATCCTGGAGATGAAAATGCGGAACGATGGATTGGAAATGCCGAAAGAAGTAGTGAAGTATGTTGCCTATAATATACAAAGCAATGTACGGGAACTGGAAGGCGCGCTGATCTCCCTCCTGGCACAATCTTCCCTGAACAGGAAAGATATAGACCTGGAACTGGCCAAACGCGTACTGAAGTCTTTCGTGAAAACCTCTTCCAAAGAGATCACCATCGAAAGCATCCAGAAAATGGTCTGCGAGTACTTCGATGTTCCTTACGACAAGCTCCTGCAAAAGACCCGCAAACGCGAAATCGTACAGGCCCGTCAGATCACCATGTACCTGGCGAAAAGTTTTACCAAGAATTCATTAAAGACCATCGGCGAACATTTTGGCGGCCGCGATCACACCACAGTGATCCACTCCTGCCAAACCGTAAAAGACCTGATGGATACAGATAACAGCTTCCGCGATAGCGTGATCGAATTGCAACAAAAAGTGCAACTCGCCGCTATGTAACCCCTGCAACCAGCTTGCAAAGTTCTTAAAGGATACCGGGCCAATGCCCGGTATCCTTTTTTATGGGATATCTGAAAACAAACCCCGGGGCCTCTCTTTTATCCTTAACCAAAATATCTCATACAGAACTCCCCCCTTTACCAGGAGTTCTTTACTTTTAAACCATGCATCGTTATATCTATACACTCATTTGCCTCCTGGGCCTATGCTCTCCCGCCCTGGCACAATACACTACCTCCAATGCTCACTCCCATAACGACTATGAGCAGGCTAAACCGTTTAGCAACGCATTTGCACGGAACTTCGGTTCTATAGAAGCAGACGTTTACGAACGGAACGGCCAGTTGTATGTGGCACATAACCAGAAAGACATAGACAGCAGCCGCACCCTGCAGGCATTATACCTGCAACCGCTGCAAAATATGATCCGTGCAAACAAAGGGATTTTTGCCACTCCTCCCCGCCAGCTTCAACTGCTCATAGATTTCAAAACAGCGGGAGAACCTACCATGCGCACATTGATCCAGATACTAAGCACATTCCCGGAGATCACCGCCCACCCGCAGGTAAAAATAGTTATCAGCGGAAGCCGCCCCGATCCAACCTTATGGGAACAATATCCTCCCTATATCCTATTCGACGGAATACCTACCGCCACTTACACTCCCGCACAACTCCGCAGAGTATGGATGATCAGCGATAACTTCAGGAACTACACACAGTGGAACGGCAAAGGTGCTATCGTAAAAGAAGAAAAACAGCCGATCCAGGAAGTGATCAAAAAGGTACATGCCCTGGGAAAGAAGTTCCGCTTCTGGGCTACACCGGATAATATCAATACCTGGAAGACCATGATCAACCTGGGTGTGGATTACCTGAATACGGACAAGGTGGATTCCCTTGCAGATTACCTGGAGAAACGTACCAGCGCACAATACCAGGGCAGGGAAGCTTATCAGCTGTATACACCAACTTACCGCAACAATGATAAAAGATCCCCGGTAAAGAATGTGATACTGCTGATAGGAGATGGTATGGGACTTGCACAGATCTACGCAGGATATACCGGCAACTTCGGACAACTGAACTTATTGCAACTGCTTAATATCGGTTTCTCCAAAACCACTTCAGAAGACAGCTATATCACGGATTCCGCAGCAGGTGCTACCGCCATGGCTTCCGGAAAAAAAACCAATAACCGGCATGTGGGAGTAGATGCTACCGGTACCAGCTTACCGGCTATCCCGGACCTCATTGCACCATTAGGTATGAAAAGCGCCATCATCAGCTCGGGCGATATCACAGATGCCACACCTGGGGCATTCTTTGGCCACAACAAAGAACGCTATCAGATGGATAGCATCGCATTAGGCATGCTGAAAAGCCCCGTTAGCATTCTGATCGGCGCAGGCGCACAACATTTTACCGGTATCAGCGAACAATTAAAAAACAAGGGTTACAGTTACCATACTGATCTCAGCGCCCTGGAAACCATTACCAGTCAGCAATTTATTGTGCTAAACGATAGTGCTAAACGGAGCATTTATCAGGGCCGTGGTAATTTCCTCAGTCGCGCTTTGCGAAAATCCATGCACACATTATCTACAAACAAAAATGGTTTCTTCATCATGGAAGAAGGCGCCCAGATAGACCTTGGTGGGCACAACAATTCCGTTCCTTACCTCACCAGCGAAATGCTGGACTTCGATAAAGCAATCGGTGAAGCCCTTCAGTTTGCTGACACCAATGGCGAAACACTCGTGATCGTTACAGCAGATCATGAAACGGGTGGCCTCAGTTTACTGGATGGTAATATTGAAAGAGGGTATGTGGATGGTGCATTCAGCACAGGAGATCACAGCGGCATCATGGTCCCCGTATTTGCTTATGGCCCGCATTCAATGGATTTCAGAGGAGTATATGAGAATACAGCCATCTTTGATAAGATCATGCGGGTGATCAAATTATACCACCCTGCTAAAAAACCCTGAGTTGATAAGGCATTCCGGTACCTGTTTCGCAATAGGTTTTCAGGCTGAATAAGAACATGGCCCAATTATAATTGCAAAAACGAAAACATTCAGATACTTCTTTCCAGTTAAGATGGCGGAATAGCACAGCGGTTCTGCCATTTTTTTCTGTTAGTTCAAATGAAACAGACGTACCTACCCATGCAGGTTCAGAATCAGCTTCGATGCATTCCCATACTACTTTTTCATTCTCTGCCAGTTCCACTACTTTCATTTTAGTAGCATAGTTATCATCAAAATCAAACTGATTGATGAACCCTACTTCAGGTTGCACGATCAGTTGGGTAGTCCATGTAGCACCCAGGCCTTTCTCAGTGGTAATAACCTCATATACTTTTGCCGCAGGTGCTTTGATGTACTGCACATGTTCAATGTTTGCCATGATTTATGGTATTAGTTGATGTAACTTTTCCTGCCATTTCTGCTGCACTTCCTTTATCTCTTTCTCCGGTATCCCGTATGCACCGATCCATACCCAAATGGTATTATCTGCTCCCGGGTAGAACCTTTCAATACTGATACGCAGCATGGCATTGTTCAAATGTTGCAATGTGCCGCAGAGGTCCTGCGGAGGATTATCGTATAACAGGTTGCCCTGATAAAGATCGCCAAGAGGAGTAGTATAAGTATACTGATCATCCTTTACAGAGATACCTCCAGCCATGAGGAGATCCCATAGTTCCTGCTCGCTTTTCTTAGACGTGATCTCAGCCAGCGCTACTACCCTGTTTGTCCCTGCATGATTTTCCAGGTAATGTTTCAGGCTCAGTGATTCTGTTTGCCATCCACGCCTTACGCCATCGTAGAGGTCGTCCCAGCTTTTTTCTTCGCCGAAACCAGAATGTACGATGCGCAACATGGTATTACCTTTCTTTGCTTCCAGGAAAAATTCCACTGCCAGGCGTCGTTCCTTCTGACCAACAAGATGATGATGTTCTTTATCATATCCCCAACGCAGGTATTCATTTTCTTGCTGTTCTTCTATTTCCATATTCCAGTCTATTCCGCTGCCCCAGGTCAGTTTAACATCTTCGGCAGATACCACTGCTTCCAACGGAAACCAACGTTGCAATTCTTCTCCCTCTGTTAATGCTTTCCAGACAGCTTCAACCGGCGCCGCTATTTCACGGCTCATCTCTGTGCTCCTACCTTTTTTCATGTGTTTGCTTTTTAAGTGTTGGATGAGAAAATAGATGGAACTGGTAAGACCGTCCATTAGGATCTTCTTCGTTCTGATACTTCACCGCCAGTTTGGCGATTGCTTTAGCCAGCTCTTCTGTGAAAGCGTGCAATTTCTCAGGACTGGCAAACTTAACAGCTGTTTGCAATGTAAACGTGGGCAGCTTCTTTTTTGCTTTCTGTGCGCCGGTCTGTAAAACAGCCACTTCCTGTATCAGTTGTGTGGCAGCAGATAACAGGTAAGCGGCAGAAAATTTATCCTGCACTTCTTCCGGATTGATCTTCGCCGTATTCAGCACCACCATATAAGATTTGGAAGTAGCTCTTACAACGCGTTCCGTCATATTCCCTTTTCTTCTTTCTTCCACCAGTTCAATCAATTCATTTTTTTCCAGTTCGCGCAGGTGATAGTTCAACTGCTGCCGGGGCATATCCAGGATGCGCGCCAGGCCTGCTGCGGAATTTGGTTCCCGGAGATGTTCCAGGATCCGGATACGCAAAGGGTTCATCATGGCAGCTGCTACCTGTGTATCCTGGATAAGATTGGAAGAAGATTGCGCTTTCATAACACAAAACTACACCGAAAAATTAATTTTTCAAGGAAATATTTCTTTTCTTGCAGGGAAATTGTAATATTAACCGAATTAGTTATATTGTAACCGTCATCCGCACTTAATTTCTTTTCAGCTAACAACACTTTATTTATGATCCCTGTCTTGAAAGTACAGCGGCCGTTGCCGGCAACTGTATTCATCGGATTAACCACAGGCATGCTGGATGGCGCAGCCGCGGTGATCAATTCATTTGCAAGGTCCGGTGTTACTCCGGACAAAGTATTCAAATACATTTCCAGTGCCATACTTGGCAAAAACGCTTATAGTGGTGGTGGAGAGATCATTGCCCTGGGAGTGTTCCTGCATTTTGCTGTGGCATACATCTGGGGGCTGATCTTCTTTACAGCCTACCCGCGTGTGAAGTTATTACAACAGAGCAAATGGCTGGTGGGTTGTGCTTACGGGCTTTTTGTCTGGCTCATGATGAACCTGGTGGTACTGCGCTTTACGCTGGCACCTAAGTTGAAGTTCAGCTGGGAAGGTGCAGCAATGGGCTGGGGCATCCATATGCTTTGCGTGGGTATTCCTATTGTACTGATCACGCATTACTGGTACCGCAAGCCCTGATTGCTTCTGCCGATCTTATTCATTGGGGATCATATGCGTGCTTACCCCGATCCTGTTCCATGCATTGATAGCAATGATGGCCATGATCAACTGTGCGAGATATTGTTCATCAAATAATTTCGCAGCACGTTCATATGTTTCGTCAGACACACCTTGTGGAAGTAAGGTGACCTCTTCCGTCATGGCAAGGATAGCCTGTTCTTCTTCTGAAAACAGATCTGTCTCCCTCCAATTGGTGAGCACGTAAAGGCGTTGTTCCGTTTCCCCGTGCTGGCGTGCTTCGCGGGAATGTATATCCATGCAATAAGTACAGCCGTTGATCTGGGAAGCACGGACCTTGATCAGATCTTTATGCAGTTTTTCGATCTTTGTGGTGGCCATATAATTCTCCAGCGCCATCATGGCTTTATAGATAGCAGGTTCAACTTCTTTAATGCGAATCCTTTTAGACATTTTGCTTTGTTTTTATTGAACACAAAGCTCCAATATCTTCATCACGCAAACAATTGAACTAGTTTAAGAAATTTTGCCGGCCCTGATCTTGCTCAGGAATTCAGGCGTGAAGCCCAAGTAGGATGCCAGCATGTATTGCGGGATACGCTGTACAAAATCCGGGAAGGAAGTACTAAAGTGATGGTACCGTTCATAGCCGGATTGGGAGTAAATATACTTGATACGCATGTGTGCAGCAGCAAGGGCTGTTTCCAGCACACTCCTGAAATAACGCTCCAGTTGCGGAATGGCAGCGAATAGTTCATCCTGTTTATCCCTGTGGAGTATCGCCAGCGTGGAGGGCTCCAGTGTTTGAATATTGAACATAGACGGGATTTTCTTTTCCAGGCTGGCATAATCAGTGATCCACCAGTTTTCAATGGCAAAGAGATGAACGTGTTCCGCATCTTTTTCCGTGATGAAATAAGAACGGCAGCAACCTTTGATCAGAAAATAATTAGCCTTGCAGACCTCCCCTTCTTTCAACAGGAATGCCTTTTTCTTCATCTCTTTTACTTCTATGTATTCCTCCAATAAAGCCGCTTCCTGTTCATCCAGGGATACGTATCTGCGGATATGATCTACTAAAGCCGAAATCATATTTCATTGATTTTCAATGCAAACATAATTATTTTTCCAGGATTGTGATTTTTCTGCTATCTCCGCGAATAATAGATGAAAGCTTTATCACCGATTTATGAAGAAACAGCCGGATAAAACTGCCTTCTTAGCCTTGATCCAGGAGAATAAGCGAATCATATACAAGATATGCAATTCTTATTGTCGTAATCAATACGACCGGGAGGACCTTGCGCAGGAGATCATCTACCAACTCTGGCGTTCCGGCGAAAGCTTCCAGGCAGATCATAGGTTTTCTACCTGGATGTACCGCATAGCGTTGAATACAGCCATCTCTTTTTACAGGAAAGAACAAACTGCCGGCAAAACCGTAGAGCTGTCCGAACAGGTATTAGCGATGAAAGAAGAAGGCAGTGAACTGGAAGAGAACATCCGGCAGATGCAGCAATTCATCAATGAATTCAATGAGCTGGACAGGGCATTGATACTCCTCTATTTAGAAAAAAAGAATCATAAAGAGATCGCAGAGATCCTGGGTATATCTGAATCCAATGTTGGAACTAAGATCAGCCGGATGAAAGAAAAACTGCGTCAAAGATTTTCAAATCAATAATCCTTGCTATTATGAAAGCAGACGAACTGGAAAATATCTGGCAGGCATATGACGAAAAATTAGCGCAATCCCTTGAGCTGAATATAAAAGTATTGGAGAAGATAGAAGGACAGCAAGTACACCGCTCCTTCAATGCACTAATACGGTTCAAGCGCTTTGCCATCCTATTCGGCTTTCCCTGGAACGCCTTCCTGTTATTCCTTTTGTATTACACCTGGCGGGAACCGTTCTTTGCCATTTCAGCTGTGCTGCTGGTGATCATCAACACTTACGCGATGGTGGAATATGCAAAACAGATACGTGTGATCAGGCGCATCAATTTCAGCAACGCCATTTCCATCACACAGGAACAATTGACCTGGCTGCATATCTCCGTGATCCGTACATTCAAGATCATTTTCCTGCAATTGCCTTTATGGACGGTCTTTTATATTAAGATCCCCCTGCTTGCAGGTGCCGGCTGGTCTTATTGGATCATTCAATCGCTGGTAACACTCCTTTCTATTTTTATTTCCGTATGGTTATACAGGAATATTTCTGCAAAGAATGCAGGCTCTAAATGGGTAAAGGCTTTGATCTGGGAAGATGGCGGGAAGTCTATTGAAAAGGCCACCAGGTTTATGCAGGAAATTGAAGAATTCAAAAAAGAAATTTTATGAGGAACACATTACTACAGTTTGATAAACTATTGCAGGTACAGCAGCGTTGCCTGGATACCATTGAATACGATCAGGCAAGAACGGTATTGAACGCTTTACGCCGTTCCCGGGTGAAGCAATTACTGGCCCTGGTATTTTCCAATATCGTAACGGTGTATTTTGCCCTGGGGCATCTCTCCGATCTCCCGCTGGTGATCATGGCTGGTTTACTGGTATTGTTCAATGCAGTGGGGATGGCGGGTAACATGTGGCAATTGCAGGTCCTCCAGCAACAGGAACATTGGAAGAACCTCAGGGGTACGCAAAAGAAAACCGGGCTGCTGCAAACTGCGGCATTATTGCAGTCGTTGATGATCCGGTCCCTCAGGATCCGGTTACTGGCATTACCGCTCTACAGCCTATATGTGGTGATCGGGTTTGCTTTTACAGGCTGGCGGATGGATAAGGAATTACTGGTCAGCATGGCTGCTTTATTACTGCCAGTGGGCATTTGGCTGTATTGTAAGGTAAAGTATACCAACCTCCATATCAAATGGGTAGCAGGGTTAGTGAATGGGGCAGGGCGGAAGTATTTACTGGAACTGCAGGGTTTTAGCCCATCAGTATCCGGTACCTAAAAATTCACTAAATTACGTGACGTTATTCAGCAGGCTTTTATAAAAATCACGCTCTACCCAGCTAATGGACCAACAATTTGAACCTGGCCAATCCCCAGAAAGCGCAGCCATCATGAAATTCGCCACTCCCCCGGGAGCGAAGTTCACCATTTCGAATACCCTGCCTGAGGAATTAAGAACACCGGAGCATGAAGTGAAAGAAGCGGCTGTAGAAGTGACCAGCGGAGAGTTCGGGTACTATGTAACCCAGGAAATTGCGGACAAAATAGCCGGGCAATCCACAGAACTGAACTGGGTAGCAGGCTGGCTGGACTTTGTGATCACCAAACAAACCTTTCTTTATCCCGTCACCAAATTACCCCTGATAGCTTTGTATGCCGGGCTGGAAAAAACCATTCCCTGTATCCTGCAAGGAATTGTCCCCATCCCGCTGGTACTGGAAGAAGGCAAACTGGGCGTTTATTTTGTACCACCGGATATAAAGAACGAAGCCACCTTTGCACCGAAACACTATAAAGCCGTTTACTTCTCCTTTTCCAACGCCTACCTGGATAAATTTAAGTCGGAACATCCTCAGTTCCAGGCGGTTTATGATAAAAAGCGGGAAAGTGAAATGCAGGGGCAACGGATAGAGCCCATAGACCTGAATGCCAACGATTATCATATCATTGAACTGCTCCGAACCTCTACATTACAGGGGGAAGCACTGAAGAAATTATATGAGGCCTATACGAGCCTGTTGCTGATAGGGTATTACCTTCGGCTCAGCGAAAGGGAAAAGCTGCCGGTTACCAAAACCCGGCAATACCATGAGGCCATCTCCATTGCCGTGCAGTATATAGATACAGCTTATAGTAACCCCAAATCTGTTCCGGAAATTGCCAAACTGGTGTTTGTCAATGAAACCACCTTCCGGATCTGGTTCAAGGATATCATGAAACGCAGCCCCGCTGAATATATCATGGACCAGAAGTTCCTGCATGTGGAAGAAGCATTGAAAGATCCCAAGCTGTCTGTGAACCAGATCGCACATATGACAGGCTTCGCAGATGGAGAACATCTGAGCAAGATGTTTAAGAAAAGATATCATATCACCCCTGCTAAATTCCGCATGAACCTTCCCGGTTATCCCAAAACAGTGTAAAAAAACTTCTCTTTCCTGCAAAAAAATTTTGAATTTGACCGGACTCCGTGTTAAAAAGCGTTCATATTTGCGTTTACAATAAGATATTATTCCAATTTAACTCTTACCTCCATTTTAACTAGTAATTAGTAAGCACTCTCCAATTTAGCTTCTTACAAGAAATCGGTTTTGCTGCCTCACAGGCGCAAAACCGAATTTTCGATTATAAATGTTCGTCGTCTTCTCGGTTTCTATCCTTTGTAGTGAAAGACAAATCCCTGCGCTCCAATTTAGTTGGTCATTAAAAAGCGACTGGTGGCTGTATGCCATTCATTGCGGTATCGCCTGAGGTAATTTACATGCCCTGCTTCTTTGAAGGTCACCAGTTGTTTTTTGCCTCCGAGGTTTTTGAACACATCATCTATTTCCTGCCTGGTCACGCGTTCATCTTCTTCTCCATAAAACAAGAGCGCAGGCACTTTTACGGACCGGGCATATTCTACGGGTTTATGTGCAAAACCCCAGAATCCGTTTTCCACACCACCCCAGAATACAAGGAAGCTGGTGAGTGGAAAAACGGGCACACCTACAGCTCTGAAACGAGCAGCAGCGGCCTGGTACAATGTTGCGAAAGGGCATTCAATAATAATAGCTTTAGGGCTGATAGGGTAATCATGCATGGCTTTTAGTACTGCCGCTGCCCCTTGTGAAGTGCCGAAGAGGTAAATGTTTTGCTCTCCTGTTCTTTGCAGGTGATCATATGCCACCTTTACATCTTTTGCTTCTTTATACCCAATCGTGGTTTGATCTCCTCCGGAACCTCCCGAACCCATAAAATCCACCAGCAGGGTGTTGTAACCCATGCCCAGGAATTCATCGGACTTATCCAGCATGGAAGACTTCTGCCCACTGTAACCATGAAAGATGATCACGGTCCCTTTGGGCTGAGGGGTTTTAATATACCAGCATTCTATCCGTTCATGGCTTTGCAGCTGAATTGTTTCAAAGGGCTGCGCCGGTGTTCTTTTATTAACGGGGCGTGGGTTATCTACGCCGAAACAGATCGTTTTCATTTTACCGGCGAACGACAGTTTGCGGGGATCTGTTTTGGGTGCTTTGGTATCTGTGAAATGGGTAAACTTATACGCATGAAAAGCGGCGAAGATGTTCACCAGTATAAACAGCGTAAGCAACGCCCATCCTATTCGTTTTAATATCCTTTTTAACATCCGGATGTCAAATAAACTATAATTATTTTAGTAACTATCACCCCGTCACTTTTACGTTTGCCGGAAACACGCAGCAGATACTTATCCCCTAATATTTCAAATGCATCGTCCTTCACTGTTTTTGCCTCTTTGAGGTGTTTGAGCCATTCTTCTCCACCTTGTTCTTTCACCGCAGCTTTCACTTCTTCCAGTGTAACTTCCGGGAAAATACGATAATCTTCCGGACTGTAGAATCTTGTCACAAAAGTGCTGTCGTTGTCCTTCAATAGTTCCTCCCATGTTGTATGGCCATGTTTCCAGTTATCCAGTTCATAGAACCCCTCTTCCGTAGCAATAGCCATATGCGTTTCCAGCCGTTCTTCTACTTTAATATCTGACAATTTATCTGATCTGATATAGATCTTTATCCCTTCCATGTTTTCACCGGGACCAGCTTCCAAAGTGACCGTATCCGGTTCAGTTCCTTCATTCGGTTCTTCACCCGCACTTGCCACCAAAGGTGCCAATGTTGCTTTAAAATCATCGAAAACAACATGGGTAAAAGTATCTACAGGGTCTGTTACATACTCTTTTTCTTCATTTGCCGGTATTACAAGCGCAGTGTCTTTAGCAAGGATAGTACTGTCTTCCGCAGCAGGAGGCAACGTACTGTTGCAGGCAGCCAAACAAAGTACCGCCAGGAGCATCAAATATTTCATAGGTCATTTCTTCTTTTTCGAAGATTTTGCAAACTTATTAAAATCCAGGGCTAAATTCACCCAGTAGGCTAATTGTTTTTTAGTTTTCAACACGTCTTCATCCACAAAGAAATATCCTTTCATCTCCCTTCCGTTATGTACCATGGGCTCCACGCCTTCTTTGCCAGCTATTTCTTCAAACATCACAGGATCTAATCTTACCATGATACTGCTTTCCCTGACAGCCACGCACATTTTATCGTTCACCATAAAGCAGAGGCCGCTGAACATCCTTTTTTCTTCCACATTTCCTTCTACAGCAGCGATCATTTCGCGTACGCTGTCGGCCATTTTTTCATTAAAAGCCATGGGCGGTGGTTTTAGTCCCTCAATTTAACAATTTCTTTCCATGCACCAGCCAAAGGAGTGGTTACTTTGGACAGGTCACCGCCCTCTATTTTAATATTCCTGTTAGCCATTCCTTCTACCTGCATGAATATTTTTGAAGGGCTTAATACCCGGGGAGCCTGAAATAATACATCCTGTACATCTATGCATCTTACAACTTCATCAACTCCGGTTATACTGCAGCCATTCAACGCAGCATCTTTCACATGGTCCAATACCATAGCCGGACGAAGATCGGGTGTTTGTGTCTGCAGCCTTACATTATTCATGGTCAACCCTTTGACGTTGCGGGCAAAAATTCCATGGGCCGGTGGCACGCCTATCACATAATATTCGCTGGCCACTTTGGGTACATCCCGAACAGCAGCTTGTTCTGCAGTGCCGCCACCGGGGAAAGTAATATGCACATCATCAAAAGAAATGTTCTCCAGGAATCCTTCATCCATACCATTAAGGATAATGCAGGAAAACATTTCCCCGGCATTGTATTTACTATCCTGCAGAGATTCTGTTAAGGGCAAAGGTTTCACAACTGTTGCACGGATATGGTTGAAGGAAATATTCTTCACAATACCCGGCTTCGGCAATACCTCTCCCGGTTGGGGACGTTGCGGGCCAAGGCCAATGGAAACAGGCCCTGTAACTCCCTGCATGATGATATTGGAAAAGGAGATGTTTTCGAAATGAGATAAATGATCGCATCTCATTTTAATGGGGCAGCCATATGTTTCATATATGAGACAGCCGGACACTGTTATATTCTCCGAATATCCGCCACCAAAGCGAAAAACAGACCATCTTGTACTGAAGGAACAATTGGTGATGGTCACATATTTGTTACTGCCGAAAAGCGCGCAGGCATCATCCTGGCATTTTACATCACAATTGCTGACATGTACATGTTCACTACTAATAAAGTGGAATCCATCATTATTATGGATCACACGGCTATGAATCCGTATGCCGTCCAGTTTCACCTCTTTGCAAACACAAACACGCACAGAATGATAAGCACTATTGGTAAGAAAGATGTCTTTGACGGAGAGATTTTTGCATTTATAGAAAAGAAGATGATGTGGTCGCTTATTTCCACTGATACCGGCGGGCGGAACTTCTCCTTTTACGGCACTTTTAAATAATACCCCCTGCCCATCAATGGTACCTTTACCTTCGATGCTTATATTCTCTGCATTGGCAGCAAAGATCAGCCCCACATTACCATCTCCCATTGTCCACTCCCCGGTTGTGGGTATCGCTTCGGCAGCATAATATTGTTTGCCGTCTCCTGTACCCAGTATTTTCCCCTGTGCAGCGATATGCAGGGTAACATTACTTTTTAATTCAAGGGTACCGGTAACAAATATGCCTGCTGGAATAAGTACCATTCCGCCCTGTGCCTGTGCGCAGGTATTGATGGCAGACTGGATGGCTTTGGTATCCAGGGTTACACCATCCCCCTGTGCGCCAAAATCACGTATGTTATAGATGCCGGAACTGGCAGCGGCCTTTGGAGCAGGGGCACCGAATACTTTTGTACCTGTGGCAAAGATAGATGCAGTAGTGATAAAGCCCAGCCAGTTGCGGCGGGACAGCATGTTATTGCTACTCGTCATAGTTTTCATTTTAAACGGGAATTATGCTAATATACTGCTTCTTTTGCCGCTTCAAATAGTCTATCGAGTGCCGTGTAAGTTTCTTTCGTTTGGCAATTAGTGAAGAAAATGAAGGCTTTACCTTTCTGAATATAAACCTGTGTGATAAAAGTGCCGGGGTTACCGGTATTCCTGATCACCAGGTCCCCTGCTTCATTCTTTTCCCAAAACCAGCCAATGGAAAATGTGGGCAGGCCGTGCAGGAGGAAATGGAATTCCCTCTGCGGCAGTACTTTTGTTTCTCCCTTTAATCCTTTCAATTGTAATTGGATGAATTTCACATAGTCCGGCAGGCTGATATTGATGTTACCTGCGACCAGCAACCACTCCAGCTTATAATTGTGCTGCGGCGGCTCGGGAACCAGTTGGGCATCATGCCCCCAGGTTTGCGTACTGTCCGTTTCATTAGGGTTGCCAAAGCCAAACCGGATACCCAGTTTATTCCCAAGGTCCTTTACGAGTTGCTTGTATGTTTTACCGGAAGCTTTTTCCAGCATGGCCCCTGCTACCACATAACCTGCATTGGTATAGCTCAATCCTTGTTTTGAAGCAACGGGAGGTTGTTCTAATAACCAGTTGGCAAACTGTATACGCTGTTCATCTTCATTGCCTGCAAAGCCGGCAGGTTCTTCATTGGTGTAAGTATAGGGAACAAGCGGTGCCCTGAAGCTGAGTAATTGTTGTAGTGTAATGTTCCGGTAGGCTGGGTTAGCTGTTGGCAAAAGCGTACTCACTTTCGTATTCCACCTGATCTTGCCTTCCTTTACCAGCAATGCAGCAATAAAACCGGTAATGGCTTTTGTATTGGAACCTATGCGAAACTTATCTTCTGGCGTTGCGGGAATGTTGCCTCGCTTATTTCCCAGCATCTGTATTTCATATACACTGTCTGCAGACAGGATAGCGTAACCCAGTGCGGGGATATGATATGCCGTTCTGATACTATCAGCGAAACCAGCCAGGTGCTGGCATTTTACAGAAATGGAAATAAGCAGGAGGGGGAAGCAGTATTTGTACATTTCTCCAAAGCTAAAACAAAAATACCTTCTCCCAAATGAGAGAAGGTACTGACATCCCGGACTATCACAATCCAGTAAAGACTTATAAGCAAATCACATATTTTCAGTAAGCATAAGCGACTGAAGCAAAAGTTGCGAAATTATTTTTCACATGGCTGTTATTTATTCGTTATCGTCTGTTGAAAGAAGCTGATCATATCTTTCCAGGAAGCACTGTCTGCTTTTGCATTGTACAACACGGGTTCTTCATGGTTAGTATGCGCAGGGTTTGTGAACCCATGCCTTGCACTATCATATACTTTGAAAGTATACCTTGCGCCGATGGAGTCCATTTGTTTCCTGAACTTCGCAACTTCTTCCGGTGTTACGAAAGGATCATCTCCTCCCTGGCAAACCAGTATGTCTGCCTTCAAAAGGTCTTTATTAGCAGGTGTGCCTACCAGGGTTCCATGAAAGCTCACGATCGCTTTCAGGGGAGTGCCCAGGCGAACGCTATTCAGCAGCATGCCTCCTCCAAAACAATATCCCACTGCAGCAATATTATTGGTATCCACCTGCGGGTATGTTTTCACTTTAGCAATGGCTGCATCTATGCGCCGCTGTGCCATGGATGGATTTTCATAGAATGGCAAGGAATAGGATAAGGCACTGTCCTGATTGGGAGCAGTTTTACCATTTCCGTAAATATCCACTGCCAGGGCTACATAACCCAGTTTGGCCAGTTCTCTTGCCCGGAACCTTGCATAATCATTGAGGCCATCCCATTCGTGCACCACCAGTACGGCCGGGCGGATGGAATCTTTGTCCTCATACACCAGGAAGCCATTCATTTGCACACCATCTCCCGTGTAGGTGATATTTTCTTCCTTTAGTTTCGGTGCTTCCTTTTCGGGTTGTTTAGCGGCATTATTACATGCTGCGGTAGCGATCAGCAGTAGAAAAAGCAGGTGTTTCATGATGATGGATTTTTCAGTCCTTTAAATTTACGACAGTTGGCATGATTTTTCTACATTTATGTCTATGAAGTACATTACCCTCATCCTGGCAGGATGGTTGTTTGTATCCTCCGCCTGCACAAAAAGTGAAACCCCGGCTCCTCCTCCCTCAACGGAAGAAGCCAAAATGCTAAACATCTCCTATGGTGCAGATGCCCGCAACAAAATGGATGTTTATCTTCCAAAGAACAGAACTGCTGCCACGCCTTTTGTGATCCTTATCCATGGTGGGGCATGGATAGCAGGTAATAAAGAAGATATGCATGGGTTCCAGGACCTTTTGCTGACGAGGGGTTTTGCGAGTATGTCCATGAGCTACCGGTTTGTGAATGCCACGGTGCATTATGAGCAGTTAATGGAGGATGTACACAAAGCAGTTACTTATTGTGCCTCCAAATCGGGGGAATGGAATATCCGCAGCACCAGGATCATTATCAGCGGTGCCAGTGCAGGAGCACATATGGCTTTACTCTACGGCTATAAATATGATGCAGATAACAGGATCAGCGGCATCATTTCTTTAGCAGGACCCACAGATGTTTCAGACCCGGCCATGCTGAACTATGCCGCAAGTATTGGCCTTGGCGGAGTAATAAATGCCCTGGCCGGCGCTACTTATGTACCAGGCCAGCCGGTAGATCCTAAATTCGCAGCGGCCAGTCCGCTTAAACAGGCTAAAAATATTCCCAGCCTGCTAATACATGGAACAGTAGATATGACAGTTCCTTACAGCCAGGCCGAATTGCTAAAGAACCATTTATCACAACTTGGCTACACCCACAAGCTGGTGACCATTGCTGGTGCAGGGCACGACCTGGGCCTCGCAGTACCGGCCAATCTCGTATTAGTGGAAAGCGAATTCAGGACCTGGGTAGAAACCTACAGCCGTTAGCTTTAATCCTTTTCGCATGGTTTAAAATCCGTTTCGGATGGCCGGGCAGGTTGCATCTTTCCGCAACTTTGGACCATGCATTCAAACCACATCATCATTGAAGGTGCCAGGGAAAACAACCTGAAAAATGTATCGCTGCGCATTCCAAAGCAACAGATCACTATTTTCACCGGTGTTTCAGGCTCCGGTAAATCCTCGATCGTTTTTGATACCATTGCCAATGAAGCGCAGCGGCAACTCTATGAAACCTTTACTGCCTTCATCCGTAACTTCCTGCCCAAATACAGCCGGCCTGCGGTAGATGACATCAAACATCTTTCTACAGCTATTGTAGTGGACCAAAAAAGGCTGGGCGGCAATTCCCGCTCCACATTGGGGACTATTACAGATATCAATCCTTTACTGCGCGTGTTATTTTCAAGAACAGGGCAACCCGCTACAGGCCCGGCACATATTTTCTCTTTTAATGACCCCGGTGGCATGTGCCCGGAATGCCAGGGTATCGGCAGAAAAGTGGGCCTGAACCTCAAATTGTTCCTGGACAAAACAAAGTCCCTCAACGAAGGTGCCATTACCTTTCCCACTTTTGCTGTAGGCACCTGGTACTGGAAAGTATATGCGCTCTCCGGGTACTTTGATAACGACAAAAAGCTCAATGATTACAGTCCCGAAGAATGGCAAAAATTGCTCTACGGCGAACCGGCGAAAGTTGATATCGGTGGTGAACTATCACTAACCTATGAAGGACTGATCGATAAATTCGATCGGCTCTATATCAAAAAAGATGGCGCCATGGCGGATTCTACCAAAAAAAGAGTTGAACCTTACATGACTACGGTAACCTGCACTGCCTGCGATGGTGCACGTTACAACCCAACCATCTTAGCCTGCATGATAGATGGGTACAACATTGCAGATATAACGGCGATGCAGGTGGATGAACTGATCAAAGTGATCGCTGCGATCAGCGACCCCGGTGTTACACCTATTGTTACAGGATTACAGGAAAGGTTACAGGCCCTGGTGGATATAGGACTGGATTATGTGAGCCTCGACAGGGAAACCACCACCCTCTCCGGCGGAGAATCCCAAAGGGTTAAAATGGTGCGGCATCTGAGCAGCAGCCTTACCGATATGTTGTATATCTTCGACGAACCCAGTGTGGGCTTACATCCCCGGGATGTACACCGGCTCAATGATCTTTTGCAACAGTTGCGGGATAAAGGCAATACAGTGATTGTAGTGGAGCATGATCCGGACGTGATCAAAATTGCGGACCATATTGTAGATGTAGGGCCGGAGGCTGGTACCAATGGAGGACATATCGTTTATGAAGGAAGTTATGAAGGGCTTTTACAGGCCGATACTTTAACAGGGCGGTACCTCAAACATGCTTTGCCCATCAAGCCGGCTTTCCGTTCCGCGAAAGGCAAGATCCATATTGAAAAGAGTTCATTACATAATTTGAAAGATGTATCGGTGGATATTCCGGAAGGAGTGCTCACAGCTGTAACAGGTGTGGCAGGATCCGGTAAAAGCACCCTGATCAATGAACTCTTCCTTCAGCAACATCCGGAAGCTATTGTAATAGATCAATCTGCGGTAGGTGCAAATGTACGCTCCAATGCAGGTACTTACACAGGGATCATGGATGCCATCCGCCAACTGTTTGGTGCGGCAAATAAAGTGAGCCCCTCCATGTTCAGCTACAATTCAAAAGGAGCCTGCAAAAATTGTAACGGGTTAGGTGTGATCGTAACAGACCTTGCTTTTATGGAAACTATCACTACGCCCTGCGAAGTATGTGGCGGGAAACGTTTCCAGGACGAAGTATTGCAATATAAACTGAATGGGAAGTCCATCAGTGATGTACTGGAAATGACGATCGCGGAAACGCTTACTTATTTTAAGAAAAAAGAACTCCAGACAAAATTGCGGGCCATTCACGATGTAGGGCTTGACTATCTCACACTCGGTCAACCACTCAGTACTTTATCCGGCGGAGAATGCCAGCGGTTAAAACTGGCCAGTGAATTACATAAGAAAGGAAGTTTGTATGTTATGGACGAACCCACTACCGGCCTGCACATGTCTGATATTGAACATCTGCTGCTCATCATGAACAGGCTGGTGGATAGCGGCAACACCGTGATAGTGATAGAACATAACCTGGATGTGATCCGAAATGCAGACTGGATCATAGACATCGGACCTGAAGGTGGTCACAAAGGCGGTCAGATCATTTTCGAAGGAACACCACGGGATATTTTGCAGGCGGAAGGATCACTCACAGGGAAATACCTGCGGCTCGCTCACAATACCAACTGAGTATGTAAACGTGTTAGCGTTTCCAGCGGGTCCTCACAAAAGCCGGGATGAATTTTAGAAGATTGAAGAATAGTACTGCGTGTAGCAGTGAGCCAGCGGAAACGGGAGGCTGGGTCTAATTTACCAATAGGCCCGGCATCCTTTCCACCTTTGCTGATATTTTCAAAGGACTGGATATATGTTTTCACTTCGGCAAGGTCTATGTCGCTACAAAAAGCACGCAGCTTTTCTTCATTCAAAGCAAACATGGCCTGTAAGAAGTTTAACTTCTTGCAGTAGAGGATCACACCAACATTGAGGAATTCTTCCCGTTCCACTCTTGGCACGATCCTTATAACGGCGTACTCAAATAAGTGCTGCTCTTGCATGTTGTGCTTCTTTTACAAATATTTCAGAGGATGCGATACGGGATTCCAGGAACTGTTCATATACCTTCCTGCCTTCTTCAGCAGAAGTTACCTGTTCATTGGCCAACAGCCATTCGTCCGGGATCAGCGATACGATTGCGTGAATACGTTCTTTTGTTAAGACAGCCCTGCATGCTGCATCTGCAACATCCAGTTCTGTGGCCCATGGTAATAATACATGGTCCTTCACCTGCACAAAAGGCCTTTTGGATTGTTCTTCCCAGTTAGACCAGGAATGATGAAAATATAATGCCGCGCCATGATCTATCAACCAAAGCTCCCTGTTCCACATGAGCATATTGGTATTCCTGGGTGTGCGGTCCACATTCGTGAGGAAGCAATCCAGCCATACGATCTTTGAAGCCAATGCAGGATCTACAGTAGATGCAGTGGGATCAAATGTGATGGCGCCGGAGAGATAATGTAACGCGAGATTAAGCCCCACGCTGGCTTTGTTCAGGTCCTGGATCTCTTCATCCGGTTCCGTACGGCCAAATGCAGCATCCAGGTTGGCAAAAACAAGTTCCGGTACTTTGAGGCCCAGCGCTCTGGCTGTTTCTCCTCCGATCAATTCAGCAATGAGGGCTTTGATCCCCTGGCCTGCACCACGGAATTTGAGCACATATAAAAAACCATCGTCTGCTTCTGCGATAGCAGGCAATGAGCCTCCTTCGCGAAGTGGTGTGACGTAGCGGGTCACGTTAACGGTCCTGATCGTATCTGATGAATGGGTCATTTGGGGATTGAAATTAGGCTAATTTTTTATAACTCACCACTGTGAGCACTCCTCCCAATAAAACGATCAATGCGCCTACCCATGGCGTAGCCTGCAAACCAAGTCCTGCGGCATCCACTACAACTCCTCCCACATATGCGCCTAAAGCAACACCCAGGTTAAAAGCGGATATGTTTAAGGAAGACGCCACATCCTCTGTGCCGGGTAAATACTTTTCTGCTAGTTGCACAATGTATAATTGCAAACCTGGCACGGTGGAGAATGATAAACCTCCCATAAAGAATAAAGTGATCACAGCGGCTACTTTGAACCAGGCGGTGAAGGAAAAGATCAATAATACGATCACCTGTAAAGCGAACATCCTTATCAATGCTTTTGCGGGATTGGTATTAGAGAGCTTTCCTCCTACCACGTTCCCTAAGGCAATGGCTACACCATACACCAATAATAACAGGCTGACAGAAGATGACGAAAATCCGGTGATCTTTTCCAACAGCGGGGCCAGGTAAGTGAAGGCTACAAAAGTACCGCCATAGCCAAATGCCGTGATCGCTAATACTAAAAGGATATGGCTATTCCCCAATACTTTCAGCTGATCTTTCAGTTTTAATGGTTGCCCGTTTTTGAGATTATTCGGTAATAGTAACATGGTGGCCAGGCATCCAATAATTCCCAAAAGGGCTACACCAATGAAAGTGGCACGCCAGCCGAAGTGTTGTCCTATAAAGGTTCCCAGGGGAACTCCTACAATAATGGCAATCGTTAACCCGGCAAACATGATGGCGATAGCGGTAGCCTTTTTATCCGGCGCCACCAATGTGGCTGCAATAGTAGCTCCCACGCCAAAGAATACCGCATGTGCAAAACCTGAAATAAAACGGGCAATGAGTAAAAAGGTGAAAGTAGGGGCTATGGCTGAAAGGATATGCCCTAATACAAATAAGGCCATCAGGGAAACCAGTAAAGGTTTCTTGGGCAAATTGCTGGTGAAGGCTGTAAGGATGGGGCCTCCGATGGCTACACCCAAAGCGTAGATGCTCACTAAAAATCCGGCAGAAGACACACTCACCTGGAGGCTCTGCGCAATGGTGGGCAATATACCCACAGCTACAAACTCTGTTGTTCCTATAGCAAAAGCACTGATCGTTAAGGCCCACAGCGCAGGAGGCAGGCCTTTTTTTGCTGGCGCCGGAGCTGGAAGCACCGCTGCCATATTTCCTTGTTGCATGATGTTTTTGATTTTACATCTGCAAAACTAGTCCCTCTTCAATTATTATCATAATAAGTAAAATAGTACCTTTGTATCATAAAACTGATGATATGCAGATTAGTCTTGAGTGGTTCAGAACCTTTAAAACGATCTATGAAACCGGCTCCCTTACAGTTTCCGCGAGAGCCTTATATATCTCTCAACCCGGTGTGAGCCTGCATTTGAACTCCCTGGAATCTTATGTGGGATATAAGCTGTTCGACAGGGCGGCCCGTAAAATGGTACCTACAGAGCGGGCGAAGGTGTTATATAATTATATCCTGGAGGCAGTGAACAAACTGGAACTGGCAGAAGAGCATTTCCATAAGAGTTCGGAAACCAATAAATCTACGATCAGTGTGGGGATGTGCCTGGAAACATTTCAGTTCACACTGGAGCAATACATTTCCACACTTCCATTTAACGTGATCATCAAATTCGGAGAATATACGGAGATGCAGGAAGACCTGGATAAAGGTTTGCTGGACCTCATTATTACACCGCAAAAAGGTAACCAGCAGAACCTGGAATACAAAGCTTTCTCCAAGGAACGCATCATCCTGGTAGGCGGTGCAAAGCAGGATAGTAAAGAGTTTGAGAAGCTGATCAAAGCAAAGAAATTCGCGGAAGCAGCACAGTGGTTAAAACAGCAGATCTGGTATAGTTCTGCGGGGGATGTAGAGAACCTCCGGAAGTTCTGGCATATGAACTTCAACACACACCCTGATTTCAAGCCTAATTATATTGTGCCTAACAAATGTTCGATTGTGCGCTGCCTGAGTGAAGGAAAAGGGTTTGCCATCATCCCGGATTTCTTATGCCGTAATGAATTGAAGGCAGGAAAAGTGAAAGAGGTATGGCAGGGTACTAACGTAATGGAGAACACGTTGTACTTCGGCAAGCGGAAGAAAACAATGTATACGGAAGAAATTAAACTGATTGAAAGCCTGTTTGAAAAAGAAGCTTAGATCCTTTTCATCGCTTCTCCCGGAAGGCCCAGAGGAATAGTCCAGGTATACATTTTCCGTCATGGCCTGTTGTACTTTGAGCCAGTTACGCTCATCGGCGCCATTGAAGATAGCGGTTACCGCAGATATGATCAGCTGTTCCATGCTGCTAATATAATAAAAAGCTTAACTTGATTTCATATGGAAACACAGGTGATCAAATGCAGCCTCGAAGCCATTCAGCCGCTTAGGGATTTATTCCTGCACGAAAGCAATTTTCAATTCGTCTGCAACAAGTGCCATGATTTTGGCTGGGCGGATACCTACCTCTTTACATCGGATGGAGTAGAGATAGGTTACGGTGCCGTTTGGGGAACAAACAAAAGGGAAGACAGGGATACGATCTTTGAATTTTATCTCCTTCCTACCTATAGAAAATCTGCACACCTGGTCTTTCCCTATTTTCATGCAGCATGTGGCGCTACGCTCATTGAATGTCAAACGAATGATCCCCTGTTAACTTCCATGTTATATGCTTTCAGCTCTAACATACAGGCAGAAGCTGTCTTGTTTGAAGAAGATCATACCAGTACGCTTACTATACCCGGCGTCACATTCCGCAAAAGGGAGGAAAAGGATGAAATGGGAGATGACGACAGCACTTATGTACTGGAAAGGAATGGTGAAATAGTAGCCAGCGGAGGCTTTGTATGGAGTTACAATATGCCGTACATAGATATCTATATGCAGGTAAAAGAGCCTTACCGGCAGCAGGGCTTGGGCAGCCTGATCGTACAGGAATTAAAGAAAGAAGCTTACCTTTTGAAAAGGGTACCTGCTGCCCGGTGTAATATCAGCAATCATCGTTCAAAGGCCACTTTACTGAAAGCAGGATTTAAGGTTTGCGGGTATAGGGTGAAAGGAACTATTCAATAATTTTTAATTAATATTCACGCATGATACGTGCGGTTACCATAAAAGATCTTATTGCATGGCAGGGAAATATTCCGCTGGCAGATGTACGCACACCCGCAGAATTTGAACATGGGCATATGCCTGGTGCATTTAATCTTCCCATATTCAGTAATGAAGAACGGGTGGAAGTAGGTACCACATATAAACAACAGGGAAAGGAAGCTGCTATTCTGCTGGGATTTGACCTCACAGGTAATAAGTGGTCTGGCTTTGTAAGGCAAGCCCTTGAAATAGCTCCCGGAAAAAAAATAGCGCTCCATTGCTGGCGTGGTGGCATGCGCAGTGGTGCTATGGCTTGGGCACTGGACCTCTATGGTTTTGAAGTATACCTGGTAAAAGGCGGGTATAAAAGTTATCGCAGATGGGCGCTGGAACAATTTGAAGCAAAGTATCCGCTTGTAGTATTAGGCGGAAAGACCGGTTCCGGCAAAACAAAGATCCTCCATCAGATGCAGGCCCTTGGAGAACAAATGATAGACCTGGAAGAAATTGCACAGCACCAGGGTTCTTCTTATGGCACAATGAATAAACTGGTACAACCTACACAGGAACAATTTGAAAACAACCTGGCAGATCAATTGGCAAAACTGGATAAGCAACGAAAAATATGGATAGAAGACGAAAGCCTGACCATAGGAAAACGCTTTATCCCAAAACCTTTATGGAACCAGATGGAAGCTGCCATACTGATCGACCTAAAGGTCCCTGATGCACAAAGGGTACAAACGCTGGTACAGGAATACGGCGTATTGGACAAAGATTTCCTGGTAGAATGTACGGAACGTATCCATAAACGCCTGGGACCTGAACAAACAAAAAATGCAGTAGCCGCCATCCGGGAAGGGCGTATGAGTGAATTCATAGAACTCGTGCTGGTCTATTATGATAAGACTTATCGTACCGGCTTATCCAGAAGGCACGCCAGCCAGGTATTCCCGATAGAACTTGAAAATAATGATTTCATAAAAAATGCAGGAAAGGTCCTGGATTTTGTACATACAGAAGCAACAATCATATGAACGAAGAAATAAGGCTCACACAATATTCCCATGGAGCAGGCTGCGGCTGCAAGATCAGCCCTGCCATCCTTGATAAGATCCTTCATAGCACAGTAGCCATGCCT
Source organism: Chitinophaga niabensis (assembly GCF_900129465.1). Taxonomy (NCBI): domain Bacteria; kingdom Pseudomonadati; phylum Bacteroidota; class Chitinophagia; order Chitinophagales; family Chitinophagaceae; genus Chitinophaga; species Chitinophaga niabensis. Next base: position 1,878,902 of record NZ_FSRA01000002.1, on the reverse strand, counting down.
GCCGATCCACGTTTGCTGGTAGGCAATGATAAAAGGGACGATGCAGCAGTATTGGACCTCGGCAATGGCTCCGCACTTATTTCCACTACAGATTTCTTTATGCCCATTGTGGATGATGCTTTTGACTTTGGCAGGATCGCTTCTGCAAATGCAATCAGCGATGTGTATGCGATGGGCGGGAAACCAGTACTGGCCATAGCTATACTCGGCTGGCCTATCGAAAAGCTGCCTCCCGAAACTGCCCAAAGAGTGCTGGAAGGGTCCAGGGCCATTTGTGCAGAAGCCGGTATCACACTGGCGGGAGGCCATAGCATCGATTGCCCGGAACCCGTGTTTGGCTTGGCAGTAAACGGCATCGTAAACATTCCCCAACTAAAACAGAATTCAACTGCCACAGCAGGATGCAGGCTTTATCTAACCAAAGCCCTGGGAGTAGGCATACTTTCCACAGCACAAAAAAGAGGACTGTTGCTTCCGGAAGATGCAGCACTGGCTGTAAAAAGCATGACAACCCTTAATAAAGCGGGGGCAGTATTTGCAGCACTGGACAGTGTAAAAGCCATGACAGACGTTACCGGCTTCGGTCTACTGGGGCATCTGGCTGAAATGTGCGAAGGCAGTGGTTTATCTGCCACTATTGAATTTGATAAAGTACCAATGATCGCGTCCCTCCCTTATTACCTGGAAAGGAATTGTTTCCCCGGTGGTACACAACGGAATTGGAGCAGCTATGGCCAGAAAATAGGAGCAGTTTCTGATACACAGAAATATGTACTCGCCGACCCGCAGACAAGTGGTGGATTATTGGTGGCAGTTGCACCGGAAGGTATTGAAGAGTTTGAAGGTCTCCTGCGGGAACAGGGATTACCTGTCAGCCCGTTTGGTACACTCAAAGCACAAGATGAAGGCCCCCTGATCAATGTTACCTGAGGCACTTCATCAAGAAATGGCCGCAGATGGTGAAAATCAATTTTACAAGCCATTAATAGCAGGATGTTTAATAAAAAAAGGTGAAGCCCGCTTCTCCATACTGTTACTACCTGGTTCCACGATAGGTGCTAAAGAACGCACCTACATTGGCAGTACACCTGCTGCACCAACACCTATACCTTGTATTTTGTAAAAGCCGGCGACAATATCTTCCTCTTCACAGTTCCTTCCGGAAACTTATTAATTGGCACGGAACACTTTAGCTTTACTATGAACAGAAAACAGGTAAGTACAGAAGCGGACGCTGTGTGTATCAAAAACGAACAGTTCCGAATTATTTACTATTGATAATCAAGCCTTTATTTGCTGGCCCTTTTCTTGTTCGGTACCTTCGTCACTCAACGGGAAAGGTATGTTCGCAAATTATTTCAAAACAGCCTGGCGCAATCTGCTGAAGAATAAATTCTATTCGCTGGTTAATATTACAGGATTAACGGCCGGCTTAGCTATTGGCATTATGATCCTGCTATGGGTGCAGGACGAATTGAGCTTTGATAAATTCCATCAGCAGGCTGATCAGATCTACCGTTTGCAGAACCGTGTGGGTACCGGCAGCAGTGTACAGATCTGGACGGTGACCAATGCACCCATTGCCCTATCTGGTAAAACACAGTTGCCGGAAGTGAAAGCATTCGCACGCATCACAAATAACTATTTCCATGCCAATTACAGAGCCGGAGAAAAGGTATTCATTGAAGAAAATACTTTCCTTGTTGATCCCTCCTTCTTTTCAATATTCGATTTTAAGCTGATTGCCGGAAACAGTAAGCGTCCTTTTACCGATGATCATACCGTGGTGCTTACACAAAAAACAGCCAAACGTTATTTTGGCGATGCAGATCCCATCGGCAAAGTGATCCTGGGAGATAATAAAGAAAGCTATACTGTGAGTGGTGTCATCAAAGATTTTCCGCTGAATTCGAGCATCCAGGGAGATATGTTCTTTCCCATAGAACTGATCAACAAATTCAAATACGCAACCAGGAAAGGAAGCATCAACGAGGAATGGGATGAATATAATTTCTTTACTTATCTGCTCTTGGAACCCGGCACAAATACCAATACACTTTCAGATAAACTCCGCTCCATACATCTTGCCAACCGGCCTAAAGACACGGACATTAAATACCTGTTGCAGAAAATAGAGAATATGCATTTGTACCAGGCAGATGGTACTAATGGCGGCATAAGCACGGTGCGTACTTTCACTATTATTGCATTGCTGATCCTGATCATTGCCTGCATTAATTATGTGAACCTGTCCACCTCCCGATCCATGCTTCGTTTCAAGGAAGTGAGCATGCGAAAGATCTTTGGCGCTATGCGCATTCAGTTATTTTTCCAGTTCATTATAGAAACAGCCATCCTCTTCCTCTTTTCCCTATTACTGAGCCTGATATTGATCTATGTATCGCTGCCATTGTTCAACAAAATATCAGGAAAGGAAATGGTTATCAATTTTGCGGACTATCATATCTGGATGGTGATATTATTAGCAGGGCTGGGAACATTGGCAGCCTCCAGTATTTATCCTGCTATGCTGCTATCTTCTTTTGATCCTATCAGGGCGTTGAAAGGGAAAGTATCTTCCGGCATCAGGGGAGTTACCTTCCGCAAGGTACTGGTGGTAAGCCAATTCACTATTTCAGTAGCATTGATCACGGGCACTATTATTATCGGTCAGCAATTAAAATATATCCAGACGAAAGACCTGGGTTATGATAAAACACATGTGTTCTCCTTCTGGCTCCGCGATGCCAATGAACATGCAGAGGCCATCAGGAACCAATTAATGAATGCACCGGGTGTATCAGGTGTAACACAGGCAAACGGATATATTGCCATGCTGGGCGCACAAAGTGGCAGCAATTCATGGGATGGGAAAGGGGCAGACCAGACTTTAATGATGTATCCTTTAAGCGTCGACAAAGAATTTATTCCTTTCTTTAAGCTGCAATTACTGGAAGGCCGTAATTTCTCCGGCACCCCTGCTGATTCCAATCACTACATCCTGAACGAAACTGCCGTGAAACAAACAGGGATCAAAGATCCTTTGGGGAAACGATTTAAATTGTGGGAAGTGGAAGGAACGATTATAGGTGTAGTGAAGGATTTCCATTTTGCCTCCTTAAAAAAAGAGATACAACCGGCTGTATTTTATTCCAAACCTCAGCTGAACAATTCAATATTTGTTAGAACAACCGGTAAAGATGCTGCAAAAGCGGTAGCTGCCGCCAGGGCAATATGGGATAAACATAATCCTGGCATAGATTTTCAGTATTCTTTTATGGACCAGGTATTCAATGATATTTATAAGGCAGAAGAGGGGAGAAGCATGCTCTTCAATTCATTTGCTGCCATTGCTATTCTAATATCCTGCCTGGGGTTACTGGGGCTTACTGCTTATACTGCACAGGTACGAACCCGTGAAATAGGTGTGCGGAAGGTGTTAGGGGCCAGTGTGAGCAGTATCATCAGCCTGCTTACGAAAGACTTCATCCGCCTGGTACTTATTGCTATCCTGATCGCTGTTCCTGTATCATGGTACGCCATGAGTAAATGGCTGGATGATTTTGCTTACCGGACTACTATAAGCTGGATGGTTTTCCTGGTTTCAGGGCTAATAGCTGTGTCCATTGCTATACTTACCATCAGTTTCCTTTCCATTAAGGCAGCTTTGGCTAATCCGGCTAAAAGTCTGACTGCTGATTAACTTGTCGCAAAACGCCCTTTAAGTATACGAATGCCCTATCCTAAGCCTATGTCAAGCCTATGTGGACCATTGGAATGATATGCTTACCTTAGCGGACATTTTTAAAGTAATATGATGAGTAACAAATGTCAGCTTTGTCAAAGCGAAACCACGCTTAAAACGTATGAGGTACCACCCGAAACGAGCAATAATCCAGACAACAGCATCCTGATCTGTTCGAAATGCCTGGCGCAAATAGACAAGAAGGAAGAATTAGACAGTAATCACTGGCGTGTTCTATCAGAAACCATGTGGAGTGAGGTGCCGGGTGTACAGGTGGTATCCTGGCGGATGCTGAACCGTTTAAAACAGGAAAGCTGGGCTATGGAGAACCTGGATATGATGTACCTCGCAGATGAAATACTGGCTTGGGCTAAAGCTACCGGGGACCATGAAAATGATGGCACAGTAGACCTTCATAAAGATGCGAATGGCAATCAACTGCTAACAGGCGATACCGTCATTTTAACTAAATCACTGGATGTGAAGGGTTCTACCCTTAATGCTAAGATGGGCACTGTGGTGAAGAACATTAAATTAGTAGAAGAGAATACAGAACAGATCGAAGGTAAGATAGAAGGGCAGGTGATTGTGATCCTTACGAAATATGTGAGAAAACAAGGTTAATTAAAAAGAAGCCGCCTCTGCAATAAAAGGCGGCTTCTTTATTTAATATTCTTCCCATCAACATAAAAACCGCCGGCTCCTTAGAACCAGCGGTTTCCATTCAGATATTATTGCTTAGCGGGTCATCTCTTCTATCTTCTTATACAGGGCTTCTCCTTTGAGGCCACGTGCCACTACCCTTCCTTTGGCGTCCAGCAGGAAATTATCCGGCACTGCATTGATGCCAAAAAATACAGCTACAGGTTCCTCCCATTTCTTTAAGCCGGATACGTGGTACCAGGGCATGCCGTCTTTCACGATCGCATCTTTCCAGCGTTGTGCATTATCATCCAGGGATACGCTGATGATCTCAAAACCTTTAGAATGGAAAGAATTGAAGGCTTTCACCACGTTTGGATTTTCTGCACGGCAGGGAGCACACCAGCTGGCCCAGAAATCTACCAGGGTTACTTTTCCTTTGCTCACTACATCATTCAGATGGAGTTCATTGCGCGCAGTATCCAGTGAAGTAAAGGAAGGCATCACAGTACCTATTTTCGTTTTCTTCGCTACTTCCAGTCTTCCCGCCAGTTCTTTACCTGTAGGAAATTGTTTCAGGGATGGGTCGAGCTTTTCAAAGAGGGGTGCGGTTACTGAATAATTCATTGTGGCCCCGGCGAGTTGATTAATCGCTACCAGGGAAATGAATGACTTCGGATGTTCCTTTACGAAACGGATGTTTACCTGTTTAACAGAATCCTGCAAGGCGGCGTACTCTTTTTCCAGTTCTTTGAACGCTGGTTCTTCCCGTTTTTCCTTTGGCGTAGCCATAGCGGTTGTCCTCAATGCTCCCAGTCTTTTCAGGATCGGCGAGGTAGCATTTTCCAGTTCCTGGTTATCTACATTCACCCGGTGGGCTTTAAGGATGCTGGTTTTAACAGAATCTGTTCCTTCCAGTAAAATTAAACCTGGTTCCAAATAGAAACGTTTGTTATCAGCGATCTCATTCTTTTTCATTGGGCGCATGGAACGGAGGCCGATCGATATCGGTTCTTTGAAATCCTTTTTGATCTCAAAGCGGCCGTCTGTTACAATGATCGTGTCGATCGCTATCTGGTTATCTTTTACATAGATGAGGGCTATGGAATCCTGTCCTTTCCAGTTGCTGATATGCCCTTTCAGGTGGTATTCCTTTTGTTGCCCGAAACTCATGAATGGCGTCAGGAGAGATATGATGATGATGAATTGTTTCATTGTTTTCTTTTTTTGCTTATTCGTAACCGGGATTTTGGCTGAGATTGGGATTTTTTTGCCTTTCGCCCAGTGGGATAGGGAGGATGAGGTTAGTAGTGTTCCAGCCTGTTTTGTGTGCGTTATAAATAGCGTCTGCCTGGCCGGTACGTTTAACATCCAACCAGCGATGGCCGAGTTCTCCAAATAATTCTGTAAACCGCTCTTTGTAAATGGCTTGCAGCAGGTCTGCTTTGCTGATACCAGGGTTGGTATTTTTGATCAATGGCAAACCGGCGCGGTAACGAATGGAATCAATGTCTGTAATGGCCTCTGCAAGTTTATCCTGCTGTGCTCTGGCTTCTGCGCGGATGAGATATTGTTCTGCCAATCGCAGCATAATGGAACCTTCTGCTTTTGCACCTGCCTGTGTGTTGCCGAATACTTTGTATTTCTGCACTCCGGGAAATCCGTCTGCGCCGGTTTTTGTCCATTTGATCCTGCGTTGGTCGCCAGCTTCAAAAGAAGCCAGCAGCCAGGTACTTAAACGAAATGGCACATTGGTGGTGGGAGTAGCATTGCCGGTTAACTTGCTGGCCTCATAAACATAGAGGTTTGCACCGGCAGGGGCTATCTGCCAGATCGCTTCAGGAGAAGTGAGTAAGGAGATCCCGTTCAGGGAATCCAGTTTATAAGGGCCTACGTTAATCACTGCGCTGGCTTGTTTTTCTGCTTCTGCCCAGTTTTTCCTGTACAGATAGACTCTTGCCAGCAATGCAGTGGCTGACCATTTATTGGCGCGGATGCGAATACCTTCTTTTGTATAAGCTTCGCCTGTTTTTTCCTGTGCAAACAAAAGGTCCTCTTCTATCTGTTTCCATACTTTTTCTGGCGCACTCCGGGGTGCCAATGCATTAACGCGGTAATCCGATGTAAGCAACAAGGGCACAGAGTCAAAACAATTCACCAGGTAGAAATAGTTCAATGCTCTGAGGAAGTGACCTTCACCCAATAATTGATCTTTAGTTCGGGGTGTAACACCGGGCGATTTTTCTACATTTTCCAGTAAAACATTAGTTTGGTAGATCATATTGTACAATGGCCCCCACAATACACTACTAACGTTTCCGTTTGTATTGGTTAATTTGAATTCGAAGAATTGCTGTTCATCTGCAGAGTAGGTAAGCTTTACGAACTCATCAGATGCTATACCAAGATTAGTGGTCAATCCTCCGGAAAAAGGCCCCGTTCCCAAAGCGAACTGTGTACTGGCATAAATACCACGTGCTGCGGAGTTCGCCTTTCCATCATCTGCAAATACAGCAGATGTATTCAGTTGGGTGATGGGTAAGGGTACCTCTACAAATTTGTTGCAGGCCGCAACAGTCGTTAGCATCAATGCCCCTGCAATTAATATTTTATATCGTTTCATTTCTTTCAATTGATCAATTTAGATATTCACTTGTATACCGGCCGTGATAGTTTTTAGTGGCGGGATCCTGAACATGAAGGTGGTTTCCGGATCGCTATCCTTGTTCCTGGCGAAAGTGAACAAGTTCTGCGCATGCGCATATACCCTCACACTCTGCATTTTGATCTTCTTCAACCAATTGCCTGGAAGATCATAGGACATGGATACTGTTTTTAATCTCAGATAGGTAGCGTCCGAATAAGTTGCATTAGAGGAATTGGCGGAAGTCCATCCAGTTAAACCATTTGCAGGGATCGTACCATTGGTTGTGAATTTCTGATAAGGTGTTACATCACCAGGTTTCTGCCAGCGGTTGAGTGCTATATAGGGCACATTCTGTAAACCACCAACAGGTACAGAGGCAAAGTTAGCAGTAGTAAGAGAAGCCAACCAGTTCCTGCCCATCTGACTGCTGAACTGCAGGAAAACCCCCAGTTGAAAACCTTTATAGCTGAAATTATTCTGCATACCTCCGAAATATTTCGGATCTGTATTAAAGAGCGGCTGCAGATCGCCATTTACTGCCGATACCTGATAGGTGCCGTTCTTGTTCAGATCTTCCACGGTATACAATCCCGTTTGAGGATCCACACCAAGGTTCTTACTCACGAAAATGAGGTTAAGCGGTTGCCCTATTACATATCTTGAAGCATAACTCGTCTGGCTCAGATTAGGGAAGCGCAGCAATTTATTCTTCGGAACAGTGAAGTTAAAATTGGTCGTCCAGTTGAAATCTTTGCTTTTAATGTTGGTGGTATTCAGCGTAAATTCAAAACCACTGTTTTCCAATAACACACCCTGAAGGTTGGCAGTGATGCTGCTAAAACCGGTAGTGAGGGGCAAAGGATAATCAACCAGCGGGTCGCTGGAATGGTTCCGGTACCATGCTGTTGTGAAGAGGATACGATCCTCCAGGAAACCTAGTTCCAGCGCTACTTCCAGCTTCAGGTTCTTTTCCCAGTGCAGGTCTGGTTTAAACAGGCTGGTGGGTGTAAAGGCCGCTGAATCTTTATAAGTAGGATAATAAATATAAGAGGTATATGAATCGATGTATTTATAGTCCCCGATCTTGTCGTTCCCTGTTATTCCATAACTTCCTCTCAATTTACCATAGCTGATGGCTGGATATGCTTTCATGAATTCTTCGTTGGTGAAGAGCCATGCAGCACCTACCGCACCAAAGTTGGAGAAGCGGAAATTAGGCCCAAAACGGCTGGAACCATCTCTTCTTCCAGAAAAATTTACTAAGTACTTATTGTTGTAATTATAAGTAAGCCGGCCAAAGAATGCCTGATATTTATATTCATTGAGGATACTGGTGGGATTCACAAAGGCTGTAGCAGGGATACCTACCAATGAGCCAATGAATTCATCGCTTGTATATCCGTTGATCCCGAAGCTATATCCGTTATTGCGCTGACTTTGAAAAGTTGCACCACCCAATACATTCAATGATCCTTTTCCAATGTAAGTATTATAATCGATCTGCGGCTCTACGATCCAGCTTTTGAAACTATTGTTGCCGAACCTGGCCCTGCCTGTGAGGTCTGCTGTAGTAGGATTTATCGACGTTTTAGGGGTAATTGCCAGTTCATCTATTTTTACCTGGTTATAGCCAATATTACTTCTGATGTACAATCCTTTCCAGATATTATAGGACAGATTAACGTTGGCATTCAGGTTATCTGTTTTCCCTGTATACTTTTGTAAAGTATACGCGAGCGGGTTATCAGACACTATACCTTTTTCATTCCACATTAATCCACCAACTGAATCGTATAACTGATAATTGGGCGGGAGAATGAGTTTGCTGGCTAGGTCTGTGGCGGTAGCGGTATTGAGGGCAGAAGAGAAATTACCACTGAAAGTAGCCGTGAATTTTTGGTCCTCAGAACGGGAAGTGATATTGAAATTAGCGGAAGCTCTTGAGTTGGGGAATGTTCCGGGATATACATCTGTTTCCCTGAAATATCCTCCACCTACCAGGAACTGAACAAGATTGTTTCCTCCGGATAAGGATGCCTGAACGTTCGTCATGGAGGCTGTGCCACCGATCAATTGTTTGGTCAGGTTATTATCACGGGTAGTGTCCCAGAGTAAAAGATCATATGCAGTAGCATTGGTCATTGCCTTATTATCGTTTCTGAATGCCTCTTTACGCATGGCCACATAATCTTTTGTGCTCAATAGGTTGGGTAACTTCACACGGCTGCCACCAGTTTCTGCTTTAAGATTAAAACGGGTAGCTCCTGCTTTGGCCCTTCTGGTGGTGATCATGATCACACCATTTGCACCACGGCTTCCATAAATGGCGGTAGCATCTGCATCTTTCAGTACTTCAATACTTTCTATGTCCGTCATGTTCACACTGTAGAAAGGGCTAAGACCAGAAAGACCACCACCGCTGATAGAGCTGGTTACCATATTGATCTTATTATTACCTGTAGCCATAGGTACTCCATCAATGATGAACAATGGTTCATCTGAGGCACCATTGGTTTGATCTATCTGTGTGCGGCCACGGAGTTGAACTTTGAAAGCAGAACCAGGTACACCGGTTGTTTGTGTGATCACTAAACCTGCTACACGCCCCTGCAATGCCGCCAGGGGATCAGATACGGGTGCTTCATTCAGTTCTTTACCGGATACTTTAGCAATGTTTCCTGTATTCGCTCTTTGAGAGGTGGTACCATAAGCCTGTACTACAGCCTCATCTAATTTACTGACATACTTCTCCAGCACGATCCGCAAAACCCTGGAAGCCGGTACAACCACTTCTTTCGATTGAAAACCAATAAAAGTGATCACCAATGTTTCGCCTACATTGGCTGTGATGGAGAATTTACCATTGCCATCGCTGGCTGTTCCGTTATTCGTTCCTTTCACTTTAATAAAGGCTCCCGGCAAATAAACACCATCTGTTCCCATTACCAATCCGGTAACTTCCACCGGAACAGGAGCTGCTGCTTCAATTACAGGTTGGTCCAACTGGCTGATGATCACATTTCCGTTTTTGATGGACCATGCGAGCTTACTGTTCTTAAGTGCCTCTATGAGGAAGAGCTTCAGCGGAAGGTTCTTTGCAGATACGGAGATAGGCGCTACTGCTTTCACGGCTTCCATATCGTAAAACACCAGGTAACCTGTTTGTCTTTTTATTTCTGAGAAAACCTGCGCCAGCGGCAGGTCCTGGCCAGACAAAGTAACAGTCTGCGCCGTGCCTTTATTAGCGGACACCTGCAGGCAGAAAACGATGAGGAAGAAAGCGGTCAAACGCATTATTCGCAGTGTTTTAATCAGGAAACTATGGCTATCACTCGTTTCCATGGTTGATTTTGGTCCTATACGCCGCGGCATAGGATGGCCTTTACAAAGCACATTAATTTGCATACTTTCGTACTGTTGAATGGTTGATTAATAAGTAGTCTTACCCAGACTTTTTCTATTCTATTGACCAGACGACCTGCCGCTCCGGTTGCACCCGGGGCGGCTTTTTTCTGATAAATTCCTTTTGGTTGTTACGGCATTACGACCAGCTTGTTTCCTTCCTCGATCCTCACGTTTACTTTCATCACCTGCATTACTTCCACGATATCAGAGAGGTATAGGCTGCGCGACAGCTCCCCGCCAAAGGTCCTGCGTGGTATGGCTCCTTTATATATTACGTCTACATTATACCAGCGTGAAAGCTGGCGCATTACTTCTGCCAGGTCTTTCTGTTCAAAATGGAAGACACCATTCTTCCAGGCGATCACCTGTGTTTTTTCCATTGTACTCAGGTCTCTCACTATGATGCCTCTCGCCTGCTGGCCTGGCCTGAGCGTTACTTTTTCCATTCCCTGTGTTACTTCCACCTTACCCTCCAGCAGGCTGGTTTGGATACTTTCCTCATCCTGGTAGGCATTTACGTTGAAGTGTGTGCCCAGTACCTTCACTTCTGTATTATCATAGAGCCTCACCTTAAAAGGTTTAGCAGCATCGTGGCTCACTTCGAAATAGGCTTCCCCCCTTACTTCCACGCTTCTTTCGTTTCCTATGAAAACAGTGGGGAAACGGATGGAAGAAGCCGCATTCAGCCATACAACAGAATTATCCGGCAGCGTGATCTTAAACTGCCCTCCTTTTGGCGTGGAGAGGGTATTGTATACCGGCTCCAGCTCTTCTTTTGCATTATATACCAGTTCTCCTCCCTGTTGGCTGATAGCAGTTTTCCCCTGCAACAGCACCTGGCTGCCTGTACTATCCAGCGCAACCTGTGAACCATCCGCTAATGTAAGGATGGCTTTATTCGTACCCGGCGCCACATCGATCTTTGCTGTTTGCGCAGGTTGTTGTTTCTCCGGTAACAGGAAATAAACGGCACTGCCGGCTATCAGCAAAATAGCAGCAGCAGCCCACCAGCGCATATTTCTCTTAACGGGAATAGTTGGTTTGATCCGTTGATAGATCTCTTCCGCGTCTGCCGGCTCCAGTGTAACATCCACGGTATGTTTAGCCATCAGATCATCCAGCAGCATATCATTGGGTTCGCCGGGAATGGCGTTCCTCAGGGCCTCCATTAATTCCTCACGCTCTTGCGGCGTGCAGGTTTTATCATAAAAACGTCCGAGCAGATAATCCCATCTTTCGTTTTGCATATTATTCAGGCCTGTTTACTGTATTGACAAACGAAAAGGAAGGAAGGGGTAGTGGGGAAGAAAAAAAATTCAGCGGTACAATTTCAGGAGGCAAATGGCCAGCAATCCAATAGGGCCGCCATGTTCCTGCAAGTAGTCCTTTACACTGCGAACGGCCGCCATCATGTGTTTCTTAACAGTTTCCCTGGAGATCTGCAGCTGTTCTGCGATATCTTCATGTTTCAGACCTTTCATGCGGCCCAGCCTGTAGACCTTTTGCTGCTGACCCGGGAGATGGTCAATGGCACGATGCAGCAGGGCTTCCAACTCTTTCGCCAGGGTAGCATCTTCGGTAGAATTGCGTTCGTTGCCGGCGGGGAACAGGTCACGGATCAGGCTTTCCTCATGGGCCCTGCGTTTCATGCCGTTCAATACAAGGTTGCGGGTCATGCGGTTGAGGTAAGCGGGGAGGTTTTCAATGGCATGGAGGGATTCCCGGTTGACCCAGATCTTCACAAATACATCCTGCACTACATCTTTGGCAATCGGATCTGATTCCGTCATACGTAATGCGAAAGAATAAACGAATGGGTGATAATGGTCGAAAAGTTCACGAAAAACAGATCCATCGCCCCTGGAGAGTTTTATCAGCCATTCCCGCTCTATGTCCGTTTGTTCATGCATGCTTGATACCCGGGGCTAAAAGTAATAACTAAATATCGTAACTTAAACAGTACTTATGCAGCCAGACATTAAAATAAAACGCATCTATGAAGAACCATCGAAAACTGATGGCTTCAGGATACTGGTGGACAGGTTATGGCCCCGTGGTTTTACAAAAGAAAAAGCGGCTATAGATGAATGGGCAAAAGACCTGGCCCCTTCCGGCCCGTTAAGGACTTCGTTCCATCAAAACGATATGTCGTGGACAGATTTTGAGAAAAAGTACCTGGCAGAGTTGAAGCAGAATACAGCAGTGGGGGATTTTCTCGAACGGCACAAGGATAAAAAGAAGATCACCCTGATCTTTGCCACAAAAGACCCCGAACATAACCATGCCATAGTTTTAAAACAATACCTGGGATCAAGATCATGAAAGAAGCACTATGGCAACAATTCGGCGCCTCTATAGATATGTTGGAAAATGCATTGCTGGCCTGCCCGGATGAATTGTGGGATACAGCATCATACAGCACAATTGAACATGTTACTCCGGCAGAGCAAATACGATGTGCCCAATTGGGTATCGCGCACCAATCATCCTTTATAACTCCTGCAACAACCTGTTCAGGCTTCTGACTGAAATGCCCATATACCCCGCCAGGTCCTGCTTGGTGAAAGTAATATGCTGTGCATCCAGCATAGCCAATAACTGTGGGAGTATTTCAGACAAAGCATACAATTGCTGCCTGGCACTTTTGATAGATGAATTGGCGACGCGGGTGGCCAGGAGTTCCAGCATAACCTGGTTAAGATCAGGCATAGTATAGATGCTATGCAGGAACTCCGTATGGCTCATGGCATGAACCGTGAGTGGCGTAACAGCTTCTACTGAACAGATGGTCTTCTGCTTTCTGATGGCTTCAATTTCACCCAATACCTCGCCTTCACCCAAAAATTCAAGGATATAATCTTTATCGTTCTCCTCTGTAATAAAACATTTGGCGATGCCGGTCTTAATGATGTACACATGAGTTAACTGCTCATCCTGGTGAATGAACCGCTGCCCTGCATTGATACTACGCAGGGTGGTTTTACCTTCCATCGCTTCTGTTAACTGAAGTAGTTGCAGATTTTTCCTGATCATACCGTAAATGGGACAAATGTCCTAAAATTCCCCTGAAACGTGGTTAATTTTGCTTTATGAAAGTTTTAGTCACCGGAAGCGCAGGGCATTTGGGCGAAGCGCTGGTCCGCACATTAAGAGATCTGCAATACGAAGTAGTGAGTATAGATATACTCCCTTCCCCATTCACCACACATGTTGGTTCCATTGCCGATCCTGCTTTTGTGAACCGTTGCATGGAAGGTATACAAACGGTATTTCATGCGGCCACTTTGCATAAACCCCATGTTGGCACCCATAGCAGGCAGGATTTTATTGATACTAACATAACAGGTACGCTCAACCTGCTGGAAGCCTCCATTACAGCGCGTGTGCAACGTTTTATCTTCACCAGCACCACCAGTGTTTTTGGCGATGCACTGGTACCTCCCGCCGGAGATCCGGCAGCATGGATAACGGAAGCAGTTACACCTGTTCCCAAAAATATCTACGGCGTAACAAAAGCAGCGGCAGAAGACCTTTGCCAGTTATTCCACAGGAACCAGGGGCTGGCCTGTATTGTTTTGAGAACATCCCGGTTCTTTCCGGAAGAAGATGATCATAAAGATGCACGGGATACTTACACGGATGAAAATCTCAAAGCCAATGAATACCTCTCCCGCCGTGTGGATATTGAAGATGCCGTGAGTGCACACCTGCTGGCAGCGGAATGTGCCCAGCAGATCGGTTTCGGGAAATATATCATCAGTGCCACAACTCCTTTTTTACCGGAACACCTGGCGGCATTACGGACCGATGCCCCAAAAGTACTGGCAGGTTTGTTCCCTGATTATGCAGCAGTATATGCACAATATGGCTGGAAGTTCTTCCCGGGTATAGACAGGGTATATGTGAATGATAAAGCAAGAAAGGAACTGGGTTGGCAGCCGAAGTACGATTTCAGGTATATCCTGGAACAACTAAGGTCCGGCGATGGAATAAGAAGCCCCCTGGCAAAGATCATCGGGGCAAAAGGGTATCATGCGGAAGGGTTTTCCGAAGGGCCTTATCCAGTGCGATAAAACATATATACAATTAAAATATTTATCATATCTTAGTGCTGAAATTTGAATCCCTTATACCTAAAAAACGATTAACTAGATAATTTAGCAACCCATATGATAAAGCCTATTACCCTGATGGTAACATTATTCACCATCTGCAGCACTTCCTATGCCCAGAATAAGACACTTATCGGCATCGTTCCATTCAAAAGTTCCGCTCAAAAAGATAGCTATGGTTATTCCCGGAGCAATAATTCTTCTGAGTATAATACTGCTATCCAGGATGCCGTTGCCGATGCCTTTCTGAAAACCAAAAGGTTCTCATTGGTTGAACGGGAGAAAATGGACCAGTTAAAGTCTGAAAAGAACCTGCAGAAAGATGAAGACTTCATAGATGGCCAGGTAATTGAACAATCCAAATCCCTCGGTGCGCAATATGTTGTGCTTGGAAATATTTCAAAAGCAAAAGCTGAAACCAAGCAGGTGAGCATCCCGGTTGTGGGCATGACCACTTCCAACATTGCTGAAATAGCATTCAATACAAGAGTGGTAGATGTAGCCACGGGAGAGATCATGGCTTCCAATAGCTTTAGCGCTACTTCAAAAGGTAAAACTGCCTTTGAGGATGCGTTGAAAGAAATTAAACCACAGATCGAAAAATTCATCAAGGATAACTTTAAGATCGTGGCTTCCATTGCATCTATTGAAGAGAAAAGTGGTGCAGGTGAAGCAGTCAAAGTATTGATATCCGGCGGTAGTGGTACCGGCGTATCAGAAAGCAATCAGTTTAAAGTGTATGAAGCAACGGAATTGGTAGTGGACGGTAAAAAGCTCACCAGGAAAAAGCAGATCGGAAAGATAGTGGTATCGAAGGTTGAGGATGAAAACTTCTCCATCTGCACAGTAACGGAAGGTGGTGCAGACATTGCCAAAAAGATGGAAGGGAATGCTAAATTGAAATGCGAAATCATAAACGAATAGTATATGCAAAAAACACTGGCAGTTTTTTTCCTTTCGTTTATTACTTCCCTGGGAGTTGCACAGACGCAACCCAGGATCATGGTGATACCATTCACGAAAGAAGGAGAAGACATCAGAACTGTGCTGGATGAAGATGTGAACAGGCGGATAGCGATAACGAAAGTAAAAGAAGGTTTTGATAACAAAGGATATACCACTGTTGACTTTATAGGCAAACTAAAAGCAGCGAAGGATAACCAGCTCTTCAACTCGGATAATCAAACGGATATAAAAACCAAGATCATTGAAATGTCCGGCTGCGATATATATGTGATCACTGAAGTAGATGGTAAAAAGGACAATTCCGGTTCCAGCGTGAATGTTATTCTCTCCTCCTATGAAGTATCTACGGGCAATTCCCTCTCCAATAAAGTAGGCAGTTCAGGCAAATTCTTTACAGACGATATCGGACGGCTGGCTTCTAAGGCAGTGGAAAAATGCATTGATGAATTCACGGAAACGATGAATGCCAAGTTCACTGAAATTGAAAAGAAAGGCCGTTCTCTGTTAATTGACATTTCCTTTGCCGAAGGTGCTGCTGTTAATATGACCTCTCCGATAGGAACAGATAAAACCGCTTTGTCAGACCTTTTGGAAGAATGGGTTTCCAACAATACGGTGAATAGTAATTATCATATACAGGGAGTAACCAGCTCAAAGATCATCTTTGATGAGGTTAAAATCCCTTTAAGGGATAAGAACGGGAACAGCGTGAGTACCACCAGGTATGCGCTGCAACTTTCCAACTACCTTAGATCGGTTGGGCTTACGCCCAGTAAAGAAATAAAGGGCAGTACCCTTTATATCACGCTTAACTAACATGCACCTATGAAAATATTTATAAAAGCGGCTTTGCTGATTGCATTTTTCTCCCAGTTAAGTTCGCACCAGGCGCAATCCCAGAGTCCCAGCCTTACGCTATGGACCATCATGCCGGAACCTTCCGGCGATCTTACCCTGGCACAGATCCAGAAACTGGAATCCAAGATCACACAGATCGTAAACAATTCCAATGAAGCCGCTATTGGCCAAACGAACGACCTGGTGATCTACCCGGTTATAACCATTGAAGAATCCGGTGTTGTGGAAGGTGGTATGCAGAACCTGAACATTACTACCCTGGAACTCTCGCTGTTTGTAAAGCAGTTAAGCACGAATGTTGTTTTCAATACCTTTTCAAAAAAGATAAAAGGTAGCGGCAGCAATAAGTCGCAGGCTATCAGTAATGCTTTCAGCCAGATCAAAGTGGCAGACGAATCATACAAACAATTTATCGCAGCTACCAAAAATAAGGTCCTGAATTACTATGCTGAAAAGTGTGGGTCTATGATCCAGCAGGCAGGCACCCTGGCATCGAAGAACGATTATGAGCAATCCTTAAGTATCCTTCAATCCATCCCTGATGCTGCAGGCAATTGTTACCAGGAAGCACAGAAGAAATCCCTGGAAGTATATAAAAAATACCAGACGCTTTTATGTGCCAAAAATATCACGCGGGCAAAGTCTGCTATAGCTACCAATAATTATGAAGAAGCGCAGGGAGCATTAGCGCAGATAGATCCATCTTCCAGCTGTTACCCGGAAGTAAAACAGTTGATCGCACAGATCTCTTCAAAAGTGGAGAAAAGGGAAAACCAGGAAATAGAACTGGAGAAACAAAGGGTGAATGCTATTAAAGAAATTGCTAAGGCCTATTATGCCAACAGGGTCACGGTGGTCCGGTATAATGTACTTGTACGTTAATAAAAAAGCCCCGGGAGATTTTGGAGTGCCCCAAAAAGTTAGACACTTTTCGGGGTATATCAATTCCCGGGGGCTTTTTATTATTTAGCGGGTGTGATCACTATCTTCCTGAATTCAATAGGACCGTGATCTCCCTGTATGTAGATAGGTCCGGGTTCTCCTTCGTTGCTATCCAATGCTCCACCTGTAATCCCTGGGATCTCCTGGTTACTGATAACGGTTTTTCCATTCACCACAATCGTTACCATCCGGCCAATAAGGGTGATATCATAGCTCTGCCATTTGTCAGGACCGAGTGCTGCAATTTCGCTGGGGGCCAGGAAACCGTATACGCCACTGAACAATACGCTGGAAGGATGTGCATCAGCAGGACTATCTTCTATCTGCACTTCATGACGGCCTCTTAAATAAACACCGCTGTTGCTTCCTTTCTGGTACCTGAACTCTACGTGTAATTTAAAGTCGTTAAAGGTTTGCTCAGAGATGAGGTTAGCGCCTGAATGAGGACTGGTGAGTACACCATTCTTTACTTCCCATTGATTCTTACCCAATGCTTTCCAACCTGCGAGGTCTTTTCCATTGAATAAGTTAATGGCTTTACCCCAAACCGGTGCGGCAGTTCTTTTCAGATAGGGGGCTTTCACTCCTTTCCAGTTGTATTTCTTTCCTTCGCTGGTAGTAATGGTACCTTCGATGCCTGCGCCGGCTAATGCTCCTTCGATCACAAAATCCTGGTTACCGCCTTCCCATTGTGGCGGAATGGCGAAACTGAACTTACCGTTATCAAAATTCACTTTCGCTACAGGACGGGCACTTCCGGAAACACCTACAAAATAACCCACCAGGGTGCGGTTGCCTGAAAGTTTTACTTCCAGCCAGGAGGGAGCTGGTTTTCCATCCTGATCGATTGTGATGTCCCAACGCCCTATGAGGTCTTTGGAATCTGCAGGGTTTTGTGCTGTAACAGATACCGATCTGCCCTCTGCCAGTACTGACGCTGCCGAACCCAGGAGGGTTAAGCAACTCATGCTCACTACAAGGATTTCTTTACGCATATGAACTCTATTTAATTATCAATGTTGCCCCTTTGGCAAGGAGCAACAAGATAATATTTTTGCGGGAAGAATCTGGCAATGAATTTACTTGCTATTAGTGGCGGCTGCTATTACTACTTTCGCCACTGCGGCCGGTTGGGATATATAGATCACATGGCTGCCCTTTACCTCTGTTACCTTTGTATTGGACCTTTTGTACATGTTACGTTGAATTTCAGGGGCGATACTTTTATCTTCCGTAGCTATTATACCATAGGTAGGTTTGTCTTTCCAGGCGGCTTTAGTAATAGGGGTAGCAAAACCTTTTGCATAAAAAGCACCCTGGGAGGCATACATAAAATCAGCATCTGCTTTAGGGATATCTGCACAGAAACCTGCATGGTACTTAGCTTTATCATAGTAAACAATGCCTTTATCGTCTGGGGCCAGTACGCCATTTTCAGGAGCCGGAGGGGCTGTTTGCAACCACTGTAATGCAGTTTCACCTTTGTCAGGCTGAAAAGCGGCTACATAAACCAGGCCTGCCACTTTAGGGTGATTGCCGGCTTCGGTAATTACAGCACCGCCCCATGAATGGCCTACCAGTATAACCGGTCCATCCTGCTTATCCAATACCAGGTTCGTTGCGGCCACATCATCTTCGAGGGAACTTAATGGATTCTGTACGATGGTTACATTGTACCCTTTTTTGACCAGTACATTATAAAGGGGTTTCCATCCGGAGCCATCGGCAAATGCTCCATGTACCAATACTACATTTTTTACGGCTTGTGCTTTAGTGATAGTTGCAGAAGCAAGAATAGAGAATAAGATAGTCAGGGTGGCGAAAATGCCGTTCTTTAATATGTTTTTCATTTTTCAGGTGCTGATGTTTTTATGCTGCATCAACAATACAAAGGTGCGATGGGAAAGGGTCTTGAAAAATGTGGATACTTCCCGGAGTATTGTAATTATTTCCCGTTCCCATCCTTGTTCCTGAATTCGAGGGGGGATAAAGCCGTATGTTTCCTGAAAAAGTTGCTGAAATAGGCCGGATCTTCGAAACCCAGCTCGTAGGTGATCTGCTTCACGGACTTTTTGGTATAGTATAATAACCGTTTAGCTTCTATGATGATCCTTCCCTGGATCACCTGTAATGGGGTTTGCTGATTGTATAACGCAAAAACATTGGCTAATGTTTTAGGAGACTTATTCAAACATTGGGCATAGTAATTCACGGAATGCTCTGAGCGGAAGCTCCCCTCCACCAGTAAGTTAAACTTCCGGAACAGGTCCAGCCGCTCGTCATGTAACCTGGGATCAGGGATATGCTCTGATCTTGCCCATTTTGTGATCATAATGATCAGTCTTTTTAGCAATACCATCAGCATTTCACCTTGTATATTATCCTTCGTTCTCAATTCTTCTTTGAAAATATCCAGCAGCAACTGCATTTTATACTGCGCCTCTTCATCCAGGTGTATAAATAACGGATTGGCCATGCCGAATAAAAACCCTACACAGCTTACTTCTGCATCATGGTCAACAATGCAATAGAATTCACGGTTAAACTGCCAGGCTATGATATCTGCCGCCCGTTCAAAGTAAAAGGACTGGTCGAACATCAGGGGCATGATGGTATGGGACTTAAAATCGTGTTCTTCACCGTCTATGGTAACGGTTTGTTTTTCACCGCAGTTCCAGGCTATCGTGAAATACTTCTTCAGCCGGTCGCGCGTATAAAAAAGGCGGTCAAAATCCTGTTCATCTGTCAGCAACAGGAGGTCGCCACCGGTTTTTGGGTCTGTAATGGCTAATTTCATCGGGGCTAAAGATAAGATTTACTAATGGGACTGGTCATTTTACCAAGCCTGTACGTCATTTTACTGCCTTTTTCCGTAAAAATTCACGAACTTTAAACCCATTTTTTTCCCCCTTCGTCCATACAACCGTCCGATCAAATGAAAAAAGCTAACGGAAAAGACCATGCCCACAAAAAGCCTCCCGGGCTGATGGGGCTTGTGAAGCCATATAAAAAGCTGATCATACTCCTTATTCTATTGGCCATACTCAGCAATGGTCTGAACCTGGTGATCCCAAAGATCATTTCTCATGGCATAGATGCTATAGAAAAAGGGCAGCTGACGCTGAGAACGATCATCATTCAATTCTCGCTGACAGGGATCTTTGTGTTCATCTTTGCCTGGCTGCAAAGCCTGGTGCAAACCTATGCTTCAGAGCTGGTAGCCAGGGACCTGCGTACCCGGCTGAGTGAACGGATCTCCCGGCAGAGTTATGCCTACATACAGGAAACCAATCCTTCCCGTTTGCTGACGAACTTCACGGCAGATATAGATTCCATCAAGATGTTCGTATCGATGGCCATTGTGTCCATCGCTTCTTCCCTGTTCATTATCATTGGTGCCAGTATATTGTTGTTTACGATAGACTGGGCACTGGCACTGGTTGTATTGATGATCATTCCCATGATCGGTACGGCATTTTACCTGATCCTGAAAAAAGTAAGGGGCCTGTATATGAAAGGGCGTGAAGCAATAGACTGGCTGAACAGGGTGATCACAGAAAGTATACTGGGAGCAGCGCTCATAAGGGTATTGAATGCACAGCAGCCGGAGTACGACAAATTCATGGTAGCGAGCAAGGATGCACGAAACATAGGTCTTTCCATTATGCGCCTGTTTTCGTTACTGATACCGGTGATCTGGTTTTCAGCGAGTATGGCTACCCTGTCTATCCTGGCACTGGGTGGTCACTTTGTGATCACGGGTACTATGAGCCTGGGTGACCTTGCTGCATTTAACGGTTATTTATCCATGCTCATTTTCCCGATCATATTAATTGGTTTCATGAGCAATGTGATTGCACAGGCGGGCGCTTCTTATCAACGTATACAAAGTATACTGTCCACACCAGACCCTGTTGAACCGGGTACGCTTACAGATACACTCAAAGGAGATATTGCCCTGGAGAACATTTCTCTTCAGTATGGGCAAAAGTTTGTGCTGAAAGATGTTTCCTTTTCCATCAAGGCCGGATCAAGAACGGCGATCATTGGTCCTACTGCAGCCGGTAAAACACAATTACTGTATCTGCTCACCAACCTGGTGAAACCAGGTTCCGGCAGGATCACTTATGACGGCAGGGATATCAACGAATACAAGAAAGAAACATTACATCAGCAGGTAGGGCTGGTATTCCAGGACAGCATCATTTTCAATATCAGCCTGCGGGAGAACATCGCGTTTAATGAAAACGTTACGGAAGAAGCGATGGATAAGGCGATCGAAACAGCCGCACTGAAAAATTTTGTACTATCCCTTCCTGAACAATTGAACACGATCGTTTCTGAACGGGGTACCAGTCTTTCCGGTGGACAGAAGCAACGCATTATGCTGGCACGGGCACTGGCCATTCAACCGAAAATATTATTGCTGGACGATTTCACGGCCAGGGTGGATAAAAACACAGAACAACATATCCTGGAAAATGTAGCACGTAATTACCCCGGGATCACGTTGCTTTCTGTTACACAAAAGATCGCGGATGTAGAGCAGTATGATCAGATCATATTGCTGATGGAAGGAGAACTGGTGGCTAAAGGCACACATCCCGAACTGATGCAAACCTGCCCTGAATATGTGCAGATCTATCAATCACAACGCAGTACAAGCCATTATGAATTACAACCTGAATAAACCAAACAACGACCCTTCGAAGAAACCTAAGTCGTGGGCAGCGTTGAAAAAGCTTTACCAGTTCCTGGGTGCAGAGCAGAAAAACCTGCTGCGTGCATTCCTGGCTGTGATGGTGAGTTCAGTGCTAAACCTTTCAGGCCCCGTACTCGCAGGGTATACGATCGACCATTACATTCAGAACAAACAATACTCCGGGGTACTGGTGATCTGTGGCATCTTGCTGGTGATGTACCTCATCGCATTCGGCGCCAATTACCTGCAGGGCAGATTGATGGGCAGTATTGGCCAGCGCATGTTATACAATCTGCGCAACGCCGTTTTCGGAAAATTGCAGGAACTGCCTGTGGCTTTCTTTAACCAGAATAAAACCGGCGATCTAATTTCCCGCATCAATAACGATACGGAAAAAGTGAACCAGTTCTTCTCGCAGTCGCTGATACAGTTTTCCAGCAGTATCTTTATGATGGTGGGTGCAGGTATCTTCCTGCTGTCTATCAATTTCCGTTTAGGTGCTGCGTCTTTAGTACCAGCATTACTACTTTTGGTTTTTACCCGGCTGATCTCTCCCTGGGTAAGACGCAGGAACGCAGATAATATGAAAAGCACCGGTGGCCTGAGTTCCGAGATACAGGAAAGCCTGAATAATTTCAAGGTGATCATTGCTTTCAACCGCCGCGACTATTTCAGGAAACGATTTGAAGAAGCGAACGTTAAGAACTATAAAACAGCCATTGGGGCAGGTTTGGCTAATAATATCTTTATGCCGGTGTTTGGGTTCTCTGCACATATTGCGCAAATGACCGTACTGGTCTATGGTATTTATATGATATCAGCAGGAGACTTCACTGTGGGGCTGCTGATCAGCTTCCTTGCTTATGTGACCAATTTCTACAACCCTATCCGTCAGCTGGCGGCCTTATGGGCCAACTTCCAGGTAGCGCTGGCTGGCTGGGACAGGATAGCGGAAATACTTTCCATGGAATCCAACCTGGAAACACTGCCTGCTGCTAAAAGCATTACCGGCAATGGCGCTGTACTATCCTTCCAGGATGTACATTTTGCTTACCCGGATGGAAAGGCCGTGCTGCATCATGTAAATCTTCAACTGGAACGCGGTAAAACTTATGCATTCGTAGGACCTACCGGTGGCGGTAAAACTACTACGGCCTCTTTAATGGCCAGGTTATATGATCCTACGCAGGGTACTGTATTACTGCATGGAAAAGACCTCCGTACCTATGAACCTTCAGAACGCAGTGCGAAGATAGGTTTCATTCTGCAGGAGCCTTTCCTCTTCAGTGGCACCATTCGCGATAATATCCTTTATGGCAATGAACAATATAAAGATCATTCTAATGAGCAACTGATTGCCGTGTTAGGGGAATCCAACCTGGACAGCCTGTTATCCCGTTTTGAAAATGGGTTGGAAACACCAGTGCTGGCCAGTGGCGATGCCATCAGCCTCGGACAGAAACAACTGATTGTTTTTATCCGTGCCATCCTGCGGAAACCAGAACTACTGATACTGGATGAAGCTACTGCCAACATTGATACAGTAACAGAACAATTACTGGAAAACATCCTAAAGAACCTGCCTGCAGAAACTACCCGTGTGATCATTGCACACCGGTTAAATACAATTGAGAATGCAGACGAGATCTATTTTGTAAATGCCGGTGAAGTACAACGGGCAGGATCTCTTGATCATGCAGTGAATATGCTGCTGCATGAAAAGCGGGAAAGCTGATGGTACTAATCTACTATTGATCACACTTTGTACCCATAGTAGTTTTGGGTATGATGAAACGTTTTTTTATTGTAGTAGCCTGGGTGCTTCCCTGCGCTGTTGTTAGTGCCCAATACAAATACCCCGCTACCAAACAGGTAGCAGTAACTGATAATTATTTCGGTACAACGATCGCAGATCCTTACCGCTGGCTGGAAGATATGGGCCATGCGGAAACACAGCAATGGTTTAAAGCGCAGGGTGCGCTCACGCATCAATGGCTGGATAGCATAACAGGAAGAGCTGCATTGCGGGAAGAGATATTGCAATTGTATAACCTGTCCAGACCCGGCAGATTAACGAGTAATGCAGAGATCTATGAAAGGAGCAACCGCTTCTTTTACAAAAAGGAAAACCCGGAATTACCCGTACCTGTGATCTGTTACCGGGATGGCCGAAATGGAACAGAAAAGCTCCTGGTTGATCCGGGTACCTTCTCCATGGGAAAAAGTATAGAGGTTACGTTCTTCCTTCCATCGGATGATGGGAAGAAACTGGCCTTCGGTTTATGTGAGAATGGAAAAGAATTATCTGCAATCCGGATCATTGAAGTGGAGACGCAAAAACTCTTTCCCGAAGTGCTGTATCCATCCTGGTTCGGCATATCCCGCTGGACGAATGATAATAAGGGGTTCCTCTACACCAGGAATATCAGCGATAATGTGAATGACAGTAATATGCTGCTTCACACAAAAGTGTTCTATCACACCATAGGAACAGATGAAAGCAGGGACCGGGAGATCTTCTCAAAAGCCACCGCTCCGGGTATAGACCTTGAGCCACGGGATATACTGTGGATGGATATTTCGGATGATAACAGGTATATGATCGCTTATGCGGGCTCTGTGCTGGATGAATTTAAATCATTCATTGCGCCTGTATCTGAAATGTTCAAATCGCAGATACACTGGAAACAGGTTACAAAGATCGAAGATGGCATTAAAAGTATCCACCTCAAAGGAGATCAGATCTTTTTCCTATCCCATCAGAACGCAGATAATTTCAGGGTAATGCAAACAAGTGTTACAATCCCTGATGTGCAGCATGCAAAAGTGATCATACCGGAAAACACACAACCGCTGGAAAAGGTAAGCATGAGCAAAGATCATCTGCTGCTCACTTATTCGGATGGTGTAAACAATACTTTGCGGCGATATGATATAGCCAGCGGAAAACTATCTGCTATTCCCCTTCCCCTAAAAGGCACCATCAATGTAACACTTACCAATCCACTCAGGAACGATTGCATTGTAGAGATCTCCTCCTGGGTGATGCCTCCAACCAAATTTGACATAGATGAGCAGGTTCGTTTGAGCAGGAGCAGTTTTGAAACAGGCACTCCTATTCCCGGCAGTGAAGATATTATAGTGGAAGAAGTAAACGCTGAAGGGCATGATGGTGTTCTGATACCGCTCTCCATATTTTACAGGAAAGATGTAAGGAAAAACGGCACAGCCCCCTGCCTGGTCAGTGGATATGGGAGTTATGGCATCAGTACACGTCCTTTCTTTCATCCCGCCTTCATTGCCATGGTCAATAAAGGTATGGTGGTAGCCATTGCGCATGTACGTGGCGGGGGAGAAAAAGGGAATACCTGGCGACAGGCAGGATTTAAGAACACCAAACCTAATACATGGAAAGATCTTATCTCCTGCACGGAGTATCTTATTGATAAAAAATATACTTCTTCTAAACGGATAGCTGCACATGGCGCCAGCGCTGGTGGCATCACGGTTGGGCGTGCAATTACAGAACGGCCGGACCTTTTTGCAGCTGGTATCAGTGAAGTGGGATTGAATAATATGCTACGCGCTGAACTGGCTCCCAATGGCCCTAATAATGCAAGAGAATTTGGTACAATCAAAGACAGTACAGAATACCTGGGGCTATTGGAAATGGATAGTTACCATCATGTTAAAAAAGGAGTGGCGTACCCCGCTGTTCTTACTACAGTGGGCATGAACGATCCTCGGGTCGCAGCATGGGAAACGGCTAAGTTTGCTGCAGCATTGCAACAGTCATCCACATCCGGTAAACCAGTGTTGCTGTCTGTTAATTACAGGGCCGGGCACCGTACGGAGGATAAAGTGATCGCAGCGGAAAGGTATACGGATGTAATTGCATTTGCATTGTGGCAATGCGGGCATCCGGATTTTAAGTTGAAGGGAAGCCTTGGGCATCCATAACAGCAGATCTGTTCAGGAGCTCAATGGCATTGTTCACCTGGAACTTCTGAAACAACTTCTGCCTCATGTTGCGAACTGTGTTGTGGCTGATACCCAGTATTCCTGCGATCTCTTTGGTAGAAAACCCCTGTTTCATCAGCGGCAATAGTTCATGCTCTCTTGGAGAAAGCTGGCTGGCTGCTTCGGCAGATGCGTTAAATCCGCTCAGCTTTTTCCCTTCCTTATAACAGGTCATTTTAACGCCTGTAAAAGGTGTTTCGTGACTGATATCACGAAGCAACATATAGTAGAGGCTCAAATTATCCCTGATGCGAAGCATGGCCTTTTCATCATGCAGATGAATATATCTGCCGTCCGGGTGACGCATCCGGTAGTTAAATACGAAACGAAGTTTATGGCGCTCCTCCGGATCTTCCTCCTGGTATATTTCACTTACAACCTGGAGGCCTCTGCTATAATCTTCGATATCTGCATGGTGCATGCGGCTGAAATATGCCTCTACCTCCAAAGCGTTTGCCAGCGATGCCGTGTCCACACCAAGCAGCTCGCGGGCGTTATCGCTTACATAGAAAAAGCCCTGGTGCATGAACCTGCAGGTACAGATCACCCAGCTGGGGAAGATCTTCTGAAGGTTCTGAAGGGTATGCATGATCTCCTCATGAATGTCTTCCTGCTCCAAACGAGCAGGGTTTGTCACATATGCAATAATGTTGTTTGTTCTCCTTGCGAGAGAAAGTGGGGTATGCATGGGGTCGCGGTTGAAGTTTTATAAATAAGTAGGTCCTTCCGGAAAAAACAAAACTATCCCCATTGTTTTTCCCCGGCAATCCCCAAACCTGGGGATATGGGGATGGTATAAATATACCATTGTACAGGGCTTGTTCCACCGGTAATTTTGTGCATGGAAGGTTAGGTATAGAAAACCACGCCTGCACGGCAGACGGCGTAAAAGATAACAGGGCGCTGTCTGCCCGCAGGTTTGGTACACCCCAAAAAAACAAACGAGAACTATGCAACGAACGATCATTAACCCCATTTACAAGGACACCGTCACGTTCCTTAAAACATCAGCAGAAACCGGCCACGAATTCTCACTGGGAGAACTGACATTATTGCCCGGAGGCGGGAACCCGCCACATTACCATACGGCATTCACAGAAACGTTCATTGCCGTAAAAGGCATCCTGGGATTACGGCTGCGTCATGAAGAGATCTACCTGGAACCGGGAGAAGAATATACGGTACCCATCGGAGAAGTACATAATTTTTTCAATCCAGGTACAGAGGAGATCACTTTCCATATAAAGTTCAGCCCGGGGCATGAAGGAATGGAACATGCGTTGCGGATTGCCTATGGACTGGCAACAGATGGGCGGACCGATAAAAAAGGAATGCCTAAAAGCCTGATAGCAGCTGCTTTGATCATGGATATGGGAAACTCATATCCAAGTGGGTTCTTTTCTGTGCTTAGGCCTCTGCTCTCCTATCTGGCTAAAAAAGCAAAGCGGAAAGGAGTTGACAAAGCATTGATCCTTAAATACTGTAAATAAAACCCCCAAATAATGAATAGCAAATGGATTGAGTTAAGCCTCAGCATCACCATTTTCTTATCCGGCCTTTCCGGAGGTATTGGATTTTTTACGGCCATGGGAGGCAACCCGGCTATGGTGAAACTAAGCGACCGCAGCTTTGCGGAATACTGGCAACAGATAGATAATTTCATGGGCGCGAGGATGCCTGTATTTGGCCCGCTCCTTTTAAGTTCCCTTATGATCAGCACCATCCTGCTCTTTAAAGAATGGCGGTCTCCCTCCTTCTGGCTGATGTTGTCTGCCTTTTTTGTTGCAGTAGGGGACATCGCATTCACCCTCAATGTAAATCACCCACTTAACAGGCTTATACAAAGCTGGGACCTGAATAACCTGCCTGCTAATGTGCAGCAGATAAAGATAAAAGTGATCCAGGCTTTTAACATCAGGCTCCTTCTGATGATCGGCACTTTTGTATTGGTGGTGATCTCTGTATGGTCAAGAAAAAAATAAACACATGAAAACAGTACTGATTGCTCTCGTATCCCTATTGTTCATAGGGGAAAACAAACTTACAGGAAGATGGGAATCCGCTCCCGCTCCAAATGGAAATGTAACCGGTTTGGTCTTTAAAAAGGACAATACGTTTGAAGGTTATGTGAATAAGAAACCATTTGTTACCGGTAAATATACGCTGGAAGGTGATATACTCACTTTTACGGATAACGCCTGTGATGGTGCGCAAGGTGTATATAAGATCAACTATTTCAGCGGGACCGATTCCCTGCGGTTCCAACCTGTGAATGACACCTGCAGCAATAGAAGAGCAGGCATGAGCAGGCTTGTTATGGGAAGGGTAAAATAGTTCTGATGAAAACAACCATCATCTTTATTACTACGGTGCTTTTTGTTACGCAGGTTTCCTTTAATAGCAAGGAACCTGCTAACAAAGCAGCCTTGGGCGAAATGTTATTTTCAGACCCCATCCTTTCAAGGGACAGGACCATCAGTTGCGCCAGTTGCCATAAACCAGCCTTTGCTTTTGCAGATACCTCTGCGGTTAGTTTAGGTGTCAGAAACAAGCGTGGCATAAGGAACACACCTACTGCCATGAACATATCCTCTCAACGTGTTTTCTTTTGGGATGGCAGAGCCAAAAGCCTGGAAGAACAAGCGCTGGCTCCCATTGTGAATCCCGATGAAATGGACTTGTCCATTGCAGAAGCAGTACAAAGGCTGAATGCAGATGCGGGATACCGGCAGTATTTCAGGAATATATTTAATGCTCCTCCCAACAGTACTAACCTTGCGATCGCCATCGCGGCTTTTGAGCGTACATTGGAAACGAGTAATAGCCCTTTTGACAACTGGAAGTTCTCGGATGATCCCAAGGCAGTAAGCGATGCGGCGAAGAGAGGATTCCAGCTTTTCAACGGAAAAGGGAAATGTGTTAAATGCCATTTCGGGCCAGACCTTACAACAAATGAATTCAGGAATATTGGCCTTTTCAATGGTAAAGAATTAAATGATAGTGGGCGGGCTGCTATATCAGGAGATAAAATAGAAACGGGAAAATTCAAAACACCCGGCCTTCGCAACGTTGCGATCACTGCGCCTTACATGCATAACGGCATGTTTAAAACGTTGCGGGAAGTAATTGATTTTTATAATGAACCTGATAAATTCGTTACGAAAGCAAAGGACAGGGATACAATACTGGCCCAACCACTGGGCTTAAGTGAGGAAGAAAAAAACGATCTGCTGGCATTCCTTCGTTCCCTGACAGATAAAAGGTTTAATTGATGTAATTTAGGGAGCATAAACCCTGCTTCTCATGAAGAAAGTTCTGGTATTACTATTGATCATCCCGTTTTGCAAAGGCCCGCGGGACCTATCTATCCACTATCCAGCTCCGCCTCCTGAAGATTCCATCGTTTCCTTTCTGCCAGGCATTGTTAGCTCAGGAGCAGATTCCATTGATTTTAATGCGGCCTTCTCTCCCGATGGCCAGTCGTTTTATTTCACCCGGTCGGTGAACAGGAAATGGACTATTTATGTATCCCATTATGACGGTAAGCAATGGACGAAAGCCATCAGGGCGGGATTTAACGATACCGTCTATTCGATGGCAGACCCTGCCTTCGGGCCTGATGGATATCTTTATTTCATATCAGACCTTCCCAGAACAGCCTCGGACACCCTGCGGGATTTTGATATCTGGTTCGTTAAACCCTTAGCAGATGGGCGATGGTCTGCACCGGAAAATCTGCTGGCGGTTAATACAGACAGTACGGAGTATTATGTATCCTTCTCTCCAGGCGGCCATCTCTATTTTGCCTCATCACGGACGGGGGGATATGGACTGGAGGATCTTTATATCAGCAAACTTGTTGAGGGGAAATACAGCCAGCCGGAAAACCTTGGCCCTAAGATCAATACCCCTTATTCTGATCATGATCCCTGTTTATCGCAACAGGAAGATTTTATGATCTATACTTCCGTAGACCGGAAAGAAGGGCTTGGAGAAGGAGACCTTTACCTGGCCCGGAAAGATGCAAACGGCCAATGGTCAGAAGTGCGCAGTATGGGGACATTGTTCAATACCAGCACCTATGAATATTGTTCTTATTTTTCACCGGACTTTAAGTACTTTTTCTTCAGCAGCCGGCGGGATGTAAAATGGATGCGCACAGCTTCGCTATTAAAAATAGTTCAATGATGAAACATCTTGTATTTACCCTGCTTGCCTGGTGGTTTACGCCTGATAATATCATCAGCTATACCGCAGATCCTGCCACTCAGGAGATCCGGCTTTACTGGAAAGATGAAAGGGGACAGCTGTTAGGAAGCATCCAAAACCTTAAAGATTACCTGGGTCGCAAACAGCAAAAACTCGTATTCGCCACTAACGGCGGCATGTATAAAATGGATAATTCGCCGCTTGGGCTTTTTATCCAGGACCGGAAGATTGTATCTCCCCTGAATATCTCATCAGGCAGCGGTAATTTTTACCTTATGCCTAACGGCGTATTCTATATCACAACTGCCAACAAAGCCGGGATCTGCCCGACAAGCGATTTTAAAGAATCCGATCGGATTAAGCTTGCTACACAATCGGGCCCAATGTTATTGATCAATGGCGCTATTCATACCGCTTTCAAAAAAGGCTCTGCTAATCTGAATGTACGCAATGGCGTAGGCATCCTGCCTGGGAACAAGCTGCTCTTTGCGATGTCCAAAGAGCCCATTAATTTTTATGACTTTGCAGCATACTTCAAAAGTATGGGTTGCATAAATGCCCTATACCTGGATGGCTTTGTTTCCAGAACCTATCTGCCGGAAAAGAACTGGGTACAGACAGATGGTAATTTCGGGGTGATGATAGGGATTACGGTTTCTAATTAATATCTTTGGTAAGACGTTAGTTCCCAGACCTATAATTATTTTCCAACCCCGAAATCAAACATTTATGGAATTCCCCCAAAGGATCATTAAAGCCGGCGAAACAGACCGGGCCATCGTAAAAGCTATTCAGCAACGTTTACTCGCATTAGGTATCGGCAATTTTGAAGCCACTGGCACATTTGGCCCTAAAACCACAGCTGCCGTAAAACAGTTCCAGGCCTTACATCGTGACAGGTTCGGCAATCCGCTGGTAACCGATGGCAAAATAGGATCTATCACCTGGGAGATCCTGTTCGACAATGTAGTGCCGGTACAGGAAACAGCCCCCAGTGATCTGCTTGCAAAAGCTATTGAAGTGGCAGCAAGCCAGATAGGTGTAATGGAAAATCCACCGGGCAGCAACAGAGGTAAAGAAGTGGATGCCTATCTGCAAAGCACCAACACCCCATTGGGAAGTTTCTGGTGTGCGGCATTTGTGTACTGGTGCTTCAGAGAAGCAGCCGATCAACTGGGTATCGCTAACCCCGTTTTTAAAACAGCCGGTTGCCTGGCACATTGGAATAAAACGCAGGGCAAAAAGGTTATCAAGGCACAGGCCATTAATAATCCTTCATTAATCAAACCTGGCAGCATCTTCATTAAAGACCATGGCGGCGGACTTGGGCATACCGGCATCGTAACAGCGGTGAGTGATGGTTTTATTGAAACAATTGAAGGGAATAGTAATCCTGCCGGCAGCAGTAACGGGATCGGCGTGTTCCGCTTAAAATTCAGGAAGATCAATTCGA
Source organism: Chitinophaga niabensis (assembly GCF_900129465.1). Lineage (NCBI taxonomy): Bacteria > Pseudomonadati > Bacteroidota > Chitinophagia > Chitinophagales > Chitinophagaceae > Chitinophaga > Chitinophaga niabensis. Next base: position 1,847,201 of record NZ_FSRA01000002.1, on the reverse strand, counting down.
TCGAAAAGGGATTCATTATATATTGAGAAAGAGGGCAATGCCCTCTTTCTTATTAAAGATCACCCCTCGCGGCAGCTGTAATATGGCCATCCGTTCTTTGCCGCTGGCTGGAGATTTTGGCATAAATTCCCCCTAAAAATGCGACATTCTCCCCCTATGTACATGCAGTCTGTACGGTAATTTCACCGTATGGAAAACATAACTGTGAATATTCTCGTGCATGCTCCCTTAGCCGAAGTCTGGAAATACTGGACGGAGCCTTCCCACATTCTAAACTGGAACCAGCCTTCCGAGGACTGGCATACCTCCCGGGTGGAAAATGACCTGCGGGTTGGTGGTAGCTTCCTTTATGTGATGGAGGCCAAAGATGGCAGTGGCGGTTTTGATTTTACAGGTGTTTATGATGTGGTAGACCATCACCGTGAAATCAGCTATACGCTTACAGATGGCCGGACCGCCACCAACATTTTCACACAAACTGAAACCGGGACTACCATCACGGAAACTTTTGAACCGGAGAAGGGCCAGCCGGCGAAGGACCAGGAGCTTTTCTGTACAGCTATACTGGAATGCTTTAAGAAGTATGTGGAGGGGCTTTTATAAGAAAAAGTTGTGAAAGTGAATGCTTACATATATATTTGTAAGCAAACGCTAACATATGAGAAAGTTGAAGCTGCAAATGCAGGTATCTTTGGACGGTTTTGCTTCAGCGGGGCCTAACGATGAACAAAAATGGGTGACCTGGGCGCTGGAGGAAATTTATTCGTACGTGACAGGAATATTCGCGTCCGCCGACACCATTCTTATCGGTAGAAAATTAGCGATAGACTATATCCCCTATTGGCAGGAGACATTTAAAAAACCGGATGACCCCATGCATGAATTCGCAGTAAAGATTGTTACCTCGAAAAAGATCGTATTCACAAAAACGCTGAAGAAGTCTGAATGGGATAATACAGAGATAGCGACGGGAGACCTGGTAGAGGAGATCAGCAAACTAAAAAGTCAGCCGGGTGGTGATATGGTAGTTTATGGAGGTGTTTCGTTTGTGGCGTCTTTACTCAAAGAGCAGTTGATAGATGAAATACACCTGTTCGTTAATCCTGTTGCTATCGGGCAGGGCGAATCTCCTTTCAGCAACCTGGAAGGGTTCCAGCAATTGAAATTGCAAAGGTGTGTGCCGTTTCCAAGCGGCATTGTGTTACTGACTTATACGCTCCGGTAAAAATGGGATACTGGTGGTGCTTTCCAGCACCAGCCAATATCCCTGGTTGGTTTTAATACACTAATGTTATTCCGGCCCCCAGGCCCATATCACTATCAAAGTGGGTGGAAAGGTTGAAGTATTTGCTGATGATATACCGGAACCCGAACATATACTCCTTATCTGTATTGGCAGAGAAGTTGAAACGCAGGCGTTTGGAGACCGGGATATCTTCCCGCCTCAATTGAAGCCGCAGCTTGCCTTCGCTATCAACAGAGCCGTCCAGGATCACTAACATGGGGAGCGTAAATTCAATACCGGCATGTACTACCTGGCGGAAATTTTTGGTATTCGTTTGCCCGAATAAGTTCTTCCTGGGCGTCAGTAGCTGCCCGAAGATATTTTTCTCAAATGGGTCTTCTATTGTGCGATTGCGGAAATCCCAGCCAACGTATGGGAATAGCCATTGCATTTTTCCGAAGTACCGTCCAAAATGGCTTTCGCTTTCATAACCGTGATGTTTCTGCAAACCGACCCGCCATTCGGTTTGCAGGCGGTACCTCGTATTGGCCAGCATGATCTCCCCATCGCTTCCGTTGCTTTCTATCCCAATCCTTCCCATAATATGTACCATCCGGTCGTCCGCAAATAGCTTGCGTTGTGCCAGTTTGGGATTGGGAATTTCGGGGTTGGGCAGGTTGTTGTCGTAACGGAAGATCCTGCCCATGCCGCTCATCATGTGGTATAATATATGGCAATGGAAGAACCAGTCTCCCCCCGGTTCTGTGGCTGCGAACTCGATAGTATCCCTTTCCATGGGCATCATGTCCAGTACATTTTTCATAGGGGCATAATCGCCTTGCCCGTTTATTACCCTGAAATCGTGACCATGTAAGTGCATGGGGTGGCGCATCATGCTGTTGTTGTACAAGATTAGCCGGATGTTCTCTCCTTTTTTAATGAGGATCCTGTCGGTTTCAGAGACCACTTTATTATCGAGGCTCCAAACGTAGCGGTTCATGTTCCCGGTGAGCGTGAAGTGTAATTCTTTTACGGGGCCGGGAGGCAGGGTGGTTTTTTTGGGATCTCGCAACATGGTATAATTGAGTGTTACGATATCTGGTGTTTCTGCCATTTCAGGATACATCACGGTGTTCATATCCATGATCTGGTTATGCATTTCCATGCCTTCCATGGATACCAGGTCTCCTTTCATGTCCATCATATCGTTCATCATCTTCATGCCTGCGAAATATTTCAGCTTTGGCAGTTTCTTTGCGGGTACTTTTTCTCCGTTGCCCAACCATAGGGAAGCAGATCCCGTCCTGTCTTCCGGCGTTACCAGGAATTCATAACTTTTGTTCTCCGGGATGGTCACCACTACATCGTAGGTTTCGGATACTGCTATGATCAGCCGGTCTACTTCCACTGGTTCCACATCGTTGCCGTCTGTAGCTACTACAGTTATTTTACCGCCGGCGTATGTAAGCCAGAAATAGGAAGAGGCTCCGCCATTGGCAATACGCAGCCTTACCTTATCACCTGCTTTGAACTGTGTATGTTCATGTTCGTTTTCTCCGTTGATCAGGAACTTATTATAATACACATCACTTACGTCCATGGCGTTCATGCGTTTCCATTCATTGATCACCTTGGTTTTAAAGTGGCCTTCCCTTATGGCTTCTGTATAACTCTGGGTGGTACCTTTCTTTATGGCAAACCAGTCGGTAGCCGCATGCAGGCTGCGTTGCACCTCATGTGGTTTCATGTCTGTCCATTCGCTTAGTACGATAGGTATGGAAGGAATATCCCATTCTTTCTTTTTCTTCATGATAAAGGCACCATACATCCCTATTTGTTCCTGGAGACCTGAATGGCTATGATACCAATGAGTGCCCGTTTGAACAATAGGGAATTTGTACAGGTAGGTTGTATGAGGCTTGATGCCCATCTGGGTAAGATTGGGTACACCATCCATCCTGTTGGGAAGGAACAAGCCGTGCCAGTGCAGGGATGTTTCCTCATCCAGGTTATTATGCACATAGATCTCGGCCGTATCACCTTCTGTGAAAGTGAGTGTGGGCATGGGGATCTGGCCATTCACTGCAATAGCGCGTTTGGGTTTGCCGGAAAAGTTCACAATTGTATCAGCCACGTAAAGGTCGTAACGGACAGTTTGCTGCGCGGCAACAATGCTTGTTATTAAAACAAGCAAAGCTGTAATTATAATATTCTTCATTAATGAGCGGATTGATGGGAGCAGCTATACAGTTTCCTGTATAGCTGCTATTCTATTACTTTATGGTATCACTTATTTTGCCACAGGTCAACATCTGGCTGCCATAATAGGGGTTTTTGATAGTTGCCTCATTACTCAGCCAATATGCTTTTTTCATGGGGCAATAGCTTTGATAAATAGGCTTATCAGAGAGTTTTACCGCTTTCGCCAGTTTATAGAAGTTTTCAGAGAAGGATTCAAAATGATCCCTTTGATGGCCGATGTCTTTTGTTTCAGCAATATGTTCTGCATCAAAGGCCAGCTTTTCCTGTAACGGTTCAAAAGCTTTCCTGTCTGCTTCTGAGAGGGATTTTTTATCTATGGCTTTGAGGGCCTTTACAAATTCATCTGCCTGGGCAGCTGCGGTGTTACCATTGCTGGTAACCAAAGCATTTTTGATGTTGTAATATGAGGTGAGCAGATTGGATAATTGCGCGTCTGCTTTAGTTGAAAATAGCAGTGCGGCGAAAAGGAATGTTTTCATTGTAATAAGATTTAATTTTTGTGATCAATAAAATGCAGGTTGCTGATAACAAAAATCAAATCTGGAAGGACTGAATGGACACACGTATCCCACGAGCGGTGGATACATATGGTTTTTTAGAGGGGCTTATATGCGTTCTGGGCTGCGTAAGAAGAGATATCTCTGGCTGGTATAGGAAATGGATCAGTACCACCGGAGTTTCGATCCCTGTATTAACAACTTGTGCAAGTAGTTTATCTAATTGGGAGAATTGGACAGCTTCATCATTGCAGCAGTTTTCATTATCCTGATGATGATGAAGGGTTGTTCCTTCCTCGTGATGATGGTGTTTAGAATTAAAGCCCAGGTCCAGGCCAACCGCACAGGCAAAACCAACCATTGTATTCAGGGTGAATACTGCCAGTAGGAAAACTGCTTTTAGCTGTATGGTTCTGCTTAGTTTCATTCTTACCCCAAAAGTAGGTTTAGACGGAGTGCCTGTTATTATATAATTGTGGGGAATGTTTACATAATTTCAGTATTTTAGTCTTAACCCTTATTGACTCCCATATGTATCTATCCAAATGGCTTTTCCCGGCCCTGTTCATTTGCTTCCTTTCCCCAGCCAGGGCAGCTGACCCACGAGAACGAATAGAAGCACTCAACCAGCAATTTGCAAAAGCATTGGAAAAAGGAGATGTGTCAGCCATGATGCGCTATTATGCTGCTGACGCGGTAAGTATGCCCGAGCATCATCCCACGCTCTTTAACCGGGCTGCCATTACCCAATATTTCCAACAATGGCTGAAGGCAACCAGCGGTAACCGTTACCAGCGAACTATCTATTCCATTAAGGCCGCTGACGGCTATCTTCTGGAATCCGGTACTTATACGCATGATTTTACACAACCAGGGCAACAACCTTTTCGCTATGCAGGTAAGTATGTGCATATCTGGCGGATCGGCAAAAAACAGGAGTTGACACTTGTTTCAGAGATCTGGGGAGCAGCAGCAGGTTTTGATCATGCAGCGCTGCCGTTGTTGTCTCCTCCTCCCACTCCTTTACAGATCACCCCCATAAAACCTGCGGACAGTGCCCTGGCCAGGACCATCAATACCAATAACGCAGCGATCGCTCAATTAGTCAAAGATCGAAATGGAGCGGCCTTTTCGGAGTACTATACAGATGATGCTATTTACATGCCTTACTATATGCCAATGGTCATTGGAAAAGATAGCATTCATCAATACTATGTAATACATGAAGACCCCAATGTTGGCATTGACACAGTACGGATCAATATCTCGCGGATACTGCCGGCTGGAGACTATGTTCTGGTCAATGGTTATTATTGTGTGAACTGGCGGGCAGGAGGGAATTCCGGGTTAGTTACCGGGAAGAGTATTAATATCTGGAAAAAGGAACCTGATGGCAAGCTTCGCCTGTACTGGCAGATGACCAATCATGATTAGCTTTCAGAGAAATGTATAAGTCTTACCCTTAAATGTTCAAATGAATGCCCTGAGGCTGGAAGAACTTTGTGTCATAAAATCTTACAATTATGAACACAACAAAAATTCTCCTGGGATCACTTACAACAGTATCCTTCACATGACCCGTATATTGCAGATTTATTAAAAATCAAAAATTAAAGGGTATTATCAAATGGCGCTGCTATGAGAAAAGTGGGAACCAAAAAACAACCTGTTGCGAGACTGTATCAATAGTGAAGCTGATATTGGTGTGAAACTCCATTTCCTTAGATCCTTCCTCTTGAATTTCATCGTCATAGCCATCATCATCTTCTTCAGAGGGCTTAAAAACAGCAGTATATTCTAATTTCACCAGCCCATTCTTACCGTCATACTCTGCTCTTGGAATACAAAAGTCTGTAATCAGCGGAAGCGCGTTCTTATACATATACTTATGGTAGCCTTCAAGCTTTTCGCATATCTTCTTGAAATAAAGATCATCAAAAAGTATAAGCGCTAAAAACTCACCCAAATCCAATTCATTATTGCGAACCATTTCATACGCGTCCTCAGGATAGCTTGAGGCTAATCTCTTCATTGAAATATATTTTGTGTCGTATAAAATATTTACCCTGATAATTTAATCAATTATCTATAAGTAACGGCATGCGTTGGCTTACTTAAATATGATTCTATCCAGCAGTCCTCTTATCAAGGCATGGATAATACTAACGATTAAGAATCCCAAAAAAACAAGACGCAAACATGCCCGCCCAGCCTCAATTCTAAAGGAAAATCGATTTGCTCACTGCTTTGCTCATAGCCATTCCTGCACAGGAAGCTTACAATATTTTTATACCAATTTGATCACATTTGATCCAAAAATATAATGCCTTCAAACCGATTAAGTAAAGAACTTTTTCAGCACAAATTTAATCAAAATATAGCAAAATGTATCTATACGCAACTGGCGGCATATATAATGATCTTATGCGTACACCTGAGTGATGAATGTTTTCATTGAGGTTGGCTTTCTTCCTAAAAATTGTGTTAGCGTTTCATCTTCTACATCCATGGTGCCTTGTGCTACCCCTAAAGCCCACATAGTAAACATACCAATATATAAATCAGGCACCCCAAATTGCTTCATTACCGACTGGAATTCTTCGGCTGAAGGTGATTGGTAGTTAACATCTTTGCCCATCACATCAGACAGTTCAGCAGCAATATCATGAAACGAAACAGAAGTGGTATTGGTAAGCGTATAGGTCTTATTTTCGTGACCTTTAGTAGAAAGTACATGGGCTGCAGCTTCTGCCAGCTCTGTACGCAGTACATAGCTGGCTTTACCATCAGCAGCGGGGAATAAGATGGTTCCGGTCTCGGTAACCTTGTTGCCTGCAAAGATGGGGATCATTTCCAGATAGATTCCATTTTGCAGGATCGTATACGGAATACCGCTTTCTTTTAGAAAGGCTTCTGACTGTACATGTGAATTCTGAAACGCCGCTATGGCCGAATCTTCAAAATGTGGTTTTCTTACAAAAGACGTATATATGATATGCTTCACTTCAGCTTCTTTTGCCGCTTTGATCACATTGATGTGTTGAGCAGTCCTGTTTTCAATGGCCTGCCGGTCATTACTCGAAACCAATAAAAGTTTATCCGCATCTCTGAAAGCCTGTACTAACGAACTGTGATCCGTGTAATCGCCAACTCTTATATCTACTCCTTTTACTTGTAATGCCTCCGCTTTGGCGGTATCCCTGACTAAAGCTGAGATTTCAGAAGGGTTTATTCCTTTACTTAATAAGTGGTCAATGGCTTGAGCCCCGAATTGACCCGTTGCGCCAGTAATTAAAATCATGATTCTTATCTTTTATAGACGCAAAACTACAGTTATCAATATACTAAGTATACTTTGTTATCAAGAAATATTAGTATACTTTTGTATAGTAAGAAATATAGCTCCCTATATGAGTACTTTCAAAGAATTAATTGGGACAGATAAAAAACAGCAGTGCCCTAAAGGATACATTTTGGCACTAATGGATACTTTAAACGTAATTAACGGCAAGTGGAAACTGCCTATCTTGGCGTCGCTCTTACGTGGCGAGAACAGATTTAAAGACCTGTTGGATAGAATTGAAAAGATTACGCCCCGTATGTTATCGAAAGAATTGAAAGAACTGGAGCTTAATAGTTTGGTCGAGCGCAAGGTGCATAACACAACCCCGGTTCTGATTGAATACAAATTAACAGCGTCGGGTAAGGATATTACGAATGTTATCGATGCCATGATCGGCTGGGGTATGACTCATCGGAAGCAAGTGATAACAAAGGATTAATTACCTTTCGTTATAAAAATCTTAGACGAAATTTATACATATATGTAGCGGTGGCTTACTGCTGTATAGCACACGGCATTCCCTTTTAAGGGCTCACGCCGAAGAACTATTAAAATCTGTTTAAAGCGGATATGAAGACGAGGGCAGATAAATATGAAGAATTATATGATATTGGAGTGTCTATTAAAAACCTCCTTGAAAGAAATTCGTTCAATTTCCGTTTCAGGTTCTTCTTCGTCGGTCTTTTCTGGTTCCGCTTCTATACCTAAGTATGCATTTTTTACATCTCCTACATTAAACGGCGCCCCTTATTCTCCAGGCCATGATAATGGGTAAACATTCTTGCTTTGATCGTATCGAGGTGCTCCTCCAACTTTTTTAATTCAGGCGTTGTGGATTTAGGCTGCCCCTTTTTTCGATTCCAGTCCTTAGCTGAGATTTCAGCTTTGATAGCCGATTCTTTTGGCTGACCATTCATAGTAATACGGGCAAAGATGTCACACATGCCTTTGGTTGAACGGCTTTTGCGTGTTAAAAAATGCACGTCGAAAGTGTTTGCTTGTGCATTTAAAATCATTTAATGGTGAACAGATTTATTCCTCACGGAAACAGCCTGAAGGACACCAGATAAATGATATAAAATGTATCAAACTTCATGTTTGCAATCAACTGGTTACAGTCACTAAAGCAGATTCCATGAGCAAAATACTGCTCACGGCTACCAAACGATGTGCTCACGGGACAATTGATATTCTTTGATATAAACTGATATAAAAACCTATAAAAAAGCCTCGTAAGAAAAATATCTTACGAGGCTTCCTGCTGAATTAAATTTTTGAAATTGCTATAGTTATGCCATGGGAGAGATTTTACACGATACAGGCTTAAATTCCAAAAAAGAAAAATCGCTTTGTAGGCTAATTTCTTAGCGAACAAAGCGATCTATTTGGTCGGGAAGACAGGATTCGAACCTGCGACCCCCTGGTCCCAAACCAGGTGCGCTACCGGCCTGCGCCACTTCCCGAACTTTTAACGTTCATAGCCGATAAAACTATTCCCGTTTCTGCGGAGAGAGAGGGATTCGAACCCTCGGTACAGTTTAACCCGTACGACGGTTTAGCAAACCGTTCCTTTCGGCCACTCAGGCATCTCTCCCTCTATTGCGGGGTTGCAAAAATAGGAATTATTTACAATTTACCAAAAGGAAGTTAAAAAAAGATAACACCCTCCTAACTGAGATGATCAGAAATCAATATATCTCTCTAAAACAGCAATTTTCACTAAATTTAATGAAATACCACTATATGCCTGAAGTCTCCACTATCCTCGCTTTCATTACAGCCGCCCTGATCCTCCTGATCATTCCGGGACCTGCTGTTCTTTATATCATCACCCGCAGTACGGAACAAGGTACCAAAGCTGGGCTGATCTCTGTTTGCGGTATCCAGGCCGGTACTTTGGTGCATGCTTTTGCAGCTTCCCTGGGTGTTTCCGCCATCCTCATGGCCTCTGCCATGGCTTTTGCCCTGCTGAAATATGCCGGAGCAGGATACCTCATTTACCTGGGACTGAAAAAGATCTTCGGCAAACAACAAACGGAAGAGAAAAAACAGCTGAAAGTGCAGCAAAGCATGCAGGCCATTTTCTGGCAGGGCATGGTGGTGAATGTCCTGAATCCTAAATGCGCGCTTTTCTTCTTCGCCTTCCTCCCACAATTTATAAACCCCGCCACAGGGAATGTGACGGGGCAGGTATTGTTCTTTGGTCTCTTATTTACTTTACTGGCATTTATGACGGACGGCTTCTATGCACTGCTGGCTGGCCGCATGGGTAAATACCTCAAAGGCAATTCTTACTATCTTAAACTGGAAGCATACATCTCAGGGATCATTTACATTTTCCTGGGCTTGCTCACGTTGATGATGCAACCTTCTCACAGCAAAAAGTAATTAATTCACCGGCTCAATGAGGATCTTCTGCAGGCGGAATAATTCATTGCCTTCTTTCACGGGTTGTACCTGTAAATTCCATTCCCCTGGCTCCGGCACATTGATCACGGCTACAGCCTGATCGATAAACAAAAGTGGTTTATGGGTATCATGTTTTCCTGTGAATAATACCTGGAAGGGATAGGTTTGTTTGGTTTTCCCGGCAGGTGTTAATTCCAGTACTCCTTCGCGGCGTTCGTTGGCAGTGTCTGCTGCATATTGTAATACCACTTTATAATCCCCGGGATCGGTGATCCGCAATTGGTAGCTGGCTACATCTGCGGGATCTTTCTGGTTCACGATGCAATTGGCATGTTTCCAGTCCCCGAAATAATAACTATGCGTGAGGCTTTTTGTTTGTGCATTGCCTTTTAACGTTGCACCGGAAGCTAATAGCTCCGTGCGTTCGAATTGAGCACTAACCGTTATGGGCGCTGTTGTTTGTTCTTCTAGTTTACCTGTATAGTCAATGGCAATTACGGTATTACGTTCATCCGGTAAGGTGGCGGGTAAGTTCAGCCATACATCTTTCCCTTTTTGCTGCAGGCTCACTGCCTGGCCGTTTGCCAGCATGGTGGCTTTCTTTGCTGTACCAGTAAAACCGGGCACCAGGAGCTTTCCATTATGCGGACGGTTAAATACATGCAGGTATAGTTTACCGGGTTTGTGTGTCATTACTCCCCAGGGCTGGGCAGGAATGGGAGCATAAGAGGTTTGATAGATGCCTTCCCCATTCCGCTTTAACCATGCACCTGTGGCACGGAAATATTGTTCGGACATGGCAGGGAGCTTTCCGTTTCCCATGGGGCCAACATTCATCATCAGGTTCCCACCTTTGGATGCTACTTCCGCCAGCAAGCGGATCATCTCTTTAGGTGTTTTGAAGTTCTGGTCAAAGGCGGAATACCCCCAGCTGTCGTTATGTGTAAAAATAGCTTCCCATGCACCTTTTACGATGCCGGCAGGTACTTCCCCATCACCAAAATCTTTAAAATCGCCGAGGCCATTTCCTACACGACTGCTCACCAAACAATTGGGTTGCAGCTGATGTACTTTTTCCAGGAAGGCAGAAGATTCTTCTTTGCTCATATTGCCGGGTGTATCAAACCAGATGATGCCCAGCTCTCCGTAATTGCTGAGCAGTTCTGTGATCTGCGGCAGGGATTTATTCTTGTAGTACGAGCTGTAATCTTTTGTTTTTGGATCAAAATCCCAGCTGTTACCGCCACCGTTTGGTTCGTGCCAGTCCTGGAACTGTGAATAATAGAAGCCGAGTTTGATGCCTGCTTTTTTGCATGCTGCCGCTAAGGCTTTGATGGGATCTTTCTTATAAGGTGTGGCATCCACGATATCAAAATCCGATACTTTGGAATCGAACATGGCAAAGCCATCGTGGTGTTTGGAAGTGAGTACGATGTATTTTACGCCGGATGCTTTTGCAATATCCACCCACTCTTCTGCATCGAATTCTGTGGGGTTGAAACGAGCGGCGAGTTTGGCGTATTCGGCGGCGGGAGTTTTATCGCGGTGCATGATCCATTCCGTGATACCGTAGTAGCGTTTCCCCCGGATATCTCCTGCAAAATGTGCATAGGGGCCCCAGTGCAGGAACATGCCGAACTTCGCTTCGGTGAACCATTTTGCTTTTTCACTTTTTCCGGCTTCGGCATTCTTTCCCCAAAGCTGATCCGGTTGCTGGGCATGTACGGCTAAACTGCTGATGAACAGGCTACAGGCCAGGAATGCGGCCTTTCGATAATGTGGAAGGTTCATACTGTGGAAATTTTGTACAAGATCACAAAAGCTACTGACACGGATTACCTGTTATTTGCCGGTTGCTAATACTATTTGATCGGGTACCCCACAAAAAAAAGCGGCGCAGATGATGATCTGCGCCGCTTTTGAAAAATCTATTTACCAGATCACTACCCGCTTATCGGCAGGCAGTGCCATTTTACTATCCGGGCCACAACTCCATGCGCCGGAGAATTCCTCCAGGTGTGGTAAAGGGCCGTTGATCCTGAAATGAGCAGGACTGTGCGGATCTGTCTGGATCTGGTTGCGCAGGGCAGCATCTGTGATGTTAGCATGCCAAACCTGTGCCCAGCCCAGGAAGAAACGTTGTTTCCAGCTATAGCCATCTATCGGTGCAGGTTCTGATTTGCCTTCGAGGGATTTCACCAATGCATAATAGGCGAGTGTTAAACCACCCAGGTCTGCAATGTTCTCTCCGATCGTTAATGCACCATTTACATTGAAACCCGGGAGGGCTTCCAGTGTGCTGAAATAATCGATGTATTTCTTAGATAAAGAATCGAAGTTTTTGCGATCTGCATCCGTCCACCAATTCTTCAGGTTTCCTTCTGCATCAAACTGAGAACCCTGGTCGTCGAAACCATGGGTGAACTCGTGGCCGATCACGGCAATGATTCCGCCATAGTTGATAGCATCATCTGCATCAGGATTGAAGAACGGTGGTTGCAGGATACCTGCGGGGAATACTACTTCGTTGTTCAGCGGGTTGTAGTATGCATTTACGGTTTGCGGGGTCATGAGCCATTCTGTTCTGTCCACCGGTTTACCGATCTTTTTGTTGCGTTCTGCTGTGCGGTATAAAGCTGCGCTTACGGTGTTCTCCAGCAGTTTATCTTTTTGGATATCGATGGAGGAGTAATCCTTCCAGGTATCAGGATAACCGATCTTATAAGTAAAGGCGGCGAGCTTTTTATGTGCCATTTCTTTGGTGGCAGGGCTCATCCAGGTGAGTTTGTCTATTCTTTCACCATATACCTTACGTACGTTCTCGATCATCTCAGATACTTTCTGTTTGCTGGTTTCAGGGAAGTATTGTTTTACGAACAACTTACCCAAAGGCATACCCAGTGTATTATCTGTAGAACGGTTCGCTCTGTCTAAACGAGGACGTTGTGTTTTACGGCCTGTCATTACAGTAGCGAAAAAGCGGAAGTCCTCATCATCAAAACTTTTCGGCAAGAAGCCGGCAAAAGTGCTGAGCAAATGGAAACGGGTATATGTTTTCAATGTTTCTATCGGTGTGGCCTTCAGCAATTTGTTGCCGTTGGTGATGTATTCTTTGTTTTGCAACACAACAGAATCTGTAGTGATACCCTGCTCCTTTGTGAAGGCATTCCAGTCGAAATCCGGTGCCAGTTTGGCGAGTTCGTTATAACCTACTTTGTTGTATGTTTTAACGGGATCGCGCAATTCTACATTGGTGAGTTGCAGTTTGGCCAGTGCGGTTTCGAATGCCAGGATGGTCTGACCCGGGTCTTTATCTGTAAAACCGGCCAGGGAGAACATTTTGTTGACGTGCCCAACAAACTCGTCCCGTACGTTTTTGGTGCTGGAGTCATTTCTTTCATAATAGCTCCTTTCTCCCAGGCTCAATCCGTCCTGCCCACCATATACTACATTCACTTTACTGTTCCTTGCATCAGCATCTACGCCAAAACCGGCCCAGGTGGTTACGCCAATCTGCTGGAGAGCGCCGGTAACTTTTGCATAATCTGCCAGGGTCTTCACTCCCTCAATCTTATCAAGATAAGGTTTCAGGGGGCTGATGCCTCGTTTCTCGATGGTAACGGTATCCATAAAAGAGGCATAATAATCTGCTATCTGCTGCTCTTCGGTACCTTTAGCCAAACCAGTGCGGCTGGAAATATCTGCAATGATCCCCTTGATCCTCACTTCTTTATTCTCCTTGTCGAGGATATTAAAAGCGCCCCAGCGGCTCTCGGTGCCGGGTATTACATTGGTCTTCTTCCAGTTGCCGTTGGAGAAAGCGTCGAAGTCATCGCAGGGCTTCACGCTACGGTCTAAAGAAGCGGTATCAAATGCGGGGGTTTTAGCAGCGGTGGTTGATTTTGGTGCTGTGTTACAGCCTGCGGCACAGGCAGCCACTATCATACCAGCTATCATCCAACTCCCCGTGGAATGGTTTGTATGCATAAAAGATCAGGTTTAGAGGCTTAAATTTATTGAAGATTTAGCATTTACGGATCATCGGGGAGATAATTCGTAGGTTTGCAGAGATAAAATGTTTGTTGTTATGTCTTTTTCATTCGGCTTTTTTCGTTTTCTCACCTATGGCAACCTGTTTGTGGTGGGCTTTTTTGTACTGATGGCTTTGATGGCGTTGCTGATCGTACCCAATATGTCTGCCATGGTGGCTACCATGTTCACTATTGGCATTGTATTCATCCATAACATCCTTTGCCTTCATTTGCAAAAGGCGGTAAAAGACCCGGAAGTAGCGATCAGCAGTAATTTTTACACCTTTATCATTATACTGAGCGTGCTCAGTTTCCTTTACAGCATTTATATCTTTTTCAGTGTAGGTGCCATGATGGCTATTTCTGAGGCAGACTTCATCAAAATGGTGGATGCCAACAGCATGCAGGGAGCAGAAAAACCACCTCCGGGTATGATATCTGCCATCCGGAAAGTTGTATTCGGACTGATAGGCATTCATGGCCTGGCAATTGCAGCAAATGCTGTGTTGTCCCTTATTTTCCTCAGAAAATGGAAGAAGGAACAAGTGGCAAGAGAAGAAGAAGAAACAACATTAGATATATAAACCATGCGAGCACCACTGGCAGAACGATTGAGGCCTGCATCGCTGGACGACCTGGTAGGCCAGGAGCATCTTACCGGGAAAGGCAGCATCCTTCAAAAGGCCATTGCACAAGGCAAAGTACCTTCCATGATCCTTTGGGGGCCTCCCGGCGTTGGTAAAACCACCATCGCCAATATTATTGCACACACCCTCCAGGTACCTTTTTATACGCTCAGCGCTATTTCTTCCGGGGTAAAAGATATCCGGGAAGTGATAGATCTGGCCAAACATCAGCATGCGGTACTGTTCATTGATGAGATCCACCGTTTCAATAAATCACAGCAGGATGCTTTGCTGGGTGCGGTAGAAAAAGGGATCATTACCCTGATCGGCGCTACTACGGAAAATCCTTCCTTTGAAGTGAATGCGGCTTTGCTCTCCCGTTGCCAGGTATATGTTTTAAGGCCCCTGGGAGAACCGGAACTGAAACAGCTGCTGGCGCAGGCCATGCAGAAAGATGAATGGCTGGCTTCGAAAACCATTGAGATCCAGGAATCAGAAGCACTCTATAATATAGCCGGCGGGGATGCCAGGAAACTGCTGAACCTCTTTGAACTGGTAGTGGATACTTTGCAGGATGAAAGTCCGATTGTGATCACGAACGAAAAAGTAATGGACATTGCCCAGCAACGGGTAGCCATTTATGATAAAGCCGGAGAACAGCATTACGATATCATTTCCGCATTTATTAAATCCATCCGTGGCAGCGATCCCAATGCTGCTGTGTATTGGCTGGCACGTATGCTGGAAGGCGGGGAAGATGTGAAGTTCATTGCACGCAGGATGGTGATCCTGGCGTCTGAAGATATCGGCAATGCCAATCCCAACGCGTTGTTATTAGCCACCAGTTGCTTCACGGCTGTGAACCTGATCGGTAATCCGGAAGGAAGGATCATCCTTTCCCAATGTGCTACCTACCTGGCTTCTTCTCCCAAAAGCAATGCTTCCTATGCAGCTATTGGTGCAGCACAGGCTGCGGTTTCGCAAACAGGAGATCTGCCGGTTCCCCTGCATATACGGAATGCCCCCACGAAACTTATGAAGCAACAGGGGTACGGAAAGGGATACCAGTATTCCCATAGTTACGAGAACAACTTCTCTCAGCAGGAATACCTGCCGGACCTCTTAAGTGGTATGAAATTCTATGATCCGGGAAAGAATGCAAGGGAAGATGAATTGCGGAAATACCTGAAAGCTTTGTGGAAGGAGAAATACGGATACTAATTGGTTTTGCGCTCTTTGTCTAAGATCTCAAACTCCTGCTGGATCTGTTCCCCTTCATCATCTACCAGTGTAAGTATATGTTTTCCCGGCTTCGGCCTCAGCTGCACCTGGTGAAAATCGCTGGTTGTTCCTACAAACTCATTATCGATATGCCAGAAGATATGTGCGGACTGGTTGCGGTGTGTAGCTTTAAAAATGGTCTGCCCCAATGTTCCGTCAATTTCTACGGGAACAAAGATCCTGGCCTGCGGGCGGGGATAGATCAGCTCCATAGACCTTCCCTGTTCTGCCATATTACACCCGGGTTTATAGGGAGGCAATGGTATATAACTGTGACTGCTTTTATAAAAATGTTCCATAGCAGGTGGTAATACAAACCATGGCTTATGCTGCATCAACTGTGGTGATTCGCAATCTGCCGTTACCCGGTATTGCCCTGTTGCGTCCAGGTGGATCAATTGATGATAAGGGCAAACAGCAGAGCGAAGGCCGGCTGCGGGAACGGCGAGGGTATCTTTCTCTGTGCAGAACTCTCCTGCCCTGTGACCGCTCAGGTGGCAAACAACGATCTTCTGTAATTTACCTGTGGGTGCATCAAAGGAACTAACGGTATTGAGCACACGGAAGATATCGAACATAATAGGTGCTGCTGTAGATACCCCTGTTAGTCCGGGTCTTCCTTCTCCATCTGCATTACCTACCCATACTGCCACCACATGCTGCGGTGTAACACCAATTGCCCAACCATCTCTGAAACCAAAGCTGGTACCTGTTTTCCAGGCTATTCTTTTAGAGGAGGAGAAATGTTCCCAGATAAATTCTTCTCCGGGGCGCATCACTTCTTCCATCGCCTGGAATGCATACCAGATGGCTCCGGCATCCAGTACGCCATGTTTGGTGGGAGAATGTTTTGATTTGATGGTTTCGTCTATCCGGTAACCGGGTGCATGGTAATCATCCGCATCATATTTTCCATTGTACTGTTCCATGTGCAGCAGCGTGCGTGCCATGCTGGCATATACGCCACTCAGTTCCCAGAGCGTAGTTTCCCCACCACCCAGGATCATGGAGAGACCATAATGCCCTGCGGGTTTGTTCATGGTGGAAATACCCAGGTTCTTCAGCAATACCAGGAAACGTTCTGCGCGGTATTGCTGCAACATGCGTACAGCTGGAATATTAAGCGAACGTGCCAGTGCTTTTGAAGCAGGAACCGCACCATCATATTCCCTGTCGAAATTCATGGGGGTGTATCCTGCAATCTGCGTGGGTACATCCGGCAACAAGGTATTGGGCAACATTAATCCATCGCTGAGCAAACCTGTATAGAGTAAAGGTTTTAAGGTACTGCCAGGGCTTCGGGGGGCATGGATGATATCCACATAACTCTCCAATTCAGGATTATCAGGGTTGTATACATTTCCCACATAAGAAAGTGCATGGCCCGTTTCCACATCCAGCACCAAAGCAGCAGCATTGTTAATACCATTTGCTTTGAGCTGTATATGATGGCGGTAGAGGATCTCGTTTACATTCCTTTGCAGGTCGCCATCCAGGGAAGTTTTCACACGGGTGGAACCAGTTAGGTGTTGTCGTGTATAATCCAATCTGAAGCGATCTAATAAATGCGGTGCCAGCTGCGGCAGCACATGTGGTTTATCCGGTAAAGGTTCTACGGAAGACAATGCACAGGTGGCACTGTCTATTGTTCCATTGCGCCAGAGCTTTGCCAGCAAAGCATTTCGTTTATCCATCAATATCTGGCGGTTACGGCCGGGATGGATCAATGCGGGGCTATTTGGCAAAACAGCCAGGGTAGCTGTTTCCGCCCAGGATAGCTGATCCGGCTTACGGCCAAAGTAACGCCAGGATGCTGCTTCCAGCCCTACAACGTTTCCGCCGTAAGGGGCATTACCTGCATAAAGGCCCAGTATTTCTTTTTTGGAATAAGCAAATTCAAGACGGGTAGCCAGAACGGTTTCTACCAATTTCTGCCATAAAGTACGGGGTTTGTTGCGGGACAAACGGATCACCTGCATGGTGATGGTGCTGGCACCACTTACTACTTTACCGCCTGTGAGGTTCTGTTTGATGGCGCGGCTCATAGCTACAGGGTCAAGGCCCCAGTGATAATAAAAACGTTTATCCTCGTAGGTTACAATACATTTTGCAAATTTATCCGGCACCAGTTTATCTGCGGGAAAACGCCATTGGCCATCCGTAGCAATAGCGGCGTTCATAAGTTCTCCTTTACTGTCTTCAATCACAAATGAAGTAGGTGCAGTAAAGAGCTTTTTAGGAAGGATGAAATAATACAACACCAACAACACCGCGATGATGCTCAGCCTCAGTTTTCTTTTAACCGCCCAGTGTTTGATCCGTTGCCACATAATAATGATAGAAAGGCGGCAGCGATGTACGCTGCCGCCCATTATATTTTATTTTGTTACCTCTACCCATTTGCCCGGAGCAAATGCATGAATGGTATTATCATACATTGCTTCCACTGCAGCTGCCGGGAGATAATACCTTCCTAGATAAGCTGCGTTCAGCAGTACCTGGTAGGTAACTGTTTTGTTTTCTTCTAAATTGAAATAAGTATACACCCTGTCGTCCCGCACATCACGATAAGTGAAAGGAGAAGAACGCATGGTGCTGTCGTTACCCATCAGGCGGGTATTGATGATCTCCCAACCGGAAGGGAATACCTGCGTTAAAGCCATCTGCTCATAGTAACCGCGTTTGCCGGGATTGGTCATGGTAACGGTAGCTACAAAGTCAGTACCCTGTTTCAGGTTATCGGGGTTCAGTAACTGACCACTGCGATTGGTGTAAAGCACCTTCATGTTCAACACTTCCGGGTTATTGTCTGCATAAGGGTTCTGACCTGCTTCCGGCTGACCTCTTAAGATGAGGCGTGCGTACAATACATTCGAACCTTTATTCTGTACACTTACATTTCCGTTGGCACCATTGAACGTAACCGGTACCTGTGAAACATAAGAAGGGCTGCTGATATTACCATTGGCAGCATTTAGGCGATAGCTGTAAGTCATTTTACCACCCGCTTTATTTACACCACAATATTTTGATATGGCGATCAATGCGTAAGCCGTGGTTTGTGTGCTGTACCATGTTTCTTTACCTAACTGCTGTGCCACCTGGCGCATCAGGTCGTTGGCCTGTGCACGTTGGCCCATGAGCGTTAGTGTTTCCAGGATCATGGCTTTATCGCGCAGGTCAGAACCAAATGTTCCGCCCATTTGGGTGTAGGGCTGTACATTGGTGCTCAGGCCTTTTATCAATGCGGCAGCGGCTTCAGCCTGGCCTGCCAGTTTGTATGCTGCGGCCAGCCTCCATTTAGCAGGGATGGATAGATACTGGAATTCCTTCAGCCTGTTCATCGCACCCAGTTCTGGTGTTTTAGCCAGTGCCAGTAAGTATAAACGATAGGCCTGCACGATGTCTCCTCCATAGAAATTATAACTGCTCGGCGCCCAGCTCACGGCTTTATTGCGCTGGTATTTCTTCCACTGGTCCAGGAAACCCGGTGGCAATGCATATCCTTTCTCCTGTGCTTCCAGCATAAAGTGACCAGCGTAACTGGTACCCCATTCATCGGAAGTACTACCTCCGGGCCAGTAACTCAATCCACCATCGGTTGACTGGAATCCTTTCAGGCGGTTAATGCCATGTTTGATGTTTCTGTCCAATGTAGCAGCCTGCTGCTCGCTAACATCCATTACCTGTGCCAGGGAGAGTTGCGGGAAAACGGAAGAGGTGGTTTGTTCCACACATCCGTGCGGATACTGGATCAGGTAATCCAGGCGTTTGCCGAGGTTCATGGCAGGAATGGTAGATACTTCCAGCACGCCTGTATTCGTACCGGCCATTCCTACAGGAGAGAAAGCAGTGTTCCAGGAAGCACCGGCTTCTACCTGTTGTTCCAGTACATTGGTCATGTAAGGATTTGGATTACGTACATCCAGTTCCACGTTTTCCTCTGCTCTTTCTTTTCCGCTGGTAGCTACAATTTTGAATTTACCGATACCTACCTGTGAGCGGATCTTCACGTCAAAATAAACCAGCTGCTCGCCCGGTTTGGGAAAGCTTACCTGTTTTGTGGTTTCTCCCACTACCTCAAAATAAGCATTGGATGCGAGGGTAACGTTGGCCTGCCGTACATGTGGTTCCAGGCCAAATACTGTTACCGGCAATTGGATGGTTTCCCCGGGGCCTAATACCCTGGGCACTGTGGCCAGGAGCATCAATGGTTTCTTCACGGCTACCGCTTTGTCAGCAAAACCGTAAGCACCTTCCTGCCCGGCTACTACCATGGCTTTTACAGATCCTATGTAAGGAGGTAATTTAAATTGATGTGTTTGTTTATCTCCTTTCTTTAAAGAGAAAGGCCCCATGAATTTCACGACGGGTTTAAAGCGATTGGCCTTAGCGGCACTCGCCCCTTTGTTCAATCCCTCGTCACCACCAATGCTCAGGATACGTTCCAGGTCGGCACCCCAGGCTCCTATCACATAATCGAAGAGGTCCCAGGTTTTTACACCCAATGCTTCCCTTGCATAAAATGCACTATGCGGATCGGGTGTTTTGAAACGGGTGAGGTCCAGCAATCCTTCATCTACAATGGCGATCGTATAGGTCATGGCTTTACCGCTGGCTTCAGATACGGTAATAGATGCATCTGCTTCAGGACGTAAAGTGGCGGGTATATTGATCACCGGTTTGAGGATGGTATTGGGATCTTCTACCAGGATGGGCACTGTACCGTACATCCTGATGGGAAGGTCGTTGGCCGTTTGGGCATGTGGTTGCAGAAGGCTCACGTTCACGTATATGTTCGGCGCCATTTCTTTCTCTGCTTTGAACTTGTAAACGGTCTGCCCTTTCTCTGTTCCTATCCAGTCAGTTTTAATCACCTTGCTACCGGATTCAATGCTGATCAATCCTCTGCCGCCTTCACTGCTGGGAATGGTGAGCACTACATCTTCTCCTACTGTATATTTTGTTTTGTTGGAAGTGAACACGAGCATCGCAGCTTCTGCGGGATTTTCTTTTTGCAGCCGTTCTGCATAGTTTGGCCAGTCTACATAAACAGACTGCCCTGTGATATGCCCGCTTTCCAGGTCTTTCACACGGATGAGGTAACGGCCCCATTCAGGATAACGGATCATGAAGGGCCAGGTTCCTTTACCATTTACTACGGTCACTGTTTTCTCCTGTAAGAGCTGGTTATAATTATCTTCCGTGAAGTTGCTGATCTCATTGGAATTTTCATCCCACCACCAACGCCACCTGATCTTATACAATTGTACCTGCACCTGGCGGGTACCTTTGATGAGTGTACCATTTGCATCCACGTTCACAATATTCACCTGGTGGGATTTATCTGTTACCAGCATCCCTGTAAGGCGATCTCCTTCCGGTGCGCTTACGCCCACATAAGAATCAAATACATGATAAGGCATGGAGAAGTGATCGATGCTGAAATCTCCACCGGGTTCAAATACCTTTATTTCGAAATTTGCTTTCAATACGCCGGGAGCACGTTCGCCTACCGGGATATTTGCTGCAACAGTGGCTACACCGTCTTCATTTAAAGCGCCATCAAAAATGGTTTTATTCTCTGCACTGAACTTCTCTGTAGGATCATCAAAATGATACCCGTCGAATTTGGGGAAGGCGGTGGATGATGAACTGAGAGATACATCTACTTTCGCTTTCAGGCTTTGTGCAGTAGCACCAAAGAGCCATGCAGCGGAGAGTGTTCCTTTCGGGCTTTCATCTTTGATCAGTGCCTGCTTGGTACCGAAGTCCAGTTTTACTTTCAGGCGATTGGGTTTTACGGTTTCTATCCGAACGCTCCGGCTGAACACAGCCCCACCCACTTTCACTTTTGCCTGCCAGCTGCCTGTTGGCGCTTCAGGGTCAGTGAGTGTATGGAAATTATAGAAACCATTGAGGGATTCGTGCTGATTGATACGTTTGTACAGCTGGCCTTTCGGGTTGTATAATTCTAAGATCACAGGGTGGTTAGCTGGCAGCTTACCTTCTTTATCTTCCAGCATAAAGGTGAGGAAGATGGAATCGCCGGGGCGCCAAACGCCACGTTCTCCATAGAGGAAACCTTTCATGCCCTGTTGCACTTCTTCTCCTTTCACATCAAAACGGCCCAGGGGCAGGGAACTACCATCATCCAGTTTCAGGTAACCGCGTTCATTATCCCGCTTGGCTACCAGGAGGTATGGTTTGCGCTTCAGATCGAATTTCGCGAAACCATCACCGTCGCTCTTGGTGCTGAAGATCACCTGTTGCTGGTAATCGAGCAATTCCAGCTCTACGCCGGACAATGGTTTGGCATCTATGATATTCGTTACGGCCACTACCATGCTGTTATCATTCCCCCGTTTGGCAATCAGGCCGATGTTGGAAGAAATGATATTGCGAGAAGCCCATTTTTCTTTGTTGTAGTAAGAGTTGTGGCAGGGGTTTTCTCTTTCAGACCACCTGTATCCATAAGGATAATAGCTTTCGTAACGGCGCCAGAAGGAATCATCCTCATCCAGCTGCTCGCCGTAGTATTCATAGTCCTCTTCACTTTCCTCCTCTTCATCCGAATCCTTTTTCACCATTCCTTTACAAGAGTATAATGCATAATCTTTCCTGAACCCAATGGTTACACGGTAAATAGCTCCCGGCTCTGTTTTGATCAGTTGTTCCAGATCAAGGTTGAAGCGGGTGCGTTTATGCAGGTTGATGGATTTATCCTGGTCCAGGTAAATGGTTTTCTCTGCAACAGGGCGGGCTACACGCCGTAATTCCTGGTCACCGTCCAGGCTGTTCCTTTGCAGGTATTGCGGGATATTGTTTTCGTAGATCCTGATCACTACCACATCCACTGCTTTCAAACCTACTGCGTCAAAAGGCATTACCAGTTTACCGCTCTGTGGCATGATCACTCCTTTACCAGGGATGGACACAGAGGGCAGGCGGTTTTCGAAGTTCACGTTGCCGGTGAATCCTTTATTTAATTTTTCGTCGAAAGTGCTGAGGATCCCTTCATTTACTACTACGGTATAATTACCCTCCAGCCTGTCCGGTGCAAATACTTTCACCTCACTGCCTTCTACGGTATAGCGCAGATCGCTCACACCACTGATACCAATAAGCCCATCCAGGCTCTGGCCCATATTAATAGGGCTGGAGAACTGGACCACCACATATTCTTCCGGGTCGTACATGGGTTTTATATCCAGTACTTTAAAGTCCCCGATGGCAGGTATTTCAATACTCTTGCTGTCTGCCACATCCGAGTTGATGGGTTTACCATTCCAGCTGATCTCCATTTTAGCGGCTACAGACTTACGAACGATATTTCCGATCGTGAACTTGTAAGTGCGGTTAGCTACATCATGTTGCCAGGAGATATTGGTGGTGGGTCCATCATATTTTACGGAGATGAGCTTTTCGATAGCCTGTACATCTTCCTGGTCTGCTGTGCGAACTACGCCCGAGAAGGTCATTTTCTCTGCGCTGTTATTAGCAGATTTTAACCCGAACATTTCCACATCAAAAGAAGGTTTGATCACCTGGAAATCAAATTCAAAGGTTTTCAGTTCACTGGGAACGGTCATTACCTTACCCAGTTTGAAAGTGCCTTTATAGGTTTTACCCGGCGTAAGGTTCTGGTCCGGCCTGAACTCTACAGTGGTGGCATCTACCCAATATGCCTTTCCTTTAATGGAGGGAGAGAAAGAGAATATCTCTTCTTTAAGGGGTTCATTTTGTGTATGCGTTACATTTACATCCCCCGCCAGTTGAATGCGGATGGCACTTTGCTTTGAAATAATGCCCGTGGTGAATGCTTCAATATACTTGGCAAACGCGGGGTTCATTTCTTTTGCTTTGGTGCTGCAAGCCGTTATGGTGGCTGCCATGGCGGCACACAACAAAAGGCAGGCAAGGGTCAGATGCCGGGTGTTCGGGTACATAGTGTAGGTTTTTGAATGGATTAAAGGTATCGGAATTAAATCATTTTGCCATTGCGTATCCTCAAAAAACAACTCACACTTTCGGGTAACTCTTCCTCGTAATGCGTGACGTAGATCATGGTTACGGGAATGTGCGCACAAAGGGCCTCTATCACTTTCTTAAAATGTTCTTTCTGATGTGCGTCCAATCCCTGGCAGGGTTCGTCAAAGATGAGGAGCGGGGGATTTTTGACCAATGCACGTGCCAGCAGTACCAGGCGCTGCACACTTTCCGGCACCTGTTTAAAGGAGGCGCCGGCATACTGATCAATTTCCAGTACCTGCATCCAGCCTTTTGCTTTCTCTAATTGTTCCGGTGTGCAGGAGCGAAGGTAGCCAATGGTATCAAAAAAACCGGAGCCGGTCACCTGTAGGCAGGTGGCGTCTGATAAAAAATACTGATGCAGTTCGGGAGAAACGAAACCTATCTTCCTTTTAATATCCCAGATACTTTCCCCGCTGCCCCTTTTCCGGTCGAACAGTACAATCTTGTTTGCGTATGATTGGGGATTATCTGCGTTAATGAGACTGAGGAGGGTAGATTTGCCCGAACCATTGGGCCCGAGCAGTGCCCATTTCTCATTTGGGCGAACCGTCCAGTTTATTCCGTCAAGAATCGTGTTTTCTCCGTATTTTACATGGACGTTTTCCATCTGAACTATATGTTGGAATGATGCGGGTAATGCATCCATGGTGAGCTTAGCCAACAATTGAGGATCAATCTTCAGTGCCGGAGCTTCCTTTACACTGTTACGCTGTGCCAAATACGCTTCCCGACTAAACGTGCCGGCTATACGCCCCTCTTCCAGGTGCATTACATGGGTGATGCTTTCAGGAATTTCAGTGGGTGTGGTAACAAGCACTACGGTTGTTCCGGAGGCCACCACATGGTCTACGATCCGGTGGAAGGCCTGGCGGGATTGCACATCGAGTCCTATAAAAGGGTTGTCCAGCATGAGCAGGGCCGGTTTCTGAAGCAGGGCATGTGCGATCATTACCCTCCGGGTTTCTCCGTTGGAGAGTTTAATAAGTTCTTTATTTAGTAAGCCTTTGATGTTCAGCGGCTCCAGCAAAGGATCTTCCGCCCCTCCTTCCAGGTATTCCGCTACGGTGGGGGCATCTGAGGAGTCCATGCTGTTAAAACGCTGCTGGTAATAAAAATCTGTGGTATGCGATAAATTGCGGAAGTTGTGATGATGCCCTACCATGGCTATTAAGCGGCGAAAATTGAAGTAAGGATCGCTCACTTCATGCGTTTCACGGTACTTTTCGTAAAAATAATGACGAATAGTGCCGTTCTGGACGTTATTTTTGCCCAGAATTGTGTGCAAAAGACTGGTTTTACCTGAACCGCTATTTCCGGTAATAGCCCATTGCTCACCGGTATGGATGTGCCAGGTAAGGTCCCGGAAAAGTGTCTTATCCAGGTTTCGCACAGTAATGTGCTCCAGTGACAGAAAAGGAAGCATGCTCTTAAATTGGTTTCCGGGGAACAATGTCGGGATCATCTTTCACAAATCAAACCAGGTGCCTTGTAAATTTTTGATAAAGTTTTCGAGGCCTGTTATAAAAATAGCACAGACATGGAGATCAGGTGGTATCTTAAAGCCTTTAATGCGCTCAGTCTGGAAGAATTATACCAGATATTGCGGCTGCGGAACGAGGTTTTTATCGTGGAGCAAAATTGTCCTTACCAGGATATGGACAATGCGGATCAGAAAGCGTTACATTTGCTGGGCTTTACGGACGAGGGGCTGGCTGCCTATACAAGGTTGTTTGAGCCAGGGATCAAGTTTGACATGGCTTCCATAGGCAGGGTGGTGACTGCACCATTTGCACGTGGTACCGGCAGCGGAAGGTTACTGATGGAAAGGTCCATTAAAGCAGTGGAAGAGAATTGGGGGAAGGTGCCCATTAAAATTGGGGCACAATTATATTTACAAAAGTTTTACGAGTCACTTGGGTTTTCCCAGTTTAGTGAAATGTATCTCGAGGATAATATTCCTCATATAGAAATGGTTAGATCACAACAATAAAATACCAGTCAACATGACGCCACTTGAACAGCTAAAATTAATGCTGGACGTAAAGTATCACACCTATAAGAAAGAAGAGTATAGTGTAGAATTAATGCCGGGATTATCTGATAAAGAGATCGAGACCATTGCAAAACACCTCCGTACGAGGCATATCCCAGATGATATCAGGGAGTTGCTGCAATTCAGCAGCGGGTTCTTGTTCTATGGACTGGATGCCATCACTTTTGATGGAACGAAAGACTTTGAAATGTTGAACCTGATCCCTAACCCTGTTCGTGTAGCAGGAGACGGATATGGTAATTACTGGGTACTGGATGTTGACAAAGACGGTAACTGGGGCAGTGTATTCTATGTATGTACTGACCCTGCCGTGATCGTGAAACAATCCGAGAACCTGGCTGAGTTCCTGCAACACCTCCATGAATATGGAACAGATATGCGGAAATCCAGTATAGACGTGGTACACGAGATTGTAGTGAACGATATCTGGAACAGGGAAGATGGGCTGATCACCCGTGAAGAAGCCAAATATTCCAACGACGAAGAGTTAGCAGCGTTTGCAGCGCAGCTTCCTTATAATTATTACATCGGCGATCTTCGCAATAAGCCAATTGGCTCAGGTTTTGCCTGGGGTAAATTTGGACCAAACGTGCGGAGCGTGATCAGGCACCGTGAAGGTTACCTGTGGGGAATTGAGAAGAAACAACCCCGTGGTGGCGGATTTGGTGGTGGCCGTGGCGGTGGAGGTGGTTTCCGTGGCGGCGGAGGCGGTGGAGGTTTCCGCGGTGGCGGAGGTGGCGGTGGATTCCGTGGCGGTGGAGGCGGTGGCGGTTTCCGTGGAGGAGATCGTGGCGGCAGTGGCGGAGGATATGATCGTGGTGGCGGCGGCGGTTATGACCGTGGCGGCAGCGGCGGAGGCGGTTTTGACCGCGGTGGAGATCGTGGCGGCGGAGGCGGTTTTGACCGTGGAAGCAGCGGCGGAGGCGGTTACGATCGTGGCGGAAGCAGCGGCGGTGGTTTTGACCGTGGCGGCGGAGAAGAACGTGGCGGCAGCCGTTATTAAAAGAACTTAGTTATTTTAAATTACAGGGGTGTACCAGTCGGTACACCCCTTTTCTTATGGTATACCCTGAGCCTATGTCGAGCCTATGTCAAGCATTCCCTGGTTATAACTCGCCTATACGAAACTACTTTTATATTTAAACAAACACTTATCTAAACTTCCCCTCATAATCTTTGCTCACAGGGGCTTAAACATTGATACCCAATACGTAACTTTTAAGCGGTTAACATGCCGTTAACCTTCAATTTCCTCATTTCAAATTAAAAGTTATGTTCAATCATCATGTGAAAACAACCACACGAGACACGTTGGCAAGGGTGCAAAACGAGTACGCACAATTGCTCAAAACCACCACTTTCTCCCTCCAGGACCTTTTCAATTATGGAGATTTCAGGCTGGACACCTATTGCAAAAAGTTCAATCCACATCCACAGAGCGCTGAGTTGACGCAACAGGCCAGGCAGTTCGGGGAACATTATGGCATCTGGATGGAAAATGCCAAACATTACATCAGTTGCGTATTGTATGTTTTTCCTACGGCTACTTTTGAAAGAATGGCTGCCATGGTGAAGAACAACGCCATTGATTATTACCTGAACGACACCATGGGCCGCGAGATCTTTCGCAACTTAACATCCCGGCAACAACTCAATGCCAAACACCTGATCTACCGGATGGCCTGTATTGATGAAACACTGGAAACGGTAGACAATGCGCATCCGCTGGAACTGGCCAATGCTGAGATCCTGAAGGACATTCAGCAAACCTCCCCACCGGAATGGTTTTCCCAGTTCCTGAAACTGTACTCCTATCACATTGCAGTAACACATAAGGATTGCAATGTGGAAGGGTTAGGATTTATTCCTACAGTAGACAAGTACATTGAAATGCGGAACCATACATCCGGTATGCCGCATATTGTGATGCTGGTGGAATACAGCACAGGTGTGTTCCTCGACTGGCAATGGTTAGCCAAGATCAAGGTAGTACAGCGGATGAAAAGACTACACAAAGCTGCGGCCCTGATCGGATGTTTGATGAATGACCTGTTCTCTTTTGAAAAGGAAGTGATCGATAACGATTCAGATTCTAACCTGCTGATGTCTTTCGCACTGAATAATCCTGACATGAGCCTGCAGGACATCATTTACAGTTCAGCAGCGATCGTACGTGATCTGCTGATGGAATTCATGGACGTGGCTGCGCAGATAGAAAAGAAATGTGAGCAGCTCTCTGCCAGTGATCCGGTACGCGTGAGCAAACTGCGCATCCACCTCTCTGACCTCGACAGGAGTGTGCAGGCCAGCTGGATGTGGCAGGTGTATACCAAACGTTTTAAACGGATGGATTCTATCTGGGAAGAAACACAACTGCAAACTGCGGAGAAGGTAAGCTAAAGGGTTTTACGATCCTGCAATGCTGTTGGTCCACGATCATGCAGCGCGTTGCATACAATCCCGCTATGCAGAGAAAGTAAGCTAAAGACACATATCCTTTATTCCAGTAACTCTTGACTGTTATGATGCAGATGCATTTTCAGGACCTTTATTAAAGAGCTATAGTTGATTGGCTTTTCAATAAATGCATCCGCGCCTGCTTTTAAAAATGCATCGCGTGTTTCTGCATAAGCGTCACCGGTGGAGATAATTACTGGGATATTTTTATACGCGGGCACCTGCTTAAGGTGATACAAAGTTTGTTCCCCGTCCATCACCTCCATGTGATAATCCATGATGATAATATCCGGAATATGTTTTCCTACCTGCTGAATAAGTTCCAGGCCGTTCTTTACCCAGGTAGTGTTACAGCCGATCTGTGTGAGCATCCTGGACAAGAGTTGCGCGCTTAGTTCATTATCTTCTGCCAGCACTACATTGATATGCCCCAGATCGTCCCACATTTCCTCCTCGTCTTTCTCTTCTTTGATCAGTTCCATATTTCCTTCCATAAGTGGCAATGATACAGTGAATACTGTTCCGGCGGCATCACTGCTCAGGGAAATGTCTCCACCCATTGATTTTACTTTTCCACTTACGATGTATAATCCAAGACCTGTGCCTTCTATGTATTTGCTTTTATCGGTGACGAAGGGATTAAAGATCAGCTCCTGTTTTTCCGGCGTGATCACGGGCCCCTGGTTAATTACCTGCAAGCTCCATTTACTGCCCATACCGGTGATCCTGAGTTCTACCACAGAATTCCTGTCTGCATACTTCAATGCATTGGCTAACAGATTGGTGGAGACCTGGTGAAGGTTGAGGATATCATCGTACAATACATCGGGCATTTTTTCTATGCTGAGTTTGATACGGATGTTCCTTGTTCTCCCCATCACTTTATTCACTTCGGCAATTTTATAAAAGAAGGGTTTAAGCAGGAAATGTTCTTTCTCTGATTTACTGATCACCCCGGATTCGATCTGTGCCATATCCAACACATTGTTGATAATGCTCCGGGTATTATTGATCGCGTCCAATTGCTGGTCTACCAACGTTTCCAGGCTCCTGAACTGATCGTTCAGCATGATCTGCCGCTTTAATAACTGGGCTACTCCGTAAATAGCATTTAAGGGCGTTCTTATTTCATGTGTTACCTGGTGTACAAATACTTTCTTAAAATGGTTAGCCAGTTTCAGCGCCTTATTGGTATCGTTACTTTTTATATAAGGTTTGCTGACGATAATGATGAGTACAAGGATGCCGCTGATCACCAGGGCATGCATGATGAAAGTGGTATTATAGCTTAAGGGGATGGGAGGAAAGAGATTAAAGTAGTAACTGGTCTCCATCATGGCCAGGGTGCCAATGGCAATGGCAAGGCAGATACGGCGGTATCTTTCCTCTTTGAAGATCAGGTAAATGATAGTGATCAGGAAGATGATCATGG
Source organism: Chitinophaga niabensis (assembly GCF_900129465.1). Classification (NCBI taxonomy): domain Bacteria; kingdom Pseudomonadati; phylum Bacteroidota; class Chitinophagia; order Chitinophagales; family Chitinophagaceae; genus Chitinophaga; species Chitinophaga niabensis. The sequence continues at coordinate 1,817,551 of NZ_FSRA01000002.1, read as the reverse complement.
CCTCCAATGCCACCACGTTACTCAATAAGATACCGAAGTACATGATAGAGGCACACTGGATCACATATACGGTGAAACTGGCAGCCAGGTATTTCTTCTTAAGATTTAAGAGTATTACGGAAAAGGTGATAATGAAATCCAGTATAACGGGATAGATGATGATATCCGGTTTATCTGACAAAGCATAGAACACAGGTGTAATAAGGATCAGCAATGCACAGATGGCCATACTGATGGTATTCACCAGGATGATGCGCCGTTTTTCATCTTCATCCGTTACATCTTCTGTACCGGCATTTTGCAGGAATGAAAAAATGTTTTTCAGCCTGCGCGGAAACAGGCCCATAAGCTTCATGGATATTGGAGCGATAAGGTTCATAGCCAAACTTAGGGGGCTCAGTTGTAGGTAATCAATCGCTTTCCGGGTCTTATTGTTCCTGGAAAGTGTGTGTCTTTAAGCTAATTAAAATAAAAGCCTTTACAGTTTTACGGCCTGTTTCACCTTCCATATAGGGACCAGGTATGCAATGCTGTATTGGAAATCAAATGCACTTCTTTTGTATCCTTTTCCAAAGCCGGGTATCACGAGTGGTGGAAAGTCCTGTTTGGCCAAAGCACCGTTCACCAGGATACGTTCGTGCAGGCTCCAGCCAAGATATAAATTTTTCAGCACTTCTACCTTCATCCCTACGGTCAATTCTACCCAGTGGGCCAGCTTTGTGCTTTCGGGCACACTGCCCCGGATATTTCCCCAATAGACGTTATAGATACGGTATTCCGGGATCTTGTAGGTGAATACGGCCAATCCATAGCGTATGCCCCCATAAACAATGAAATTCTCTTTGGGAACGGTCTTTTTCAGCAGGTTATAATTGATACCAATGGTACCGGACATGCCATTGCTGATATATTTATAATTCTGGTCCAGGTGGTATACACTGTTAAAACTGAGGTCTGAAGCAATATAGAGCCTGTCGTTATACCTCGCGTCCAGGTTTACCGTCACATCTGTACGATAGGGTTGAAAATACTTCAGGGCGAAACGGGAAATATCTACTCCCACGCGGATGCCGGCAGGTACAGGAACTGTTACAACGGGCAGCGAATCCTTCTTTTTGGATTGCGCTACTGCACCAGCAGCCAGCAGGATACTAAAAAATAGTGATGCTAAGATTCGTTTCATTTCCTGTTGTTACAATGTGTTGATTAACGACCAATGCTTTGATGGCCACTCTATCCGGCTGGACATATTTCACAGAATCAATGGCATAGGTCATAATAATCCCGCATCCTGCGGAGACAAATTTGGGCTGGCGTTTATAATAGAAGGTAATGGTAGCTGCTTTACCAACTGAATCCGCATCCGGCTGGAAGTAATAACTGGCCTGGTCTGACAAACGGTCCAGGGAGAACTGCATACCGCTGAGGCCTTTTTGTCTCGCGTAGATACTATCCTTACCTACTGCAAGTAAGATAAGGTTTGTTGCCACGGTATCCTTTTCCTGGAATCCGGGACGTTTCACGCGGAAGCGTACCCGCACTTCTGTGCGTGTATCTACATCACAGACTTTTGTATCGTCGCTGCAGGCGACGAAGAGGGTGAGGATGCAGGCTATCAGCAAAATATACTTCATAAATCCCTTTGTGTTGGCGAATGCCTTTTTTCAGCAAAAATCCGGCCGTGTGCGTTTTTTGCAAAAACCGGGCAGCATGGCTTCTTTATTTTAACAGGCAATGCCTATTTCAATTCTTTTATTAAAAACCTCGCCGTGTGGCTTTCTTTGTTTTTACTTACTTCTTCGGGTGTTCCTGCTGCCAGGATGGTACCGCCGCCTTCTCCTCCTTCCGGACCAAGGTCTATCACATAATCCGCCACTTTTACTACATCCAGGTTATGTTCTATGACCAGTACGGTATTTCCTCTGTCCACCAGTTTATTCAGCACATTCAGCAAGAGCTGGATATCCTGGAAGTGTAATCCCGTGGTGGGTTCATCCAATATGTAAATGGTTTTGCCGGTATCTTTCTTAGACAGTTCCGTGGCCACTTTTACCCGTTGTGCCTCTCCACCGGAGAGGGTTACAGCAGACTGGCCGAGGGTGATATATCCTAAGCCTACATCCTGGAGGGTTTTAATTCTGCGGTAAAGATAGGGCACTGCCTGGAAGAAGTCTACTGCTTCTTCAACCGTCATATCCAATACATCGGAAATGGATTTGCCTTTGTACCTGATCTCCAGGGTTTCCCTGTTGTACCGGCGGCCATTACATTTTTCGCAATGTACATATACATCCGGCAGGAAGTTCATTTCTATCACCCTTACACCTGCTCCTTCACAAACATCGCAGCGGCCTCCTTTTACGTTGAAGGAGAATCGGCCTGCATTGTAACCCCTGATCTTTGCTTCCGGGATGGCGGTGAATAACTGACGGATCTCTGTAAAGAAGCCGCAATAGGTAGCCGGGTTGCTTCTGGGCGTGCGGCCGATAGGGCTTTGATCTATCTCTATCACTTTATCCAGTTCCTCCAGGCCCTTGATGCTCTTGTAGGGCATCGGTACCATTTTGGAATCGTAGGCATGTTTGGAAAGAATGGGATATAATGTTTCATTGATGAGGGTGGATTTTCCGCTACCGGAAACACCCGTTACACAAATGAAGGTACCCAGGGGCAATTTAACGCTGACGTTCTTGAGGTTATTGCCGGTGGCCCCTTTCAGCTCCAGGAATTTTCCATTTCCTTTGCGGCGCTCTTTGGGAACAGGTATTTCGCGGATACCATTCAGGTATCCTGCCGTGGCGGTATCCAGTTTCAGGATCTCAGCCGGTGTACCCTGTGCCACGATCTTACCTCCGTGAATACCGGCACCTGGGCCAATATCCACCAGGTGATCTGCATGCAGCATAATATCTTTATCATGTTCCACTACGATCACGGTGTTGCCCATGGCTTTCAGATTGCGCATGGCATCTATCAGGCGCATGTTATCTCTCTGGTGCAAACCGATGCTGGGCTCATCCAAAATATAGGTGATGCCCATCAGTTGAGAGCCGATCTGTGTGGCAAGGCGGATACGTTGTGATTCTCCTCCACTCAGGGAACGGGTGGGGCGGCTCAGGGTAAGATAGGTTAAACCTACATCCAGCAAGAATCCCAGGCGTTCACGAATTTCTTTCAATACGTCTTTTGCAATAACGTTTTGTTTATTACTGAGGCGTGTTTCCACTGTAGCAAACCATTCTGCCAGGTGGCTGAGGTTGAGGGCGCCCAGTTCTGCAATGTTCTTACCATCTACCTTGAACATGAGGCTTTCCTTTTTCAGGCGGGTGCCTTCGCATTCAGGGCAACTGCTGAGTTGCATGAAACCTTCTGCCCAGTTGCGTATGGCATCTGAGGAAGTATCGTTGAAATAACGGCGCACCATATTCACCACCCCTTCAAATTCAGTGGACAGTGTTTCTGTGCCGTTGCCGTTTTCATCAAAATCCATATCCACTTCCAGCTTACCGTTTTCATCACCGAAGAGCAATACGTTCAACGCTTTTTCAGGGATCTTTTCGATGGGTGTGGTTAAAGAGAACTTATATTTTTTAGCGAGTTGCTGTACCTGTTTGAAAGTAAAAGTATCCCTTGCTTCCCCCAACGGTGCCAGCGCACCATCGTTGATGGACTTACTGCGATCAGGCAGCACTTCGTCCATATTGATCTGGTAAATGGTACCAAGACCTTTACAGCGGGGGCATGCACCATATGGAGAATTGAAGGAAAACGTGTTGGGAGAAGGTTCTTCGTAAGAGATACCTGTTTCCTCACACATCAGTTGCCGGCTGTATTGTTTTACTTTATTGGAATCATGTTCCATGATGAACATGAGACCTTTGCCTAAGGTGAGTGCTTTTTGCACACTCTGGCTGATGCGTACGCGGGCATCGTCCTGCACCTGTATACGGTCTACCACAAGTTCAATGTCGTGGATCTTGTAACGGTCCACCTGCATACGTTCTTTCAGTTCCAGTATTTCTCCATCTACCCGTACTTTGAGATAACCCTGTTTGCGGAGCTGCTCAAACAATTCCCGGTAATGCCCTTTACGGCCGCGGATAATGGGGGCCAGGATCACGAGTTTCTTTTTGGGGAAGTTAGAGAAAATGTGTGCCATGATCTCTTCTTCGGAGAAACGCGTCATGCGTTTGCCGGTATTATAGGAGAATGCTTCTCCTGCGCGTGCGTAGAGCAAGCGGAGGAAATCATAGATCTCTGTGATAGTCCCTACTGTGGAGCGGGGATTTTTGTTAGTTGTTTTCTGCTCGATAGAAATAACGGGAGAGAGCCCTGTGATCTTGTCCACATCCGGCCTCTCCATATCGCCGATGAACTGGCGGGCATATGCAGAGAAGCTTTCCATGTAGCGGCGCTGTCCTTCTGCATAAATGGTATCGAATGCGAGGGAAGACTTACCGCTGCCGCTGATACCCGTGATCACCACCAGACTGTTCTTGGGGATCTGGATATCCAGGTTCTTAAGATTATGCTCCCTTGCGCCGTACACTTCGATCATTTCCTCGTTATTAGCCACTGGAGCGGGTTTTTCTGCCGTTTTTTGCTTTTGCTTTGCCATATAGTTCCCGAACACGAAATTCAAAATACTAAACTACGCATTTCAGGAATGAATGAAAAATAAAGAAGGAGGAATGAAGGGATGATATTGAGGATCAGTGGTTTAGGGATTGGGGGGGGGAGAGGGTGTATTAGAAGAAGATCACGAGCTTCTTCTGCCTGCTTTGCCAACTTTTAACCATCTGCCAATTGCTGATGTGTTATTTTTATAATGATAAGAGGAACGATATGGAAAACAATCAGATCATTATTTATCAGACACCTGATGGGGAAACCACAATTGATGTCAAACTGGAAAAAGGCACCATCTGGCTAACACAAAAACAAATTGCAGAATTATTTGGCATTCAACGTCCCGCGATTACCAAACATTTATCAAATATATTCAAAACCAATGAGTTAGAAGAAAGCTCAGTATGTTCCAAAATGGAACATACTGCTTCTGATGGCAAAAAATACAAGACGAAGTACTACAATCTGGATCTTATTTTATCCCTCGGTTATCGGGTGAATTCGAAAAACGCAACAAAATTCCGAATATGGGCCAACAAGGTACTTAAAGAATACCTGACCATAGGCTATGCTCTGAATGAAAAACGCCTACATGAGCAACGCCAGCAATTCAATGCACTTAAACAGGCAGTGCGTATAATGGGCAATGTTGTCGGCAATCAGGAATTATCATCTGATGAAACCACTGGCCTACTAAAAGTCATTACCGATTATACCTATGCACTTGATGTTTTAGATAAATATGATCATCGAAATCTGACAATAGAGGCTACTCATAACCAACAACTTTTTGTTGCCACTTATGCGGAAGCCATGAAAGCGATACAAGGGTTAAAGGATAAATTTGGCGGGAGTAGCCTATTCGGTAATGAAAAAGATGAATCTTTTCAAAGTTCCATAGCCACGATCTACCAATCCTTCGGAGGGCATGATCTTTATCCCAGCATTGAGGAGAAAGCTGCACATTTACTATACTTTGTTGTTAAAAACCATTCTTTCTCTGATGGTAACAAACGGATCGCGGCTTTCCTGTTTGTATGGTTCCTGGAGAAGAACAATATCCTTTATCGGCACGATGGCACCAAACGAATTGCGGACAATGCTCTTGTTGCACTTACATTGATGATCGCTGAAAGCAAGCCTGATGAAAAGGATATCATCGCGCAGGTAGTGGTAAATCTTATCAATGGGTATAACTAGGGGAAGCTCATTTGAAAAACGGCCGTTGAAGTGAGTGACACAACGGCGGCTGAGTAATGAACTGATGTTGGCTACATAAAAAAACCGGGCCGAAAAACTCCGGCCCGGTCTATAATATCTAAGAAAAACTATCCTTTAAACTTCGCGAAAGCTGCAATAGCGTTGTGGCCACCGAAACCGAAAGTATTACTGAGCGCTACATTGATCACGCGTTTTTGCGCCTGGCCGAGTGTGAGGTTCAGATCTTCGGGAATGCCTTCTCCTAATACCGTGGTATTGATTGTTGGCGGAACAATATCGTCCTGGATGGCTTTCACACAGGCAATGGCTTCAATAGCACCAGCTGCTCCCAACAGGTGACCTGTCATGGATTTAGTTGCACTGATATTGATGTTCTTTGCGTGGTCGCCGAATAAAGCTTTGATGGCTTTCAGTTCACTTACATCACCCAGCGGTGTGGAAGTAGCGTGGGCATTGATGTAATCTACATCTGTGATAGAAAGTCCTGCATCATCCAGGGCTTCTTTCATACCCAGCTGTGCGCCTAATCCTTCAGGATGTGTGGCTGTGAGGTGATATGCATCACAGCTCATGGCACCGCCTACCATTTCTCCGTAGATAGTGGCACCACGTTTCATGGCATGCTCATAATCTTCAAGGATCAGTGCGCCTGCGCCTTCGCCCATTACAAATCCATCGCGCTCTACGTCAAAAGGACGGGAAGCATGCATGGGATCTTCATTCCGGGTAGACAATGCCTTGAGGGCATTGAAACCTGCAATGCCTGCACGGGTGATCGGTCCTTCAGAACCTCCGGCAACGATCATGTTGGCTTTACCAAGACGAATATAATTGAAGGCATCTACCAGTGCACTGTTTGAAGAGGCACAGGCGGATACGGTACAATAGTTAATACCCATCAGGCCATATTTGATAGCGATCTGCCCTGCAGCGATATCAGAAATAAGGCGAGGAATAAAGAAGGGGTTGAACTTAGGAACAAAGTTGGCTTGTGCAAACTCGATGATCTGGTCCTCGAAGGTTTGCATACCACCGTTACCAGAAGCCCAGATCACACCAAACTTAGTACGGTCTACCGTGTTGAGGTCTACTCCTGAATTTTCAATAGCTTCCTTCGCAACAACCATAGCGTATTGCGTAAAGGTATCCATCTTACGCGCTTCCTTCTTTTCAATGAAGGCATCAATATCCAGTCCCTTTAACTCATTGGCAAATTTAGTCTTGAATTCTGTGGGGTCGAACTTTGTGATAGGGCCCGAGCCACTCATTCCGGCTTTCATGTTATTCCAGAACGTATTTACATCATTACCGATCGGTGTGATAGCTCCCATTCCGGTGATCACGACTCTCCTCAGTGTAACAGTACGCATAAGATTTACTTTGAATGACAAAAGTTAAGGACGCAAAGTTAGTTACTTATTATCAGGATTACGCATACGCATGAGAATAAATTATTATACACATTAAAATTGCAAATAGATGGGGATCATGGGTTCCAGGGATTTTACCTGTGCAAGGAACCAGATAAAGAGTACCAGCACGGCTACACTTCCCCACACTGGCAGTTTCCCGAGGCGGAATTCCAGTTTTTGCTCTGCCACATCCGGCAGGAAATGCAGTATATAACCAATAGCCATTAACAGGAACACCTGTGGGTATGCTCCCATCAGCTGGAAGAATAAATGCCCCTGGAAGTTAAAGGTTACCTGGTGGATAAGGTCCCAGGCGCCGCCGAAGGTAGCCGCTTTAAAGAAGATCCAGCAGAAACAAACTAAATGGAAAGTGAATAACACACCACCTATTTTCCAGAGCCTGGCCCTTACAGGCGTGGCTTTGAACCAGGCGATCTTTTTGTTCCACTGGCTCCATAGTTTGTCCAATCCCAATGCTCCACCGTGTACACCTCCCCAGAAAATAAAGTTCCAGCTGGCGCCATGCCAGAAACCACCGATCAGCATGGTGAGCATAAGGTTTACGTATTGGCGGACCTTTCCTTTGCGGTTACCACCTAATGGTATATAGATGTAATCCCGCAACCAGGAAGACAAAGAGATATGCCAGCGCCGCCAGAATTCAGTGATGGAGCTGCTTTTATAAGGTTTATCGAAGTTAGGTGGTATTTTGAATCCCATCCAGCGGGCAATACCAATGGCCATATCTGAATACCCGGAGAAATCACAGTAGATCACCAGTGCATAGGCATAAACACCAAACAAACATTCTATACCGGTATAACGGGAGGGATCGTCAAAGATGTATTGTACATAGTTCTGGTAGATGAGATCTGAGATCACTACTTTTTTGAAAAGGCCGCCCAGTATGAGGAACATGCCTTTGCCCACATCCTCCTGGTTTATATTGTAGGGCTGTTTGATCTGGGGAATGAAATCTGCTGCCCGCACAATGGGCCCCATCATTAGCTTGGGGAAGAAGGAAAGGAAGAAAAGATAGTCCATGAAATTATCCACAGGTTTTATCTCCTTTCTGTATACATCTATGGTATAGCTGAGATTCTCGAAGGTGTAAAAAGAAATGCCAATGGGAAGCAATAGGTTCAGCGGACTGATGTGGCCGTTGCTGACACCATTAATCATATTGATGAAGAAGTCTGTGTACTTAAAATAGAACAGCATGCCGATATTGATGAGGATGCTGAACCAGAGTAAGGTTTTACGGGTGCGTTCTTCTTTTTCCGCGTGAATGCGGTTGCTGAGATAGAAGTCTACAATAGCGGAAAGTATTACCAGGCCTACGTATGCGCCGCAGGCTTTATAAAAGAAGTATAGAGAGAATAAAGTGAACACCCATACCCTGCCCCTTTCGTTCTTCCTAACCAACTGATAGCAGCATAGGAAAGCGGCGAAGAAAAAGAGGAAGAATGCGCTGTTGAACAGAATGGGTTCTTCCGGGTTGTACAGTACCTGGGCTATCAGGTTCTCAAAAAAGGACATAGGTTCTATTTTTGCTGCCATTTCTCCCAGCTGGCTATGATGGCATCATACAATAAGTTGCCCTGCCGGGTATATCCGAATGCGTTAAAATGTACATGGTCCTGGCTCCAGCCGCGGGCAAAATTCTTATCTGCCTTCATCACTTCGTGAAAATCCCACCAGGCGATATCATTGTCTTTACAGAACCGGATCATCTCTGCCCTGATCACTGCTACCTGTGAATTACTGACGTAAGAAATGCGGTACCGTGTTTTTCCTTTCTTTTTATAAGGCACCTGCCTCTTCTTCATCATACCTGATGGCGGGGTGGTGAAGAGAATGGTTGCTTCTGGTGCATTTTCTCTGATGGCTGTTACTGTTTTGTCCATCTCCTGGCGAAGCTGTGTTGCGGAAACGCCGCCGAAAGCTTCATTGGTACCCAGGGAAATGATCACCAGCTGCGGTTCCAGGATAGCCATCTGTGTTGGGATGGTGGCAGCGTCCTGGTTGTAATGCATGAACTGTGCGCCGTTGATGCCAATACTATTGTACAAGATACCGGGATCACCACTGTATACGATGGCTCCATAAAAACGAACAGTTTGTGAAGGCCATCTTAAGCTGAAAGTGGTTTGCGGGCCATGGAAGCGGATTAAAGCGGCCTTGCCAAAACCGGCATCCTCTTGTGTCAGCTCTCCATCGTTTATTTCTGCGGTGCCTTCTTTGAAGAAGGCTTTTACTTCTGTGATGTTCTGGCCAGTGTAGGTGAGTACAGGATTATTTCCTGCAATCGCTATCCCTCCGGGGCCGGGCCATGCAGAAATGTTACGGTCTACGATCCTGTCTGCACTCCATCTTATATTACTGCTCCATCTGTAATTATCAGGGCCGTTGGTACCTGCCAGGTTGTAAGGGAATACCCAACCGGTGCCGGCATCTCCGAATTTCTTTTTAAGGCCGGCTGCTACTGCGTTGGGCAGAAAACCGGCTTGTACATGAGAGTCGCCGAGGTGGAATACCTTTGCTGTTCCTTTATCCTGCAGGTATGCAAAGAAAGGATACAGGCAGGTGTCGTTATACAAAAATTTCTGCTGCGCGCTGGCGCTGCAGGTTATGAGGATGCATACTAAGATCCTACAACTGCTCCTGCTTATATTCATCCATGATCGCTTTATATAACAGACCGCCTATTTTGGACGCTCCGCGGAAGTTGAAGTGGGTATAATCTTTATTGGCGTAAGTGGTATCTCCTTCTACCCAGCGTGCCATGGCTCCTTCTCCACCCATAGCGGAAAAGAGGTTCCAGTAAGCCATGCCTCTTGATTCTGCAAAATTATGCTGGATCTTCATCAATGCTTTTACACCGGGGGCGGTCACGTATTTACCTTTCTTTTTGTATGCTTTATCTGCTGTACCTACGATGAGGAAAGAAGTGTTGGGGAAGAGCTGGCGCAGGGAATCCACTACTTTCACCATAGGTCTTTCGTACCAGTCGAATTTTGTATTCTCCGGGAGGAATAACACATTGGCACCGTAATGCAGCACAATAAGATCATATGGGCGAACAGACTGCATCTGCATCCACATGTTTTTGCTCAGCTTTCCGAGTTCAATACCACTGATGCCACGGAAGGAATAGTTATCCAGGAACACGCCGGCGGGGCTTTCAAAACAGGCACCATAGAACAGGGTGCTGGTTTTGAATTGCAGGGTAAGGGAGTTTTGGGTGGAGTCTGAAATAAATGATTTAGCGTTAAGACTGTTCTTACCATCCAGGCGGAGGGGTTTATTGTTGATCATTACCTCTCCTCCTCCAGAGCCATATAATAAACTTACTTCTTCAAATGTTTCTTTGTCAGCCGGCTGGTACCTTACCCAACTTTGTGCGGCAGGTAAGAACACGTGACCGGAGATACCCAGTTCTGTGCCCTTTGGGGGGATATTCTTAAAATGATAATCCATCCAGTTCCCGGAAAAGCTGTGCCGGATGGAGGTACGGAAGCCGGATACAACAGAGGTTGCTGGTACAAAACCAACACCCTCTCCCCCGAAATAATGCTGGAGACTGTCTCTCAGGTCTTGCGTGATAAGGTCTCCCTCTATCATGGAATCTCCGAAATAAGCGATGCGTACTTTCTTTCGCTGCCCTGCCCTGAGGGCTTTGAGGGCATTCACGAAAGAACGCATGCCGGAGTTACGGTCACCGTATTCTATGATACCGGGATAGGTGGCATAGTCTATTGGCGGCGCCATAGTGGCGGCAACGGTTGTGGAGTCTTTTTTGACAGTAGCCGGGATGTTTGCTGTTTCAGGTTCCGGAGCCTGCTCTTCCTTTTTCAGGTCCGCCAGGATGTCCAGCGGGCGGGTATTATGATTGCCGAAAGAAAAAGAATTATTGATCAATGATAATACCCCCAGGCAACATAGCGTGCCCAGGACGATCATGAAAGGATAGGGATGTTTATTTCCGGATGACATATTTTAACAGCTGCGTGTATACGTTCTCGTAACGTAAAACTTTGCAAAGCTATTGTTTTGCAAGATTTAATTCATCATCCAGCTCATATAATTTATAACGTTTAATCATAGCCGTTACCCGGTTTACCCAAACATGCTCTGCGGTAGAATAACCGGAGGCGTTCAGTTTGGCGATCCATACGTTATAATCTTCATTGCCTTTTATGCCGGGATACCATTTACGTTTCTGGATCAATTTCACAAAATGCCGGTATGAGGCGGTGTCTGTCTGATATTCACGATACTTTGAACGATACGTTTCTCCCCGCTTTGCGAGGTTGTTCCTTCCTACGATCCCAAAATGGTTGCGCAGGAGTTTGGCATTTCTGCTGGTGCCCGCGCCGGACTCCAACATTGCAACACCTAAAATTACACTTGCCGGTATACCGGTTTCTCTCATCAGGTTAACTGCCACGGGTTCATACTCCTTCAGGTACTTTTTGGGGGCTTTTTGTGCTACCGATACCAGGCTGGAAGCAAGGAGACCGGAAAGCATCACTTGTCTTAAAAGCATGCTGTTTCTTTAAGTGGACCAATCGGCACAGGGATTTCACTAACACGGTGTAAAATTAGGTCATTTCGGATACATGAATTGTTTTTGATATGTTAATCCGTCATAATTTAACACCGATCTTAATGAAAAAACGCTGCGGTGATCCTTCACCGCAGCGCCTAAATATTTGATAATCACTCTATTATTTCAGGAGAGAAAGTTTTAACTCGTCCAGTTGCACCTGGTCAATCTCACTTGGCGCATCCAGCATTACGTCCCTTCCGGAGTTATTTTTCGGGAAAGCGATGAAGTCGCGGATGGTTTCGCTGCCACCCAGGAGAGAGCAGAAACGGTCAAATCCAAAGGCAATACCACCATGTGGCGGTGCACCATATTCAAAGGCCCCCAGCAGGAAACCAAATTTATGGCTGGCTTCTTCTTTGGACATACCCAATGCGGCAAACATTTTTTCCTGCAGGTCCCTCTGGAAGATCCGGATAGAACCTCCACCGATCTCTGTGCCATTTAATACAATATCATAAGCGTTGGCCTTGATCTTTGCATATTGGCTCAGGTCGTCCATCAGGTGAATGTGTTCTGGTTTGGGAGCTGTGAATGGATGGTGACGGGCTACCCAGCGGTTATCTTCTTCTGCGTATTCAAACAGCGGGAAGTCAATAACCCAGAGAGGTTTGTATACATCCTTATCACGGAAACCAAGACGCTCACCCATTTCCAGGCGAAGTTCGCTCATGGCTTTGCGGGTGCGTTCTTCTTTACCGGCCAGGATGAGGATCAGGTCGCCTGGTTTAGCCTGGCACTGATCTGCAAACAGTTGCAGGGCTTGTTCGTTAAAGAATTTATCTACGGAGCTTTTCAGCGTACCATCTGTATTATACCTTATATAGATAAGGCCGGTCATGCCGATCTGGGGACGTTTTACCCAATCGGTCAGTTCATCCAGTTGCTTGCGGGTGTATTCACTGCAACCGCCAGCATTGATCCCTACTACCAGCTCTGCTTCGTCAAATACCTTGAAACCATTGCCACGGGCGGTTTCACCGAGGTCTACCAGTTTCATTTCAAAACGGATATCCGGTTTATCGTTGCCGTAATATTTCATGGCATCGTCCCAGGTCATGCGGGGGAAGGGTTCGTTAAAAGTGATCCCTTTGATCTCCTGGAAAACGTGTTTGGTCATTTCCTCGAAGTTCTGCAGGATATCCTCCTGGTCCACGAAGCTCATTTCACAGTCGATCTGTGTGAACTCCGGCTGGCGGTCTGCGCGCAGATCTTCATCCCGGAAACATTTTACGATCTGGTAGTAGCGGTCGTAACCGCTCACCATCAGCAGTTGTTTGAAAGTTTGCGGGGATTGGGGTAAGGCGTAGAACTGGTTATCGTTCATACGGCTGGGCACCACAAAATCGCGCGCACCTTCCGGGGTGGATTTAATGAGGTAAGGTGTTTCTATATCCATGAAGCCGCGGCTGTCCAGGAAGTTCCGTACGGAACGGTTCACGCGGTAGCGGAGGGTCAGGTTTTGTTTTACCAGGTTCCTTCTGAGGTCCAGGTAGCGGTATTTCATACGCAGTTCATCACCACCGTCCGTATCATCCTGAATGGTGAAGGGCGGGGTTTTGGAACCGTTGAGTATTTGAAAATCCGATACGGTGATCTCGATATCGCCGGTAGGGATATTTTTATTTTTGCTGGAACGCTCAGTAACGGTACCACTTACCTGGAGCACGAATTCACGGCCCAGGGGTTGATTTTGCAGCTGAGGGTTCAGTGCTTCCGGGAATAACAACTGCGTGATACCATAACGATCACGTAAGTCTACGAATGTAATACTTCCAAACTTGCGAACGGTTTGCACCCATCCAGCCAGCTTAACCGGCTGGCTTACATGTTCTATGCGCAATTCACCACATGTGTGCGATCTGTACATTATACTATTCTATTTAATAAGGAGGTCAAAGATAAGATATGAACGCCTGAAAATCTACCGTAAAGCATTAAAATACCGTTTAATATCTATTTCCTGCTGTAATGGTGCAGCTTCCAGGAGGTGTTTTACGAATTGATCGGCAGCCCAGGGAGCCAGGGAGCAGCCTTTGGAACCCATTCCATTGAAAATACCGATGTGTGGCTGATGGGGATGCATTCCTACCAGTGGCCGCCTGTCTGGCCCGGATGGACGAATGGCTGCGATGTGGTCTATGATTTCGTGGGGGATGGTTTGCAGGCTGGCTTCCAATGTGGCTTTTGCGGTTTCACTGGGCAAGGCATCTGTATAATCCCAGGAAAAAGTAGCCCCTGCCCAGTAAAGATCTTCTCCCATAGGCACTATTGTGAGGTTTCCTTTCTTTATAATGTTGCTGGTTTTGAGCTCCGGGGCTTTTATGATCAGTGCTTCTCCTTTATTGGGAAGGAACTTGAGCTTTCTCCAGTAAGGATTGGCGGGACTTTGTGCTCCTTCGCAGAAGATAACGGCTTTGGCATTGATGCCTTTATATTCAATGCCGGTTGCAGTGATGTTTATTGCAGCGGCATGAAAATGTTCTTCCTTTACGTTGAGCCGTTTGCGCCATGCAGGGAGCAGTGTATTTAATTGAATATTTGCGCCTTTTACGAATGCCGGTCCTAATAAATAGGGGCTGGTTTTCATAGCTTCCTTAAATGCTTCCTCCATCTGCGCTGAGGGCCAGATATTATGGATCAGCCGTTCATGAAAACAGGTTATGCCCAATGTGGCTTCCATTTCATGGTAGGTGTTTTCAGCAAAGGGGAAGATGGTGTCGTAGCGCCAGGCGGTTTCAAACTTTCTGCCGGAAACAGGATTGATGATCCCTGCGGCTACCCGCGAAGCACTGTTGGGCAGGGCATCATCATATACCAGTACCTGTTGCCCTGCTTTCCGGAGGAACCAGCTGAGCATGGTACCTGCAATACCTTGTCCTATTATTATATAATCGTAATTCACCGGCACAAAAGTAGTCTATAAAAAATCCCCGTCACCAATGGTAACGGGGATCGTTATTTTATCAGCAGTACCTTATTTTTTCAGTACTTCTGCCATTTTCTTTCCGATATCAGCAGGGCTGTCTACCACGTGAACGCCACATTCGCGCATGATCTTCATTTTTGCAGCGGCAGTATCATCAGCACCACCAACGATAGCACCGGCGTGACCCATACGGCGGCCGGGAGGGGCAGTCTGGCCAGCGATGAAACCTACAACAGGTTTGCGGGGATTTTCCTTGATCCAGTAAGCAGCTTCTGCTTCCATGCTACCACCGATCTCACCGATCATGATGATGGCATCTGTTTCAGGATCATTCATCAGCAGTTCCACGGCTTCTTTGGTAGGTGTACCAATGATAGGGTCTCCGCCGATACCGATAGCTGTAGAAACACCGAGACCAGCTTTCACAACCTGGTCAGCAGCTTCGTAAGTGAGGGTACCGGATTTGGAAACGATACCTACACGGCCTTTTTTGAAGATAAAACCGGGCATGATACCCACTTTTGCTTCGTCTGCAGTGATCACACCAGGGCAGTTTGGCCCGATCAGGCGGGTTTTATGGTTTACGAGGTAATTTTTAGCTTTTACCATGTCCTGTACAGGAATGCCTTCGGTAATACAAATTACCAGTGCAACACCTGCATCAGCGGCTTCCATGATAGCGTCTGCGGCAAATGCCGGAGGAACGAAAATGATGGATACATTTGCCCCGGTTTCTTTTACGGCATCGGCCACTGTATTGAATACAGGACGATCCAGATGGCTTTTGCCAGCTTTACCGGGCGTTACGCCACCTACTACATTGGTACCGTACTCAATCATTTGAGTGGCATGGAAAGTACCTTCAGTACCGGTAAATCCCTGCACAATCACTTTACTATCCTTATTAACTAAAACACTCATCGCGCTTGATTTATTTAATTGTTTTATTGATCCTTTGATTCTAAGGTGGGGCAAAAATAACGGATAAAGGTTAAAAACAAAAGGATTAAGTCCGGGAGGAGTTTTCCCCATCCTTTTTAGTCCTCCAGCCCTTGTCCCTGAACATTTCCGTTTTGCGCATCTCCTTGATATCCTGGAAGAATTCGGAGGCGAAGATGAAATCGTTCAGTTTCTGATCGTCCGCGAAGATAATATCTTCATTGCTACCTTCCCACTGTTTGAGGCCCTGATGCATATATATAATATGGTCGCCGCTTTCCATTACGGTGTTCATATCATGGGTATTCACCACGGTGGTAATGTTATATTCTACGGTAATATCCTTGATGAGCTTGTCGATCACGAGGGAAGTCTGGGGATCGAGACCGGAGTTGGGCTCATCCACAAAGAGGTATTTGGGGTTCAGTACAATAGCACGGGCAATCCCTACCCGCTTTTTCATCCCGCCGCTTATTTCGGCGGGGAACTTTTTATTGGCATCTTTCAGGTTTACCCTGTCCAGGCATTCCTGCACCCTCTTCATCCGGACCTTATATTTTTCTTTGGAGAACATGTCCAGCGGGAACATGATGTTCTGTTCCACGGTCATACTGTCAAAAAGGGCAGAACCCTGGAACAGCATGCCTATTTCCTGGCGGATGGGTTTCTTTTCTTTATCGTCCATGGCGGTAAAGTCCTGGCCATCGTACTTGATCTTTCCACTGTCCACTTCGATCAGGCCTACCATACATTTCATCAATACTGTTTTTCCGCTACCGCTGGCGCCAATGATCAGGTTGGTTTTTCCCGGTTCCATATTAACGGAAACGTCCTGAAGGATTGTTTTATCTCCAAAGCTTTTGCGAATATTGATCACTTCTATCATATCTCTTCTTCCAGTTTGAATTTTAAAGCAGGATAGCTGCCAGGATGTAATCGGCGAACAGGATCAGGATACAGCTCACTACTACGGAAGTAGTACTGGCGCGGCCTATTTCCAATGCGCCACCGGTAACATTATATCCATAATAAGCCGGGATGCTGGATATTATAAAGGCATAGGTATAAGATTTACTCAGGGCAAAGAACACATTGTATCCATCGAACGAAGCGCGGAGGCCCTGCATAAATTCTTCATGAGAGATAATGCCGCTTAGTTTACCAGCCTGCAAACCTCCCCAGATACCCAGGAAAGCTGCTATGATCACGAGGGCAGGAATGGTAATAAGAGAGGCCAGGATCTTGGGGAAGATCAGGTAAGCCTTTGTGTTGATGCCCATGATCTCCTGTGCATCTATCTGTTCAGAGATCCGCATATTTCCCAGCTCAGACGCAATCTTGGAACCCACTACCCCGCCTAATACGATACAAACCATGGTGGGGGCCAGTTCTATGATCATGGTATCCCGTACGATCTGTGCAATAGTGGATTTGGGAATAAGCCCGCTGGTAAGCTGGTAAGCCGTTTGCACGGTGGTTACAGCACCCAGGAAGAGAGAGATAATAAATACTATCCCTACCGACCCTACGCCGATCTCTACACATTGATGCATCAATTCTTTCCAGTACATCCGCATGTTCTCCGGCCGGGTGAACATTCCTTTGAGCATCAGCAGGAACCTGCCAAAATGGTAAAACAATTTAAACTCCATAACTTTTCAAAGATAACGGATTTAACATATCTAACGCAGGCTATCTACCAGCAGACGTTTCAGGCTTCTTTCTATGATCTCTCCCATGGTTTTGCTTTTGGCAAATACGGGATCATGATAATGTTGTGCCAGTTCTTCTCCCAGGCGGGCGATCTTTTCAGGGAAAGAAACCCGGTCCGTCATGATCACATCCCGGAGATCTTTGATCCGGTGGCGCTGTACTTTAATACGGCGGGCAATGAGGGAACGTTCTTCCTGCTGGTATTGTTTCACCACCTCTGCATTGAGGTGTTTCATGGCCAGCTCTACAAACACCCTGTTTTCCTTGAAGAACTGCGGCATATAGAGGGTTTTCTTTCCTTCATAGAATTGCTGGTCGAAGTCGATGGCACGTATGCGGAACTGCACATCATCAAAGTCTGGCGTAATATCGAAGATGAAATTATAGGAACGCATATCCCCCAGTAACCGTACAAAACAGCGTTCGTTGAACTTCACAAATTCTTTGGCGATCCTTTTGGGATTAAATTCCGGGCGGTTCATGTAATCTTTCGCAAACTGATCGCCGGGTACGCCGGCAATGTGTTCTTCCACCAATGTATTGCCATCTACAAGGAAGTTCATCCAGAAAGGGGACAAAATATGTTCCAGCTCCAGGCCGTAAATACGGGAGGCGTCCGCAATTTTAATATAAAAATAATCGTACACCTCGTTGAAGTTGTTGACGATCTTAATGCGGAAGGGATGGGAATTACCGAAAGTGCAATAGTCGATCCTTTCGATGTGCAAGTGTTCTTCCGCCGTCTGGTCCCCTCCTGCCTTGAGGATGGAGTAGATGCGTTTGAGGCCCGCGTGGATGGAAGGTGTCATGCTCTGCGGGTAGAACACAGACTCCCAGAGGGTATCCTTGCCCTGTTTATCGTATACGGGGATGCCGTTATCATAGTATTTCAGCTCCTCGTAAGAAATGGGCAATGGCACTTCCCGTTCGTACAGCTTCAGGTATTTTCTGAAAGCCGGGTTGAGCGGGAAGAATATTTTTTTGCGGGAGATGGATTGCATGATCCCCGAAGTTAAGAAAAGCCGGTCTTACAGACCGGCTTCTATCATTTATTTCTTTTTCTTTCCGTTCTTCCCTTCCTCTGCTTTGTAGCATTTCGTTTGTGCATCCACTACTGCTATCAGCACTACGTTCACGATCTGCCTTACCGTGGAACCCAGCTGCAGGATGTGCACGGGTTTTTTCATTCCCAGCAGGATAGGCCCGATAGCATCGAAGCCGGCTACTTCCTGGAGCAGGTTGTAAGCAACGTTACCTGCGGCCAGGTTGGGGAAGATGAGTACGTTCACATCCTGGTCTATCAGTTCGGAGAACGGGTAGTTGTCTTTTAAGATCTCTTTGTTGAAAGCCATGGCAGCCTGGATCTCACCATCCACTATTAAAGTGGGATCTTTCTTTTTCACGAGCTCACGGGCCTGGCTCATTAACTGGGCTTCCGGCGTGGCGCTGGAACCGAAGTTGGAATAAGAGACCATGGCTATACGGGGAGTGATATTGAACTGGCGCACTTCTTTTGCAACAAGCAAAGTGATATCTGCCAGCTCTTCCACTGTGGGATTGAGGTTTACGGTGGTATCCGCCAGGAAGAGCGGGCCGCGTTTAGTATTGATGATATACATGCCGGCTACACGTTTCGCTCCTTCTTCCATACCAATCACCTGCAGGGCAGGTTTGATGGTATCAGGGTATTTACGTGTTAAACCGGAGATCAGCGCATCCGCTTCTCCTGTTTCCACCATCATACAACCAAAATAGTTACGCTCGCGCATGATCTTTTTGGCTTCGTAAAGGTTAAAGCCTTTGCGTTTGCGTTTTTCAAAGAACAGCTCCCCGAAGTGATGGCGTTTATCAGCCATTTCCTCACTTTTCGGATCTATGATCACCACATCGTCAATTTCAATACTATTCTCGTGCATCAGGCTGCGGATCTTCTTTTCATTTCCGAGCAGGATGGGAATGGCGATATCTTCGTCGTTCACCACCTGTGCAGCTTTGAGGATCTTGATATTATCTGCTTCCGCAAATACCACACGGCGTGGGTCTTTGCGGGCTTTCGATCCGATCACGCGGAACAGCTGATTATCCAGGCCAAGGCGGCCATTCAATACTTCCCTGTAAGCATCCCAGTCTGTGATAGGCGCATGTGCCACACCGCTGTCCATTGCAGCTTTTGCTACTGCAGGCGCTACGGTACTGAGCAAACGTGGGTCCAGTGGTTTGGGAATAATATAATTAGGTCCGAAAACCAGGTTCCGTTCGTTATATGCCATATTCACAATATCCGGCACAGGAGATTTGGCAAGATCGGCTAAAGCATGTACAGCAGCCAGTTTCATCTCCTCGTTGATCTGGGTAGCCCTTACATCCAGCGCACCACGGAAGATATAAGGGAAGCCCAATACGTTGTTCACCTGGTTAGGATAATCAGAGCGGCCGGTGGCCATGATCACATCGTTACGGGCAGAGATAGCAGCATCCCATGTGATCTCAGGATCAGGATTAGCCATGGCAAATACGATGGGGTGTTTGGCCATGCTCTTCACCATTTCAGGTGTTACCACATTCCCTACAGACAAACCAACAAAAACATCTGCGCCCTTGAGGGCTTCAGTGAGGTTGGTAACTTTTGAGCCGGTGGCGAAAACCAGTTTCATGTCGTCCAGGTCTGTACGTTGTTTGTTCAGCACCCCATCTTTATCAAACATGATGAAGTTCTCCGGTTTTGCACCAAGGGAAACATATAAACGCACGCAGGCCATAGCAGCAGCGCCGGCTCCGTTGATCACGAACTTTACTTTCTCTATTTTCTTTTTAACCAGTTCCAGGGCGTTCAGCAAAGCAGCGCTGGAAATGATGGCCGTACCATGCTGGTCATCGTGCATGATAGGGATCTTCAGTTCTTTGCGGAGCCTTTCTTCTATGGCAAAACATTCCGGGCTTTTGATATCCTCCAGGTTGATGCCGCCGAAAGTAGGTTCCATGGCTTTTACCACCCGCACAAATTCATCCACATCTGTTGTATTTAATTCAATATCAAATACATCGATGTCTGCAAAGATCTTGAAGAGTACACCCTTTCCTTCCATTACAGGTTTCCCGGCTTCGGGACCGATATTGCCTAAACCTAAAACAGCCGTACCATTGCTGATTACGGCTACGAGGTTACCTTTTGCGGTATACTTATATACATTCTCCACATCGCGGGCAATTTCCTTACATGGCTCCGCTACTCCCGGGGAGTAAGCCAGGGAAAGGTCCCACTGGGTCTTTGTGTCCTTCGTAGGTATTACTTCTATCTTACCGGGGCGGCCCATAGCATGATAATCCAGGGCATCCTGCTTATTCAGTTTTTTAGCCATTTAAGATTGTTGTTGGGGCTGCAATATACGAACTATAAGAGGAACGGTTTCTATTACGTTCGTGTAGGTTCGCAATAATTATTTACTTTTACGCTGTTAACATATCACAAATATCATGATACAACGCATCCAGAGCCTTTTTTTATTACTCGCCGCACTTTCAAGCGCGGGTATGGGTTATTTTAACCTGTGGAAAGCTAAATTGATGAAAGGGGTTACCGCCAGTGAAGAATATTTCAATGCGCTCTCCAGCTATCTGATATTTATTATTGTGATGGTGAGCATCCTGCTTTCCCTGATCACCATTTTCCTGTATAAGAACAGGAAACTGCAATTCCGCCTGACAGTGATCAATATCCTGCTGGCAATAGGGGCTATCATACTGCAATATGTAAAAGTGGGGCAATTGGCGGACAAGCTGATGAATGATGGTTCTACCATTATTTCTGCCACTTACCTGCCGGCGGCATTTTTACCGGTGGTTACACTGGTGGCGCTGTTCCTTGCTGCAAGAGGTATCTATAAAGATGAGAAGCTGATCAAGTCCCTGGACAGGCTGAGATAATATTTTACCAGAACCTCCAATAAATATAACACCAGGCCAGCGCATACAATGCCAGCCAGAGCTTCAGGCTTTGATACCAGGGACGTTTAACTTCTCCGTCTCCCAGGGTACGCAGCCAGCTAATATTCCAGATATAAGGTTTCACCTGTTCCGGTTGCGGGGCTGTTGTATAAACAGATACCACCGCTATCAGTAACATGGTGAGCACCTGTGCAATGGCTCCTGCATAAAGCCAGTGGAGATTAATGTTCATGGCAAATAGTGCAACAGCCAGTAAGATCTGAATGATCACACCTCCTATCAATCCTGCAATAGCTCCGCCATAACTGGCCCTTTTCCAGAAGATGCCCATCAGTAACACAGCAATAAAAGGTGTGGCGATATATGTTACGCCTGTCTGAAAATATTTGAACAGGCCCACCGTACCTACCAATGGTGCTACCAGGGAAGAGATCAATAAAGCAGCCCCTCCTGAGAGCTGGCCTGTAATGATCAGCTCCCTGTCTCCCGCATTTTTTCTCCAGAAACGGCGGTATACATCCAATGAAAAAATGGTGGCCACACTATTTGAAAGGGCACTCACACTGGCCATCACGGCAGCAAAAAAACCGCCTAATATAATGCCTCTCAGTCCTGAAGGCGCAAAGAGCTGTAATGCTACAGGGAATGCACGGTCCTGGTCATCGGGTAAAAGAGAAGGTCCCTGGTGCATCACATCCAGCCAGTGATAAACGATCAATCCCAATAAACAGGTCACCAGTGGCCGTACGATATTGATGAACCCGGAGAAAATAAGGCCCATCATTCCGTCCCATTTGCTACGGGCTGAAAGGATGCGCTGGATCATTACCTGGTTGGAAGACTGATAAAAGAGGAATACACCAAAAGAAGCGAGGATCAAACTTAAGAAAGGGGCTTCCGGATCAGATGGTGGCTGATAGAGATGAAACCTGTCCGGAGCAGCAGCTACCATGGCATCCCAGCCACCGGGTATCTTATCCAATGCTACAAAGTAAAATATCACGCCACCGCCTATGAGCATGATGCATTGAATGGCATCTGTCCACATCACTGAACTCAAGCCTCCTGCCAGCGTGTAACTGGCAGTAACTAATATAATGCCTGCCATTACATAATGCTGCGGCCAGCCTGTTAATTCACTGAGGGTGATACTGCCGCCATAGATCACTGGCGGAAGGAAAACAAAAATATATCCTATGAGGATCACGATGCTGTAAATACCACCACAAGCCGGGCCAAATCTGCGGTTCAGTAATTCCGGCACCGTCATGATCTTATTACGCAGGTAGAGCGGAATAAAAAAGATCATCATCAACAGATAGGTAGGCAGGCTCCACCATTCCCAGTTTGCAATACCCATACCACCTTTATAGGCTGCCCCTATTGTTCCTACGATCTGTTCACTGGAAACACTGGTGGATACAAATGCAGCACCGATCAGGTACCAGGGCATGTTGCCCGATGCAAGGAAATATCCCTGTGTGGTACGCTTCACCTTTCTGGCAGCCAGTAAACCAATAACCACTACCAGCAATGTTTCTGCGGTGATGATCAAAATATCTATTAATGAGAGATGAAATTTTTCCATGCTGTTGTTTATGGGAGGACCCTTTTGGTTAATCCCCGCTGATATGCATCCAATCTTGTAAACCCTTCTGCATAACGGCATCCTGCGGCCAGCCCACGAAAACGGGCTTGTACTTCTACCATTTCAGCGAGGTTTGTATCTGCCAGTTGCTGCATGGCCTGTACCTGGCTTTTATGGCAGGCGAGCATCTGTTGTTTTATGCTGAACACCTTGCTGATATCCACGTACTCAGATGGTATAAACCCGATGCCGCCGAGGTTATCCATGTAATACAGCTGTGCCTGGCCGAAACGGCAGGCAGGTTTCGATTGGTTTGGGATAAATGGCAGACCCTTCTGGAAATAAGAATCAAATACGAGTTGACTTACATAACGATGATCCGGATGATAGTCGTTGGGAGAATGGGTGAAGATCACATCGGGATCAGCTTCCCTGAGGATGTCTATCATCAGATGCCTTTGTTGCTGATCCGGGAAAACATGTTCATCCATCACACCTCCCCAGATCAATTTTGCGCCAATGATAGCAGCAGCTTCGCGGGTTTCCTTTTCTCTTATCTTCCCGAGTTCTTCCGGTGGTATGAACGTATCGCCCATGTTCCCGCTGGTGAAAACGGCGAAAGTTATTTTATGGCCCTCCTGTGCGTAACGGACCAATGTTCCGGCGCAGAGTATTTCAATATCATCAGGATGTGCTGCTACGCAAAGTATATTCATCATAATACGCCGTATCTGTTATATACTGTTCTTAAGGAATCCCCGTTCAACAGGTCTCTCCTGGATTGATCTTCTTTAGATCCTTTTTCGAAAGCGAGTTGCAATGCTTTATCTTCTACTTCGCGGGGTATTACTACAATACCATCAAAATCGGAGAAGATCAATTCTCCCGGATGCACCACCACATCCCCACAGCGCACAGGAACATCATAAGCCATCACACGCCCTCTTCCCAAACTATCCAGCGGGCGGATACCGCCATAGAACACGGGGAAGTTCATGTCCATGATCTTGCGGCAATCCCTTATCATGCTGTCGCAGATACATCCTACGGCACCGTTGCGTTTGGCGATGGTGCTCATTAATTCACCCCATGGTGCATTGGTAGAACCGAAGTCAGTAGAATGCACTACTACATCTCCTTTACTGAGAGAATCCACCGCTTCTATTTCTGTGGTGTAAGCATCGGCTTCCACATAATCTGTTTCCATCCAACGCAGCGTTCTTGCTCTTCCGATAATGATGCAATTATCTGCATCCAGAGGCCGCAAACGCTGGTGCATGGCCTGATTCCTATAACCAAGGCTATCCAGTACATCACAAACAAGTGGAACATACAGGTGTTCTCTTATCCAGGCAAATTTCTCTTCGTCGTTAAGTTTCATTGTTGTTGTTTTTAGCTCCATACAAAGGGTTGCATTCGTTCAGGAATAATACATTGTTCCTGCATATTCATTTTAGTGCAGAACCATTTGAAAACTTCCGGGTTCTCTGCATTTAACGCCATCATATCATAGTGGTTAGGCATCACAAATTTTGGCTGCAGCGCGTATGATAGTTCCGCAGCCTGCTCAGGACCGGGGTTGCCCCATTTTCCATTCACCGGTACCATCATCACTTCAGGCTTCTGAGGTGCTGCAGCTACTAAGAGCGGATGAAACTGCGTATCGCTGGTATGATACACATTCCTGCCATTGGCAAATTTCATATGATACCCAGTAGTGTCTAAAACATCCGGACCGGTAGGGAGCGCAAAGATGCCGTTGATCTCAAGGCCCTGGATGGTTTTACTTTCTCCCACATTGATGACTGTTATACGGCTTTCAGGAATACCGAGGCTTATCAGCTTTTTTGCAGCCAGCGATGGCGCTACAAACCAGGTATCCAGTTTGTATTGATATTCGGAAAGTGTACCCGGATCGAGATGATCGAGGTGATCATGTGTGACGATGTAAATATCAGCCATGAGATCTTCCGGTTGGACAGGTGCAGGATACAAACGCGAAAATTCCTGTGCCCCATTTGCTGCGGAGTCTGAGAGATAGGGGTCTATCACTACGGTTAGTTCCAAAGCCCGGATGACGTAACCTGCCTGCCCCAGCCACCATATGGCAGCTTGGGAGGGAGAGAGTATATGTTCAAGAATTGATCTCATGTTTTACAGGTTTACACAAAAGCGTTTAACTGCTTTCTCGTCTATATCTATTCCTAATCCAGGCCCATTGGGCACTGCGATGTACCCATCCTTATCCATTTGTACCGGGTTCCTGATTATTTCCGTGAGCATGGGATTTTCGCTGACATTGTATTCCAGGAAAAGTGATCTTGGCAGTACGGCATTTAAATGAAGGCTTCCTGCAGTGAGGAGGTCTGTTAACCATGCATGCGGGCATACATCAATGCCTGCATATTCTGCTTCCCAGATGATCTTCCTTGCCTGCGTGAATCCGCCGCAACGGGTAAGGTCCGGCTGGATCACATCTATTCCACCTTTGTTGATCAGTTCCCTGAACCCCCATGCAGTAGCTTCCTGCTCCCCTGCTGCCAGTCTTGTTCTTACGCCTGCGGCTTTGGTTTTTGCATACCCCTCGTAACATTCCGGATGCAGGAAATCTTCCAGCCAGAAAATATTGTAGGGTTCCAGTGCTCTGCAAAGTTCAATGGCATCGTATGCACTGCGGTTCACCATCCAGCCGGCATCTACCATTAGTTCCACGTCAGGCCCCAACGCTTCTCTTGCTGCGGCCACCAGTTTTATATCCTGTTTACGGTCCTGCCCGAAAACACCCCAGCCAAACTTCACAGCGGTAAAGCCACGTTGCAGGTAAAATGCGCAGGCATCTTTAATAGCTTCTATGGTTGGGCGGAAAAGCGTGGAGGCATAAGCTCTCACCCTATCCCGTCTTGCGCCGCCGAGGACCTTGTGGATAGGGTGACCGATGGCTTTTCCGATAATATCATGACAGGCAATATCAAATCCGGATAACACCTGCATGGCCACACCTCTTCTTCCGAAATAAATAGTGCCCCGGTAGATCTTATCCCATAATCTTTCCACATCGAAAGGATCTTCTCCTATCACAAGCGATCGTAATCCTTCAAATACACCTGCTCCGCTTTCCGGTGCATTAACAACTGCTTCTCCTACATGCGGAGATGTTTCCACATCAGACCATCCTGTAATACCTTCATCTGTGCTTACTTTCAGTAGCAGGCAATGTTTTACACCTCTTGCTTCATCACTGCCTTCAGGAGAACGGATCTCAAATGGCGATTGCAGTATAAATGCTTCTACGTTTGTTATTTTCATGCGATCAGTTAAAAATGATAGCTACTTTTAATGCTTTATCGTGCTTATACCGAACAAGAGAAAATGCTTCCTCCCAGTTTTCAAAGTGTACCTGGTGTGTGATGATGTCTGCTAAGTTTAATGTTTCGTCCTGCAGGCATTCCAATGCTTCTTCCATCCGGTCTTCATCATTACAGGCGCCTACGATCTCTAATTCAGATAAATGAAGTGCGAACAGATCAATTGCCACGGGGTCTTTCAGTGCACTGAAAACAACCAGTCTGCCACGAGGGCGAAGGGCTTTCATACAAGTGGCCAGCGCATCCTGTGAGCTAACGGCTAATATAGCCACGTCCACACATCTCACCGGATCAGCATCCGGTATTTCAACATCCGGGATGCTTTGCAAACGGAACGGCACTTTACCTGTTACGATCACACGTGCTGCACCTGCTCTTTTGGCCAGGCGGGCGATGATATTTCCAAAAGGGCCATCTCCTGCAATTAATACAGTGCGCCCTTTTATATCACCTGCGCGGGCTATGGCCTGTAAACAAACTGCCACCGGTTCCAGTAATGTGCCTGTAGCATTTAATACATTTTCAGGTAAAGGGATCACCCTATCCGCTCTTTGTGTAAAGTATTCTGCGAAACTTCCATCTCTGTCATATCCAAGATGCCCCATATTGGAACAGATATGTGCCAATCCTCTTTTACACTCCTCACATTTACCGCAGGGAACAACAGGATGTACCGCTACGCGGGTACCGAGCGATAAATTCCTTACTTCCCGGCCACAGGCTACGATTATTCCAACGGCTTCATGCCCAAGTATTCTTGGATAGGTGATGCCGAAAGGATTGCTTTTCAGATCGTGCAGATCTGAAGTGCAGATTGTTGCGGCCAATGTTTGTATCAATACATCTCCGGCTCCCGGAACAGGAACGGGTACTTCTGTTTTCACCAGTGTATTCAACCCTTTCATTTGTAATGCCTGCATACTTTGTTTCATTTTCCAGGATCAGGTAAACCTAATAACTCCAGTGTGTTCCGGTGTATGATACCCTCCGTTACTTCTTGGGGGATGGATGGAAGGCCGCTGTTGGCCAGTATGTGATTTATGTTGCGCACACCGTTTATTGAATCTGCGGTGGTAGTGAACGGAAAGTCAGATCCGAACAATACTTTTTCATGCGTGCGGTATTCCACCAGCAATTGCATGGAATTATAGAACTGCCATGGCCTGTAATATAATGCAGACAGATCTGCATATACATTTGCATGCCTGCGGATAACAGCAATGGTTTCTCCTTCCCAGGGATGGCCCAGATGTGCCAGCACCATTCTGAGTTCCGGGAAATCCACTGCTACTTTATCAAAATGCACAGGGCGGGAATAATCCAGCGGTGTGCCGCTTACAAATGAAGTACCGGCATGAAAGAGGATCGGCAAACCATGCTTTTCGCAATAGCGGTAGATCTGATAACATCTTGGATCGCCGGGATGTACATCCTGATATAAGGGGGACATTTTCACGCCTACCGCACCATCCTGCCGGTGGCATTTTTCCAGCTCTTCCATAAAATCAGGTAATGCAGGATCTATAGATGCAAAGAACAACAAACGATGTGGCGCAAGCGCTACATGCGCTGCCACTATATCATTAGGAATATTCCAGTCTGTTGCTGATGCCTGCAAACCGAACACAATGGCCACATCCGCAGCCTTTGTGCTCTCCAGATGTTTTTCACCCAGTCCCCTCCAGATAGTTGGATCTATATTACAGCGCTTCATATCGGCCAGTAACTTTGGGCCAAAATCTGTATCAGGCCGGAAAACATGCGTGTGAATGTCTACAATCATATTTTATATCTATTCGAACGACCAGTAGTGTACTGCCCATGGTTTTAACGTTACTTCTACCAACTGATCGCCCTTTTTAATTTTCTCGAAAGGATCAGGGCGCAGGCGCTGGTTTTCATCATCTCCTCCTCCTTCCGCATCGAGTACAATATGGCGTACCTGCATATCTTTGGGAAGCGCTTTCAATTGCACTTTTACTTTTACAGCCTGTTCCGAGAAATTCCATAACAGCATATTGTGCATCTGCAACTTTGGGTCATGTGTGGCAAAGCCGTGTACTGTTTTGCTGTTCGTATTCAGTTCTAATTGCAGCCCTGCCAAACGGGATAATAATTTGAAAGAAAAGTAGGCAGGGCGTACATGGTCCTGGTAATCTATGAGTCCACTGAATTGTGCCTGACGGTTCCACCAGCGGCTCATAAAAGCAGCGCCATGTGCAGAGAAGATCTTTGCAAAGGTTTCATAGTTCACGTACCAATCTTTGATCTGGTAGTAACAAGACCAGTCCAATCCTGCATCTTTCATCTGCCAGATAGTTTCTGTGATAAAACATGGCTGAAACTTTGGATCCAGCGGGGGGTTGAACAGGTGCATGTTCCATTCGTTCATAATGGTTTCCGGATGCAGATCAGGGTGGCCTTTCAGCATTTCCTTTACATATTCTATCTGGCTTCTGATGAAGGTTGGGCTGTTGTTATAATTATGCCAGGACACAAAATGTAATGGCAGTTTTTCTGCTGAACAAACACGGAGCAGTTCAGGCAGGATCGGTGATCTATAATTCGCCAATGCGGGCCCCCCTACTTTTGCAGTGGGGTCCGCGCGTAATATGGCACTTACAGTATGTTTATAATAACGTGCATAACTTTCCGGTTTAAACCGGTAGGGTGTGCCGCCGTCTTCTCCTATATCTACTTCATTTCCTACTTCCCAATATTTTATTCCGGTTCCCTTATCTACATAATGTCGTACCACGTCATATACAAACTGTTCCCAGCCCTGGTAATCGTTCGGCTCTACTATATCCTGATCTATGACCGGGAAGAATGTCCTTGGTTTCAGGCAAAAGCTCATGAAGGGTTTGGCACCGGTCTGCAGTATGTTAGTGATCATACTGTCCAGCGTTGTAAAGTGGTATTTCCCTTTTTCAGGCAGCACATCATAATAATCCGTCACAAAAAGCCGGATGATGGCAGGGTGCAATGCCCTGATCTCAGGAATACGTTTACTTAACATCGGCTCTTCAGAAAGGCCTCCCTGGCCTAAAGCCATCTGCTCTATTTTCATAGGGCCGAGTTCTTTTGAAAAGTCCACGTTTACCGTTGTCTGTGCAATAGCAGCATTACTGATGATGCTTACTATGATTGCTATTCTCGTCCAATGTTTCATATAATTAGGCTTCTTAAATATAATAAAACATGCCCGCACTTATAAATAATTCGGATTCTGAACCAGTTTGCTGTTCTTGTCCATTGCTGATTGCGGAATGGGCAGGAAATAATTCTTATTGGGGAAGAAAGCGCGATTACCTCCACCAGCAGGTACGATAGTGTATACCCATACGTTATTCACCATTTCAATCTTTATAGCATGTACGGGATTATTCAGGATCACTTCTGCTAATTTTAAACGCAGCAGGTCTGGCAGCCGTTTGTCTTCAAAGGCCAACTCTACCCTTCTTTCCCTTTGGATAGCTATACGCAGCTGGTTTTGGTTCATACCGGGCGTAAGGTCCGGTAGTTCCGATCTTTTCCTGATAGCATTGATGGCATCGTATACAGACTGATCAGGACCGGTAGCTTCATTTCTTGCTTCCGCATAACTCAGCAATACTTCCGCATACCGGAAAATGATCCAGTTCGCGCTGTTCAGGTTATTGGAAGCGGTTGCATATTTGGGGTTGATGCCCTTGCGGATATAATAACCGGTCCTGGTGGAAATGCTGCTGTTATTCAGGTCTGTGGCATTCAAACTTCCAACACCCTGTTTCATGATCATCACATCACCCAGCCAGGTAGAACCATCGTATACAATAGACTGGTAAAACCTTTTCTCCCTGTTCTCATAAGGTTTCTGGGGGTCATAACCTGATGCGGGATCAGTAATAGGCAGGCCGTTGGCCATGGCGTACTCATCCACAACATCCTGTGTAGGGTTCACATGCCCCCAACCTGTTAATGCTCCCCTTACAAAACGCGGGCCTATCTGTCCATCCCGGGAATTAGCCAGACTGGTACCGCCGAGATGTTGCCGGCTGAAGATCACTTCCACATTATTATTGTTCTCTTCAAAGAAGAGCGTATTGTAATCAGCAAAGAGTTTATAAGTATTCTGGTCTATCACTTTTTTAAATGTAGTGGCAGCCAGCTCCCATTTTGCTTTATCATTTGTGGGATTGTGTAAAGCACCTGCATTAAATAACTCGCAGGAACCTTTTAGTGTGAGTGCAGCGCCCCTGGTTGCTCTTCCGGACTCTGCCGTTACATCAAGGTCAGGTGCGATCTCATTCAGTTCGGTGGTAATGAAGTTAAATGTTTCCTGGGCTGTATTACGTGCTCTGAAAACTTCTTCACCCTGTTCTTTGAGGTTCAGCACTTCCTTGATAATGGGCACACCGCCATGGTAAGTCCATAAGAGAGAATAGAAATAGGCGCGCAGGAACCGTGCTTCAGCAATTCTTGTTTTTTTCCATGCTTCCGGTAATTTGGAAGCAGTTGCTTTAGCAATAAACAGGTTTGCCTTTCTGATATTGGTGTATTGGCCCCAAAAGCCGGGTGCATTACTGGGTGTATAAATGGAAGGGCCATAGATATTAGTGCTTATCCTTCCTGCCTGTCCGTTCATGGAATTATCGGAATAATTCTCCCAGGGATCACTGACATCTGTGCTGGGAACAGATGCGTAGATATCATTCAGGAAAAGGTCTGCATTGGCTGTATTCTCCCAAAGCGTTCCATCAGACACCTGATCTCTTGGATTTACTTCCAGAAATTTCTTACAGGAGAAAAAGGTGAATGCCATTAATGTTATAACTAAAAGTTGACGTTTCATATCAGCTTTTTTATTGGATTAGAAAGTAATGTTTGCACCTACAGAAAGGGTCTTTTGATTGGGGTATCCCCAGGCACTATCCGGATGCCCTGAATCGTTCCTGCCTATCTCCGGGTCGTAATTGATCAGCTTCGTCCAGGTAAAAATGTTCTGCCCGGATAAATAGATCCTGATGTTCTGCATTTTTATTTTGCTGAGTACATTAGCAGGTAGGTTATAGGAAAGGGTAGCGCTTTTCAGACGCAGATAAGCGGCATTGGCCATCCAGAAAGACGAGCGCTGTGAATTGTTCACGGTAGGTGAAGAAGTCAGCCTCGGGTTGGCAGCATTTGGATTTTCCGGTGTCCAGTAATCAAAGTTGTGTACATAGGGAAGCATGGTTTCCCAGAATGGCATGATAGAAGAGCCGTGATAATACCAATTGGTTTTGGCAGCTCCCTGGAACAACAGATCGAGGGAAATAGTTTTATACTTTATACCCGGAGCAATACCATAGATGATCCTGGGTGCAGCATTGGGGTCTCCTATCACAGTGAGATCAGCATCATTGATCTTACCATCTTTATTGATATCCTCATACCGGATATCTCCGGGCTTCACAGCTCCCCATGGTTGTGTGGCAATACCGGATTTCAATGCTCCCGATCCATCAAAATCACTTTGTTGGAAATAACCCAGCGCGTGGAAGCCGAACTGCGTGCCCAGGGGTTTTCCTGTTATACGGCGGTTAGGATTGTTATAGGTAGTAGCGGATTCAAATACCTGCAGTACTTTGTTCTTTGCATAGGTTAAATTAGCGCCCAAAGAAAGATGCAGATCTTTTGATACATCATATACAGAGCTGACAGAAAGATCGAAACCACGGTTTTCCATTACACCTGCATTCACCTGGCTTAATCCTATGCCATATTCAGCAGGTACAATTACATCCGGGTTCACCAGCATGTTAGAGCGTTTTTCATAGAAGTAATCCGCTTCAACATTCAGCAGGCCTTTCCATAAATTCACTTCTAAACCAACATCTGTTTTTTTGGCGCGTTCCCAGGTAATATTAGGGTTAGGTTCTGCTCTTTCACGGATACCCTGTACGGCATTACCTCCCAACACATAGTTTGTTCCCAGTACGCTATAAGTGCTCATGAACTGGAAAGGGCTTCCAGCCAATGCGCCTACTTCTCCATAAGAAGCCCTGATCTTCAGGTTATTGATCCAATTGTAATTGTCTTTGATAAAGTGTTCTTCAGACAAACGCCATCCTACAGAAAATGCAGGGAAGAATCCGAACCTGTTATCAGGAGAGAAATAATAACTACCATCATACCGGCCACTAGCTTCCAGCAGGTATTTTCTGTTGTAGTCATATGCAATCCGGTATACCAAACCCATCTGCCTGGCAGCGCTGGATGTTCCGGATGTGCTCATATCTGCCTGGCTGGCGCTTCCGAGGCTGATCTCATCGATCGATAAATTATAGTTCCTTCTGCTGGCACCTAAACTGAGATAATCGTTGCTCTTGGCTTCAAATAATCCCAGCAGGCTCAGGCCGTGTTTTCCGAAAGACCTGTCGTAGTTCAGGCCAAACTGATAAGTCAGCTGGTAGTCGTTTGCATAACTTTGGCTCAGGGAAGCTTTTGTTGGGCCGAAGATACCGTCTTTGATCACATAGGGTGTCTGGGACTTATCGAGGCTTGCGCGCTGAACCGGTTTAGCCCAGGTTTTATTCATTGCATAAGTAGGGTCAAATGCAATGGTTCCCTTTGCTTTCAGGCCGGGCAGAAAAGGTAATTGCTGTTCAACAGAAATCTGGGAATAGATAGCTGTAGTATTGATCTTCTGGTATCCGCTGTTGAAGAGGCTTCCGGTTACAAAAGTACCGTACATGCCGTTACTGAATTTAAGCGGGCCATATAAAGGATGCAGGTAACCTATCAGCTCAAAGATGCGGCCGGTACCGATAGAAGGATATTGGTCTTTCTGATACCGTCCATTGAGGTTGAAAGAAACATTGGTGGTACTGGTAACTTTTGCATCAAGGTTGAGTGTCATATTAAACCTGCGGGTATTGGTAGCAGGCCACATACCTTCCTGAAACTGGTATCCGAGGGCAGCATAGTACTTTACGTTCTCTGTACCACCGGAAATTTCAACATTGTGATTGGTTAGTTTCGCATTCCGGTTAGTAAGATCTTTCCAGATGTTTTTAAATGTGGGATATGCATCCGGATCTGAGCCGTCCTGGAATTTTTGCAGATCGGCATCGGAGTAGGGTTTGGGCAATCCTTCATTAACAGCTGCCGCATTCCTTAATGTGGCATACTGATAAGAGTTAACGTAATCAGGTAGTTTAACGGGATTCTGAAATCCTACATACCCATTGTAGGTAAGTGTGGGGATACCTGTTTTACCTTTTTTAGTGGTTACGAGAATAACACCGTTTGCACCGGCAACACCATAAGGCGCTACCGCGGCAGCATCTTTCAGTATGGAAAAGGTTTCAATGGAATTAGGGTCCAATTGCTGAAAGCTCCGTGGAATACCATCTACGATGATGAGGGGTTGTGTGGCTCCTGTGGATGCGATCCCCCTGATGAAAATACTGGAGCCATCTTTCCCGGGCTCGCCTGAGCCCTGTTTTACTACAACTCCGGCAACCCTTCCACCTAAGCCATTACTCAGGTTGGAAATGGGCAGTGAAGCCACTTCAGCACCTTTCAGTGTTGATATGGCCGCAGTAACGGATGTCTTCTTTTTTGTACCATAACCTACTACCACCACATCGTTCAGGATGTCCTGCGCGGTAGATTCCAGCGTGATGTTCAGTGGCTCCTGGTTAGTGATCTTCACTTCTTTCCTGCCAAATCCCATATGAGAAATGATCAAGGTCTGGCCAATCTGGGCGTTAAGGGTGAAGATACCCTGTTCATTTGTAGTAGCTCCCTGTGATGTTCCCTGAATGGACACGGATACATATGGTAAAGGGGAACCGCTGGCTGTGATCTTCCCTGTAACAGTTATCCGCGTTTGGGCAAAAACGCCTGCAGTATGCAGGAGCAGCAAAAGCGGTAGTAATGACCTGACGGCTTTTACGAATTTAATTGCGCGTAAATTCATAAGAATAGTTTTGATTGATATAATAGTGGCGGGTCAAAACAGGAAGAAAATTGCGTATGCAGACCTTGGTTGCTGTACAAAAGTATTCGTTAGCCTCTCCTGGAGACTATACCATCTTGCTGAATCTGTATCCTATTTTGGAGTTTTTTGCTGTTTACGCAGACAGCTATCCTATTTGCACTAATTAGTACCCTATTCCGTGCTTATAGGCCTTCTATGCTTAAAAATCCGAACGGTTTTGTATATATTCAACCCATGAAACCGCGATACAAACCGATTCCATCTGAATCCAATCTGTTCAAAGTGGAGTTCCAGAATACGAGTGAAGTGTTCGATTATCCCTGGCATTACCATCCGGAGCTGGAGATCACTTATATACTGAATGGAAAGGGTGTGCGTTATGTGGGAAATACGATAGAGAACTTTTATGAAGATGATCTTGTACTACTGGGTTCTAACCTGCCTCATGCATGGAACCATACAGCAGATCCATCACAGCAGGTGATCGCTATTGTTATTTATCTGAAAGAGGAATTCCTTGATAAAACCTGGATGCAGAGCATTGAGTTTGAAACGGTGCGCAAGTTATTAGCTGCTATGAGCAAGGGGATTAAAATAGATACCCATGTTGCCAGCAGGCTAAAACCGAAGTTCATTGACCTGGTGAATGCCTCTTCTTTTGAAAGGCTGATGATACTCCTGCAGATATTACAAGAGC
Source organism: Chitinophaga niabensis (assembly GCF_900129465.1). Taxonomy (NCBI): domain Bacteria; kingdom Pseudomonadati; phylum Bacteroidota; class Chitinophagia; order Chitinophagales; family Chitinophagaceae; genus Chitinophaga; species Chitinophaga niabensis. Next base: position 1,782,538 of record NZ_FSRA01000002.1, on the reverse strand, counting down.
TGTCCCTCAACACGGAGTTTCGTTATCTGTGTGAGCAGGAGTTTATGGTTGACCTTAATCTTAATGATAAGGAACGCATCAATGCAGTGTATAAATTTATTCAAACGAATTATAAACAACAGATATCGTTAGCAGATATTTCATCCAAGCTGAACATGACGGAGGAATACTTTTCCCGCTTCTTCAGTAAAACGATGAAGAAACCCTTTTTTGAATTTCTGAATGAATATAAAATCAACAGGGCATGCAAACTATTAATAGAAACAGATAAACAGGTGAGTGAAGTATGCTATGCTTCAGGGTTTGAAAGCCTTCCTTTCTTTTACCGGCAGTTTAAAAAATTTAAGAATTGCCAACCTAAGAATTACCGGCAGGATTACCAAAAGATCTCCTTCTAATGATGCGCATCGATAAACCATAATTCTTAATCCTTTAAACCCCTTTTGTTACTTTCCCTTTACTTTCTTCAATTATTACCGCTGAAAGCGGACAGGAGGCTGCATGCCGTTTCCTTCCGGTGGGGGGACTGTCCAAAGCCATTCCTGCAAGGCTTAGTACAGGATCATGTCATTTACGCAATGTTTATTCTTTAAAAAATCTATCATGAAAAATTGGTTAAAATTAACGTCCGGCATGGCGCTTGGGCTTACTATCACTATTGCTGCATGCCAGAAAGATAAAACGGGTACAGCTGTTGAAACACCTAAAGAAAAGGTTTCTTTAACGGACCTATGGGAGAAAATGAATCTGCCTAGCGATCCATCAGGCGATGCGGCTACTTTAGCGATCTATGCATCACTGAACGAAAAAGAGCTGGAAGAATATTTTGCTATCCGCCTGCAAAAGGATTCTTTGCAATTAGCAAAGAAAATAGCTGCTGATAATAACGGTCGTGTGAGTGCTGCGCAAGAAGTAACCATCGGTTTACAGCTCCGGAAAACAAAACAAGGTCTGACGCAGTTACAGGAAGAAGCAGCTACCAAGTTCAATAAACAAATAAACCAACTGTCTAAAGAGGAGACCAAGGAGATCGTTGCTTTGCATCAAGCCAAGAAAGGCGATGTTAGTGCTATGGCATGCCCTCTTGTAAGTTTCCCCGGTACCGCCTCTGTTAAATGGGCACGTGGTATCAGGCACTATGGTTATTATGAAATCGGCAACTATCCTGGTCCTGATTGTGATTGGGAATTTCGTTTTGATGGCATTTACTGGCGTATATATGGTGAGAATGCGAGCACCCGTTATCTTCTCGATAGTTATAACGGCGTAATATCACGCAGGGAGATTTATTATAGTAATGGTTACGATACGGGTGTATTATTTGGGTTCTGGAATACACTCCTCTTAATTGGAGGTCCGGGTAATGTATCTATTGAAGGATTGAATTAAAGAAAATTAAGCCGGTAGGTTATATGCTACCGGCTTAATTTTTTCTAATAAATACCTGAATCCTCTCCCGCCTGCTTTCTACGGAAAGGTCTTCTTTAATAGTGAGCACGGGGCATGTTAGTTTCTTCATCCATGCTTCATGTACGGCGAGGCTTCTTCTCGGTGTATCTGTATCATAACTGGCAGCCCAGTCCATGAATTCTTCGTATAATTTCGTTCTTTCGGGATCTGTGTAAATAACGTCTCCATATCTTTCGAACTCTCTCTTCCTCAATCTTTCCAGCCTGATATCCGGTGGAAGGTATAGAAATATAGCACGATCGAAAATACTTGTCCATTCATCTCCCCAGCTTACCAGGGAACCTCCTACTATGAAACTTTCCTGCTTTGCAAGATCAGCTTTCAGCATACTATTCCTGGTGACGGGATCTCTTTTTACAGTAAAAGATGTTTCCCAGAAATAATGATCAGTATCAAAATAGGGAATGTTCAATACAGCAGAAAGATCTTTTCCCTGTGTGGTAGAACCTGCACCTGATGCGCCGAAGATGAGTATTTTCATTTTATATCCGTTGCGTTTTTATCCAGGTGTTTTATCTTATGGAGATAAGCGGATATTTTTTCATCCAGTTCCTGCGGGTAAGTGTAATGTAGTTTTTCTGCAATAGCTTTGCCCAATTCCCTTACTACTTCCGCATAAGCAAATAAAGCTTTCCAGTTATCTTCTATATCTGCTCCGGTAAAGGTAGCCTCTATCCTTTTCCAGAGATCGGGTTCCAGGTATTGTTTGAAGAGCCGGCCGTATTTGTTGGGATTGAGTTGCCAGTTATGCTGCATGCCAATATACCATTCAATGATCTTCTGAAAATCTTCGAAGCGCATGATACTATCTCCTACATGTTTTGCATAGAACAGCTGGTCTCTCCAGAGGCATTTGGCGATGTAGGGCATGCAGAACCAGGCATCATTGATAAAAAACTGGAATTCTTCCTCTGTTGGTTTTACGATGGTGACGGATTTTGCTGTAGGGGGTTTCATCCCTTTGGTGAGGCCGTCTTTATCGATCAGTATTTTGTAACCTACGTCCCAATCTTCCTGCAACTCCGGCTTATTGACCTGTTCTATGAATTTACCTATGGCGTAAAGTTTGAAATCGACCTTGATGTAATCATCGTAGAACACCATGCGCATGGCATTTTCTCCATCAAAAGCTTCTTCATTTTCAACAACCACAGATACCGGATGGCCGAAGGTTTTTAGCCAGGAATCATCTTTGAGGAATTCCGGGAGATCATTAACTACGAACTCTATATCGTAGTCAGATAAGAGGTCTGCTTTGCCATTGGCGCGGGAGCTGGTGAGGAGGATGGCGCGGATGGCTTCATTCTTCCCAGCCCAGGTAGTTATTTCATGGAGGAGCTCTGTTTCCGTTCTCATAATATCTAATTTATGTTTATTTTAGAAGCAATTCCCGGTACGCCAAAAAAAAATCATGAATACATTTGAGAGTTTTATTATTGACGAACTAAAAAAAATAAGTTCAGGAGAATTTGCTACGTTAGCACCTAATCTTGAGATGTCTGACGCCAAAAGAGAAGATCTCCCGCCAGCTTTGCAAGCTGATGGCCTGCAGTTTGAATATGCCGGGAAAGATGCAAAGGAAGGAGTTTATAGCTTAAAAGATAAACTCAGGGAGCATGGCTACTTTATTTTTGTCTGCGAAGCCAACTTTGGGCATAGCCCAGACAAAATAGGAGTTATAAAATCAAATGATCAATTCGATATCCTAAGGTTTATGGCAACTGATGGCATTAACTATGATATTGAAAACGCCGATGTAATCGAAAAATTACAGCAATGGCACAGCAAATATCCATTTGAAATTGTTGGTGCTGCACAGGATTGGGTAGAAGCAAAATTTGTTGGGGCCCTTCCTGATTTTAATGCTTTTGCACAGGATGTATATGATTTCTGTCCGGATATCGTTGATCAGGGCACGGAAACGGTTGAGGCGCTGGGTGATGAAATGAAAAACAGCGCGGCGTTATATTTATGGTGGGATTAATTTATAAAGCAAAAGGCCCGCTTAGAAACAGCGGGCCTTTTGCTTTATAAGAATTTCCCTGTATAACTCTCCTTAACTTTCTTCAACCCTTCCGGTACACCTGCATACAACAAGCTACCCCCACCTTCACCTCCTTCCGGCCCAAGGTCTATCGCCCAATCCGCAGAGCGGATCACATCCAGGTTGTGTTCTATCACCAAAACAGAATGCCCCTGATCGATCAGGGCATTGAAAGAGTTCAGCAATTTTTTGATATCATGGAAGTGCAAACCGGTGGTGGGTTCATCGAAGATGAAAAGAATGTGGCCTTGTGCTTTCCCTTTACCGAGGAAAGAAGCCAGTTTTACCCGTTGTGCTTCCCCGCCGCTCAATGTGTCCGAAGACTGGCCCAGTTTTACATAACCCAATCCCACATCACTTAAAGGGCGGATCCTGTTCACTACATCTTTCTCTTCTTTGAAGAATTCCAGTGCTTCATCTACTCCCAGCTCCAGGATGTCGTAGATGCTTTTGCCTTTGTAATGTACTTCCAGCACTTCATCCTTGAAACGTTTGCCACCGCAGGTTTCACAGGTAAGGTGAACATCTGCCAGGAACTGCATTTCTACGATCACTTCACCTTCTCCTTTGCAGGTATCACATCTTCCGCCATCTACGTTGAAAGAAAAATGTTTAGGCTGGAAGCCGCGCATCTTACTCAATGGCTGTTTTGCAAAGAGATCACGGATCTCATCGTATGCTTTGATATAAGTAACAGGATTGGAGCGGGATGATTTACCGATCGGGTTCTGGTCGATCATTTCTATCTGAGTAACTGCTTCCAGGTCTCCTTTCATGAGCCGGTGATTACCCACACGGTCTGTAAATTCCCCTTTCAGCTTCATGAGTGCAGGATAGAGGATCTGCTTTACCAGCGTAGTTTTTCCTGAACCGGATACGCCGGTTACTACGCACAGTATGCCCAACGGAAATTGCACATCGATGTTCTTCAGGTTGTGCTGGCGGCATCCTTCCAGTGTAATGGAACGTTTCCATTTACGGATAACTGCCGGCGGTTCAATCCTGTAGTGACCGCTGAGATATTTGCCGGTGAGGCTTTTGCCGTCCTTTAATATTTCAGGATAAGTGCCTTCGAAGATCACTTCACCACCAAGGTGACTGGCCAGCGGGCCCATGTCAATAATGTAATCCGCCTGTTCCATCAGTTGTTCATCATGCTCCACTACCACTACTGTATTGCCAAGGTCGCGGAGTTCGTGTAATACTTTGATGAGGCGGTGTGTATCCCTGGCATGCAAGCCAATACTGGGCTCATCCAGGATGTATAATGAATTGGTGAGGTTACTGCCTAAGGTACGGGTCAGTTGGATACGCTGGCTTTCTCCTCCACTCAGTGTATTGGCCACACGGTTGAGGGTGAGGTAACCAAGACCAACATCAAGTAAAGTTTTGATGCGGTGATTCACTTCTATCAGGATCCGTTTGGATACCTGTTGCTGGTATTCATTCAGTTCCAGTTTATCAAACCAGATCTTCAGTTTTTCCACTGGCATATCTACCAGGTCTGCAATACTGGCTTCTCCTACTTTTACGTACAATGCTTCTTTGCGTAAACGGGCACCTTTGCAGGTAGGGCAAACTGTGCGGCCACGGTAGCGGGCCTGCATTACACGGTATTGCACTTTGTAGAGGTTCTGCTCTACCATTTTGAAGAACTCATGGATACCGGAGAAGTGTTCATTACCATCCCACAGTAATTGCACCTGTTCATCTGTGAGGTCTGAAATGGGTTTGTGTATGGGAAAGCTGAACTTACGGGCGGCTTTCACAAGGGCATCCTTGTATTCACCCATTTTTTCTCCACGCCATGGAGCAATAGCGCCTTCAAAAACACTGAGGCGTTTATCCGGCATTACAAGGTCTGCATCAATTCCTAATACCTGCCCAAAGCCTTCACAGCTGGGGCATGCACCGAATGGATTATTGAAAGAGAATAAATTCGGAACGGGTTCTTCGAATTGGATACCATCCAGTTCAAAGCGGTTGGAGAAATGTTGTTTCATTTTTCCATCCACTTCCAGGTGGCAATCTCCTTCACCTTCGTAGAAAGCGGTTTGGATAGAATCTGCAATGCGGTGTTTGTCGTCTTCCTCAAAATCCTTCACAACAATACGGTCTATCAGCACATAGGTGGAAGCAGCGATCTTAGGGTTTTTCTGTTCCTGGAGTTCCTCGATCCTCACCAGTTCCCCATTGGTATACAGGCGGGAAAAACCTTTCTGCATGAGGATGTTCAGTTCTTCCGGCACTTTACGGTTGGCGTGCTGGCGGAAGGGTACCAGGATCTGGACCTTGCTGCCGTTCTTTAGTTTGGAGATATAATCCACCACATCCGCTACCTCATGCTTTTTCACCAGTTCCCCGGAAACGGGGGAATAGGTCCTGCCTGCACGGGAAAAGAGCAGGCGGAGGTAGTCGTACAGTTCCGTCATGGAACCTACTGTGGAGCGGGGGGTCCTGGTGATCACCTTTTGTTCGATGGCAATGGCGGGGCAGATCCCTTTGATGTAATCTACATCCGGTTTGTTCATCCGCATGAGGAACTGGCGGGCGTAGGCGCTGAGGCTTTCCGCATACCGTCTTTGCCCCTCGGCATAAAGGGTGTCCATGGTAAGGCTGGATTTTCCGGAGCCGCTGACCCCGGTTACCACTACCAGTTTATTTCTGGGTATTGAAACGCTGACATTCTTAAGATTATGCACCCGGGCACCCTTGATAAAGATATGGTCCGGCGAGCTAACTGGTTCACGTTCAACGGTTACTTCCTTCGTTTTTACTTTTGCGCACATAAGGTTACAAATTTAAGGATTCGGAAGCTGAAACGGACACCCAAATCCGGAAGGCCCCGTTCTACGTACATCTTTAATACCAATTTTTCATGGCGGGTTGTTTTATTGAACTATTCCTTTATATTTGCAATAACCGGTATACTTATACCTAACCGCCCGGCCAGCATTCATAACTAAAAACAGCACATTATCGCATAAACTCTACTCTATCAAACAACCTACTGGCTACAAAGTCCGTATTATTTACTAACCGCTATTGGTAGATGTTTATGCAAGTAATGTACAAATTGAATGACGAACAACTGATCACACTGTTTAAGAAAGGGCATTCTACAGCCCTGGAAGAACTGGTATACCGTCATAAAGACAAACTTTACACCTCCATCGTATTGCTCGTTAAAGATGCATTTTTAGCTGAGGATATCTTCCAGGATACCTTCATAAAAATTATCGACACTATTCGTGGCGATCGCTATACGGAGAAAGGTAAATTCCTGCCATGGGCCATGCGGATCGCGCATAACCTGTGTGTGGACCACTTCAGAAAAATCAAACGAACACCGCTGATAAAAACCAGTGACGACAAGGACATTTTTAATGTGCTTGGATTTAGTGAGCCCAGTGCGGAAGAAGTGATGATGACCCGTCAAAGCCATGACAGCGTTCGGCGTATGCTGGACCTGTTACCGGAAGAACAAAGGGAAGTGATCATCCTTCGCCACTATGCGGAACTGAGTTTTAAAGAGATTGCTGACCTCACGCAAGTGAGCATCAATACTGCATTGGGCCGTATGCGATATGGCCTGATCAATCTCCGGAAGATGATGACGGAGAAGCAGATTTGTTTGTAACCTTTTTTTGCTTGCCATGAACGGGCGGTGGGATGTAATGTCTACCGCTCGTTTTTTTTGCTGATCATCAGTACTCCTGCCAATACTAATGCCGTACCGGCCAATTGCAGCCATGTAACCGGCTCATCCAGGAAAATATACGCGAGTAAAATAGTAGATACCGGCCCGATACTGGTTATGATAGCTGTATTCCCGGAACCGATCCTGCGGATACCTTCACTCATCATAAAAGTGGGTAACACGGTAGAAACGATCGCCATTTGAAAACAGAGCCAGTAAGTATGGCCGGAAAAATGCCGCACTGCTGTGCCATGTGTTACGAAGTATTGCGTAAAAATGCCTGCTGATGCAAATATCAGGGCATACGCCGTGAATTTCATGGAACCTACTTTGGGAATGATCTGGCCTCCGCCTACGATATAAAAAGCATAGGTTATCGCGCAACCCAGGATCAGCAAACTGCCAACGATCACATCATTCCCTGCCTGCAATTGTATATCTGCTACAAAGGCCACCATCATTCCCATGTAAGCTAAAAGCAATGCCAGCCCTTGTGTGCGGCTAACTTTCTGCCTGAATGCCAAAGCCCCCATGAGTAAAGCAAAAGTGGGGTAAAGGAAAAGGATCAATCTTTCCAGGCCCGCTGAAATATAGGCCAGGCCCATGAAATCCAATAAACTACTGATATAATACCCCATGAAACCCAGCAAGGCAATAAAGCCCCACTGGCGCAGTGTGAGTTTTACATTTCCCTCCCGGCGGGACAGTACCCAAGCCGTGATAATGTAAAAAGGGATCGAGAACAACATCCTGAGCGCCAGCATGGAGATGGCGTCTATAGCTTCCGTGCGGTAAACAAGCTTCACGTAAATGGCCTTGGCGGAAAACAGGAAAGCGCCTGTAATGGCCAGGGTGAAGCCTATAATGTAGTTGGACTTTTTCAATTTACATTTTTTCAAAAACGATCGCGGCACCCTGGCCAACACCTACACACATGGTGGCCAATCCATATCTCACTCCGGAACGGCGTTTCATTTCATGCATGAGCGTAGTAGTAATGCGTGCCCCGCTACAACCCAGCGGATGGCCAATGGCAATGGATCCGCCATTGAAGTTGATCTTCTGAGGGTCCAATCCAAGGTCCCGGATACAGGCTAATGACTGGGAAGCAAATGCCTCGTTCAATTCAATGATATCCAGGTCGCTGGCTTTTAACCCAGCACGCCGGAGGGCTTTTTGGGAAGAAGGAACAGGGCCTATACCCATAAAAGCAGGATCTACTCCGGCTACCGCCATGGATTTGATCATGGCAATAGGTTGCAGGTTGAAACGTTTCAGCGCACTTTCTGAAACTACCATCACAGCAGAGGCGCCATCGTTGATGCCGGCAGAGTTACCTGCCGTAACGGTTCCGTCTTTCACAAAAGCCGGGCGCAGGGCAGCCAGTTTTTCCAGGTATGTTTCACGTGGTGGCTCATCTTTGGAGAAGATCACCTTATCTTCTTTATTTGGCGTGATCTCCACGGGAATGATCTCATCGTTCCAGCGGCCGGCCAGGTGGGCTTCTTTGTATTTCCGTTGGCTTTCAAAGGCAAAAAAATCCTGATCTTCCCGGCTGATCTTCCATTCCCGGGCTACATTTTCTGCTGTTTCCCCCATGGAAAAGGGATAATAGAGGTCAGCCAGTTTCTTATTGGTAAAGCGCCAGCCGATGGTAGAATCATACATTTCCGTTTTGCGGCTAAAGGCAGCATCCGGTTTAGGCATCACCAAAGGCGCGCGGGTCATGCTTTCCACTCCTCCGGCCAGGTAAACTTCACCCTCACCGCACATTACAGCGCGGGAAGCATCCATAATGGCCTGCAGGCCTGAGGCACAGAGCCTATTTACGGTATTTCCGGCCACAGATATGGGCAAGCCAGACAGTAATACAGCCATGCGGGCTACATCACGGTTATCCTCTCCTGCCTGGTTGGCGGCCCCGGCTATTACGTCTTCTACGGAAGCCGGGTCTACGGAAGGATTCCTGGCCATGAGGGAACGAAGCATCAGGGCCAGCATATCATCCGGACGGATAGTGCTCAATGCGCCACCATAGCGGGCTATGGGAGTTCTTACGGCATCTACTATATAAGCTGCTTGCATGTAACGGTTAGTGTTAAAGTTGCGAATTTATCGCAACTAATCGGGATTACCTTCAACCCGGCAATCCCAAATCCGAAATATGGACGTACCTTTGCGGGATGACGAGGAAGCAGAACATTAGGCATTTGAGCCTGCCACAGATACAAGAGGTATTTGCGAACATGGGCGAAAAGCCCTTTCGGGCCAAACAAGTGTACGAATGGCTGTGGCTGAAACAGGCCCGGGACTTTGAGTCAATGTCCAACCTGAGTAAGCCGCTGCGCGCTTCCCTGGAAGAAAACTTCACTTTCCCGGCTATCAAGGTAGATACCACCCAGCATAGCTCAGACGGCACCATCAAAAGCAGGTTCAAACTGCATGATGGCCATTTTGTGGAAGGGGTACTGATCCCTACCTCTACCCGGCAGACTGCCTGTGTATCTTCCCAGGTGGGTTGCAGCCTGAGCTGTAAATTCTGCGCCACAGGGTTTATGGACCGCAAAAGGAACCTGGATTTTGATGAAATATTCGACCAGGTGGCCCTGATCAACAAACAAGCCATTGAATCTTCCGGTAAAAAGCTGACCAATATCGTTTTCATGGGTATGGGCGAGCCTTTGCTGAATTATAAGAACGTACTCCATGCCATTGAAAGGATCACTTCTCCGGAAGGCCTGGCCATGAGTCCTAAACGGATCACGGTTTCCACCGCAGGGGTGGCCAAAATGATCCACCAGTTAGGGGAAGATAAAGTGCGTTTTAACCTGGCATTATCGCTCCACGCAGCGAATGATCAGAAACGTACGCAGATCATGCCGATCAATGAAACCAATAACCTGAAAGTGTTGGTGGAGGAGTTGAACTACTTCTATAAAGCCACAGGGAACGAGATCTCTTTCGAATATATCCTTTTCAAGGATTTCAATGATACCGTGAAGGATGCGGAAGAGCTGATCAAGATCTATCGCCAGGTGCCGGTGGACCTGATCAACATCATCGAATACAATCAGATCGATGGCGCCAGGTTCCAGAAACCTTCTGAGGAAGCTACGGAAGCGTTTATGGAGTATCTCGGCAAACATAAAGTGAACGCTCGTTTGCGCAGGAGCCGCGGGAAAGATATTGATGCGGCATGCGGGCAACTGGCTAATAAAGCATAGAAACATTTTACTGCAGGAATGCAGCAACTATAATTATACAGCATGAAAAAAAGCAGACCCGCTAAAAAGGGGTTCACACCTTTCAAAGAAAATTCACGCAGCAAACCTACAGACAGGCCATCTTCCGATCGCCGCCCCAAGCGCGATGGAGAGGAGAAAGGCTCCTTTAAAAGCTACCGCGAAAACGACAGGAGCGAAAAGCCGAAGAGAAGTTTCGGAGATGGTGATCAGGGACGTTTCCGTAAAGATAGCGACGCACCGAAAAGAACTGGTGGAACTGACAGGTTTGGTAACGACAGACCAAAGAGCCGTTTCAGCAAAGATGATGATAAACCGAAAAGGAGTTTCGGAGATAAACCACGGTTTAGCAAAGACGATGACAGGCCGAAGAGGAGTTTTGGTGACGATAAGCCAAAAGGACGCTTCAGCAGAGATGATGATAAACCGAAGAGGAGTTTTGGTGACGATAAACCCAAAGGACGCTTCAGCAAAGATGACGACAGGCCCAAAAGGAGTTTCGGTGACGATAAACCCAAAGGCCGCTTCAGCAAAGATGACGACAGGCCCAAAAGAAGTTTCGGTGACGATAAGCCCAAAGGACGCTTCAGCAGAGATGATGATAAACCGAAGAGGAGCTTTGGCGACAATAAGCCCAAAGGCCGTTTCAGCAAAGATGACGACAGGCCAAAAAGAAGCTTCAGCAAAGACGAAGACAAACCCAAAAGAAGCTTTTCCAAAGAAGACGGCGAATCCCGTCCGAAAAAAGAATTCGGCGACGGCGAAAGCAGTCCTAAAAGAACTCCCCGCAATGCGGCTCCTGAAAAAGAAAAAAGCACCCGCAAACGCGTTGCTTTAGAAAATAATGCAGCAGATGAAGAAGGCGGCAATGAAATGCCCCTGAACAAATACATCTCCCACTGCGGTATCTGCAGCCGCCGTAAAGCCGTTGATTTTATCAAAGAAGGCCTCGTAACCGTAAACGGCCAAAAGATAGAAGAACCCGCATTCAAGGTAACCGCCAAAGATGTGGTAACCCTGAAGGACAAACGCATCTTCATCCAAAAGAACCTCGTGTACGTGTTGCTGAACAAACCGAAAGGTTACATCACCACTACAGATGATCCGGAAGGACGCCAGACCGTTATGGAACTGGTAACAGATGCTGCAGAAGAAAGACTGTTCCCCGTAGGCCGCCTGGACCGTAATACCTCCGGTCTTTTATTACTGACGAATGATGGTGAACTGGCACAAAAACTGGCGCACCCCAAACACAACATCAAAAAGATCTATCACGTAGAACTGGATAAACCACTGACCAAGGCAGACTTTGACCAGATCATCGCAGGCGTTACGCTGGAAGATGGACTGGCACTTGTAGATGCCCTCGCGTTTGTGGACACCAAGGATAAGAAACAGATCGGCATCGAGATCCACAGCGGTAAAAACCGTATCGTGCGCCGTATCTTTGAACACCTGGGCTACCAGGTGGAAAAGCTGGACAGAGTTATGTATGCCGGATTGACCAAAAAAAATGTGAACCGTGGCAAATGGCGCTTCCTGTCTGAAAAAGAAGTGATCTTACTCAAACACTTTAAATAATAAACATAGAACGGGGAGCGTGCGTTCCCCGTTCATGATCTTTCTCTCATGCGCATAGATTCCCTGGTTATATTCGAGAATGAAGATTTCGTAGCGATCAATAAACCCTCCGGCCTGTTAAGTATTCCGGACAGGCATGATAATGAGCTCGAAGCTGTTTCCACCCTTCTCAAAAAACATTACGGCCAGATCTTTACAGTACACCGGCTGGACAGGGATACCAGCGGAATAATCCTTTTTGCCAAACACGAAGCATCTCATAAATACCTCTCTAAACTTTTTGAATCAAGGGATGTGGAGAAGTATTACCTGGGATTGGTGAATGGGGAACTGACAGAACCTAAAGGCAGTGTGAACGCCCCTATCATGGATCATCCTGTGCAAAAGGGAAAGATGGTGACCAATGCCAAAGGCAGGCCTTCCTTAACGGACTATGAGGTACAGGAGGCATTCGGGTTGTTCAGCCTGGTGAAGATGCGGATCCATACAGGCCGCACCCACCAGATCAGGGTACACATGAAATACCTGGGCCATCCTATTGTTGTTGATGAACTGTACGGCATTAAAAAACCGGTACTGCTCTCCGACATTAAAAAGAAGTTCAAACTGGGCAAGAATACGGAAGAGGAAAGACCATTGCTGAGCCGGCTCGCCTTACACGCTTTTCAGCTGAAGTTTACGGATGAAAAAGGGGAGTTAATCACCCTGGAAGCCCCGTTGCCAAAAGATATGCACGCAGTTTTGCAACAATTGCGGAAACATAAGAAATAATATCCCCCGGCGCTGCAACCCTGCAGCGCTATACCATCCCCAAAAGCAACCGCCCGGGTTGATTTTACGTAAATATTACCGGTGTTAAACTATTGAAAACGAAGGCGGTCTAAACAATACAATAGCCGGTTCATCGTTTCTTTTAAGGCACTCGTCCAGACTTCATGATAATTTTGACTGATTTAACGTAACTTTTCAAAGTAAACCGTTTAAAATATATGAGAAAGCTCCGGATTGCCGCCCTCTGTGTGATGGTAGTGGCTGCTTCATCAGCCTGTAAAAAGGATTCCAAAAAAGATACCCCAACACCCAATCCACCTACGGGTACACGTCTTCAATTGAGCCTTGATTCTTTATATTTATACGCAAAGGAAACTTATCTCTGGTATGATGCACTGCCGGATTACAATACCTTTAATCCACGCAGTTTCGCCGATGCAGATGAACTGACCAGCTTGCAGAATGAGCTGTACCAGATCTCCCAGTATAAGATCAATCCGAAGACCACAAAACCTTACGAGTACACAGGCGCCAATCGCCCAAAATATTCTTTTATTGAAAAAGGGAATGCGGCCCAGGGCATCAAAGGAACAGTAGACCTGGATGGCCAGGGGAATGATTTTGGATTAGGGCTGGTAGTTGTTACAGACGCCAGCACCGGCCTTAAATATGTATATGTGCGTTATGTGGAAAAAGGTTCTTCCGCAGCAACAGCCGGCATTACAAGAGGATGCAGGATCATTACCATGAATGGTGCTCCTGTAAGTACAAATACTTCTACACTCAACAGCACACTGGATGCAGGCGGTAGTATGAGCCTCAGCCTGCAAAAAGCAGCTCCGGCTGTGGGCACTTTCACCGCCAACCTTACCAAAGGCACTTATACGAACGATCCTGTGATCTATAAAGTATTACCTGCCAATGGTACTAACATTACCGGCTATTTAAACCTGGCCCGCTTTTCCCAGTTATCCAATGTACAACCCGGACTGGATAAAGCATTCCAGGATTTTTCAGCAGCAGGGGTAAACAACCTGGTGGTGGACCTCCGGTACAATGGAGGTGGTTATGTGGCTACTTTTGAATACCTGGCTAACCTGATCGCACCTGCCAGCCTTACCGGCCAGGTGATGTATAAAGAAACATTCAATACCCTGCTTCAAACCAACAAAGCCCCCATACTGGCTTCTATTCCTTTACTGGGTGCGGATGGCAAACAAAGAACAGGCAGCGGCGGCAGGCTGCTCACGTATGCAGATGTGGATTATTCCACTGCCGGCAACACGTACAAGTTCAGCAAAAAAGGCAACCTGGGCACTATCAAAAATGTAGTGTTTATAGTAAGCGGCAATACCGCCTCTGCCAGTGAATTAACGATCAATAGCCTGAAAGCATATCCGAATCAAATGACGGTGAAAATAGTGGGGTCTGCTACTACTTATGGCAAACCGGTTGGCTTCTTTGGTATTGGCATTGATAAGTTCACTGTATACATGAGCCAGTTCACCAGCGTGAATGCCAACAACGAGGGCGAGTATTATGCAGGTTTCCCCGTAGATATCTCTTCAACGGATGATGTGCTGCGTGACTTTGGAGATGTTGAAGAAAACGGGTTACTTAAAGCACTGGCCTTTATCAATACCGGTGCAGGTGGCCGTACAACGGACGACCGGTTGATGACCATCAATGGAAGGGTAACGAATGCCAGTTCATTGACCATGCAAAATGTGGGTGATGGCGGGTTTAACGGGATGGTGGAAGAACGTATCAATTTGAAATAAGGTACTTACATCTAACCTATATGCAATGCTGCAGACCTCCGGGTTTGCGGCATTTTTTTTACATGTTGGTATAAAAAATAAAAACGGGGAAAAATCCCCGTTTCGTAAAATCAAAAACCAACCATTAAAAAAAACGATCAGGAATAATATCCATGCAACCACTTGTGTTGCCGGTCTTTTTCTTCCTTTAATATTTTGACCTCCTTTACAGAAGGTTGTAACCATTGTAATATGATGCGAACCAGTTTTTTCATAAACAACCGTTTATTACTTGTTAGGCTGCGGCGTTGTTCTGAGATAAGGTTTAATGATCTTGTGACCTTTCGGGAACTTAGCCGGAATATCTTCCGTTTTCACAGCAGGTACAACAATCACATCTTCTCCCTCTTTCCAGTCTGCGGGTGTAGCTACACTGTAGTTAGCAGTCAGCTGCAGGGAATCGATCACGCGTAATACTTCTGTGAAATTCCTTCCGGTAGAAGCAGGGTAAGTGATCATGAGCTTTACTTTCTTATCAGGGCCAATGATGAACAGTGAACGCACAGTGAATGTTTCTGAGGCATTCGGGTGGATCATGTCATACAGGTTGGAAACCGTTCTATCTTCATCTGCGATGATGGGGAAAGCCACCTCGCAACCTTGTGTTTCGTTGATGTCGCTGATCCAGTTCTTGTGTTTATCCAGTGGATCTACACTCAGGGCCAGCACTTTCACGTTACGTTTGGCAAATTCACCATTCAATAAGGCTGTTTTGCCGAGTTCAGTTGTACAAACGGGTGTAAAATCAGCAGGATGTGAGAATAACACGCCCCAGCCATCACCCAGGTATTCGTACAGATCTATCTCTCCTACTGTCGATTTCGCCTTAAAATTGGGAGCAATGTCCCCTAGCCTTAAACTCATAATACACCTTTTAATAGATTCAAAAATACTGATTTCCTACAAATATTATAGACTTTAAGGATTTTTTTCTTAGAATCTTTATGGTGCTGGGTTCTAAGGCTGGATTTTCAGAATAAGTTAACAATTGCTTAATGGATGCGGCCGGTTTGGGGGCTATAAAACCTTAATGGGCATTCCCACCCTGTTTCCAGGCGTAATAGGCCAGGCTATACTTCATATCGTCCTCAAGATCAGCCTGTTGGCGGGCGCTGGGCTCATCAAATTCCAGTTCCAGGTAACCCAGGTAGAGTTCGTAGTTCTTTACAAGGGCATGCATGCATTTGTCCACACTGCGGTTATAAGCCTCAGTTTTGGAGCAATGTTCTGCCTTGCGGATAAAGTAACAGCTGTTATTGGCATATTCCATCCATTCCTCTTCCTGTACAAATTCGGGGCGGGCCAGGTGAAAGAGCAGGTTATCGAATAATACGGGTTCGCCCAGCTGGGCTTCAAAATCAATGATCTCAGGTACCTGCTGCATGGTTTCCAGCTTTTGTACAATGGCCATCTGAACGGCTTCGCTTTTGTCTTCAATAGCCCTGATCATGGTATTCAGAACGTCATAACTGGTCACAAAATCGCATTTGCGCCAGCCGGTTTCGGTTTCCAGGTAACCCCAGCAGGTGAGGTAATGAGAGTCGTCAAGGATGATCTGGCCTACTTTGATGGCAGTTGCTTCCTGGACCTGTGTAGTATGTAAGGATAGCTTTTTCATGAATGATCGTTTTTGACTGGTTTAATAACGATACAAAAATATTAGGGCTGTGCGCAAGGGATGTGCGTACCGAAATTGTTATACTTTTACCTCCGAAAAAACCCGGAATGCATGCCTAAGAATAAAGATGCCCTTTCCCGTTATCGATGGATAGATGAACGTTTACGCAATAAACGCCTGCCTAAACCCAGCCTGGACGACCTCGTTACTTTTGTATCTGACAAGATGGATAAGTCCATCGCTGTACGTACTATCCAGAAGGATATAGAGGATATGCGCAACGATGCGGAGCTTAATTATTTCGCACCGATCATATACAACCGCAGTTCAAGGGTATATCAATATGAAGATGAAAATTTCTCCATCAGTAATAGTCCTATTGATGAAGCAGATCTGCAGGGGCTGGAAGTAGCGATAGGTATCCTGGAGCAATTCCGCAGCCTGCCGGTGATACAGCGTTTTGAGGATGCCATCCTGAAGATTGCGGCGAGCCTCAAAATGAACCGGCAGCAACTGGAAAACAGGGGCCTGATCAAATTCAGCCGCGGCAGCCAGTACCAGGGTGCAGAACATATTCCTGAGATCGTAGATGCTATCAAAAACCTGGAAGTGATCCGCATTGCTTATCAGAGCTTTGACCGTACGGAGCCTAAAGAACATTGGGTAGAACCTTATCACTTAAGGGAATACAACCACCGCTTTTACCTGATCGGCAAAAGCCAGAAGGCCAAAGGTGGTACCGTGCTTACTTTCTCTCTTGACCGCATTGTGAAGTTCTGGCCTACCGATAAACATTTTGATGAAAAGAACTTTGATGATGCGAGTTACTTCCAGCATGCGATAGGTATCACTGTTACAGAAGGAGAACCGGAAGACATTGTATTATCCTACACGCCGCACCAGGGCAAATATGTGAAAACACAACCCATCCATCCTTCCCAGACGATCCTGAAAGATGATGAAAAGGAATGCCGCGTAGGTTTAAAACTGGTGGTGAACCAGGAGCTGATGATACTGCTGCTGAGTAACGGGGCAAGGGTAAAAGTGCTGGAACCCAAACACCTGGCGGACGCTTTAAAAGCAGAAGCAAAGAAAATGCTGGAACGTTATCAATAAAAAAAGCCGCTTCTTACGAGGCGGCTTTTTAATATCTGCACAGCTGCTTATTGGGCAGCTGGTTTTTCAAATACCTTTTCATCTACCGGGGTATTGATCTCTACTTTCGTATAGTTGATCTTCATGCCCATTGGTAATTGTTCTACTGCAGCGGCATACACATAGCCATCGCCGGATTTTTTGAAGTCAGAGAAGTTCTCTACTATTTCAATTTCCTGCCCCTGTATGGATTTATTGGTTGTTCTTTTAGTTACATACCAGTTGCTTGGATCTACAAAATAATTGGAGATGGAAGCATCTTTACGGGTGAGCTTGATCTTGTATAATTCCTTTCCGTCGATTGTTTCTTTGCCGATCAGTTCTGCGGTATGCCCTTTTGCTTTGTAATCCACCAGTTCACCGGTAAGGTCCAGATCGCGCTGTGCATCTGCGAGGTCTGCAGGATCAGAATCTACAGGAGCCTGCTGTTGCTGAACGGGCAGGAACATCCATCCACCTTTTGACGTGATCACCTGTACATTTTTAGTACCCATCGCTTCAAATTCGATACGCATGGCTTTTTGATTCAGGTTGATCACTTTCAACGGGAAGTCCATTCCCTGGATAGACATGCTTCCTTCTGCGATCTGTGAATTGAGGGCTTTTAATTTTGCTGCGCCACCCATGGCGGTAATATGTTTGTTCACCACTTCATCCAATGTCTGTGCTTTTGCGACAACCGCAGCACCTACCAGAAGCATAGACAGGGTCAACATCCGGAACTGTTTCATAATAGAGGAGTTTTAGATTTATTGCCTACAAATGTATCTCAAATGAAGATAGCAAAAAGCTTTTAAGGATTATTTAACGGTTTTTCCGAGTTTTATACCCATGAAACAAATGCAGGTAGCCGGCCATTTGGTGGACATCCCCGGCAGAAGGACATTCCCGGCGGTTATTACTATAGAAGATGGCATCATCCGGAATATTGTTCCTACTGATACAGCTGTACCCCAACAGTATATATTGCCCGGCTTTATCGATGCGCATGTACATGTTGAAAGTTCCATGCTTGTTCCTTCGGAATTTGCGCGGCTGGCGGTCCCTCATGGCACCGTGGCTACTATTTCAGACCCTCACGAAATTGCAAATGTACTAGGTGTAAAGGGTGTGGAATATATGCTGGACAATGCAAAGCAGGTACCCTTCAAATTCTGTTTCGGCGCTCCTTCCTGTGTTCCGGCCACTATCTTTGAAACTGCCGGTGCTGCTGTGAATGCGGAAGATGTAAACCAGTTACTGCAACGCCCGGATATCTATTACCTCTCTGAAATGATGAATTACCCCGGCGTGCTGTATAAGGACCCTGAAGTGATGGCCAAAATAGCTGCCGCCAAAAAACATGGGAAACCCGTGGATGGCCATGCTCCGGGACTCAGGGGAGAAGATGCAGCAAAGTACATTGCTGCAGGGATCAGTACAGACCATGAATGTTTCACACTGGAAGAAGCTTTGGATAAACTGCAGTACGGCATGCACATCCTCATCCGGGAAGGCAGTGCCGCCAGGAATTATGAAGCCCTCTCTTCCCTGATACAATCCCATCCGCAAAATGTAATGTTCTGCAGTGACGATAAACATCCGGACAACCTGGTGGACGGGCACATCAATGAATTGGTGAAACGTTCACTGGCAAAGGGTTACGAGCTGTATAACATTCTTCAGGCTGCATGTATCAATCCTGTAAAACATTACAACATGCCTGTAGGACTGCTGCAGATCAATGATCCGGCGGACTTCATTATCGTGGACAACCTGCAGCTGTTTAATATACTGGAAACTTATATCAATGGTGTGGCTGTAGCACAACAAGGAAAAACCCTCATTCCTGCAGTTCCTATTGCACGCGTGAATCAATTCAGCTGCCAGCCTAAAACGGCTGCAGACTTCCATATACCTGCAAACAAGGAAACCCGGGTGCAGGTGATAGAAGCGCTGGAAGGGCAACTGATCACCAATTGCATCCATGCCGTACTGACACCCCGGAACGGTTTACTGGTAAGTGATGCAGCGCAGGACGTGTTGAAGATAGCAGTGATCAACCGTTATTATGATGCCCCTGCAGCAACAGGCTTCATCAAAAACTTCGGATTGAAAAAAGGTGCCATTGCTTCTACCGTGGCGCACGACAGTCATAATATCATTGTAGTGGGTGTGGACGATCAAAGCATTGCTGCTGCAGTGAATGAACTGATCCGTTACGAAGGCGGCGTTTGCGTAACAACTGATGGAAGCACGCAGGTATTGCCATTGCCTGTAGCAGGGCTGATGAGTGCAGAAGACGGATACAGCACTGCCCAACGTTACAGCGAACTGGATGCAGCTGCCAAAAAGCTGGGCAGTACATTGGATGCACCTTTCATGACCTTGTCTTTCATGGCCCTGCTGGTGATCCCTCATTTAAAACTCAGCGATAAAGGATTATTTAACGGGGATACTTTTTCCTTTACGGATGTGATGGTTTAACCTTCTCCCAACCACAAAGTACCATTCACACTATCCCGTGCAGCCCCTGTAACAGAGCTAAGCACATTGGTCTTTTGCTGCCAGCGCAAAGCGCCGATCAGTGCCATTACCAATGCTTCTTTGAATGCAGCGGTCTGTGCATCCGGCACCATTACGGAAACACCGAGTGGTGTTAATTCTTCCCGGATGCAGTTGATCAGGAACTGGTTGAAAGCACCACCACCTGTTACGAGTAATTTCTTATCATTAGTGCCTTCCCGGGAAACGGCTTCCAGCGATTGCCTGATCTGTGTGGCAATATGGGCTACATAAGTGCGGAGTTTACCCTGAACGGATAATGTATGTTTATGGATCAAAGGCAGGAGTACGTCCGTACCAAAATCATTCGCGAGGGATTTAGGGAAAGCCTGGCTATAATAAGGCTGGCTGTTCAAGGCATCCAGCAATGATTTATCTATTACTCCGCCGGATGCAAGTGTTCCGTTCTCATCATATGTTTTACCCAATGCAGCAGCCAGTGCATCCAGTACCCGGTTGGCGGGGCATACATCAAAGGCATGGAATGTTTCGCCATTTTTTGCAGAGAGATTGGCAATGCCTCCGAGGTTAAGCCAATAATCGTATCCGGGGAATAATAATTTTTCGCCCATCGGTACAATGGGAGCACCCTGGCCTCCCAAAGCTACGTCCATAGCCCTGAGATCACTGATCACCGGCAAACCGGTCACTGCTGCAATAGCTGCCCCGTCTCCCAACTGGGCCGTCATGCGTTGTTCCGGCATATGAAAAGTGGTGTGCCCATGAGAGGCTATAAAATGCACCCTGTGCTCCAGGTTGTTCCTTTGGATGAAATCTTTTACCTGCTGGCCGGTATAATGGCCATAGGCGCTGTGCAGCAGTTGATAATCCCGGGCATTTAACGTTACCGCCCCTTTCAGGTCTGCCAACCATTGGGGACTGTAAGCCAGGCATTCTGCCACATGGATAGTATACGACCATTGGCCGCGTACCTCGCTCAATTCCACAAATGCTATATCCAACCCGTCCAGCGAACTGCCTGACATTAACCCGATAACGTTATAAACCATGCTTAAAATTTTTGCAAAGATAAAGTTTATGGAATACCTACCCTTCCCTGCATCATAATCCCGGAATCAAACCTCATTATTATGAAAAAGTATTGTTTTCTGATCCTGTGCACCATTATTTCCGTTGCTGCCATCGGGCAAACCTCCAGGGGATTTGTGATGGACAAGGCGAATAATCAGCCATTGCCGGGTGTTAGCATATTTATAAAAGGCACCAAATTTGGCACTACCACCACTCCTGACGGGGGTTTCACTTTTACCCGGCCCAAAGGGGCTTTTACCCTTGTGGTGCAGTATGTGGGGTATCAATCCCTTGAGAAGCAATTCACGGCTAAAGATTCTATGTACGTGATACACCTGAGCCAAAGCCAGCAGGCATTGCAGGAAGTAGTAGTGGTGGGGTTGGGTTCGGTGCAAAAAAAAACCGTAACCGGAGCTGTAGCCAATTATAGCTATGCTCCCCGCATGGAAGACCAAAACACCAATGAATTTAAAGGTATCCGTGAAAATGGCTTCCTGAATACCACCAAAAGCCCGTTGAGTACGTTTTCTGCAGATGTAGACAGGGCCAGTTATTCGCTTGTGAGAACAAACCTGAATGGTGGCCAGCTGCTCAAACCCAATGCCGTACGCATTGAAGAACTGATCAATTATTTCGACTATAATTACCCTGCACCTGTGAATAATGATCCTGTAGCCATATATGCGGACCTTGCTATCTGCCCCTGGAATAAGGAGCATCAGCTGGTGCGCATTGGCTTACAGGGGAAAAAGATCCCTACCGACAAACTACCCGCTTCCAACCTGGTATTCCTGCTGGATGTTTCCGGTTCCATGTATCCTCCAAACAGGCTGCCGCTGGTGAAACAAGCATTTAAAGCATTGGTACAGCAGTTAAGGGAAGAAGACCGTGTAGCGATTGTGGTATATGCAGGCGCAGCAGGACTGGTATTACCTTCCACTTCCGGGAAAGAGAAGACCAAGATCATTGATGCATTGGAAAACCTCAGTGCAGGAGGGTCTACAGCAGGTGGCGCAGGTATTAAACTCGCCTATAGAACCGCCGCAGATCATTTCATCAAAAAAGGAAATAACCGGGTGATCCTGGCTACTGACGGAGATTTCAATGTAGGGCTCTCCAGTGAAGAAGATCTGCAGGACCTGATCGAAAGAGAAAAGGAGAAAGGTATTTCATTGTCTGTGCTTGGATTCGGCATGGGCAATTATAAAGATAACCGCCTTGAAACCCTTGCGGATAAAGGAAACGGGAACTATGCTTATATAGACAATTTTGAAGAGGCCCGCCGGACATTTGTTACGGAGTTCGGCGGTACACTCTTCACTATTGCGAAGGATGTGAAACTGCAGGTGGAGTTCAATCCCAAATTCGTGCAGTCGTACCGTTTAGTGGGCTACGAGAACCGTTTGCTGAATGACGAGGATTTTAATGACGACAAAAAAGATGCAGGTGATATGGGTTCGGGGCATACGGTGACTGCTTTGTATGAATTAGTGCCGGTGGGTGCCAGGGAAGGTTCCGTGGACCCGCTGAAATACCAGAACCCTGCTCCCGTATCGTATAGATCATCCAGCAATGAGTTGCTGACAGTGAAAATGCGGTACAAAGAACCGGATGGAGAGAAGAGCAAATTACTGGAGAAAGTGTTGCTGCCGGGGGCTAAGAGTATAGAAAATGCTCCGGAAGATTTCAGGCTTGCTGCATCTGTGGCGCAATTCGGGATGTTATTGAGGAGCAGCCCTTATAAAGGATCTTCTACTTACGAATCTGCCTTGATGTTGGCAAATGGTGCAAGGGGTAAAGATCCTGAAGGGTATAGGGCGGAATACGTTCAATTGCTGAAAAAGGCGCAATTGCTCCAGGAGGCTGTGGCTACCAGGTAAGTAAAATCCACCAAAGTACTGGCTGCCAGACTGGTTAGAAATCCTGCTGATCTCTTGACCGTCCGGCAGCCAGAAACTTATCTTATTCAAGCATCGTAAACGAAAAAGTGCTATTTTGGCCCGGTAAAAAAGGGCTGGAATATGATAATAAATCTGAGTGATATCAATTCGCTGGTAGGCGACTGGATGAGTGAGATCAGGGATGAAGTGGTACAGGCAGACCGGATGCGCTTCCGCCGTAACCTGGAAAGGCTGGGAGAAGTAACTGCCTACGAGATCAGCAAAACACTCATGTACACAGATAAGGAGGTAGAAACTCCGCTGGGTACAGCCAACTGCGGTGTTATCAAACATCAGCCCGTACTGGGCACCATCCTGCGTGCGGGACTGGCCATGCACCAGGGATTGGTGAATTACTTCGATAAAGCAGACCACGCCTATATTTCCGCTTACCGCAAACATAACCGGGACGGCTCTTTTGAGATCAGCCTGGAATACGTATCCTGCCCTCCCCTGGATGATAAGGTACTCATCCTCTCTGATCCTATGCTGGCAACAGGCGCCTCTCTCGTTAAAACCATCGATCACCTGATGAGCTTTGGAAAACCCAGTCATATTCATATTGTTACCGCCATTGCCTGCACTATTGGCATTGAATACGTGCAACGTAATGCAGATGCGAATATCAGCATCTGGGCGGGAGACATTGACGATGAACTCACTGCAAAAGGATATATCGTTCCCGGGCTCGGAGACGCAGGGGACCTTGCTTTCGGGACCAAGCTGCAACAGTAACAAATACGGTCATTAGAACGTTTTAATTAACAGCAGTGCCAATAATATCGGACCTGTAACGTTATATCATAATCGACCGAATCAGCGCAGACCGGCATTTTCCCTTAAGTATTCATTTTAAATCTATTATGACGAAGAATTTATGTTATATAGATTTAATTTGAAATATGAAATATGTTCTTTACCTTCACATCGTATAGTGTCCCTATATATTTTAACCGTTGGCGAAATGAAGAAATTTGTACTCCTATTAACCATAGCTTTTTATGCCGTCAGTTCTGCTAAAGCGCAGGACCCGCATTTTACGCAATTTTTCGCGTCTCCGCTTACATTAAACCCAGCATTCACCGGCTACTTTTCAGGTGATCTTCGTCTCTCAGGTAACTATCGTTCACAATGGCGCAGCATTGCATCCCCATACATTACAGGTACCCTGGCAGCGGATTTCGGCATTTTAAAAAATACTATTTCTTATACAGATACCTGGGGCGTGGGTATCCTTGCGCTTTATGATAAAACAGGCGCCGGCGCATTGAATTCCAACTATGTGGCCATCAGCACTGCTTATCACAAGGGTTTGGATGTAGAAGGGAATCATACGCTGGGCATTGGTCTTCAGGCTGCTTTCTCCCAGAAGAGAGTAGACCAGAGCAAATTAATTTTCGAGCAACAGATCAATGATAATGGTTATGATCCTTCTCTGCCCAGCGGAGAAACCATTACCAATCCTTCTATCTCTTATATGGATTACAATGTAGGTTTGTTGTACAGTGGCCTCGTGGGAGAGTCCTCCAATATTTATCTCGGCGCATCTTATTACCATTTTACGCAACCTACTGAAACATTCCTGGACCAGGATAATAACCGCCTCAGCTATCGTTATACCATACATGGTGGTGGATCTTTTCCTGTGAATGGCAGTAACCGCGTACACTTCAGCGCGCATTACATGCGTCAGAACCAGGCTGTGGAAACCACTATGGGCGCAGCTTACGGCTTTATGCTGAATGATATGGAAGATGCTCCTACCATTTTTTACCTGGGAGCCTGGTTCCGCCTGAAAGATGCGATCAATCCTTACATCGGGCTGGAATTTAACAGCTTCAAAGTGGGGCTGAGCTACGACCTGAACGTTTCTACGTTGAAACCCGCTTCTAACTATCGCGGTGGTACAGAGATCTCTGTGATCTATGTACGCACTAAAAACGACAACAAAAAGAACGGAACACTTTGTCCCAAGTTTTAATAGCCTAGCGTATATACATGATTATGGGTGGCCGGATCAATTCCGGCCATTATTTTTTTAACCCCTTTCCTTTGCTCACCCATTTATTTCCCTTAATGGAATACCTGTAAGGCAGGTAGGTATCTTCCATCGCATAAGCCACTCCTACACGCGTACCGGTTTCAATAGCTGATCCTGGCAGATTGGGCGCATCTTCGATCCACAGCTTATTACCTAATAAACTTTCTCCTGTAAGCGCAGTGGTGATGCCCAATGCTTTGGATAAACTTCCCGGCCCTGCGGTGAGCGTGGTATCCAGCTTTATTTTGCCACAGCGTGCCAGCATATGATCAATTCCTTCAATGGGTTCCAGGGCACGTACCAGCACCACATGTGGCACATCCTTCAGATTAGTGACCACATTGAACAGGTGATGGATCCCATAACATAAATAAACATATGCTACCCCTCCGGGAGCATATGCTACCTCGGTTCTGGCGGTGCGGCGGTTGTTCCAGGCATGGGATGCTCTGTCTGTAGCCCCTGCATAGGCCTCGGTTTCAACGATCCTGCCGGAGGTGCGCACACCATCCATTTCTGTTACCAGCAACTTTCCCAGTAAGCGTTTAGCTACCCTTAAAACGTTATTGTCTTCATAAAATGAAGCATTCAGTTTAACCATGCTGCAAAATATTATTAATTTAGATGCGTTACATTCGTTGTTCCAAGTTTACTCCTGCGTACCTGATTACTGTCATACTAAAACCAGACCGTTGTTTTCATTAAGAGAAGTACTAGGCGCAGTGCAATCATACGGCAAAGCGCATCAGTTTATTACACAGCACCGTTTATGGAAGTGGATCATCATTCCAGGCATTATCTATTGCATCCTGTTTGTAACTGGTATTTATTTTGTGTGGGATTATTCCGGCGTGTTCATTGATTATGTATTAAACCTGCTGACACTTAAAACCTGGATAGAAGAACTGCAGAACGGATGGGTGAACTTCCTGTTCCTGCTGGTGGGCTTTGCAGTGCGGATGGTTTTTCTGCTCATGTATTTTTCCTTCTTCAAATATCTTTTCCTGATCGTTGGGTCTCCTATCTTTGCGTACCTCTCTGAAAAAACGGAGTCGATCATTCAAAAGAAGGATTTCCCTTTCAGCTTTCCCCAATTACTAAAAGATGTGGCACGCGGTATCCGTTTATCTTTCCGGAACCTTTTATACCAGACGGTTTTTATGCTTGTTATTGCGATACTCGCATTTATTCCTATCCTGGGATGGTTAACGCCATTGATCGCATTAATTGTGGAATGTTATTATTTCGGTTTCTCCATGATGGATTATAGCTTTGAGCGCCGCCAATGGACGATGGGGCAGAGTATCCGCTATATTGGCCAGCATAAAGGCATGGCCATTGGAAACGGACTGGTATTTTACCTGCTGATGTTCATTCCCGTCCTTGGCTGGGTATTAGCACCCTGTTATGCTGTGATTGCCGCTACTATTCATTTACAACAACAAAAACTACCTGATGCCCCAGCCCGGTAAAGTATATCTTATTCCAACCGTATTGAGTGCAGACGCGCTTTTTACACTACCAGCCTATATCACCAGCACTATTCAGCAGTTGAAGATCTTCTTTGTGGAGAATGAACGTACTGCCCGCCGGTTCATGAAAGCGCTGGACAGAACGATAGATATTGATTCTTTGCAACTGCACCTGATGAATGAAAACCAGGCGCCAGACCTTTCCCTTGCCCGGAAACTATTGCAGGAAGGGCGTTCCATTGGTGTGATCAGTGAAGCGGGTTGCCCCGCGATTGCTGATCCGGGTCAGCTGATCGTGCAGGTGGCACATAGTGTAGGCGCTACCGTGATTCCCCTGGTAGGGCCTAATTCCATGCTGCTGGCCCTGATGGCCTCCGGCATGAATGGGCAGAACTTCCGGTTTGTGGGTTATCTTCCGGTGAAACCTCCGGAGCGTGCAGCAGCTCTCAGGGAACTGGAAACTGTTTCTGCACGGGATAAACAAACGCAATTATTCATTGAAGCACCTTATCGGAACAATCCCATCATCAAGGATGTGCTGGCGAACTGTAAGAATGAAACGCTCTTCTGTGTGGCAGTGGACCTTACAGGGCCTACGGAATATATCCGTACGCAAAGTGTGGGACAGTGGAAGAAACAGGAAGGGGTTGATTTCCATAAAAGACCGGCGATATTTCTGCTGTATGCGCAGTAAAAAAGAGCGTCCTGACCGGGACGCTCTTTTTTTTATCAGAAAGGTACTTTTTTCATGGTGTTTGGATCTGTAACAGAGATAACACTGTCTACAATAAAAGCACTGTACCCTCTCCAGGGCAATGCCCCCAGGTATTCCTTATAATGCAGTTCCAATAATTTACCGCTTGCGCTCAT
The DNA here is from genome assembly GCF_900129465.1 of Chitinophaga niabensis. Classification (NCBI taxonomy): domain Bacteria; kingdom Pseudomonadati; phylum Bacteroidota; class Chitinophagia; order Chitinophagales; family Chitinophagaceae; genus Chitinophaga; species Chitinophaga niabensis. The sequence continues at coordinate 1,755,238 of NZ_FSRA01000002.1, read as the reverse complement.
GAGTTGCTGGGCTACTTTTTCATTTGCTACGGAAAACTGGAATTCATTGGATTGTACGCCACCCAGGTTCTGTGGTTTGAAACCGGTCTGAATGAGCTTACCCTCGTATGTTTTCCAGATATATCCTTTCTGCACAAAGAAGTTCAGCTCTCCGGACTTGGTACCGCGGCCAAAAACAAAGTAGTAGCGATAGAAAAAGATAGCGGCCAGGATCACCAGGATGATCGTTACCGTAATGAATACAAATCTTTTCATAATGATCCTTATAAACCGTATTTATCAATGAGGTATACCAATGCGCCCATTCCTATTGCTCCCAGGTCTAATTCTCTTTTATTCACCGCCTCAAAGTTATCAGAAACAGCGTGATGAATATCAAAATAACGTTGGGAGTCGGGAGAAAGTTCAGCCATTGGCGTGCCCAGTTGATTATGAATGGGGGTGATGTCTGCTCCGCCGCCTGGTTCTGAAAAATCATATATGCCATAAGGGAGGAATAAACCAGACCAACCCTGGACCTTACGGAGCTTATCGGGTTCCATGGAAGTAGTGAAACCTCTTGGTGTAAAGCCTCCTGCATCGCTTTCGAGGGCAAAGATGTGTTTTTCGTTCTTTGCTTTTGCCTCTTCTGCATATTTGGCGCCGCCGCGTAAACCGTTCTCTTCATTGGCAAACAGCACTACCCTGATGGTGCGTTTGGGGCGGATGCCTGTTGCTTTGAATGATCTTAATATTTCAATGGACTGTACACATCCGGTACCATCGTCATGCGCACCTTCGCAAACATCCCATGAATCCAGGTGGCCGCCTACAGTGATGTATTCATTCGGGAATTCGCTGCCGCGCAGCTCTCCTATTACGTTATGGCCAATAGTATCGGGCAGCATCTGGCAGGTGGTACGCAAAAAGACCTTCATGCCGGGATCGTTGGCAATCCTTTTGCTGAGCACTTCTGCATCTTTGAGGCCAATGGCTACTGCTGCTATTTTGGGGAAGGAATCGTTATAACGGGTACTGCCTGTATGGGGATTATTATCCGTGCTGTGGCTCATGGAACGTACGATCACTGCCAGTGCGCCATATTTGGATGCACGGCTGGGGCCCTGGCCCCGGAAACGTACGGCATCGCCATAGGCATAAAAAGTTTTGATGAATTTTTTGTTAAATGGGTAGTTATAAAAAACGATCTTTCCTTTGACCTGGTCTTTTTTCTGCTCCAGCTCTTCAAAGGACCTTACCTCAATAACAGGGGCTGTAACACCTTTTGTACCAGTGCCTACAGAGTTACCCAGGGCAAGGATATTCAGCGGAGGAACAAAATCGCGGCGCATGCTAATGATCCGGGCCTGCTCTTTTTCTCCTCTTACCCAATGCGGCACTTTGCATTCCTGGAAGTAGACATTATCTGCCCCGGCAGCCTTCAGCGCGGCTTCACCCCATTTTTCCGCCTTCACCATCTGTGGTGAACCGGCCAACCGGCCGCCGATGGTTTTGGTTAGAACGCGCAGGTTTTCGTAGGCGGTACCATTCGTGAGCACCTCGTCTGCGAAGCGGCGAATGGTAAGGGAATCCTCCTGTTGAGCCCAGGAAAGCTGAGCTATGCAGCAGGCTATTAAGGCTAAAATTGGCTTTTTCATATAGCGATCCAGATTTCCGATAAAACTAACTAATTCACCACTCAACCCCAAATGAAGCTGGCATGACAGAGGTCATTCTGTCGTGAATTTATATTTACTTACCTTTGCAACTCACAAAATCCACATCAGGGATGCGCATAGGAATCGTTTGCTACCCTACTTATGGGGGTAGCGGTGTGTTGGCAACCGAATTAGGAAAAGCACTCGCAGACAAGGGGCATATGGTACATTTTATCACTTACCAGCAGCCCGTGCGATTGAATGGGTTTCATGCCAATATCTATTACCACGAAGTACAGGTTCCTACTTATCCGCTTTTTGATTTTCCACCTTATGAAAGTGCTTTAAGCAGTACGATGGTGGATGTTATCCTGAATCAGAAGCTGGACCTGTTACATGTACATTACGCTATTCCTCACGCCTCTACTGCGTATATGGCGCAGCAGATCGTAGCAAAACAAGGCATCCATATACCATTCATCACCACATTGCATGGTACAGACATTACCCTGGTAGGCAAGGATAAAACCTATGCTCCGGTAGTGACCTTCTCTATCAACGAATCCAGTGCCATCACGGCAGTATCCAATAACCTGCGGGACGAAACCTTTAAGTTCTTTCCTATCGAAAAGGATATTTCAGTGATCTACAACTTCGTGGATATTGCCCGTTTTGCCCGTAAGGAATTACCACATTTCCGCCAGGCTATTGCCCCTAACGGCGAAAAGATCTTACTTCATGTTTCCAACTTCCGTAAAGTGAAGCGGGTACCAGATGTAGTGAAGGTCTTTAAACAGGTAAGGGATGTGATGCCTGCTAAACTATTGCTGGTGGGTGATGGGCCGGACAGGCCTATGATCGAATGCATGTGCCGCGAGCTGGGGATCTGCGATGATGTTCGCTTTGTTGGTAAGCAGGAACAACTGGAAGACGTAATGTCGATCAGTGACCTGTTCATCCTTCCTTCTGAATATGAAAGCTTTGGCCTGGCTGCGCTGGAGGCGATGGCATCACAGGTGCCGGTGTTGTCTTCCAACGCGGGTGGTTTACCGGAGATCAATATTGAAGGGGAAACCGGGTATAGCAGTGCAGTAGGCGATGTAAATACCATGGCTGCGCATGCTATCAATATTTTAAAAGACCCGGCTTTACTGGCACATTTGAGGGCTGGTGCCCTTAAACAGGCTTCGCGGTTTCATATAGACAATATCATTCCGCAGTATGAGGCTTTGTATGAGGATGTGTTGCAGCAAACGCTGGTAACGAAATAGGCTATTATACCTGTAATTTTATAGCCAGATAATCGGAAAAAACCGATTATCTGGCTTTTTTTATACAATTTTAGTGATAAAATTGTATTTTTGTGAGTAGATAATCGATTATTTCCGATTATTCATTCATAAAAAAACAATGCATTATGGATATTTTGCACGCCATCAGATCATATGCAGAGCAACCTTTAACGCATCAATTATTGGTGTCAATATTAAAGGAATATAAGCGGCCTAATGATAAGATCAACTCTCTTGTGGAAGAGGGGATACTCATGCCCGTAAAGAAAGGATTATATGTAACAGGCAATGCATTGGGTATTCGTAAGAAACCTGAACCATTCCTATTGGCTAATCATTTACTGGGCCCCAGTTATGTTTCAACAGACAGTGCACTATCCTATTATGAACTGATACCAGAGCGCGTATATGAAATAACTTCGGTAACACTCAAAACCTCGCGGGAATTTCTTACGCTAATTGGCAGGTTCAGTTATGCCCATTTACCATTTCCCTATTACAGTTTTGGTATCCGGCAGGTTGAAGTATCAACGAATCAACGTGTATTGATGGCCTGTCCGGAAAAGGCATTATTCGATAAAATTGTTACTACAAAGAAATTGCAAATACGCAGCAAAAGAGATGCTATGCATTATCTGTTCGATGACCTGCGGATGAATGAATATGGTTTAAAAGAAATGAATCTCACGATGATGGATGAATGGATTAAAGATTCACCCAAAGAAGAAAGCCTTGCCCACGTTATTAAAACAATTCACAACTTATGATAAAAGAATGGTTAGACAGCTATAAGCCTGCAAATAAGGCTGAAGCATTATCTGCGTTGCGCGAGATCATGCAGGAGATTGCGCTCGCCGGGCTGCAGCGTGCCGGATTCTTTGAGAAAGCCGCTTTTTATGGTGGCACGGCTCTGCGAATATTTTATGGTCTCAACCGATATTCTGAAGACCTTGACTTTTCACTTCTGAAAGTTGATCCGGACTTTTCATTGGATAAATACCTGCAAGCTATACTTATTGAATTTGAAGCAGCAGGCATGATGGTTTCTGTGAGAGAAAAACAAAAAGTGAATCCGAACAATATTGAATCTGCATTTTTAAAATCAGAAACTATCTGGAAAGAATTGGTGCTGGAAAACGTTATAGGCCCAATCGAACTAGGGCAAAAACCCAATATCATCATTAAGGTTGAAGTTGACACACATCCTCCCCTGGGTTTTCAAACAGAAGAAAAATTACTAACAAAGCCTTTCTCATTTTTTGTAAAATGCTTCACCATACCTAACCTCTTTGCCGGAAAAATGCATGCCTTATTATTCCGCAAATGGAAAAACAATGTAAAGGGTCGCGACTGGTTTGATATGGAATGGTATATTCAAAAGGGGCATCCCTTGCACCTGGAGCACTTTCTTTTGAGAGCAAAAGACAGCGGCAGTTGGGAGAAAGAAACCATAACGGAAAATGAGCTGCGGGAATTATTAAAGGCTAAAATTGATGCTGTTAACTTTGATATGGTAAAAGCTGACATCAGGCGTTTTATACCTGATCCAAGGGTATTGGATATCTGGGGGGCAACCTACTTCCATGAACTCGTCAAAAAGATGAAAATCATATAAACAAAAAGGGCAGCGGTGATCGCTGCCCTTTTTAATTCTATCTTGGTTTAAACCATTGATTCGCATTTTGTAAGGCTCCTCCTTTGAACACCTGCACTTCTATTACACCCATTGAATCATCCTCATTGTTACGTGCAGTGCCAATAGATTGACCAGTTCTTACTTTCTGGCCCATTTTTACGGCAGGCGTTTGCAACCCTACGTAGTTGGTATAATACTGACCGTGCAGGATCATTACTACGAAGCCCGCGCCGGGGATGGAGAATACTTTTCTTACTTCGCCATCAAATACCGCTTTTACGGTGCCCCCTTTCCGGGTGCCGAAGATCATACCGTCATTTTCTTCCGTGATCCGCTCCATATCCGCATTCTTCTGTTTACCGAAATAGCCGATGATGAGACCGGATTCCACAGGCCATGGGAGTTTTCCCCTGTTGGCGGCGAAGTTATCGGATAATGCAGCAGCTTCCGGGGATGCTTCCAGCACGTTCAGTACACGGGATGGTTTATTTTCTGCCACTACGGGTTTTTCTGCCGGTGGCGGAGGCGGTGGTGGGGTGGCTACTGTTGGATTATTATTGGCTGCATTAGCTTTGGCGGCTTCATTGGCGGCTGCAATAGCGCGTTTGCGTTCATCTTCCCTGCGTTTCCTTTCTGCATCGGCGGCTTTTTTGCGGGCCAGTTCTTCTGCTTCCGCTTTACGGCGGGCATCTTCAATTTCTTTCCGGATTACGAGGCGGATAGCGTCCTGTACTTTTTTCTGGGCTTTCTTCCTTTCGTTGATGTCTTCCAATAATTCTTTTTCACGGCCCTTGAGCTTGGATACTACCTCATCCTTTTCCTTCCTGTCCTTTTCCAGGGTGAGGCGTTGTTCTTCTTCTGTTTTGAGGGTAGAGGAACGTTTTACGCGCTGGTCTTCCAGGTTCTTCACTTTAGTTTTGAGCTGTTCCTGCGTTACCAGGATATTATCGGCCTGGCGACGGCGGAAATCGCGGTATTGTTTGAGGTATTGATACCTTTTAATGGCTTCGTTGAAGCTGTCTGCCGAGAAAACGAAGTTCAGCATAGCATAGGAACTTCGGTTCTTGTAAGCGGCAACGATCAGCTGGGCATATTGTTGCTTGAGGGTGTCCAAGTCTTTCTCCAGCGTTTTTACATCACGCAGTGCAGCGTTGATATCTCCGTTAATGAAGTTGATCTCTTCATTGATATTACGGATCAAACGGGTACGCACATCTATCTTATTACGCAATGCACGTAGTTGCGCCAAACTTTCCTTGCTGGTCTTTTTAGTTTCGCTCAGCAGTTTTTGGGCATCGTCCATCTCTTTCTGCAACTCCCTTTTCCGCCGCTCCAGTTCTTCCCGCGTAGGTTGGTTGCTTTGCGCTTGCAGCACAGCCGGCATGAGGGCCAAAGCCAACAATAAAACAGGGATAAACTTTTTCAATTGCACCATTTTGATGATTAGTGATTATAACGATAAATATACTACGAAATTGTTTTATTGCCGGGTATAACGGGGGGAGATAGGAAACGGAAAGCTTTCCTGCTGGTCGAATACCATCTTCTTAAAGTCCAGCGCCACCTTCACCACATTCTTATCCTCTACATAGATCTTGCGCTGGAAGGCTATCTTCCGGCCATCCACTACTTTATAATCACCATAGGTGAGTTCCCCTGTACGGCCTGCATCCGGTTCGGTGATCTTACATTGCTGCAGGATGTAATCGTCTGCAAAAATGTTGAAGAGACTGGTAAGGCCGGGTTGCGAGGAGGCAAATGATATGACGGATTGTGTGGTAACAATGTTGGAAATGGAATCAGAGAGAAAAACGGCATTACCGATGATCAGGTCCTGCAGGGTGGCGAAATCCATTTTAAGTTTGAGGAGTTCCTGGCCTTCGGCGGCGCTGCGTAAGGTAACCGTGCCTTCAAGCTTGTTGACGATCTTGATGCTGTCTTTTGTAATGAGGATGCGGGCGCCTTCTACATTGAGCGGGCCAGCCACGCGGACCCAGATCACACTGTCGTACTGCATGCGGATGTTCACACCCAGGTTATTCATTTTCTTGCCTTTATCATCTTCATAATCCATTTTCAGTTCGGCAGAAAATGATCTGTATTGGATGCGGTTGGCCTTGATCTTGTCCAGGATCGTTTTTGCCAGTGCCAGTTCTTTTTCCTTACTGAGGGAATCAGTACTCCTGGCCGTTGTGTCTGACGGGAAAGTGGCGCGCGTTATTTTGGTAGATCGGCAGGAGAACAATGCCAGGCTGACCAAACATGCAACAATCTGTAGTACTGCTTTCTGCTTCATTTACGTGTATAATTTTTTCGATCTCAACGATCAACACTTTTGATGTAACGCTTCTCTGCTATTTTCCTGGCGAGGCCGATGGAATTAGCACCTTTTGCTTTGGCCAGCTGCCAGTATTGTACGGCTTTATCTTTTTCGTTCAGGTTGAAAAGGATATCTCCATAGTGTTCCAATACATCCGGGTCCTGCTGTGCTTCCGGATTTTGCAGGGCTTTCTCTATCCATTCTTTTGCCAGCTGGTATTTACCAAGCCTGAATAAGATCCAGGCGTAGGTGTCCATATAAGTAGGACTATCCGGCTTCAGTTCCAGGGAACGGCGGCTCAGCTGTTCTGCTTTATCCAGTCTTTCTCCTCTAATGGAGAGATAAAAACTGTAGTTATTCATTACGATATGATCTCTGGGCCGCATGGTGAGTACAACATCATAGCTACTGTCGCTGCGGGCATGCAGGCCCGTAGCATGATAGGCATCTCCCAATAAAGCATATACGTCTGCCACGAACCGCTTTTCTCCGCCAATGGTCAGCGCGGTATTGAGGGATGTGATAGCCGCATCGTATCGTTGTTTGAAATAGTTGGCCAGTCCGTTAAAGTAATATCCCATGAATTCTTTCGGGAACTGTTCTATAACGTGGTTGCTTACACGCAATAATGAATCAGAGCGATCCTGGCGGGAATATAACCACATCAGCTGGTACCATACGCTGAAACGGGTAGAGTCCAGTTGGATAGATCTGTTATAATTCACCAATGCACTATCCGGCTGGTCTGCCTGGGAGAACATATCTGCTCTGAGGGCATATGCTTTGGGATCGTTGGGATGTGATTCTACAATTAAGCGTGTGAGCAGTATCCCTTCTTCTCTTTTGGAGGTATCTGTTTCCAGCATTTGCAGGTAAGGATATACGAAGGATACTTTTTCGTCTATACTATAATCCGGGTTGCTGAATGCCTTGATAAGATGTGCGCGGTATTGTGGTTCATTCCCATTCTTCTTCTCATAATTAGCCATAGCGATCAATGCACGGGGATGATAAGGGTCCTGTTTGAGGATAGTATCATACACGGCTTTGGCTTCAGGGATGCGTTCGCTGGCTTCGTAAGTATCTGCGAGCATTACCCAGTAGCGCAGTTCACCGGGTTGTTGATCAATGAGCTTACGGATCTCGTTAGCCGCATTGTCTACCATATCCAGCCTGAGGAAGATGCGTTGTTTCTGATAAGCCAGTTCTTCCACTACGCCCACCCTGCTTTCCAGGCTGTCGAACACCTGCAATGCTTCTGAGTAACGTTTTGCTTTGGAGAGGGACATGCCTTTATTGTAGAGCAGATCATCGTCCAGGGGGCTTTGGCGTACAAGGCGGTCGTATATATATGCAGCACTGTCGAACATCTCATTCATGGTGAATGCATCTGCGAGGGACATCTGGAACCATTTATTGGTAGTGTCCATAGCTGCGGCACGGCGTGCAAAACCTAATGCATAGGAGGGATTGCGTACTTCCGTGAAGAGGCGGCTGAGCTCATAATATACGGTGGCGTTGTTGCGGTTGTAACGGATGTAGTCTGAATACTGCGTAATGGCAGTTTTATAATCGCCGAGCATTTTGGAGCGCTGAGCAGCAAAGAACAGGCTGTCTGCCCGTTGCGCCAGTACTTCCTGCTGCAGTTGTTGTTGCACAGCGCTATTCACTGTGATCGTCACTTTTTTCTGACTTCCACATGCTGCGGCTAAAAGGCCGACTGCAACTGTTATAGCGATTACGACTATGCGCATTATCAGGATTTTCCGGTGTGGCCGAAACCACCCGTTCCTCTTTCTGTATCGGTTAATTCTTTCACTTCTTCCAGCTTAGCCTGCAGAAAGGGTGCTACCACCATTTGTGCGATACGGTCTCCATGCTGGATGGTTTGTGGTTCATTAGAAAGATTGATCATAATGATCTTGATCTCTCCTCTATAGTCTGCATCAATCGTGCCGGGAGTGTTCAGCAGTGTGAGGCCTTGTTTGATAGCGAGGCCGCTGCGTGGACGGATCTGTGCTTCATACCCTGAAGGCAGTTCCATATACAGGCCGGTGGGAACAAGTGTACGTTCCAGCGGCTGCATGGTGATGGGGGCTTCCAGGTTTGCACGCAGGTCCATCCCTGCTGCATCAGCCGTAGCATATGTAGGAAGCGGATTCTCTGAACGGTTGATGATCTTTACTTGAATACTATGCATTTGAACAAAGTTAACGGTTATTGTTTTTCCAGCAGTACAGTTGCATAAGCCACCACACCTTCTTCCCTTCCTACGAATCCTAATTTCTCCGTGGTGGTAGCTTTGATGGATATTTCTTCAGTGGTAACGCCCAACAGCTGTGCGATCACTTCCTGCATTTGCGGTACATAGGGTTTGATCTTGGGCGCCTGTAAACACAGTGAAGCATCTACATTCACCACAAAATATCCTTTTTCTGCAATCAGTTCGCGGCAGCGGCTCAGCAGTATTTTACTGTCTATGTTCTTGTAAGCCTGATCCGTATCGGGAAAATGTACGCCGATATCTCCAAGGCTGGCTGCACCCAACAGGGCATCGCAGATAGCATGTAATAAAACGTCTGCATCGCTGTGGCCCAACGCTCCTTTATGATGTGGCACTAAGATGCCACCCAGCCAGAAGTCACGATCCGGTACCAATTGGTGAAAATCCACCCCTAATCCAATCCTTAATTTGGTCATAATGTTAAAGTTGTGATCCCTTCTCAGCGGGAACAGGCTAAAATAATAAATCCTCCTTAGCAACGGAGGATTTATTAAGATCTATATTCTGTTATGGCAAAGATACTAATCTAATTCGTTTCATCCCGGTCATCGCGCGACAGGTCAAATGTGAGGGTGAAGCGGAGGGTGTTAGACAGCGGATTTCTCTGTATCCCTGTACCAGAGGGTACAAGGTAGGAGAAATTAAGCCCGAAAATATCATATTTCACACCAAGGCCTGCAGTGAAGTACTTGCGGTTGCCCTTGGTCTTATGTTCATTGTAGTATCCTGCTCTTACGGCAAACTGGTTGTTGTACCAATATTCCGCACCCAGGGAATACATCAGCTCATGCAGTTCTTCTTTAAATCCGCCGGGGGCATCACCAAAAGAGGAGAACATTCCTTCCAGCACACCTTTGTTAGGATAGGTACTGTCTGATTTTGGACTGGGTACCAGGAGTTTGTTGATATCCAATGCCAGGCTGATCTTGTTGTATTCATCCAATCCGAAAGTGTAAGAAGTACCGAGGCCCAGGTTAGTGGGAAGGAAATCTTTCTGTGCAGATTGCGTGTAAGAGATCTTGGTACCGATATTAGTGATGGCAAAGCCGAAATTGAATGTGTTCTTAAGACCATCGTCTTTCTCAAAATCCTTGGTATAGAATCCTGAAAGGTCTGCTGCTGCTGCGCGACCCGGACGGATGGGCTGGTTTTCTGGCGTGAGGCCGGAAGCCAGGCTGGAGTGAATGTAACGAAGTGCAACGGCCAGGGAGAAATGATTGCTTAAACGGCGGGCATAACCTGCGTCTATGGCAAATTCCCTTGGACGGAAATTTCCCTGGTTGGCACCGGCCAGATCCCTGAATTCAATGTCACCGAGAGAAAAATAACGTAAGGAACCTCCAATGGAAGAAAATTCATCTATCTGGGTGTAACCACTCAGATGAGCGAGGAATACATCACTAACCAGCTCTTTCAGCCAGGGGGTATATGTAACGGCCACAGCGGCCTTTTTAGGAGCGAATGGAAGTTTGGAAAGATTCCAGTAAACAGAATTGGCGTCTGGTGAGAGGGCTATTCCCACATCACCCATTGCACCACTTCTTGCATCTGGGGAAATGCGTAAAAAAGGAACGGCCGTATTGATGGCATTTACTCTCCCATCCCTGTCGTCTGTATTGATCTGAGCAACAGCGCTCTGAGCCAGGAATAGGGAAGAAATGCAAACCACAGCAGTTGTTATCCTAGAAAACATGCAATACTTAGTTTAGTTAGCTAAATGTAAAAATAATGTCTAATTTATAATATTCAAGTAAAGGGACGGCAACACATTATATCTACACATCAAATATACTGTTTTAATAATGTGTAAATTATAATATTATTAGCTTTCCACCAAACACTTTTTCGTTACCCGATCTGTTCTTCACTGCGATTTGATAAAAGTAGATGCCAGGGGTTACTTTTACTCCCGAATCTGCAGTTCCATTCCATGGAACGCCATCATAACGGGCCGTTTGTCCATTTATTGTGCTCCTGATAGTGCGTACGATTTGACCGGTGGCAGCAAATATACGGATAACCACATCAAGATCAGCCTCTTGTTGATTATGAGAAAACACAAACCGGGTCTGCTGGCGGAAAGGATTCGGGTAATTACTTACATTTTCTACTGCCAGCGTGGCTTTGGGCACAACCGTAAAATGGATGTTAATGGTCGAAGAATTATTATATGTATCCCAGGCGCGGATGGTGAGGGTATGTTTTCCGGGAGGCAGGCCTGCCAGTGGGAAACGTACTTTTCCTTCCCTGAAATCTCCCGGGATGGCTTCGTAGAAGTCGTTCATCACGTAATAACGGGTGCTGTCGTCTAAAATAGCGATAATATCGTGGCCAATGCCGTTCCCTGTGGCATTGATACCGTTTTCATCCTGTAAATGCAATAGTAACAGCGGGTTTTCGCTGGTAATGCCTCCGTCTTTGAATGCTTCGCTGTCCATCCAGGCTTTGATCACCGGGCCTTTATTATCTGCGGGTATTCCCATAGCGGTACCATTTACAGCGATGCCGCTATAAAAGCCGCTACCATCTTCTGTTTCATTGGAGGTATAATAACTGATCTTTCCGTCACCACCTGTTTGTGCAATATCTTTTGGTACAACAAAAGTAAAGCTGAACCTGCCATTGCTGACGCGCTGGGCCCCTTTATAAAGGATCCGGTCCTGCTGCTCATATACTACAGCACGGCTGGTGGGATCGTTGCCCCTGGTACTTCTGCCGGCGGGTTTATCAAGAACGGTGATCACAATAGTACCGTTATATCCTGTTCTGATAAGGCCTGCGCCATCTCTTACGCTTCCTTTGAAGGTATATTTTCCCAGTGCTTTGAGGGTATCCGTACTGCTAACGGGTTGTGCGTTAATGGAATCCGTGTATACTTTCCATTTGGGGAAAGCAAGGCTGAGTGCAGGATCACCGAGCAACTGGAACTTCCTGTTATTAATGATATCGCCGAAGTTGGCGTAGGTTTCATTTTTGGCGAACATAGCTCCTTCTCCCAGTGTGGGCATTTTATTACCTGCGCCTGGTTGAAATGCAAGGCGGAAATAATTGGAGTTCATCACCAGGTTGGAGAAGGCAAACACTGCGCGGGTAGTGGTCATCAGGGCAATGGCACCTCCTTCTTTCCTGTTTAATAATTGCTCTCCCAATGAATTGAAATTGGGATTGTCGAAGGGGGCGAAATCGCAGGTGGCGGTAACCATCAAAGGGAGACGGTTGGCGTTGTTCCAGTTATTGGGAGAAGATTCTTCAAGAACGGCTTCTTCCGCAAGGCGGGAAAAACTTCCATGGCCGGTGTAATTCCAAACAAGCGTGCCGTTGAACATCTTATTATTGATGGCTTCGTTTGCAGCAGGGTAGCGGCTTCCACCTGCATCGGCAACCTGCGGGAAAGCATCCAGGTAGATCTTGCTGATGTTGTATTGTGGCTGCTCCTGCGCAATGATATTACTTACTTTTTCTGCGTCTTCCAGGTGGAGGTTATCATCTTCATCATCTGCCACAAAGGTCATTTCATTGCGCCATGCCCCGAAACCTTTGGGGGAATGATAGCTTAGTATCTTATCCACTACATGGGTGGCCTCGGTGATATTCCTTACGGGTAATCGCCCGATCGCTACGTCCAGCAAGGGATTTCCGGCAATATCGTCTGTATTGTCCAGGAAACCGAAGTAATCGTCTGACATGTAGGAATTGATGCCATGAAAGGAAACCAGGCTTTGCCAAGTAGGTACGATATTGGTATTATTGGGAATGCGGTCCTTGTAATCAAAGGAAGCACGGCCAAAAAGCAGCAGGTATTTAATGCCGTAACGGTCGTACTGCATCTTCACAAAATCCCTGATGGCAGTAGGGTCTGCGATACCCGAACTGAATTCGTTATAGATCTCTTCCACATTCACTACCCTGGCCTGATGATAGGCAGCCAAACGTTCCGCTTCTGACCGCAAACTGCCGGCGGTAATGATCAGCATTTCTGCGGGACCGCCGCCGTGGAGGTTTTGATTCGGCACAGGGCCAATGTAAGCGGGTTTTGACGTAGTTGAAAATGCGATGTATTCTTTCAGTGTGGTGGCATCCCTTGTAAAACGTAAAGTGGTGCCATTCAAAGTGGTGGCGATGGAAATGGGTTTGATGGGATCTGTGATATCCCATACCTGCGTTTGTGCATTTGCTCCGTTAACAGAGAACGCTCCTATCCTTCCCAGGCTGCGGGAATCGCGGAAATGAAGGGTACCTTCGGTTGGTAAGCTGAGCGCAGCTCTTCCAAAGATCTCGATATAATCCAGCCAGCCTTTTGCGCTCGCATTGCCAATGTACTTTATATTAAAATTAGCAGGGCCGCTGGCGTTGAAAGTACCATCGGCAACAGTTGCATATGTGTCGAAGATGTTCCCTGAAACCGGGGTAGCAGAAAGACTGCCCAGCTGCGCGCCATTCATAGATACTTCAAAGCGGGAACCGCTGGTAGTTCTGGCTGTGCCGCGAAAATGTACATTGATATCCGTTAAACCACCGGCAGGCAACGGAATAGTGAAATTCCGTTCCGGTGTAACGTTGTTAAACTCTTCTCCCAGCCAGATCTTTCCGCTGGAGAGCAGATTTACCAGGTCTTTTTCATAAAAAGCCCGGAAATCAAAAGAATTAATTTGCATATTGGGAACCGGGCTGGCATTATCTGTAGTAATGCGAAGCCCGCCAGGCGCGATGTTCAGGAAATAACAAGCAGAATCTGCATAAAGGTTCTGCATATGCTGGTTATTTTGCCAGGAATGCGGGCCGGGCGCGTAAAATAAAACGTAGTCGCTACCGTTTAATAAACCGTCACCCCCATCTATTACGGAAAGCGCATTTTGGAGGAGATCGTCCGGCCGGGGTAGGGCATTATCTTCCGGAAGCATCCGGCCACCGTTGCCAAACAACCGGATCTGGGAGGAAGCGAGATTAGTGGTGGAAATGCCCATGGTATTGAGTAAGGGGATGTCTATTTTATAGACGCCGGGCTCTTTTACAGACAATTTGTACCAGTTGCCATCTGCCAGAACGGAACGGGAAGCATAGGTCCTTTGGCTGAAAACCTTGCCCTGCCAGCAAAGCAGGCAAATAAAAGCACAAAGAACGGAGCGGCGGCAAAACATAAAATATGGCAGGGTTTTATATTTATCACAAACCTAATATTATCCCGGGATATTTCACAACCAACAGATTAGGGCGAGGTTTCCCGGATAGCTATTAAACGCACAATGTTATAGATTAATTTTTTTTGCCATAAAATAAAAAAGATTACATTTGCGTTTACTATATTTGAACACCTAAATTGAATTGATAAAAGCTGTTTTCGCATGCGCAGATTAACCTCCTTATCCTTGATCCTCGGCACCGGCGTACTAATGTCGATGTCGGCCTGTAAGAATGGTGGTCTTTTTGGAAAGAAAAAAGAATCATCTTCCGCCACCGGCTGGGCTTATAACGACCCAAAAATGGGTGGTTTTTCCGTTGCTAAAGCAAAGGACCAGTTCACCGGGCCTGGTTTAGTGTTTGTTCAGGGCGGTACATTCGCCATGGGTGCCACTGAACAGGACGTAATGGGTGACTGGAACAACATTCCCCGCCGTATCACGGTTTCTTCCTTCTATATCGACGAGAATGAAGTTTCCAACATCAACTATCGTGAGTACCTGTACTGGTTAAACCGCATGTACTACGAATCTTTCCCGGACGTTTACCGCAATGCTTTGCCGGATACCCTGGTATGGCGTAGCGAGTTGGCCTATAATGAGCCGCTGGTGGAGTACTATTTCCGCCACCCTGCTTATAATAACTACCCGGTTGTAGGTGTTAGCTGGAAACAAGCTACCGACTATGCCAAATGGCGCTCCAACCGTGTGAATGAAAAGCTGCTGATGGATGCAGGTCTCCTCTCCAAAGCTGATATCATGAACCAGGCTGATGATAATACATTCGACAGTAAAGCTTACATGGCTGGTCTGTACGAAGGGACTCCTGGTAAAATGTCCAAATCGGCGAAGAAGCAATTTGCCAATCCGGATGGTTCTCCACGTGGTGCTCAATTCGAAGATGGTATCATGTTGCCTAACTACCGGCTCCCAACAGAAGCTGAGTGGGAATATGCAGCACTTGGATATATCGGCCAGAACCCGAATCCTTCTAAGAAAGAAGGAAAACGTGGGGAAGAGCTGATCATGAACAAACAGATCTATTCCTGGGGTACTAACAACAGTGGTTTGAGGGATATCCGCCGCGGTAACTGGCAGGGTCAGTTCCTGGCGAACTTCAAACGCGGTTCCGGTGATAACATGGGTATGGCTGGGGGGCTGAACGATAAGGCTTCCATTCCTGCTCCGGTTCTTTCTTACTTCCCTAATACTTTCGGGATCTACAATATGTCCGGTAACGTGAGTGAGTGGGTGAATGACGTTTACAGGCCATTGACCACCATTGATGGTGATGACTTCAACTACTTCCGTGGTAACAAATTCCAGACTGTTTATCAAAATGGTGAAAAGGAGTTTGAGAAGGATAGCCTGGGTATGCTGAAGATGCGTGATGTGACCGATGAAGAAAGTGCCAGCCGTTTGAACTATCAGAAAGGGGATGTGATCAACTATCTTGATGGTGACTCTCTCTCTCTTGTTGAGTATGGTTATGGCGTTACTTCTCTCGTAAACGATAAATCCCGTGTGATCAAGGGTGGCAGCTGGAATGACAGGGCTTATTGGTTGTCTCCCGGTTCACGTCGTTTCATGCAGGAGGATATGGCGACTAATACCGTTGGTTTCCGTTGTGCTATGGACCGTGTGGGTTCACCTGAGGGTAATAAGTTTAAAACTGGTAATACTTTCAAGAAGCAGCGTCAAAAGAGATAATTCTCTCCATAAATACTTTTACTGGCCGTCTCATTGCGAGGCGGCCTTTTTTTATTCCTTTTTATTCCTTTTGCTCCCGCCGCTCCCAATAAGCGTAAAAAAAATTCGACCGAAAAAACTAGCCCAGCGGTTATAAGAGGCAGGAGGGAACAGTTTTCGGTCGAATTTTTTTTACGCTTATTTCCGCTGGTGGTTTTTTAGGTAGGGTGCTTGTCCTTTCTTTTATATTAATAATATAACCACATGCAACGTGGGGGCTGCGTGGTAGGCTAAGGCTGGCTATAATAAGATCTCACTCATTCATGTTTTCATGACGATGGTGCAGATGTTACCGGCGACGTCATGTACCTGTACGGTGAAGGTCTTTTCTTTCAGGGGTGATTCCCAGTGGGTGTTCTTTTGTATTGCTTTCGCAGTTCCTATGGTTACTTTTTCTACGCGGTGTTTACCTTTTGTTTTAACGATCACGGTTTGATCTTTTATGGTGACGGTTACTTCGGGTTTGTTGTAAGCGTCCTGGAAAGCGGCGTTGAAGGCTGTTTGGTGGGGTTTGGCAATGGATTGGTAGTAGGCTTTCTTTTCGGGGTCTTTGATGGCAGCTTTAGCGAAATCGTTGGCCCTTTTGAAGCGCTCCTGGTTCGCTACCTGGGTGGCGGTTTTGGGAGGGTACTTGCAGGGGGGCTTGCACATCACGGTTTTGCCGTTCCGCTGGCGGAAGACGATCTGTTTGCCGAAGGTGCCAGAGGCTCCTTTGGTGATGACGTTATGTTCAGATACTGCCATATTGCTAAGATAAGACAAACATGGTATATAACAATACCTATCTTAAGCCTATGTCAAGCGAATCTTAGATATGAGATATCTATAGGAAAGAGCCGGGTATTTTCCCTGTTGGAGATAACAAGGGTTTAACGGGGTAATGGCTATTAAAGTCATTAATTAGCAGTGGGTTAACTAAAAGCATGTATATGGAATATGAGATTAGTTCTCCGGTTGATTATGATGAAATAAGGGCTGCTATCACTAAGCTGATGACTAAAGAGGGCCTGACTCCGGAAGAGTTGGAGCAGTTATTCGCAATGGCTATTGCTGCAGAGAGATATGAAAATGATGTTTTGTGCCTTAAGCCGCTTAAGCGGTAGTTATGATTTAGTCATATCCCATTTGTTGATTTGTGCCTTAATGGGCGTAAAAAAGGCCGCATCAGGGGTGATACGGCCTTTTAATATTAAGAAGGGTCAGGATTATTTCTTTTTCCCTTTTTTAGCGGCGGCTTTCTTTGGAGCTGCTTTGGCTTTTGCTTTTGGAACGGCTTTTTTAGGAGCGGCTTTCTTGGCTGCTACCTTAGCTTTTGCTTTAGGGGCTGCTTTCTTTGCTACTGCTTTTTTAGGTGCGGCCTTTTTAGCTGCTGCCTTTTTTGGAGCGGCTTTCTTTGGTGCTACCTTAGCTTTTGCTTTTGGTGCTATCTTTTTCGCTACTGCTTTTTTAGGTGCGGCTTTCTTAGCTGCTGCCTTTTTAGGAGTTGCTTTCTTGGGTGCTACTTTAGCTTTTGCTTTTGGTGCTGCCTTTTTCGCTACTGCTTTTTTAGGAGCGGCTTTCTTTGGAGCTGTTTTAGCTTTTGCTTTAGGGACTGCTTTTTTAGCGGCTGGTTTAGCTTTTGCTTTTGGAGCAGTTTTAGCGGCGGCTTTTTTGGCTGCGGGTTTTGCAGCAGCTTTTTTAGCGGCTGGTTTAGCAGCGGCCTTTTTAGCAGCAGGTTTAGCGGCAGCTTTCTTAGCTGCGGGTTTGGCTTTTGCTTTAGGGGCAGCGGCTGGTGATTCTTCTACTTTAGCAGCAGGAGCAGCTGGTTTTGCTTTAGGTTTAGCCACACGTTTAGCTTTGGGCTTCGGAGCGGGAGCGGCGGCGGCAGTAGGTTCTGCTGCTTCCTCTTCTACTTTTGGAACCGGGTGTGGTTTTGGCGTAAAGGCGCGAACAGCTTTTTCTACGGGAGAGATCTGGTCTGCAGCTTCTGCGGGAGCGGTAGCTTCTTCAGCGGGTTCTGTTTTGAATTCAGCGCCATCGCCTTCCCAGAGTTCGATTATTTCTGCGGCATGGTCGCCATTGTTTGGTTTGTGGATGATGTGTGCGATCACTCCTTCTTCATCTATGAGGAAAGTGGTGCGGTGGGTGCCATCGAAGGTGCGGCCCATGAATTCTTTTTCGCCCCAAACGCCATAGTCGTTGAGGATGGCGTGGCTTTCGTCCACTAATAATGAGAAAGGCAGATCGTATTCGTCTGCGAATTTCTTGTGGCTTTTTTCGTCATCTTCGCTCACGCCCAGTACTACGTAGCCTTTGCTGAGTAGGCGGCTGTGGTGATCCCGCAGATTACAGGCCTGGGTAGTGCAGCCTGGGGTCATATCGTGCGGATAGAAGTACAGGATCACTTTCTTTCCTTTAAAATCAGCAAGCGATACGCTTTGACCGTGCTGATCAATGGCTGTGAATGAAGGTGCTATATCCCCTTCTTTAAGATGTGTCATTTTTTATTATCGTTTAAAGGTCAATGTGTAAGTCGATTCGTTGTTGGCGATATCCGTTACCGTCAGGGTCAAAGTATGATTTCCGGGCTGGCAATGTTCATCAAAGGTATACGATAAAACATTGCTGCGGCGGGAAAACATTATCCACTTGCCATCTAATTCTGCACGGTAAGATTTGATGCCGCTGGCATCGTTCATGGAGAACGCTATCCTGCCGGCTTTGGAAAGGTTCGCACCCTGTTTGATACCGCCGAGGGCTGCGATCCTTGGTGCTTCCGTATCTGTGGTAAGATAAAAATCTCCGAGATCGCGGAACGTTCCTTTATACCATCCGTCCTCAAAGGTAGTAGCTGAAACGCTTTCTCCCAAACCTTTACGCACGATTATCATTTTATTTTGCAGTGCTGCGGAAACCGGGCGGTTTGGTTTGATCCTTAGTCCAAAGCTATAATGAACAGGCACCAGTGCCGTGTGCAGGCGATAAGTGCTGGAATAGGCTGTGGCGTTGGGAATTTCGAGATACCGGAAACAGATTTCATCATATAAAGATCCCTCCTCAAGATAAAATTCTACCTGATTATTTTCAAATATATTCCTTGAATCTGCGTACATCTTATTGGCACAAACGGGTTCTGCAGTGGAGTTCCCTTCCTGCTGCAAAGTGATCTGCACATTGCTGGCGTTTCCGTAAGCGTCTGTTACGCGAATGGTTAAGGGATGGGGTTGTTTATCGGAGAGATTGATAATACCGTTGCCGGATACGTCCTGGTAGATATCGAGATCATTTCCGGGGAGCGCAAACAACAGCTGTACGTATGGGCCGCCGCCTTTTTTCATCTTATAATCAATATGGGCATTGAGGTAGCGGGTTTCGTCGTAACCGATATTATCGAGCTGAAAACCGCAGTCTACCTGGCCATTTTGGATGATCATGGCTTCGTAGATGCCGTTGGGATTGGCGGAATTGCTTTGCCTGTCCAGCGCGCTGAGGCCAAGGCCCACCTTATCTGTGGCTACTTTCACGAGGGGGCGGGTGGCAACATATCCTTCTTTTGTGTTCTTTACGGGAACAACTATGGGGGATTGTTCATACAGGCTTTTATTCCGATCATAGATAACGATCCTTTGGATCTCCGGGGCACGGGTATCCGGAATGCTGAAACCGAAAAGCATGGGATTGAGGGGTTTTTCGGTTTGGGTATCGCGGATCTCGAAGTGCAGGTGCGGACCGGCAGAACCTCCTGTATTTCCACTCCAGGCTACGAATTCGCCTTTTTTAACAGGGAAAAGGTTCGGGGGCAGCACAATGTCTGACGCCCAGCTTTCCTGCTCGTATTGCTTTCTTTTCACGTATTCTTCCACCAGCGGGTAGAACCTGTTGAGGTGTGCGTAGACGGTAGTGTAGCCATTGGGGTGAGTGATGTATAATACATTCCCGAAGCCAAGATGGGAAACGCCTACTCTGCTTACGTAGCCATCTGCGGCTGCGTGTACGGGGAGGTTTTCCCGTTGTTGTGTTTTGAGGTCTAATCCGGAGTGGAAGTGGTTGGGGCGGAGTTCCCCGAAATTGCCGGCCAGTTCTATTGGTATGTTCAGCGGATTCCTGAAATATCCTTTGGGATAATGCTTTTCCGCCAACCCTTGTGCCTGCAGGAGTTGGGGCAGCAAGAGCAAGAATGCGATCGTTCTTTTCATCCTACAAATGTAATAGTTATGTGTCTTCAGCGTTAAAAATACGGTGTCAATCAGTGAATTAACATATTTTTAAACTAAAGGTTCCGGGTTTTCCTTAATTTCCGATCTACAAAACAAACTGAATCAACGATGAGTTATCCGATACATGAGATCCAGGGCATTGGGCCTAATTATGCAAGTAAGCTGTTAGGTATTGGTATTAATACCGTAGCTAAATTATTAGAGGATGGGGCTACCCGTACGGGCAGGTTGAAATTGACGGAGACAACGGGGATTCCGGAGTCTTTGATCCTTACCTGGGTGAACCATGCTGATCTGATGCGGATCAATGGCATCGGGGATCAGTTTGCGGAGTTATTGGAGGCTGCGGGGGTTGATACGGTGAAAGAGTTGAGGAACCGGGTGCCGGAGAATTTGCATGCAAGGGTTACAGAGGTGAATGCGGTGAAGAATTTGAGTGGCAGGGTGCCTACTTTGAATGAGTTGACGCAGATGATTGAGCAGGCGAAGGATTTGGAGCCGGTTGTTACGTACTAGCGGAGACCTTGCCGCGCAGCAGAGGGCGGAGTTTTTGTTTTAGGGTAAGGGGTGACGGAAAGTTTTCCCTTTTGAGGATCATGTGGTTTTACAGGAATTTTGTAATAAGAAAATAAAAAGGCATTTTGCGGTCAGAAGAAGGGCGGTTTTGTCAGAGAAGAAGAACAAATGAATTAAAGAATCCCATGCCGCAGGAAAAGCTAGTAATGAAGTCTTGTATTTAAACGCATTAATTTTTAGGATCCTATACCGTAGAATGTTACGAGAAAAAGAGCCGACCAAAGAACCAAACGCTGAAGTGAGTGACACAACGGCGGCTGAGCATTGAACAAGAGCTGGTTACCAAATGCATTTATTTCCTTTAAAATAAAAATGACCACAGGCTAATAGGTCTCCTGTGGCCATTCTTCAAGTTTTTTAGACCTACAACTGTTGCTTAATTTCGTCGATCAATTCGACAAACTTACGATCTGTGCGGATCTCCGGCTTCCAGGCCAGACCCATCTCGCACAGGTCGTATTCTTTTTTTATGGTAGCCCCGGGTTTGCCGTCCCCGTTGCCCAGCACCCAAACAGTGTCCGCAACAGCCGTAGCGTTTTCGATATCATGGCTCACGATGATGAGGGTGTTTTGCTCACTCAGCGTTGAAACCTTTAACAGCAGTTTGATCACGCGATCCACCATCAGGATGTCCAGACCGGAGAAGGGCTCATCCAATAAAATGAACTTGTTGCCGGTAAGTACCTGCTGGATGATGCTTACACGCTGACGCTGGCCACCGCTGAGCTGTGCAGGATACTTTTTAAGATGCTCCGTGAGTTCAAAGGTGTTTGCGTAATCCGCTATAATGCGGCGCTTTTCATCTTCGGTGAGCTTCACTTCCCCGTTATCCAGGCCTATCCTGAGGTTCTGGTAAATGGTGCGGTGATTGAAAAGAATGTAATTCTGCGGTACGATACCTACCTCGCCTGCTTTCACGGGATGCTGGTCTTCGCCGATCCTTACCATGCCTTCCGTTGGTTTGATCAAGCCCGAAAGGGTTTTAAACAGCTGTGTTTTACCAATCCCGCTCCTTCCTATCAAAGCTACTACCTGGCCTTGTTCCACACCTTCGCGCTGAATGTCCCTGATGTTGAAATTGATATCGCGCAGGATCTTTTTCTCTCCGTATTGCAGGTGGATGTTCTCGGCGCTCAGCAATACTTTGTTCTTTGAGTATGTGTTCATCAGCGGGTTTCCAGTTTAGTGTAAGGAAATAACCAGTGCCGGAAAAGGCCCAGTATAAAGTCAAAAAAGATACCTAATGCAAAGATGATCACGAGTGTGGCGAACACGATATCCAGCTGCACATATTTATTTGCTTTGATGAGCATTACGCCCAAACCGCCTTCGCTCATGCTCAAACCTTCTACAGATGTGATCATCAGCCATGCGATGGCAAAGTTCTGGCGCATTACTTCAAATACCTGATCGAGGCGGCCCACAATGATCACTTCCCATAACTGCTGCCATTTGTTCATCCTTAAGGTGGTGCATAGTTCAAATTCCTGTTTGTTGATGTTCGCTATCACAGACAGCAAAGAGGTAACGAAAAAGGGAACGATACCAAAGATCAGCAGGCTCAGCTTTAACTGATGACCGTTGCTGGTAAGCAGTGTGAACAGGAAGATGAGACCGGTCAATGTCAGGTACCGGCACTTTACGATGAAACGTGCTACAGGCTGAAACACGGGCACGATAGACAGATAACTGATGAACAGTGCGATCACTATGGAGAAGAACATTCCCTTAATGGTGAGCGTAAGACTTGCAAAGAGGTTATCTATGAAATCCGGATAGGTAAAAATGGTGCCGATAGCTGTGAACACCTTTGCAGGCGTTGGTATCAGGCCACCCCCACTCAACTGCCAGATCAATACTGCCATGATCACTTCTGCGATCATGAGCAACATCATGGCACGTTTGTCCAGTATACGGAGCGGTTCAAAAAATGCTTTTATTTTATCCATGCCTTATTGTGATTACGAAGGCCGGCACTTTTGCAAGTGCTGACCTTCGATATGAAGATTAGTTACCCAATACGATCTGTACGCGGCGGTTTTGTGCGCGGCCTTCAGCAGTTCCGTTGTCCACCAATGGTTTGGATGCACCAAAACCTTTGGATTCCAGGCGGGCAGCAGCTAAACCTTTGCTTAAGAGGTACGTTTTTACAGATGCTGCACGTTCGTTGGAGAGCTTGAGGTTAGCGGCTTCGTTACCTACGTTATCTGTGTGACCATAGATACCAAGTTTCAGCCCTTCTGCTACCACGGCGCTTTTCAGGATCTCGTCCAGGATGGCGTAAGATTCAGATCTGATCACGGCACTGCCGGTTTCAAACTGTACCTGTACGGATTTGGAAGATACTTCCTTAGTGATCTCAGGAGCGTATTGCTCTTTGATGGCAGTACCAGTGAGCAGTTCCGGGTGATTGCTCACTACGGAAGCCAGGAAGGATTTATCTACCACCTTGTTGTATACAGGGTATGTTGGTACCAGTTCAGGATACATCTTTACGAGGATGTCACCGAAGGTGCCGTATACGATCTTGTAACGGTCCAGCTTATCATCGCCAAGGCCAAACATGTTGGCAGCGTCTGCTAAGTTGAAGGCCATAGAGCCCCCCAGTGCAAGGTTGATGCCCTGCGCGTCTTTTTCTTCCACACCGTTATAGTATTTCAGCCAGTATGCACCATTCTGTTCGTTGTATACTTTCGCAGAAATGTCTGCCGCAAATTGCTTGGCATCTGTGAAAGAACGTACCTGGTCTCCGGCTTGTGCGAGTGCCATGATCAGGTTCTCAATGTCCGTACGGTGGTCATTGGCGAACTTCTTAATGGTGATGGAGATGTTCGGCATCTGGGAAGCGTACTCTCTTGTAGTGGCGATATTGATCAACCCTCCTTTCTTTTGGGCAATGTTTACGTCGCCCGGCGTCCAGGTGGCAACACCGTCTACACCAACTGTGGTGTCTTTGGCAATCTTCCTGCCATTCACTACGAGCTTGCGGCCTTCTGTGTAACCGGCAATGTATTTATTGGCGGCATCGAGGAAATCGTTCGCAGCGATCAGGTTGATGGCGTTGCGATCATAAGTGGTTTCATCCGGGTTTACGCGCAGGCCATTATCCCCGGCCCATTTCACGAGGATGTTCATATCACCGTCCCTCATTACGCAGGATACTGTTTTACCCAATGCGTTCTTAGGATCTATCTTCCATTCTGCGGGGCCCATCAGTTTGTCTTCACCATAACTTTTACCCATGGTGTAGAAAGCGATGGGTTGGTATTCAGGCCCCAGGGGTTCCAGTTCTTTGGCCAGTGCGGCGAAGAACATGGGCATACCGTCTCCCATGAAGGAAGCGAACACGCCGGGGGTGTTAGGGTTTGATCTATAGTCCTGTGCAAACTTCACTACGTCTGCAATGGATTTATTACAATCGTCCTGGCGGACCACTTCGATCTGCAGGTTTGCTTTATCTACCAGGGAGCCTTTGGTGGTTTTCGGGCCACCGTTGGCATACATCAATGGGAACTGGGAGTTCCAGGCCATGATCTTCCAGCTGATCCTGGTTCCGCCATTTGCAGATTCTTCTGCTCCGGGGAGTGGCAGTTTTGCCGCGTTGCCGCTTAAAGAAGCTTCAGGAGCATCCGGTAAAGCAACTTTACCAATTTCGGCAGCAGCTTTTGCTTCCTGGGGGCGCTTGTCCCACCATAATACTTTACCTGCATAGATTGCTCCGAGGAGGAGAACGATACCCAGTACTTTACCGCCTGGTTTTACTTTAATTGCCATTTTTATTAATGTTTATAGGTTTAAGAATATATTTCGTTTATTCATAAACGTTAGTATACGGTGCATACGTATGGCTATCCATGCATTTATGCTGATGGTTATTAGCTCAAGAGATCGTTATAATTATCTTTTGGTACCTGGCCTGGTGTACGTGGTGTGGTGTCCGGCTCCCACTTCTTCACGTCCAGTTTGAATTCTGTGTCCGGATTGAAGGATTCCAGCATGGTGAGTCCTTGCAGTTCGTATGTTGCGTTATCGAGGTCGATAGAGCGCATGAAGTCTGTAGAGTAGCTGATGGCTTTTTTCATACTGCTCAACTTGGTGGCAATATCTTCTTTGAGGAACTCCATGGATTGTTCCACCATCAGTTTCTTTTCGGGATCGCCGTTGAATATTTTCAGCGCAGAGCTGAGGGCTTTGTTACCGGAGGAAACAGATTTGTAGAGATCTTTTTTCAGTTCCAGTTCATTACGTGCGTCTTCGATCATGTATCCGCTGTTCTTGTGTACTTTGGTGAGGTAGTCACCAATACGTGCAAGGTTATCGCGGATGGGTGTGAGCTGGGTGATATATTCTTTGATCCGGGCGATGTGGCGCGTAGCATTTCCCAGCTCAGGCAGCATGTTATTGCTCTGTGCGGCTTTTGCGCGGCTCATCAGTTGTGCCATATCTTTTTCCTTTTCGTCGATCTTCATGTCGATCTTCTCTTTCTGTGCATCCACTTCGATGGATTGCTTGTAGAGTTTTTCGCGTTGTTCTTCCATATCGCCGATATAATCTTCGGCGATGAGGAAGGGGTCCAGTTCGATCACCACTCCTACGAGTTTCTTCATGAGCCATTCATAGAGATAGAATAAGCTCAGGCGCAGTTTGCGGTGTGTTACTGCATAGAGGAATAAACCAAGGCATACCAATGCGATGCCGAAGTTGAGTGTGTTCCATACCACGTTTGTGAGGATGGGGATCACATAGTAACCGATGAGAACCAGTAAGCCGAGTCCGATAACGATACCGAATTTGCCACCAGGGCGGTTCCAGTAGGATTTCAGTTTCTGGCCTGATTCAGCAGGGAAGAATTGAGTGTCCATAATTAAAGGGTTGTTTGAATGGTTTGAATGTCTGACTGAATTTTAGTGATCATGGCCTGGCAGGCTACATCATAACCTTTCCGGCTGCTGGCGATCTTTTGTTCCTGTTCGGATACCTGGCCTTTCAGTTCTTTCATACTGTTTTGGGCGCTGGTAATTTCCAGCGTGAGCTGCTGGATCTGCTGCGAGTGTTCAGCGATCTTTTTTTCCAGGTCAGTAATTTGCTGTACCCTTCCCTGGATCTCCTGTTTCGCTTTATCATCAGCGGCTTTGTCGAATTCATCCCGGTCTTTTTCCACCATGCCTTTATACAGGGTAGCGGTTTCCAGCAGTTTATCCTTTGTGAGGCCCTGGATGCTAAGGGTGGCAAAAACCGCCCCTATACGTGCTTTTTCGTTTGGCACGTGTGCTTCCAGCGTTTCCATCATTTTCCAGAACTCGAAATAATCGGGTCCGGGCAGATTGCTGCTTTCAAATAACCGGGAGAAGTGTAACTCAAATTTGTCGAGTTCTTCGGCCGTGATATTCGCGGTGACGGTTTTAGGGCCGCTCAGCGGGAATTTTTGGGCAAGGGAATCCCCTCCGGGCTTGCCAGTTTGTGAAGCATCGGGATCAAATTCAACGAAAATGCCCAACGCTTTCCTAAGAAAGTTTGTCATTGCTTGTGTGTGTAAAGGGTAAATTGATTGTTGGAAAAAAGAAGCACACTAAGAACTCGTGCAGTTGTATTATGAACAACCAGAGTAAAAAGAGAAGATTATGTGTGTACTACATTGCAGTAATTATTGAAGACGTAAAATTACACATTTTTCCACATATGGCAAATTTTAGGGCTGCGTAGGGCTCGCATTAAAATTGAAATCCGTTAACTGCAGGGGCTTTTGATCACATGTCCATTATTCCGCGAGCCTGCGTGTTCGAAAATTTGCATTCCGGGGGCACTGGAATTAACGGTTAACTATTTTTTTTCACTTACTTTAGCCAACGCAAAAACTATCCATGTCCATCCTTGTAACAGAACTTAGTAAGCTGTATGGCCAGCAAAAAGCAGTGGACGGCATCTCTTTTGAGTTGCAGAAAGGGGAGATTGTGGGCTTTTTAGGTCCTAATGGCGCCGGAAAATCCACTACCATGAAGATCATTACCGGTTACCTCCCTCCCAGTGAAGGACAGGTAAGCGTTTGCGGTTTTGATGTTGTGAAAGCGCCTATGGAAGTGAGGAAGCGCGTGGGTTACCTCCCGGAAGCCAATCCCCTTTACCCGGACATGTATATCCGGGAGTTCCTGGAGTTCATGGCGGGCATGCACAAGCTGGGAAAAACCGCTGGTGCCCGCATCACAGAAATGATAGGCCTGACGGGGCTTAGCCCGGAAAAGCATAAAAAGATAGGAGCCCTGTCTA
The DNA here is from genome assembly GCF_900129465.1 of Chitinophaga niabensis. Taxonomy (NCBI): domain Bacteria; kingdom Pseudomonadati; phylum Bacteroidota; class Chitinophagia; order Chitinophagales; family Chitinophagaceae; genus Chitinophaga; species Chitinophaga niabensis. The sequence goes on along the minus strand of NZ_FSRA01000002.1, from coordinate 1,728,107 downwards.
AAGGTTACAAACAACGTGTGGGCCTGGCGCAGGCGCTTTTGCATGATCCGGAGATCCTGATCCTGGATGAACCCACTTCCGGGCTGGACCCCAACCAGTTAGCGGAGATCCGGAACCTGATCAGGAACCTCGGGGAGAATAAAACGGTGATGTTATCCACCCATATTATGCAGGAAGTGGAAGCAATGTGCAGCAGGGTGATCATTATTAATAAGGGCAGCATTATAGCAGACGGGCCGCTGAGTTCCCTGCAGCAGGGTTCGCAGGGTTATATTCAGGTTACTTTTGGGGAAGCTGTTGCGGTGGAAGAGCTGGAACAATTACCCGGCGTATCCCGTGCAGTGGCTGCTGAGGGTCATATCTGGCGATTATACACTACGGATGCAGAAACCGTCCGCAAAAACCTGCTTCAATTCTCTTTGATTAATAACCGGAACATCCTTTCTTTGCAGAGCAATTCGCAAAGCCTGGAAGATGTGTTTAAGGAGTTGACAAATTAGTGGTGCCGTGTAAATGGGGAGACGCCATTTGCCGTGAGTTGGTATTTTTTAAGAATAAAAACATAAAAATTTTACCCATGAGTATCATTTCAGAGATCCACGCCAGACAGATTTTAGATAGCCGTGGAAATCCAACGGTTGAGGTTGATGTAACTACAGAAGATGGCCATGTAGGAAGGGCCGCCGTTCCATCCGGAGCTTCTACCGGCAAACACGAAGCTGTTGAACTCCGCGATAATGATAAAGGCGTGTACTTAGGCAAAGGTGTGATCAAAGCTGTGACGAATGTTAATGAAGTGATCGCTGACGAACTGATTGGCTGGGATATCAGCGACCAGGCTGGTGTTGATAAGGTGCTGATTGATCTGGATGGTACTGAAAATAAAGCCAAACTGGGTGCCAACGCAACTTTGGCGGTTAGTATGGCAGTTGCGAAAGCAGCAGCAGAAGCATTTAGCTTACCCCTGTACCGTTACCTGGGTGGCGTAAACGCTACCACCTTACCTTTACCTTTAATGAACATCGTGAACGGCGGTGCGCATGCTGATAACAAGATCGACTTCCAGGAATTCATGATCGTGCCGGTTGGTGCGGACACTTTCTCTGAAGGTCTCCGTTGGGGCGTGGAAATTTTCCACCACCTGAAATCTGTACTGAAAAAGAAAGGTTACAGCACTAACGTTGGGGATGAAGGAGGTTTTGCACCTGAGATCCAAAGCAACGAAGAAGCGATCGAAACTGTACTGCAGGCTATCGAAGCAGCTGGTTACAAACCAGGTTCCCAGATCGGCATTGCCCTGGATGCTGCAAGCAGCGAGATGTACAACGATAAAGACAACACTTACAAGTTCTATAAGAGCACCCAGAAGATCATCAGCAGTGATGAACTGGTAGCTTACTGGACAGAGTGGTCCAAGAAATACCCCATCGTTTCCATAGAAGATGGTATGGCTGAAGATGATTGGAACGGCTGGAAAAAACTGACTGAATCTATCGGCGCTAATGTACAGCTGGTGGGTGACGACCTGTTCGTAACCAATGTAAAACGCCTGAAACAAGGTATTGATCAGAACATTGCGAACAGCATCCTGGTAAAAGTGAACCAGATCGGTACTATCACTGAAACCATCAATGCGGTTTCCATGGCACAAAAGGCTGGTTATACTTCCATTATGAGCCACCGTTCCGGAGAAACTGAGGACACAACGATTGCAGACCTTGCAGTAGCCCTGAACTGCGGTCAGATCAAAACCGGTTCTGCCAGCCGTACAGACCGTATGGCTAAGTACAACCAACTTTTGAGGATAGAAGAACTGCTGGATACCAGTGCTTATTATCCGAAAAATTCAATTAAATTTGGTAAGAAGTAATTTTTAGTATCACTACGTTAACAATTAGTGGTCAATACAAATCTTTCCGGGTGCTGGTCTTCCAGTACCCGGATACCAAATCAGCCTTTGTGAATATGGATATGTTGAAGCGTTTTAAAAAAGTACCTGCCATCCTGCGCAATAAGTTCATTGTAGGCGGGGTGCTTTTTGTGGTCTGGTTACTTTTTGTGGACCGGAACAACGTTTTCACCCAATTCACCTTAAGTTCTGAAGAGAGCAAACTGGAGGATCAAAAGGCGTTTTACAAGCAGGAAATAGACAGGGCACGCCAGGACCAGTTCGAATTATTGTCCAGCCCCGAAAAACTGGAGAAATTTGCCCGGGAGCAGTACCGGATGAAAAAAGAGGATGAGGATCTGTTCATTATCCCCGAGCCCAAGGCCAAAATCGACTAATTTATTGGTTCCCAAGCCCCATTATCCTCTTAAGGCTTTGTTAAAAACTTGCATTTTCTAAAAAAATGGGCTAAATTAACAATACTAACCCGTCATTATCCGTTATGTAACTGTTATATCTTATACAGCCTTCTGTATTGGTAGTATTCTATTTAAACTAACAATCTATCGCATGAGCAATTTTACACTCCCTTTTTCTACTCCTAACTATGTTGTAACCGACCCGGAAGGGCAAACTGCACCTATGCAAGTGAATCAAGAATTATTACGTGAAGAAAAGAAATTGCATCTTTTGACCTTACAGGCGCTGAATACTGTTAAGCTCGCCCCTCGTCAGTCTACCCTCATCGCAATTTTTGACCACGCACAAAAACGCGAGGTATAGTTTTTGTATTTTGCAGGCATGACGAAGAAAGAACGATTCCAGTTTGTAATCGACTATTTTGAGAAACATGCCCCGGACGCAGAAACCGAACTGCTGTATGATAATACCTACCAATTACTGGTAGCGGTTATCCTGTCTGCCCAATGCACAGATAAGCGGGTGAATATGACCACCCCTGCCATCTTTGAGCAGTATCCGGATATTCCTTCCCTGAGCAAAGCTACTTTTGATGATCTGTTCCCACTGATCAAAAGTATCAGCTATCCCAACAATAAAACAAAACACCTCATTGGCATGGCCAATATGGTGATGGACGAATTTAACGGTGAGATACCTGAAACGGTGCCCGAATTGGTTAAATTACCCGGCGTTGGCCGTAAAACGGCGAATGTGATCACCAGCGTTGTGCATCATCAACCCAATATGGCAGTGGATACGCACGTGTTTCGTGTATCCGCAAGGTTGGGATTGACCACTAATGCCAAAACTCCTTTACAAACAGAGCAGCAACTTCTCAAGTATATACCCCGGGAGAAGGTGCATATTGCGCATCACTGGCTGATCCTTCATGGGCGGTATGTTTGTTTGGCGAGGAGTCCGAAATGCGGGGAATGTGGGTTGCGGCCTATCTGTAAGTATTACAAACAGTTAGTTTCCTAGCGTTTTTTTATTATTTTGGAGAGAGCTAAAACCCTCCCACGTGAATAATAAAATAAGACTGCAACTATCCTTCATGATGTTCCTCCAATACTTTGTATGGTGTGCATGGTATGTAACCGTGGGCACATACATGGTTAAGAACCTCCAATCCAGCGGCAGCGAGGCCAGTTATGCCTATACTGCATTAGCTATTGCTACTATGATCTCTCCCTTTTTAGTAGGGATGGTGGCGGACCGGTATTTTTCCGCACAGAAGCTCATGGGTGTGCTGCATGTAGCAGGCGCATTGGCGTTATTCCTCCTGACGCTTACCACTAATATCTACCTCTTCATCAGCATCGTATTATTCTACTCGCTGTTATATATGCCCACCATTGCGCTCAGCAATAGTGTGGCCTTTCATCAGATGAGCGATCCCGGCAAACAATTCCCTGCAGTGAGGATGTTTGGTACTGTAGGATGGATTATTGCCGGTTTGCTAATTGGGTACATGGCACTCGAAACAACTACTTATACCTTTTATATTGCAGCAGGAGGGTCCCTTCTGTTAGGCCTCTTCAGTTTTACGCTACCCAATGTTCCCCCTAAAGGTAAAGAGGATGTTTCGGCTTCCCAGGTATTGGGAACTGAGGCTTTTGTGCTGTTCAAGAACAGGTCTTACCTCGTGTTCTTTATCTCCGCTATCCTGATCTGCATTCCTTTAAGCTTCTACTACGGTTTTACCAATCTCTACTTACATGAGGCAGGGATGGAAAATGCTGCCGGGAAAATGATCTATGGCCAGGCTTCCGAAGCTATCTTTATCCTTGCCATTCCTTTATTACTCCGCCGGCTTGGGGTGAAGAAAATGTTGCTGGTGGGCATGGCAGCCTGGGTACTGCGTTATATCCTTTTCGCTTATGGCAATAGCGGTCCGAACTTATGGATGTTATACACCGGCATCATCCTGCATGGTGTATGTTATGATTTCTTCTTTGTAACCGGTTATATGTATACGGATAACAGGGCAGGTGAAAAGATCAAAAGCGCCGCACAGGGATTATTCACTTTTGCTACTTATGGTCTTGGTATGGTGATAGGTACCTGGTTCTCAGGGATCGTAGCAGATTATTATGTAGCGAATGGTGTGCGCGAATGGCAGAGCATCTGGATGGTACCTGTATACATCGCAGCAGCTGTGATCATTTATTTCGCGTTAGCATTCCACGATAAAAAACCAGTCTAAAATATAAAAATTAATTATGGCGAAAATTGCAATGCTTGGGTCCGGATTCATCGGAAGATTCTATGCGGATTCTTTAATTGGACAAAGAAGCAGGGATACGATCGTGAGCATCTACTCCCGCCGCGAAGAAAGCGCTAAGAAATTTGCAGTGGATTATAACTGCAGCCACTGGACCACCAATATGGAAGAAGCGATCAATCATCCTGATGTGGATATGGTTTGTATCTCCCTGCCCAACAACCTCCATGAAGCTGCTGTAATGGCCTGCTGTAAAGCGAAGAAAGCAGTGATGTGTACCAAACCATTAGGGCGTAATGCGGAAGAAGCAAAACGTATGATGGAAGCGGTAGAAAAAGCAGGCATCTTCAACGGTTACCTGGAAGACCTGTGTTATACCCCCAAATTCCTGAAGGCTTTAAAGAGTGTACAGGAAGGGGCGCTGGGCAGAATACTCTGGGCTAAATCCCGTGAAACACATCCCGGCCCGCACAGCGAATGGTTCTGGGATAAGGAGCAGGCAGGCGGAGGTTGTATCCTCGACCTGGGTTGCCATTGCGTGGAAATAGCACGCAACTTTATCGGGAAAGATATTAAACCTGTTGAAGTGATGTGCTGGGCGGATACACAGGTGAAGCCCATTGATGCGGAAGATCATGCTATCGGCCTTGTGAAATATGAGAACGGCGCTATCGGTCAGTTTGAAGTGAGCTGGACCTTCCGCGGCGGGCTTGATCTCCGGGATGAAGTGATGGGTTCTGAGGGTACAATATGGCTGAATAGCTTTTTGCGTACGGGGTTTGATATGTTCACAACCGGCAAGGGAGCTGATTACGTTGCGGAGAAAGCAGAAAGTAATACCGGCTGGTTGTTCCCTGTGGGTGATGAACTGAATGAGCTGGGATATAACCATATGTTCGCAGATATGTTCAATGCTGTAGAAGCCGGGAAAGCACCGCGTGAAACATTCTATGATGGATATGTGGTGAATGCGGTGCTGGATGCTGCCTACAGGTCTGCAAAATCCAAATTATGGGAACCGGTGAAGCTGGATATATGGCGCGGGAAGGAAGGTTTAGCGAAAGAGAAAACACTAACGGATTATAATGAGCAATATTACCTGATCAAGGAAGAGATGACGCACTTTGGAACGGCGAAGCTGATACTGAAGGATAAGAAGACAGGGCAGATCATTGAGAAGGTGGTATAAGGATTTTCTTTGCCGGCGCGGAGTTTGCTCTGCGCTGGCTTTATTTTGCCTGCAGTAAACGGAAATACGCTTTGCCAAACTGATGATTTACTTCCACCTCCATTAACTTCCCTTTCTCATAGCGATAATAAATACGCCTGTCATCAGGCATCACTACTTCATACCGTTTATCCGCCAGTTGTTTGATCGGGAGGAACACGCCATGTGTTTCCGAATAAACTTCTTTAAGGTCCTTCGGTTCCGTGAAATATAATTCGCTTACGGAATAGGTGATATCCCTGTTGATAGTGCCGGGTTCTCCTTTACGGACCACATTATATCCTTTCTCTGTTCTTTCTGTGGAAGTTTCTTTGCTGTCTGCCCCTTTGCTTACGCGGGAGGCTTTGGCCCTTATTAATATATTATTGTGATATTCAGCAGAGATGTCTGTATCCATCCGCGAGAAGAGTTTCATTTGAACACGGCTTTTGATATGGATCTTGCGGGTGGGGCCGTTGGTTTCCTGTTTTACATCGAGGAGGCCGATAGTGTTGTTGGCATACCTTATCTCGTAAGTATGAGATTGTCCTGCTGCCTTGAGGGCTGCCAGGTAAGGAATTATCCCGCATATCAATACAAGAAAAATCCTTTTTAGCCTGTATTGCTTGTGGGTCTTGTACATGGCCTTGGATCAATATAATACGTATAGCAATATACGAAAATCTATTACGAAACGCGTCATCTCTATAACGCGCTTCGTAACTGATTCATTGTGAATGCTAGAGCATTTCGCGGATCCTTGTTACCAGCTCACCTTTTGTGATGGGAACGCCCATTATCTTATTATAACCCTGGGCAGGGATCAGGAATTGATCGCGGATGATCTTTATAAGCTGGCCATTATTGATCTCGGGGATCAATACATGATCATAGCTATGCAGTATTTCTTCGAGATTTTTGGGGAAAGGACGCATGTGGCGGAGGTGTGCATGTGCCACCTGGTGGCCTTCTGCCAGTAATTCCAACACGGCACTTTTGATAGTACCAAAAGTGGAACCCCATCCGAGTACCAGTACCTTTCCTTTTTCAGGGCCCACTTCTATTTTCTGTAACGGAATGTGATCTGCGATCTTATCTACCTTCTCCTGGCGGATCTTCACCATTAGCTGGTGATTTTCAGGATCATAACTTACGTTACCGGTGATATTCTGCTTTTCCAATCCACCGATCCGGTGTTCCAGGCCAGGGGTTCCGGGAACAGCCCATGGGCGCACAAGGTTTTCATCCCGCTGGTAAGGGAAGAACTGTTCTTCTCCTTCTTCCAGGCCCTTCTTGTATTTAACGGTAATGGGCTTGAGATCATCGCTCTTAGGGAATTTCCAGGGCTCTGCGCCGTTGGCAATATACCCGTCGCTGAGGAAGATCACAGGCGTCATATGATTTACTGCAATGCGGAAAGCTTCATAGATACCATCAAAACAATCGGACGGCGTGGATGCGGAAATGATGGGCATGGGGCATTCGCCATTACGACCGTAATAAGCCTGCAGCAGATCTGATTGTTCTGTTTTGGTAGGCAGACCGGTAGAAGGGCCTCCACGTTGAATATCAATGATCAGCAATGGAATTTCCAGCATTACGGCAAGGCCCATGGCCTCTCCTTTTAATGCCATACCGGGGCCGGAAGTAGTGGTCACTCCCATGTGGCCACCATAGGATGCACCAATAGCAGAAGCAATACCGGCAATTTCATCTTCCGCCTGGAAAGTACGGATCCCGAAATTTTTATACCGGCTCAGTTCATGCAGGATGTCTGAGGCAGGTGTAATAGGATAAGTACCCAGGAAAATAGGCAGGTCCGCCTTCTGGGAAGCAGCGATCAGTCCGTAAGACAAAGCAGTATTTCCTGTAATGCTCCTGTAGGTACCAGGTTCCATCCTGGCTTTTTCCACTTTATAACGGGTGGAGAAGGCTTCCACGGTATCGGCAAAGTTATATCCCGCCTGCAAAGAGCGGATGTTACTTTCCAGGATTTCGGGCTTTTTGCCAAACTTCTCTGTGAGGAAGTTGATGGTACTTTGCATGTCGCGATCATAGAGCCAGTAAAGGAATCCGAGTACGAACATGTTCTTGGCGCGGTCTTTTTCCTTCATACCCATGTTGATGTCCTTCAGTGCCTCGCGGGTCATTTTGGTAACATCCATGGTATGTAACTGGTAATTCACGAGAGAGCCGTCTTCCAATGGGTTCACTCCATCCGGGAAGTTAGCCAGGCGGAGGTTCTTGGAATCGAAACCATCTGTATTGGCGATAATGATACCACCTTTTTTGAGCCCTTTGAGATTGGCTTTCAATGCGGCGGCGTTCATGGCCACCAGTACATCGCAGGTATCTCCGGGCGTAAATATACGGTTAGAGGAAAAGTGAAGCTGGAAACCACTCACACCAGGCAGGGTGCCTTGCGGAGCACGTATTTCAGCCGGGAAATCCGGGAAAGTGCTAAGATCGTTCCCGATAAGGGCGGTATTGTTAGAGAACTGAGTACCAGTTAATTGCATCCCGTCTCCACTATCACCAGCAAACTTGATCACTACATCTTCAACCTGTTGAATCGCTTTATTGGACATTGACGTATTCTTTATATTAGATATATATGAGTCTATAAGACCGTAAATTTAGGGAATCGGCTGCTAACTTTCGAGTGCTATCCCTTCCGCAAAAGTACACAAACCCTGTAGACTTTTAATAAAATATCCTGAAAGCTTTGCCCCTTATAGCTTTGATGGGTCTCAAAGCCTTACTGCTGTTATGTTTGGCAAAATATTTGTGTTGAGTAATGCTCCGCAGGAAAAAGTCTTGTGGTCACTAAGCTTTACCAGACTGCATTTGAGCATAGTAACAGGAATGCACACACGAAATTACTTAAATGAGTAATGCCCGCAAACCCTCGATGTTAAAGGTTCTTTAAAGAAATGTTAAAGAAAAGAATTTGAGGGTTATGGCATGGTAATTGCAAAATTTCATACGAAACCGATTCACATACAATCATTCATCTAAAAAGAGGATACTATCGAGAACAACCTTTACTTGAACCATTTCTTTATTAATTAAACCTTTTAAAAATTGTATGCTATGAAAAGGACTAAATTAAGCCTGTTAGCACTTGCGGCCGTAACATTCGGCGCATTCGCCTTTACTTCATTTGAAGGCGGTTCTATTTCCGGTAAAGTTGTTCCAGCTGAAGGAGCTACTGAAGCATGGGCCATTTCCGGAACAGATACTTTGAAAACAGCTGTAGCACAGGGTGCATTCTCCTTTACGAGTGCAAAAGCCGGAACTTACACTGTAATTGTTGACGCAAAAGAACCATTTAAGGACGCAACTATTACAGATGTGAAAGTGGAAGATGGTAAAGCTACCGATCTCGGCGAAATCAAATTAGCACAATAATTGGTTTTCATAGGGGTTAATCAAGCCGGTCTTACTTAAAGTAAGGCCGGCTTATTTTTTTGCAGGTATTCTAGGGGTAGGGTTTCCATTGGCCGTTATATTAAGGAAGTCATCATTGTGACTTACCCCCTAAAATGAATACCAATATGAAACTGACAGGCAAACAGGAATACCTGATCACTTACAGCGGGCTCAGCGTGAGCCTTTTACTCTGCCTCCTGGCAATTTTTGGATTGATCCTTTCTGGCTGTGCCCGTGAAAATGTTCATGGCTCGGGCCGCGTGATCACAGAAGAAAGGCCGGTGGACAGGTTTGAGGACCTGACCATTGAGGGGCCGCTTGAAATACATGTAAAGCAAGGCAGTCCCTTACCCCTCCGCATTGAAGCAGAAGACAATGTAATGCGGGTGATTGAAACTTCCGTAAACGGCACCAACCTTCGTGTGAAGATCCGTAACGGCGTGAATCTGAAGAGTTTCAGACCCATTCATATATATGTACAAAGTGAAAAATACCGCAGGATCATTTTTTCCGGCTCCGGCTCCCTTACAGGAACTGACACCATCAGAACCCCGCTCTTCCTCTATGAAGTGAACGGCAGTAATGATGCGCGCCTGAAAGTGGATGCCAATGAAGTGAGGGTATTGGTGAACGGTTCCGGGAATATTGACCTGGAAGGCTTATCAAGGGATTACTATTCTGAGATCAATGGCAGTGGGGATGTAAGGGCTGAATTACTGAAAGCTAATAACGCCAATGTGGAAACCAATGGCTCAGGTGAGCAAAGGATCTGGGCCGTGGATAGATTGTGGGGCCGGATCAGTGGCAGTGGAAATGTAAGATACAAAGGATCACCAGCAGATTTTAACGTAAAGGTCTCAGGATCAGGAAAGGTTACCAAGTTATAGGAATACATTTTTACATGGAAGCTATCGGAATACTGTCACCCGTCGCATTAGGCATGAATGGCCACGCTGTAAATCAGAGTAATGGTTATTTTTGCACCATGCCCGAAAATGCCCGGTTACAAAATCTTTTGCAGGAAGACGAGCGCCAGTTCATGGAGGCGCTCTTCAAAACCTATTTCCCATTGGTCTGCAAAGCAATATACCGCCTGGTGCCGGATATGGCCACAGCGGAAGATCTGGCGCAGGAAGTATTTATTAAAATATGGAATCGCCGGGACCAGTTGAAGGATGTTTATTTTAAAGCGTACCTGCATCGTGCAGCGGTGAATATGGCACTTGATCACATAGATAAGAACAAACGGCGCGGTGGTACTCACCAGGAGATCAGTCCAACTCATGAAGAAGCACAAGTGCAGGCGCCGGTGATACATCTGAAAGAAACAAAACTGCGGATCCAGCAGGCTATCGATCTGTTACCTGAAAAGTGCAGGGAGATCTTTGTGCTGAGCCGCTATGAAGAAATGAGCTATAAAGAAATTGCCGAAACATTGCAGATCTCGGTCAAAACGGTGGAGAACCAAATGATGACGGCACTGAAAAAGCTGCGCGTTTCATTGAAGGAATACCTGGAATGAATTCACCATTTTTTATCAACCTCCAGCAGCAAACAACATTCGAAATTCGTAATTGAATATCAGCATGATCAACAACGATCACATAGACGCACTGATTGCCCGTGAAATAGCCGGCGACATCTCCACAAAGGAGCAGGCAACGTTACAGGCCTGGCTACAGGAAGATGTTGCCAACCGGGAATACTATACCGCCATGAAACAAACCTGGGACCTTACGGCCGATGCATTTGACGATGCGCCGGAACCAGATCTTGAAACAAACTGGCAAAGGTTCAGTCATCAAATGGATACACCTGCTCCTCTTAAAGTAGTGAGATCATCCAAACAAAATAACTGGTGGAAACTGGCTGCCGCGGCCATTATTATCGTAGCTGCCGCCAGCCTTGTTTTCACCATGGTGAACCAGGGCGGCACTACTGTTATCACTGCCGATGCCGGTAAAAAAGAGGTGACGCTCCCGGATGGCAGTAAAGTATTCCTGAACCGCAACAGCCAGATCAGCTATAAGAAAGGATTTGCAGCCAATCACCGCCTTGTGCAGCTGGAAGGGGAAGCCTTCTTTGATGTAAAACCGGATGCCTCCAACCCTTTTATTGTTACGGCAGGCGCTTCGCAAACACAGGTGCTCGGAACCTCCTTCGTGATAAAAGCTTACGAAAACAAAACCATTCAGCTGAATGTGGTAACCGGTAAAGTTGCCTTCTCCGGTAAACAAGGCCCTAAGGAAGCATTGGTGCTCACAGCCGGCCATACCGCTATTTTGCAGTCCAACAAAGAACCTAAACAGATACAGAATTCCGATCCTAATTTTATGGCCTGGAAAGAGAACCGGCTGGTTTTCGATAATGTACCCCTGTTTCAAACACTCAGTACACTGGAAGAATATTTCGATGTGAAGTTCATCGTAACAGATTCCAGCCTGCTGAACATCAAATACTCTTTGACCGGAAATGATAATCCTTCCCTGCCCCGTGTGTTGGAAGTACTGTCTGAAACAATGCACATCACTATCAAAGAAGAATCGAAAGGCGTGTATAAGGTCAGCCGATAAAATCTATATACCAGCAACCCCATGCTGCAAAGGCTTTGTTTCATCCTGCTGCTGATCATTCCTTTTTGCGGACACGCGCAATGGTTAAAAAAGCGCGTGAGCATCCAGGTGAATGATGTTACCATTGAAGAAGTGCTGGTACAGCTGCATCAACGTTACCAGGTGCCGTTCTCTTATGTACGGCAATACCTCCCTACCGCCACACTCAGTATAAATATGACGGAACAACCGCTTTCAATGGTGCTGGATGAAGCCCTGCTGGGAAGCGGTATGGATTACAAGGAAATCTCTTCCCAGATTGTTTTAAGCACGGCTGATCATACACTCACTCAAACAGTACATGGCGTGGTATTGGATAAAAACATACACATGCCGGTGCCCGGCGTTACGGTACAACTCTCCAACTTATCCGGCAAAGGCAGTGTAACAGATGAACAGGGCCGTTTTCTGATACCGCAGGTGCCCCTCGGCAGATATGACCTGGTAGCGAGTTCTATTGGTTACAAACCGGTACGGATCAACCAGGTGCTGGTTATCTCAGGGCGGCAAACCGTGTTGCCTGTATTACTGGAAGAAAACATCTATGAATCAAAAGAAGTGCAGGTAACCGCATCACGCAAAACGGATAAAACAAGAAGTATTAATCCCCTGGCGGTGGTGAGCACCCGCATCTTATCTGTTGAAGAAGCGAACCGTTTTGCCGGCACCCGTACAGACCCCAGCCGTATGGCCGCAAATTATGCCGGCGTTGTAAACCTCAGCGATCAGAATAACGACATCATTGTAAGAGGTAATAATCCTTTCGGCGTGTTATGGCGACTGGAAGGCATTGATATCCCTAACCCTAACCACTACACGTACATCAATACTTCCGGCGGCATCTTCGGTGTATTGAACAATAACCTGCTGGCCAATTCTGATTTTCTGACCAGTGCCTTCCCCGCAGAATATGGTAACAAAAATGCTTCGGTATTCGACATCCGCCTGCGTAAAGGGAACCGCGAAAAAAATGAGTTCAATGCCCAACTGGGTTTAAGCGGGCTCGAATTCAACGCAGAAGGCCCCGTGGATAAAAAAAGAGGCGCTACTTACATAGCAGGTTATCGTTTCCTGAGTTTCAACTTCCTGCAAAAACTCGGGCTGGATATTACGATAGACGGTGTTCCGCAATTCCAGGACCTTACTTTTAAAATACATGTACCGGACGGGAACAATGGTGGATTTGTACTCTTTGGTATTGGTGGTAAAAGCAAGATCCGCTTCCGGGACCCTTTTACAGATAACCGGCAGATAGCGAACCGCGTTACCGGTGGGAGCAGTTATTTCAGTTCAGACATGGGGGTGCTGGGCATGCGGTATGATCATTATTTTTCCGCAAAAACATTCGGACAGGTACTCAGTGCTATTTCCGGCAGTTATATTGTTTCTGACAGGAACCTTCATTTTGAAGATAAAAGTGTTGCCAAAGATTCAGATGGGAAGTTTAAGGAAAGAGGTGTTTCCTTCGGTTATAATCTCACACATAAGTTCAATTCAAAACATCTCTTAAAAACCGGTATCAACTTCAGTTCCCGGCAATACCATTATTTCCTGCAAACACTATCGAACGATACTTCCATGATACACATCCTTAAACTGGACGATCGTGTACCCATGAACCTGTTACAGGGTTTTGCGCATTGGCAGTTCAGCCCTGTTCCGTCTTTAACTTTCCATACAGGCCTTCATTATCAGCATCTGTTCTACAATAGTCAGCAGGCCCTGGAGCCCAGGATTTCAGCGGAATGGCGTTTCACTTCCAAACAACGCATCACGGCTGGTTATGGACTGCATCATCAAATGCAGCCTGTGAACATGTACATCAACCGCAACCAAAACCGCAGCTCTCAAACATATACACCCGCTAATAAACACATTGCTTTTACCGGCAGTCATCATTATGTAGCGGGATATGAAAACAACTTCTCTTCCTGGTTTCGTTTGAAAGCGGAAACTTATTATCAGTCTATCTTTCACGCGCCAATTCCCAGCAGTCCGGATTTTTATTCGGGGTTGAACCAGGGCTTATCGTATAATGATTTTGTGCCGGATACTTTGGTGAGTAAAGGCAGGGGCCGCAATTACGGTGTGGAGTTAACCCTGGAAAGGTTCCTCCACAAACATTATTATTTTCTGCTTACTACAACCTTGTATGATTCCAAATACAAGGCATCCAATGGTAAATGGTACAACACTACCTTCAACGGTAATTACATTGTAAACCTGGCTGTGGGTTCAGAACTGCGTGCAGGTAAAAAAGAAAACGTTCTTGCGGTGGATGCGCGTATTATACAGGCGGGAAATAAACGGGTGCTGCCAGTGGATGAAGAAGCTTCGCGGAAGAGCGGGAAGGTAGTGATAGCATCGGATGGTTATTATGCAGAGCGGTTAAAAGATTATAGTCGTGTTGACCTGAAGGTAAGTTACCGGTTGAACCGGGTGGGGTCTACCCATTCGTTTTTTGTTGCGGTGGACAATGTGTTGAACAGGAAAAATGTGCTGAGTAAGGAATATTATTATTATGAGCAGCGGGTAAACACGATGTACCAGTTGGGGAGGTTTCCCTATGCGGGGTATAAGATTGAGTTTTAATTTCTGTTTCTGTAATAAAAAAATTCCGGACCACTTTGCAGCGATCCGGAATCTTATATTTTACTGGTTCCTTCTTATGCTCCTCCGAGCTTGCATTTCTGCAATACTTCCCAGGATTTGCCGTTGTGGCGCAGGAAGTAGAGGTTATTTACTTTAAAGGAAGCTTTGTATTCTTTGTTTTCGTACTCAGGCCATGACTTTTCGAACTGTGCGTCTTCCAGGTCTTTAAAGGCAACTGTTACGTGAGGTGTGAAGCCTGTGCGTGCAAGCATGGTACTGAAACCAAATTCCTTACGCAGGAAGTTGATCAGTTGACGGTGCATGGCGCTCATGGTTTCGCTTTTCTCAACGTTGATGAAGAGTACGCGGTTTTGTTTGTTAGGGAAGGTACCAAAGCCATTGAGCGTTACTTCAAAAGGCGCTTGTGTTTTGGCAAATTCCGTAAGTTCTTCGCAGAAAGATCTTTCCAGGCTTGGATCGGCAGTGAAAGGTACCTGCAGTGTGATGTGCGGTAATACTTTCAGCGCGTACATTGGTCCATACTGTTCAGCATAGTCCTGTTTGATCTTTATGATTTCTTTACCTACTTCAGCTGTTGGCAGGAGTGCGATAAAGTATATTTTATTGTCTGGACGAGGAGGTTTGTTGAAGTTCCTTGGACCTCCTGAGCTACGGCCCTGGTAGCCACCGCCACCACCGCCGCCACGGTTGAAACCACCGCCGCCACCGCCACGGTTGTAACCTCCGCCGCCACCGCCGCGATTGTAACCACCGCCACCGCCGCCGCGATCATAGCCTCCGCCACCACCGCCACGGTTGTAGCCTCCGCCACCGCCGCCGCGATCATAACCTCCGCCGCCACCGCCGCGATTGTAGCCACCGCCACCACCGCCACGATCATAACCGCCGCCACCGCCGCGATCGTAACCACCACCGCCACCGCGGTTGTAGCCTCCGCCACCACCGCCGCGATCATAGCCACCACCGCCACCGCGGTCGTAACCACCACCACGATCATATCCGCCACCGCCACCGCGGTCGTATCCGCCACCACCATCACGGTTGTAGCCTCCACCGCCCTGGTCGCGATTATAGCCGCCACCGTCGCGATCACGATAACCACCACCTTCATTACGAGGTCCGTAGCTGCCGCCGCCTTCACGGTTAAATGTTCCTTCACGGTTAAAGTTGGCGCCATCACCGGCTGGAGGACGAGGGGTGTATCCACCTTCTCCGCGAGGCGTGTAACCACCTTCCCTGCGGGGAGTGTAGCCACCTTCACGGGATGAATAACCGCCTTCACTACGGGGAGTATAAGGTCTGTCTCCGTCTTTGCCAAATTCGGGTTTCTTGGAATCACCGCCTTCCTGGTCTTGGTTGGGTTCTTGTGGATCTCTGTTGTAGCCAGGAGAATACTTTCGGGGGCGTTCGTTTCTCTCAAAATTCATCTTACTTAATTAAGCGTGTTTGAAGCAATTTTCAATGATTTCATAAAAATGAAATTCACCTACTTGTTTAGGTTTTTTATACTATTACAAGGTGCCGGTGGTTTTTGTTCCCGCATTACATAACGTCGGGTTTGTCTTTCTTTTCAATAAATACCGGCTTCCGTTTTAATACTGTGTTACTCTAATTACATTTCTCGGAATAGCAAAGATAATTGAGTGCCGCTTGCATTACAATTTTTTAGCGGGATTTTTCAAAATTATTCCTTTCAGCCATCTCGACAGGAATTTTAGGTAGTTTGGTTAACCATTCACAACTCGTTTGTGGAATGCTTTCAGGGCTACCGTTAAATTAGACCTGGGAAAAAGTTAAACTTGCTTTGGATTCACCTGAACTTTACATGAGTAAGCAACTCTTATTCATACTTCATATTCATAGCACCAGGATAATCGATCAAAACATGCGCCAGTTTCTTACTGTTGTAGCACCCACACAGTGCCAGCCGCCGTTTAGAACTCTAATATACTAAAAATCTGGTGTATTGGTTAAGCCTCCGCGCAATATTAAGACAATACTACCATTCTGTTCGTTAATAATTTGCAAAAAATGGATAAATGGAGACCTTTTTTTATAAAATTAATCCGCTCCTTTAGAAAACAGACCGCGGAGAATAATGCATATTCTCCGCGGACCTTAAATAAATTATTGGTTATCAATACCTTTATTATTAACGACCATCTCCGTCGAGCAGATTGCCTAATCCACCCAGGATGCTGCCTTCTTCTTTCCTTGCCCCGGTTCCATAGGCCAAAACCCTGCTTGCCAACCGGCTGATCGGCAAACTTTGCAACCATACTTTACCCGGACCTCTCAGTACGGCAAAGAATAAACCTTCTCCGCCGAACACCATATTCCTGATACCCCGAATAAATTCTACATCAAAATCTACTTGTTGTGTGTAAGCTACTACACAACCTGTGTCAACCTTCAACACTTCGCCTGGTTGCAGTTCCCGCTCGATCACAAGGCCACCTGCATGTACAAACGCCAAACCATCTCCTTCCAGTTTCTGCATAATGAAGCCTTCACCACCAAAGATACCGGTACCAAGCCTGCGCTGAAACTCGATGCCTACATTCACCCCACGGGCTGCGCAGAGGAACGCATCTTTCTGGCAGATTACTTTTCCACCAAGCAGGCTCAGGTTCATGGGAATGATCTTACCCGGGTATGGAGCGGCAAAGCTTACGCTTTTTTTGCCCTGACCCATATTGGTAAAAGCAGTGATGAAAAGGCTTTCACCGGTAATGAGGCGTTTGCCGGCAGACATCAGTTTACCCAGAAAGCCTTGTTGCTGGCCGGAGCCATCGCCAAACAATGTTTCCATTTTTATTTCCTGGTTCATCATCATAAAGCTGCCGCTTTCAGCCACGCAGCTTTCCTGAGGGTCCAGTTCTATTTCTACTATCTGCATTTCCTCACCGTGAATGCGATAGTCTATCTCATGATTTTTAAGCATAGGTTATTGTGCTTTTTATAGTGAGCAAGTTACGAAATTGCTCACTTGCTTCCGCTGGATTTTTTCACCAGTTGCTGCACAACAGGCAATACTTTTTCCGCTTGCCGCTGGAAACCGATATCGTTGAGATGCACGCCATCCGTAGCACCTTCATGGTCTTCACCGATGAGGCCTTTAGCGGATAAATAATGCAACTGCTTGAATCCTTCCTGTTTTAATTTGGTATAGATCTCTGTGAGCAATGCATTCTTTTTTCTTACCGTTTCTGCTATGCGCTGATCAAAGTTGCCACTTTCATAAATAGCTGATTCCACCAGCAGCACGGGTACTTCCGGGCGTTTGGTCAACAGGTGTTTGATGAATGGGTAACCGCGTTCTTTTATTTCATCCAGTGTAGGGTTAGGCATACAGTCCAGCACAAAAACAGACGCTTTCATGGTAACGAGTATTTCTGCAACGGGGAATTCCATTTTGCCTGCTCCGCTGAAACCCAGGTTCACTACATCCCAACCACTGTGGCGTGCAATGATGGCAGGATATGCCATACCAGGCCTGGATGCAGATGCGCCCTGCATAATGCTGGAGCCATACATCACTACTCTTTTAGTGGTATCGATACCTGGCTTGGATGGTACGCCTATTGTAGCTTCCGGCTCTACTCCGATCTGCAGGGAGGTCAGCTCATTATAAGTAGGTGCATAGAGCATGAATTGTTTTGTAGTAGCATCCATGTTGTTAACGATCACTGATTCTGCCTCTACCTGGTTCACCGGGCGGCCTACACCTGCCCATACCCATTTACCATCTTTTTTTCCATAAAGGTCCAGCCCGCTATGTACAATAGGTGTCATATTGGAATGGTATGCCACTTTGTTCACGGTCCATTTCACTTTAATGTATTTGGAGTTCGTTTCAAACAAAACAGCAATACCGGCGCTGTTGGTGCTTAGATATTTAACAGCCGGCGTGAGTTCGCGTGTTTGAATGCTGTCCAGCCGCACATAAGGCTTGTTGGTGGGCAGCCCTTTACCAATGAGCATAAAGCTGGTAGCATCCGTATAACGGGCATTGTCCTGAGCATAAGTTGCGCTAATGGCGCAAAATGAAAGGACCAGGGGAAGGAGTGTCTTTTTCATCATTTCGAAATGTAATGGAAATAATCCTAAAAAGAAAACCGTCCCGATGAATCGGGACGGCATTTGTTAACCTACAACTGTTACACTGTTTGCTCTGATTATTACTATAGAAAAACAGTCTCTTAATGCATTACTACTCCTTTGGCGGATTTAGCCTGCTCTTTATCTTTTTCGTCGGCATGGCCGTTGAAGAAATTGTAAGGACGAGGAGATTCATACTCCAGGTTGTGCAGCCTCCTGATAGTTTCTCTTTTAGAAAGCATTTTCAGGATCAGCACCAGGAACGGCACGTATTTCAAACCACGTGGCCATCCATAATGATCCAGTACGTCGATGCTGCGCTTGTTCATGTAATACATTACAGGTGCCAGGATCAATGTAAGGAAGGTGGCGAAGATGAGGCCGAATACCATTGTCCAGGCCAGCGGGCCCCAGAAGGCAACGTTATCACCTCCAAAGAACAGGTGCGGATTTCCTTCATCGAAGAGTTTCCAGAAGTCGATGTTCAGACCAACTGCGAGAGGGATCAGACCTAAGATCGCAGCGATGGCGGTGAGGATAACGGGGGTCATCCGTGTTCTACCGCCTTCTACTACTGCTTCCGCAACAGGCACACCTTGTTGTACCAGCAAGTCGATGAATTCTACGAGTACGATACCATTCCGTACCACGATACCGGCCAGGGCCATGATACCTACACCAGTCATTACGATGGAGATATCCATACCAAATATGGCAAAACCTAAGAACACACCAATGATACTGAATACAATTTCCGAGAGGATGATCATTGGGCGGCCAACTGAGTTGAACTGTGTTACCATGATCATAAGAATAATACCGAATGCGGTGAACATAGCTCCTACCAAGAAGTTCATGGTTTCCATCTGATCTTCCTGTTCACCTGTCATTTTCACGGTGATACCATCCGGCGGATTGAAATCCAATACGGCACTATTGATTGTCGCAACCACTTCATTGGCATTAAAACCGGTGAGTATGTTGGAATACAGCGTTACTACCCTTTTCTCGTCTATATGTTTGATACCAGCATAGGTATTAGAGTAGCGGATATCAGCCACGGCACTCAGCGGTACCTGACGGATCTGGCCTCCCATGTTCATGTCACGATAGGTGAGATTCAGGTTCATGAGGGTGTTGATATTATTACGCTGATCTTCTTTGAGCCGAATCACAATAGGATAATCATCCTCCGGATCGCGGAACTTGGAAACTTCTGTACCAAAAAGTGCAGTTCGCAATGTTTTACCGATCTGTTCTGTAGAGATACCTTCTCTGTTCGCTCTTTCACGATCGATAGAAACAATTATCTCTGGCTTATTACTTTGGAAATCGCTTTTCAACTCTTCCACACCACCAATCTGCAAACTATCCAGATAACGTTTTAAGCGGTCTGAAGTTGTTGCCAACAGCTCGAACTCATCACCAGTGATCTCAATGTTGATAGGTTTACCTGTTGGGGGGCCGCCTTGTTCCTGTTCAACAGTAATATCCGCTCCGGGAATACCTTTCACGACACCGCGGATCTTATCCAGGTAGTCTACAGTAGACAGGCCATTACGTTTAGCAAACTCCACGAAGGCTACTGTTACCTTGCCTTTATTAGGGCTTATTGAAAGGTCCATCTGGCTTGGATCTCCCGCTCCCACAGCAACGTTGGAGATAATAGATTTCACCAGTGGGTTTTGCGCTCCTACAACTTTGGTAATGCGTTGTTCTACAATATTAGTAATAGAATCTGTTACAATCTGATCCGTACCGATCGGTAATTCTATATAAGCATATATGAAGTTAGGGTCCGATGTTGGAAAGAATACCACTTTAGGGTTGCGGATGCCGGTAAGTATAATACTGAAAACCAACAGGCCAAAAGTAGCAACCAGGATCCAAACAGGACGCCATCCGATAATGCACCATTGCAATACGCGGCGGTAGCTGTTCTGCACACGTGGCCAGAGATTATGCTGGAATTTACGCGCAACCCCTCCCAGCCAGAAACGTTCCAGCAGGATGAGCAGGTAAAGACAAACGATCAGGTTACCGGCACCCATACTTCCGCCATAACCCATCAATGCAGCTACACCGAATGAAATGGAGACTATAGCAAACTTCTTATTGAATTTTGGTTTAGGATGATTCTCTCCTTCATGACGATCCATGAAATCCACCGCAAATACCGGGTTGATGATATAAGCCACCACCAGAGAAGCGACCAATGTGATTATAAGCGTGATCGGCAGGAAGAACATGAACTTACCAATGATACCCGGCCAGAATAACAAGGGAACAAATGGTGCAAGTACAGTGAGCGTACCGGAGAATACTGGCAGGAACACTTCACCGGCTGCTATTTTGGCGGCATGCACAATGCCAAGGTCCTTTCGTTCATTGAAGATCCTGTGTACGTTCTCAATCACCACGATAGCATCATCCACCACAATTCCCAACGCCAGCAGGAAGGAGAACAGCACCATCATGTTGAGTGTAAAGCCTGTGAAAGACATGACGATAAAGGCGATGAACATGGAGATCGGTACTGATAATGCTACGAAGAGGGCATTCACTGCTCCCATGAAGAACATAAGCACCACTGTTACCAGTATGAAACCAATAATAATAGTATTGATCAGGTCGTGCAAAGTTACACGGGTAGCGTCTGACTGATCTGCCGTGATGGTCACTTCCAAACCTTTCGGTAAGTAGTTGGCCTCCATCTCTTTTACAATTTCGGCGATCTTGTCTGATGCATTGATCAGGTTCTGGCCGCTACGCTTAATTACGTTCAGGGTAATTACACTCTTCCCATTGAGGCGGGCATAACTTTCCTGTTCTTCAAATCCATCCTTTACTTCTGCGATATCACGGAGGTACACCACTGATCCGGACTGGCTACGAATAACAATGTCCTTAATCTTTGTGGGGTCCTTATATTCCCCTTTCACACTCAATGAACGTTTTTGCCCGTCCATGGCAACAACACCGCCGGAAACAGTTTTATTTTCAGCATTCACTGCGAACATCACATCATCAAAGCTCACTCTGGCAGCATCCATTTTAAATTTATCCAGGTTGATCTGGATCTCCCTGTCCAGAGCACCAACAATATCCACACGTGTGATCTCATTGAGCGATTCGATCCGGTCCTGCATTTCATCTGCATATCTTTTAAGGGTCTGCAGGTCAAAATCACCACTCATATTCACATTCATGATGGGGATCTGACTCACATCTATTTTGATGATCTGTGGTTCCTGGCCGTCTGTGGAAAGATTTGTGGGCAGATCCGGTTTAGCTTCATCTACTTTTTCACGTACCTGCTGCCGTGCCGCTTCTATATCTTCTCCCGCATCAAATTCAATGTTGATAGCAGAGTAGTCCTGTACAGAAGAACTGGATATCTTCTTTACGCCAGAGATCGCTTTCAGCTTTTTCTCCAATGGTTTGGTCACGAGGGTTTCCATATCCTCCGGAGAAGTACCAAAGTAAACGGTGCTTATATAAAATTGCGGGAACACTACCTCAGGAAACTGTTCCTTGGGCAGGCTGTTATAGGATGTTATACCCCACAGCGCGAGGATAATGGTGACCACATAAATGCTCACCTTATTATCAATGGCCCAGCTGGTGGGTTTAAATTCTTTTTCTAAGTCCTTCATCGGGTAATTTTTTTAAAGTGGATAGCACTACACAATTACAGTTTCACAAAGTCATTGTCGTTCACGCCCTGGAAACCGGAAGTAATGATCCTGTCTCCAGCCTGCAGACCAGATTTGATCTCTGCTTTATCGTTATAAGTACGGCCGATCTCTATATTGTTACGCACTGCCTGTAATTTATCCCCGCTGCCTTTTACAGTAAGCACATAAGGTTTTCCCAGTGAATACTGGATCACGCTCACGGGCACAACAACAGCACTGGGTGCTTTGTAATCAATGATACGCAGTTGTGCGATCATGTTAGGATTCAGATCAGCAGTACTTTTCAAAGGAACTTCCACTCTGATTGAACGGCTCACCGGATCAATTGTTTTGCTGGCAAAACCGATGCGGGTACGTTGTTCTTTATTGATATCGGGGAAGGTGAGCAGTACTTCGGCGCCTGTTTTAACTTTGCCGGCAAAGGATTCAGCTACGTTAGCTACTACTCTCAGGTTATTGCCATTTACGATACGAAAAGCCGGCACCCCCGGGGCTGCGTTATCCCCTACTTTAGCGATCACCGCATCTACTGTACCGCTGATAGGAGCAACGATACGGGCTTGTGCGAGTTGATCTTTCATGGTGGCCAGATTCCTTTCCAGCGCTTCTTTCTGGTTCTTTGCTGTCAGGAATTGTACTTCGGAACCGATCTGTTGTTTCCAGAGGTTTTCTTGTTTTTCATACAGTACTTTAGCGAGGTCCAGCCGTGTTTGCAATTCTGCGAGGCTGGAACGAAGCACCTGATCATCTACCTGTGCAAGTGCCTGGCCTTTTGATACAGCCTGACCTTCTTTCACATAAATAGCCCTTATGGTGCCGGGGACCTGTGCAGTAGCATCTACATTTTCCTTAGCATCTACACTACCCTGGATATCTATATAGTGTTCAAAAGTAGTGTTCTCAAGAGCTGCAACAGTAACAGTTTTCATCTTAACAGATGAATCGCCTGTTTTCAGTTCTTTTTCAAGGGCAGAGATCTTTGCATCCAGCGCTGACTTCTCTTGTTTCAGCTTTTGCAACTCTTCAGCTTTGTTACCGCCACCGCCACCGCAAGCAGCCAGGATCACTGTGATCAGGGGGAGTACAAAATATCTTTTAGTCATGGTATTATAGATTTTTAGGCAGATTGTAGTTTGATTAAAGTTTTCCGTATGCTTTCAGGTAATCGATCCTGGAGATGATCACATTGAACAATGCATTGAAGTAGTTGTTCTGTGATTCAAGGAGAGCTGTTTCAGCAGTGATCATTTCAAGGCTGGAACCTACCCCCTCTTTATATTTGATATTTGTTGTTTTATATACTTCATTGGCCAGGGCCATATTCTCTTCCTGGTTTTCCAGCGTGGTAATATTATTACGCAGGTTCGTAGAAGATGAAGTTTGCTCCAGATCTATTGAATTACGGGCATTTTCGAGCTGAAGATCCGATCTTTTCACCTCGATAAAGGCCTGATCTACCCTCCGTTTCCTTTGCATTCCGCTAAAAATGGGAATCTTAAGGTTGAGCCCCCATGATACATATCCGTACCAGAGTTGTTGCTCGAAATAGTTAAAAGTATTACTTGCCCGGGAAACACCACCTTGTCCAAATGCATTCAAAGAGGGCAATCCTTCCATACGGTATCTCTTCAGGTTATATTCGTTGGCTTTCTTTTGAACTTCTGCCAATTGATATTCGATCCTGTTATTATAAGTGAACCCCTTCTGATCCTCTATACCAGCTGTGAGTGCTTCATTGCTGAGCGTATCGGTTAATTCCAGCTGTTGTTTCATGGGCATGCCCATCTGGAATTTCAACGCGGCGATACCCACCTCACGAACATTGCGGATACGGACCACTTCTGACTTAAGGTTATTGTATTGTACCACGAGCCTGTCTACATCCAATTTTTCAACGAGACCGTTCTTATATGTTTCTCTCGTTTCGTTCAGTGTTTTTTCCATGCGGAGTACACTTTCTTCCAGGATCTTCTGTGCTTTGTCTGCAGCCAGTACGTTGTAATAAGCCTTATAGACCTCGGTTTTCACGTCGATCTCAGATTTCTTTACACCTTTTCTTGCCAGGTCTTCCAATGTTTTGCGGGCCTGCAAGGCAACGAGCACACTTGGATCAAATAATACCTGATTTACATCTACATTGCCTACAGCATTGTATTTCAGGCCAAAAGAAAAGGCCACAAGGGTACCTTTTGGTACAGAGGGATCAAAGTTGGACGCATCGATCAGTTGTTTCTGAATGATCGGGTTGTCCTGAAAAGTACCGGAGCCTGAAACCTGTGGTAATGCGCGGCCACTTACTTCTTTGTTGATCGCAAGCTGACGCAATTCATCCAATTTGGCATTCCGAACCGCATATTGATTCACCAGCGCGTAGTCCACTGCTTCTTTGACAGTGAACCTCACCTGACCTTCCGGGATAACGGCAGGTTGCTGGGCATTAGCGTAGGTTAATAATTGCATCATCATACCTGTTAAAGCGATGAGCTTCCATTTAAACTGCATAGTTCTGTGTGTTTATTTCGGGTAATCTTTGGATTTGTATTCTTCGATCTGCTTATATCCTTTGAGTGTGACTACCCCAAACAGGAAATTTTCCAGCAGTACTCTTTGTACACGCGTCATGTCGAAACCGCTCATTGCGAACATATCCGGCTGAAAGCAGAACATGGCTGAAGCCGTGCGGAAGCGGCTGAGGATCTCCAGATCGAGGTCGGGGCGGTACAGCTCTTCGCGGATACCTCTTTCCAGGTTCTGGCGGACCATCTGCAACATGAATACATCTTTATGCTGTTCAAAGATCTGGTAGGCTTTTGCATGGAACTTCTGAAGGTCCATCATAGCTACCGGGTTCATATTACGTAATTTATCATCCAGCATTTTCATCACCAGGAACAGTTCCTCGATGGCGTCCTTGGATTGTTCCTTACCGGCCAGGCACTGCTCCTCCATCAATTTCAGGTGCCGGCTCATTACATTCACCACCAGATCGCTCTTATCCGCAAAATGCGCATACAGCGTTTTCTTGGAGATCCCCATTTTCTGGGCAATTTCGTCCATGGTAATGGAACGGGTTCCGTATTGCCTGAAAAGGTTGAATGCAGTATCTAATATTCTCTCTTGTACTTCCATTTTTGTTAAAACCCTGAATTTCTTAAATACACGCACAAAACTATGGAAACTTTTTAAACTACCAAAGTTTCCATCAGTTATTTTTACCCTTTGAGCTTTTCGGCGGTTTTTGGGGCTTTTGAGGGTGGGATGCTGTACCTTTGCTCTTTCAATACCATATCACATGTCTCCAAAATTGAGGTTCAGGTTGTTATTATCCCGGATATTGCGCTATTTTTTCCAGGGTTTACTGATATTGGCACCTATCGGGGTCACGGCATTTACGTTATACTGGGGTTTTGTAACCATAGATAATATATTACCGCGTGACCTGCTGCCGCTGGACCATCCGCTTAACATATTGAAATACAAAGGAGTAGGATTTGCCATTGTGTTGATCCTGGTTGTTTTTGTGGGTTATATCAGTTCTTCCTTCATTGTGGGCAGGCTGATCGATATGTTTGACCATATCCTGGAACGTACTCCATTTATTAAGTATATCTATTCTTCCGTAAAGGATGTTTTTGATGCTTTTGTTGGGGAGAAGAAGAAATTTGACCACCCCGTACTGGTGAATGTATACGGGGAAGATGTGTGGGAAATGGGTTTCATTACACAGGAGAATGTGAACAGTCTTGGTTTACAGGGATATATGGCAGTATATGTGCCTCATGCTTATGCCATTACGGGCAAGGTATTTATTGTAAAGGAGGAGAAAGTACGGCCCCTGACGAATATCTCTGCGGGAGAAGCTATGAAGTTTGCCGTTTCAGGAGGGGTGACGCATATTACAGAAACTGTTAGTCACAGGCAAAGTGAAGTGAAGTAAACCTAACAATATCTCAGTTCCTGTTTTAGTTACATTTTTCTTCGGATATTCATCATATGTATCCATTGTTCCGCGCCATCCTTTTGCTGATGGCTTGTTTGTTAATTTCCACCCATCCTGCCAAGGCATGGGGTTTCTTTGCGCATGAGCGCATCAACCGTCTCGCCGTTTTTTCCCTTCCACCGGAAATGATGGTGCTCTTCAAGCCACATATTGAATACATCGTTCAGCAATCCACGGCTCCTGATAAACGCAGGTATCTGCTGGCGGCGGAAGGGGCCCGTCACTACCTGGATGCAGACCATTACGGATTACCTCCTTTTTCTGCTGTTCCCCGCTCCTGGCCGGAGGCCCAGGCAAAATTCACTGCGGATACATTGCAGCGGTATGGTGTTTTACCCTGGCATCTTGAGAGAATGATGGCACAGTTAACATCTGCCTTCCAGGCCAGGAATGGCACCCGGATACTCAAGCTGGCAGCGGAACTAGGGCATTATATGGGAGATGCTCACGTGCCGTTACATGCCTGCTCCAACCATAATGGGCAATTCACCGGCCAGCATGGGATCCATGGGTTGTGGGAATCCCGCATTCCGGAATTGCTGGCGGACCAGTCCTTTGATCTCTGGGCGGGGCCTGCAGGTTATATAAAGAACCCCCGGGAACTTATATGGCAGGTGATCACGGCCAGCGCATTGGCTGCAGATACGGTATTACGGCTGGAACAAAAGCTGAGTAAACGTTTCCCGGCAGATCAGCGGTATGCTTATGAGTTACGGAAAGGGATACTGGTGCGTAATTACTCAACCGCCTATACGAAAGCATATCACCGTTTGTTGGGAGATATGGTGGAACGCAGAATGCGGGCTGCTGTGGCAACAGTTGCTGCCTGCTGGTATACTGCATGGGTGGATGCGGGCCAGCCACCCCTGCATGCATTAACAATATCATTACCGGATAAAGCCGCCATACGTCAGCTGGACAGTCTCTGGCGGCATGGTAAAATATTTAACAGGGAACATCAAGATTAACAAAAGAAATATTATCTTTGAGCCTCTATCTTTTTTAACCTTTTCCTACCCATCCTCCGGTTTTGATTTCAACCGCGATTTTTTACCAATTCCTTCGAAAAACCATAGACAAGTGGAACAAGAAAACGTATACAATTTAGATCGCAACATGAAGGTGCACAATTTTAATGCAGGTCCTTCTGTATTACCAAACGAAGTGCTGTACAAAGCCAGCAAAGCGCTGATCGACTTTGACGGTAGCGGGATGTCAATCCTTGAAATAGGACATCGCACGGAGCCATTTGTAGCCGTGATGGAAGAGGCGCGCAGTCTTGCCAAAGAGCTCATGCAGCTGGAGGACGACTACGAAGTGCTGTTCTTACACGGAGGTGCTACTACCCAGTTCATGCAGGTTCCGATGAACTTGCTGGAAAGCGGGGAAACAGCTGCTTACATCGACACCGGCGTATGGTCTAATAAAGCTATCAAAGAAGCTAAACAGTTTGGTTATGTAGATGTCATCGCCAGCTCCAAAGACAGTAATTATAATCACATCCCCAAGCAGTACACGGTTCCATCCCAGGCCAAATACCTGCATATCACTACCAACAATACCATTTATGGTACACAATGGCATACCACTCCGGAAACGGACGTGCCACTGATAGCTGATATGAGCAGTGATATCCTTAGCCGCCAGATGGACTTTAACCGTTATGCATTGATCTATGCCGGCGTGCAGAAGAACATGGGTGCAGCAGGTGCCACTATGGTAGCTGTCCGCAAAAGCATATTGGGCAAGATCACCCGCAAGGTCCCCACTATCATGGATTATAAGTTACATATTGACAACGGCTCGCTGCTCAACACCCCTCCGGTGTTTGCCGTATATATCTCCATGCTTACGCTCAGATGGCTGAAAGGCCAGGGTGGTGTGGCTGCTATTGAGAAGATCAATAACAAAAAAGCCGCATTGTTATATGATGAGATAGATCACAACCCGCTTTTCCGTGGTAATGTTGCCAAAGAAGACCGCAGCAAAATGAATGTGACCTTTACCATCGACAAACCTGAGCTGGAAGAGGAATTCCTCAAATTCGCCAAGAAAGAAGATATCGTTGGCATCAAAGGCCATCGCCTGTCTGGCGGTTTCCGCGCATCCCTTTACAATGCACTGCCCCTTGAAAGTGTGGAAGCCATGGTGGAAGCCATGAAGTTCTTCTCACTGAAGAAGGCATAACCGCATAAGAAAATATTATATATGAAGGGCCGGCCAAAAAGTCGGCCCTTTTTTATTTCCTCCTCTGATTCCTACCCTGCTTTTCTTATTTTTACCGCTCTTAACAGAAAACTCAAGATCATGGCAATTATCAAACCTTTCCGGGCATTACGTCCGCAACCGGCGTTGGCAAAAGAGGTAGCCGCAAGGCCTTATGATGTATTAAATTCTAAAGAAGCAGCGGAAGCGGCAGCAGGAAATCCCAATTCCTTCTACCATGTTTCCAAATCTGAAATAGATCTGCCGGAAGGAACAGACATTCACAGTGAGGCGGTATATGCAAAAGCAGCTGAAAATCTTCAGAACCTGCAAACATCCGGCACTTTATTCCACGAAGAACAGCCATGTTATTATATCTATAAACTGGTGATGGACGGGCGCTCCCAAACAGGGCTGGTATGTGCTTCCTCTATTGATGACTATAATAAAGGCATCATTAAAAAGCATGAATTCACCCGGCCGGATAAAGAACTGGACCGTATCAATCATATCACCACCACCCGCGCCCAGACAGGGAACGTGTTCCTGGCCTATAATGATGTGCCGGAACTAAATACCCTAATCAGCCACTGGCAGCAAAACCAGCGGCCGGTATATGATTTCACGGCAGAAGATGGCATCAGCCACACCATCTGGGTAGTGAATGAAGCTTCTGTGGGAGACGAGATCACCCGTCTTTTTGCAGAAAAAGTACCCGCCACTTATATCGCGGATGGCCATCACCGTGCAGCTTCAGCCGCATTGGTACAAAAAGCCTCCGGCGAAGACATTAACAGCGATGCTAATCTGAACTACTTCCTGACCACCATCTTCCCGGCCAGCGAACTAGCGATCCTGGATTATAACCGCCTGGTGAAAGACCTGAACGGGCATAGCAAAGAGGACTTCCTATCCCGCCTGGAATATGATTTTACCGTGGAAGCTGTTGGCCATCATGAGCAAAAACCTGCCATGCTGCATGAGATCACCATGTACCTTGACCATACCTGGTACCACCTCGTTGCTAGGGAAGGAACTTACTCAGCAGACCCCATCGGGATCCTGGATGTGACCATCCTGCAGAACAATATCCTGGACAAACACCTGGGTATCCGTGATCCCCGTACAGACAAAAGGATCGACTTTGTAGGCGGTATCCGCGGACTGGGTGAGCTGGTGAAGAGAGTGGACAGTGGCGAGATGCAGGTAGCTTTTGCCCTTTACCCCGTAACCATTCAGCAACTTTTTGATATTGCAGACAGTGGTAATGTAATGCCTCCCAAATCCACCTGGTTTGAACCTAAGCTCAGGGACGGGCTGTTAACACATCTGATCTGATAATGATCTGAAACGTTGACCCCGCCTTGCTCCGGGGTCAACGCTTTTTTCTTACATTTACATAAAACGCATTGAATGATGGAATGGCAAAAGGCTGCTAAAAGATGGACCCTTGTGCTGGCGGGAATGCTTACCTTTCAGTGGGCAGCCGCACAGGACAATAGTGAACTGCAAACCACTGCCCGCAACTTCCTGCGGAGCGGCGATTATGCCAATGCTATCCTGGTACTCAACCAGGCAATCCAGTCTGCGCCAGACGATATTCAATTGAAACAGGACCTCGCTTTTGCCTATTACCTGAAAGGTGATTACAACAGGGCATATACCGTAGTGTCTCCATTGGTAGATAAGAAAGATGCAGACATCCACCTCTTTCAGATAGCCGGTAATATATACCAGGCTAAGCAAGACTGGAAAGGAGCAGAGAAATTATATGTCAGGGGATTGAAGAAATTCCCCAAAAGCGGAGAGCTGTATAATGATTATGGCGACCTGCTGCAGAACATGAAGAATTTCGACGGCGCACTCCGTCAATGGGTGAAGGGCATCGAAACAGATCCCAACTTCCCCGGTAATTATTATCATGCCGCCCGCAGTTACCTGTGGACGAAAGAACCCATCTGGGCTATCCTCTACGGGGAAACTTTCATCAACCTTGAAAGCTTTACCACCCGTACAGCTGAAGTAAGGGAAATTGTGCTGGAATGTTATAAAAAATTATTCGATGACCCGGCTATCTTCAACAGTGTGCCGGTGGAAACATCAGATAAGAAAAGTAAAAAAGGCAGCAAGGAGGCAGAGACAGGTTTCATGGATAGTTTTAAAAGCGTGATGGCGAAACAGGTGAGTGTGATTGCCACCGGTATTGAGCCGGAATCGCTGATCATGTTACGTACGAGGTTCTTATTAGATTGGTATAATTTTTACGGTGTAAGATATCCATACGCACTGTTTGATTTTCAACGCAAGTTACTAAAGGAGGGTATGTTCGAGGCGTATAATCAATGGCTTTTCGGCCCTGTTTCCAACCAGGCAGAATATAAAGCATGGACCAACCTCCATAAAGCAGAATACGATTCCTTTTCTGCTTTTCAGCGGAATCATCCATTGAAGCTGAGGGACGAAGAATTTTACAATACCGGCAGACTGGCTACTATTAAGTAAAAGATGACCATCCTGTAAACCAGCCCCCGACCATATCGGGAGAACCAGCATAGTGTGCCGTTTCAATACTACAACACGAATCTAAACTATAGGATTATGCTGATCGCAAAACACCAAAACATTATTGACAACGCCGTAAAAGCGAACCACGAACGCACTTTTTACGCACAGTATCCTGAACACCCCAAAGCATATGGTGAAGAAGCTCCTCCACAGGGAGAGGCCACATTTAAGGATATGCTGAACAAACCCTTTTCCCTTTTAAAACAAAAAGTTACAGAAGGATGGGCAGGTGAAGAAGTTTCTCCCTATACAAGGGAACCGCTTGGCATTACTTATCCTGTTATTGCTGTTGATGAACTGGTAAAAGCAGGTAAACGTGCCGGCTCCCGCTGGGCGCAGTTATCTGTGGCAGACAGGGCCAGCATCCTTACCGAAACGTTGGAAAAGATCAAGGACCATTTCTTTACCATTGCACACGCTACCATGCATACTACAGGCCAGAGCTTTATGATGAGCTTCCAGGCCAGTGGCCCGCATGCCAACGACCGTGCCCTGGAAGCAATTGCCATGGGATATCAGCAATTGCAGCATTTCCCGGAACAACAGACCTGGGAAAAGCCCATGGGTAAGATCAGCATCAAACTGGAAAAGACGTTCAAAGCCATTCCCAGGGGCCTAGGCCTGGTGATCGGCTGCAGCACTTTCCCGGTATGGAATTCCCTGCCGGGTATGTATGCAGACCTTATCACAGGTAATGCTGTTATTGTTAAACCACATCCTAAAGCAGTATTGCCGATTGCCATTGTGGTAGCGGCTATACAGCAGGTACTGGAAGAAAACGGACAGGACCCTTATACCTGCCAGCTTGCAGCAGACAGCAGTGAACACCTGGTCACCAAAGAACTGTGTGAACACCCTGAAATTGCACTGATCGATTATACCGGTGGCAGCAGCTTCGGCAATTACGTGGAATCATTGAAGAACAAAACCGTATTTACAGAAAAAGCAGGTGTGAACTCTGTGATCCTGGATTCGGTAAAAGATATAGACGCCGTGCTGAACAACCTGGCCTTTTCCGTGAGCCTTTATTCCGGCCAGATGTGTACTGCCCCGCAGAATTTCTTCATTCCTGAATCCGGTGTGAATACACCTAACGGCAAACTGAGCTTTAATGAAGTAGCTACCAAATTCAAAGATGCTATCGTAGCCCTGGTGAATAATCCTAAAATGGGAGCAGGCACACTTGGCGCCGTTCAGAATGACGACACCGTGCAACGGGTGAAAGATGCACAGCACATTGGCGGGAAAGTATTACTCAGCGGAGCCCCGGTTGCCAATGAAGAATTTACCGGCGCCAGGACCTTTTCTCCTACGGTACTGGAAGTGAGCTCTGCTGATACCGGTATTTTTGAGAAAGAATTATTCGGCCCGGTAGTATTACTGGTGAAAACAAAAGATACAGATCATTCTATACAACTGGCCCGCCAGATGGCTATTTCTCACGGCGCCATTACCTGTGGTGCTTACACAACAGATGATACGGTAAAAGAAAAGATTGCCGATGCCATGAACAGTGCGTTCACACCGGTATCTTTCAACTTTACAGGATTCATCTGGGTGAACCAGCATGCTGCCTTCTCGGATTTCCATGTAACAGGAGGAAACCCAGCAGGGAATGCCAGTTTCACGAATCCGGAATTCATTGTGAAGAGATTTGTATGGGTGGGGAACAGAACTTATGTGGACTAAACAAATCGCAATAATATGCACATCATTGCTCGTCTTCTTTTTCTTTCATTGATCATCGGGGCCTGCCAGCAGGTACCGAAAGCAGATAAAGCGGAGGTTACGGAAGCCCAGTCCGTGAAACCGGAAGATGGCCATGGCCATCACCTGGATACCACTGCCAGCATATTGTACTGGGTGGGTACCAAACCTACCGGTGAACATAAAGGTTCTTTCCGTTTTACGGAAGGGCAGTTATTTACCAAAGACAGTACTTTAACCGGCGGGCAGTTCACGATCAATATCAATAGTCTCGCTAACCTGGACCTTGCTGCTACGCCGGACAATAAACGAAAACTGGAAGATGAGCTGAGAGGCGAAAACTTCTTTGATGCCGCTAATTTCCCTACCGCAAAATTTGAGATCACGGAGGTGAGTACTTATCATCCCTCTAAAGATGATAAAGAGGTACTCCTGAAAGATGCGACCCACATGATCAAGGGTAACCTGACCATGAAAAATGTGACCAAAAACATCACTTTCCCTGCCAAGATTGTTATGCGGAAAGGGGAGATAAAAGCGGAAGCCAATTTCAATATAGACCGTACCCAGTGGGGCATGACCTACCGGGCCGATAAATCCCTCCAGGATAAACTTATCAATTCTATAGTCAATATCCATTTTGAGATTGTTACTAAGTAAGAAGGGTCAGGGCAGATTTGCATCTGCCCTGATTTTTGGTTATATTTAATAACAACTTTCTTCATATGGAAACAAACGAACAAAGAGATCAACGCCTCTGGCGCATAGCAAAAGCCAGGGCGGGGTTCCGCACCCACCTGATGACCTATCTGATCATCAATGGTTTCCTCTGGGTCATCTGGCTGATCACAGATGATCATAATGGTCTTCCCTGGCCGGTATGGCCAATGATAGGCTGGGGCCTGGGGCTTGCATTCGCCTATTATAACGCTTATCACAGAGATACTTTTGGCGATGCCACCAGTGAATACGAAAAATTACAGCAGAAACAACAGAAAGGCTAGTACTTCAATACTTCAATCATGCACCAACCTACCCGATTATTTGATGTGGTAACATATCAAATGCAGCACTATTCCAAGCAGGACATGCTCGCCGCAAAAGTGAACGGTGAGTGGAAAAAATACAGCACCTCAGAAGTAGCAGACGTGGCACGCCGTTTCAGTTCCGGTCTTTTGCAACTGGGCATTGGCGATAAGGAGCTTATCGTGGAAAAACAGGATAAGATCTCCATCATTAGTGCTAACCGGCCGGAATGGATACTCACGGACCTGGCCTGTCAGCAGATCGGCGCGGTGCTGGTTCCCATCTACCCTACCATCAGCATTCCTGAACTGGAATATATTCTGAATGATGCGGAAACGCGGTTCCTCTTTGTGCAGGATGCGGATATGTATGAGAAAGTACAAGCCGTTCGTGATAAACTTCCCTCCCTCCGGGAGATCTTTTCTTTTGAGCGCATTCATGGGGTTAAACACTGGACGGATATTGTGGCCCTGGCCAAACCGGAAGACGATGCCCGTATTTCTTCTATTATGGACAGCATCACTCCACAAAATCTCGCCACCATCATTTATACTTCCGGCACCACAGGCACTCCAAAGGGCTGTATGCTCAGCCATGAGAACATCATGAGTAATGTAACAGCCTGTATGCCATACCTTCCTGTAAATGAAGAAGCCCGTGCGCTAAGCTTCCTCCCCTTAAACCACATCTTTGAAAGGATGGTTACCTACCTCTACCTGCAGGCAGGGGTTTCCGTATATTATGCGGAAAGCATGGAAACCATATCAGATAATTTAAAAGAAGTAAAGCCCAGTATTTTCACCACAGTACCCCGTTTGCTGGAGAAAGTGTATGAAAAGATCATGGCTAAAGGGCTGGAACTGACCGGTATCAAACGCGCGCTCTTCTATTGGGCCGTAGACCTGGGGAAACAATACGAGGTCAATAAGAACCTGGGCCCCTGGTATAATCTCAAGCTTTCCATTGCCAATAAACTCATTTTCAGTAAATGGCGGGAGGCACTCGGAGGTAATATAAAATGCATTGTTACAGGTGCGGCGGCTTGCCAGATCCGCCTGCTCAAAATATTCACGGCTGCACAAATAGCCATCCTGGAAGGTTACGGACTTACCGAAACCTCTCCCGTGATCAGTGTGAACCGCTTTAACGAGGAAGACCGGATGTTCGGAACCGTGGGACCCGTTATCAGCAATGTGGAAGTGAAAATGGCCGACGATGGGGAGATCCTCTGCAAAGGCCCCAATGTGACCATCGGGTATTACAAACGGCCGGACCTGACTGCCGATGCCATCCAGGACGGATGGTTCCATACAGGGGATATTGGGGTGCTGGTGCAGAACAAATTCCTGAAGATCACCGACCGGAAAAAGGAGTTGTTCAAAACCTCCGGGGGTAAATTTGTGGCGCCCCAACCCATTGAGAATAAATTCAAAGAAAGCCCATTCATTGAGCAGATCATGGTGGTGGGTGCCGATCGTAAATTCACAGGGGCCTTGATAGTGCCTAATTTCCATAACCTGGAGGACTGGGCCAGGAAGCAGAAAATACCTTTCCCGAGCCATGAAGAGGGCTTGAAGAATCCGCAGGTCCGGGAGCTTTTTAAACAGGCAGTGGAGAAGTATAACCAGTTCTTCAACCATATTGAACAGGTAAAGAAATTTGAGCTGATGCCGCATGAATGGACGGTGGATGGCGGGGAAATGACACCTACCCTGAAATTGAAGCGGAAAGTGATACTGGAGAAGTACCGGAACGAGATTGAGCGGATCTATGCATAATATTTAAGGAAATTTGGTAAAAACACTTATTTTTGCGCTCCCCGGAAGGGGATTTGGCCCGGTAGTTCAATGGATAGAATAGAAGTTTCCTAAACTTTAGATACAAGTTCGATTCTTGTCCGGGCTACGAAAAAATACGGAAGGCGCTGGTAAAACCAGCGCCTTCCGTATTTTGAATTTGCTATATTTAACCTATGGAACAGTTACCAGAAGAAAATATCCCACCTGTGAACCACCAGCCGCGCAAATGGCTAGCCATTGGTGTAACCACCGTCATTTCCTGGCTACTGACAGCAGTGATGTTTTATAAGTTTACAGATTATGGCATTGCGCTGTTTATTTTCCTTCCTCTTTTTATCGGGTTTGGCACAACGGTGCTATATGGTTATGGCAGCAAGAAGCCTACAAGCTTTGGCTCTTTCCTGAAGCTGGGCCTGTTAGCACTTTTAATTTACGCCACAGGGCTTCTCGCTTTGGGCATGGAGGGTTTAATATGCATTTTAATGTCGGCCCCGATAGGAATTGCGCTGTCGTTAACAGGAAGCCTGTTTGGCTATTGGATGATAACTAAGCTACCAGGGAAAGCTCCCACTATAATGGTAATACTGATAGGCAGCATTCCATTAATTTCATTTATAGAAAGGAACTCGCCGCCAGAATTGAATGCAGTGGTAACCTCCATCGAAATAAATGCCGATCCTCAAACGGTATGGAAGAATGTGGTTGAATTCCCGCAACTCAACGAGCCCACGGAGCTACTTTTCAAAACAGGTATTGCTTATCCCATCAATGCGAAAATAGAAGGATCAGGCGTAGGCGCCATCAGGCATTGCAACTTCACCACGGGTAGCTTTGTTGAACCTATTACGGTATGGGATGCCCCGCGGTTACTTAAATTTGATGTGCTGGAGCAGCCGGCCCCTATGAAAGAACTTACCTTCTGGAATGTTGATGCACCACATCTACATGATTATTTTGTTTCTAAATGCGGGCAGTTCAAATTGACTGCATTGCCTAATGGACATACGTTACTCGAGGGTACAACGTGGTATTATCATAATATTCGTCCCGCCATTTACTGGAGGCTATGGAGTAATTATATTATTCACGAAATTCACGGCAGAGTATTGCGGCATATAAAGATGAATGCGGAAAGTCTATAATGCTTTCTCCGGGGATTACTTCAGAGCAGGGAGCGCTATTCTACCAAGTGTACCTTCTTTGACTTCAAAATGCTGTCCAATTCTCTTACCTCTTTATTAAATTGCTCTCTCCAGTGTTTTCCATATTGTTTTTCCAACTCCTGGAAATATCCGGCATTTCCTGCTTCGTGCTTTTCCTTATCTTTTACAGTTGCTTCGCAACCTCCTTCCACTCTTTTATAATTGATATTCCACTTTTTAACCACGCTATCTATTGCATCATAATACCCTTCTGGTGGCAGTTCTCCAATACGGTAATCTGTCCATAGCAAAGCAGTTTCATCCTTTTTTACAGCGCTGGCCCTTTTATCTGGTGCTTTTTGCAGGCACGATACTGTGAATATCATCCAAACCAATAAAATACTCCTCATAAGTTCAGGCTTTAATTTTCAATAGTTCGTTAACCAATTTTTCCAGCCATTTACTTTATCCCCCTCCAATTCCAATATATTTTGCTTGTTGCTGTGGAATGGCTCAAATTGTCAGTCCTCTGGTCCAAAGCAACCAATGTTGCTCCATCTTGTAATGAAGTCTATAAAGTTATGTCCAAGCCGTTTACCATGAAAGTCGCCACTATCTTGGCTAAGATAGACGACAGGAAATTCGCTTGTTCCTACGGAAGTATCGAAGGCAATTAAGTCACCAGTTGCGACGCTGATAATTGGCGTCTTGTTATGCCATACTTTGTTATAGTCTTCAGCAGGGTCTTCAAGCTGAAAAAATTTGCCGATATTTTCCTTCAGGACCGGTTCCTTCAATTTGAAATAAAAAACTTACCCCTCCGGAATAATTAGTGAGTACCTCAATAAAATCAGTTGGTAATTTAATTTCTAAATTTCTAATTGCTTTGTCAACTTCAACTTCGCTCACTACGGGCTGTATAGCTAAGTCTTCAAGGATATCCCATTGCCTCCTTTTAGCAATATCGAGGATCCATTCCCTATTTCCTGTCCAGCTATCCCAGGTATTTTTGTTCATGGTGCATGTTGTTCTTAAAATTAACTAAGTGTTTCATTCAAGTCAATCTCTTCATACACCGCCAATGGAGCAACCTCTAAAAGCTCCCGGGGTATTAAAGGGCTTCTAATTTCCACTTCAATGCCTTTTAACCAGGCGAGCTTTGCATATCCGATAGCGGGATGTGAAATGAATTCGTTTTTCAGTATATGATGTACATTCCTTTTCTTATGCACTTTAGGTGATACCAATTCTTCGATCACCTGTTGAATTTTCTCCTTGTTCTTTTCAGCCAGCGCGGTATAGAATTCCGCATCCAGTGCCATTCCTAACTTTCGGATGGTCTTAGTGTTGATAATTGCCATTGCCCGTTCAAATTCACTCCAATCCTCTTTGATCAGGCACTGGAGTGCAAACATGGGAGTGCTTCTTCCATTTTGTATCATTGCCTCATAGTTGCTATGGCGAAGGTTTGCATATTCTCTGATGAGGGTCTCATTGTCGCTTAATAATGCATAGGACAAATGATTGATTCCGAAGTCAAGTATCTTTTCATCGTACCTGGCAGTGAGAAAAACATCCCGCAGGCCACAATTGTAAAAATATCTTTTGGCCTTTGCGACGTCCTCATCAATAAAAAAAGCCTTCAGCGCAAATGACTCGTAATGGCCCCAGAGTGTCATGGAAAGGAAGCGTTCATTCGTTGTACCTGCTTCCAAGGCATTCATCAATCGTGGGTAATTGGCTGTAATGCCTTGACAGACGGCCGATAATCGTTCTTTTTTATCAGATTCTTTCTCCATACTACTAAAATAAGATTTCTGCACTTTACAAGCAGTATATTTGGCATGAAGCCGAAGAAGTATCCCTTTCAAGGTTACAGTTATATCGGGCCTTGGGAGTAATTTTGTACCTTGAGGGCCATATGACAATAGAAGCCATAAAGACGTACATTTCTCAGAATTTTGAGCAGGTGAATATCCTTGAAGCAGGCGGGGATTTCTTTTTCATGTACGAAAAGAACGATAAACTCCCCTTTGCAACCATTGTAACAAAGGATAATGAATATGATACTTTTTCAAACCTGAACAGGGAAGGGTCCTATCGGTTAAATATTGGTGTGGACAAGGATACCTTTACACCACTGTTTGGCGGGCTTACTGAAAAGAAAGGTGTGGAAGCACACCCTGAACATTGGGATTGACTTTACACAGGAAGATGTACTATTACCACACCCTACATATGGTTCCATGTACTGGATCTGCGTTGTAAGCCCCTCTGAGAAAACCTTCGAATCGTTGAAAGAATATTTGCATATAGCGTATAATAAAATATCAGGGTAACCATGAGTACAAAATCCCTCAAACTAAACGTTTCGCCTTCTATAGGTAAGGTTTCTGCAAAATATATCACACCGGATAAACCGAAGTGCATCTTCACCCTCGCACATGGAGCAGGGGCCGGTATGGACCATGTGTTTATGGAAACATTGGCGGATGCGCTTTCCAAAGTGGGCATAGCCACCTTGCGGTTTAATTTTCCTTTTGCCGAAAATAAAAAAGGTCGGCCGGATGCACCGGCTGTTGCCCACGCAACAATAGAAGCGGCTATCAAAAAAGCACAGGAACTGCATCCTAAACTACCTCTATTTGTTTCCGGCAAATCTTTTGGAGGACGCATGAGTTCGCAATACCTGGCAACTCATCTGGAGAGTGCTGTAAGCGGCATTGTTTTCTATGGGTTCCCACTTCATGCTTCCGGTAAACCCTCTATTGATCGGGCAGATCATCTGAAAGAACTGAAGATCCCTATGCTTTTTCTGCAAGGGAGTAAAGATACACTGGCCACCTGGGAGCTGATCGAAACAGTATGCTCCTCTTTGAAGAAGGCTACGCTGGTGAAGCTTGAAGGAGCAGACCATTCGTTTAAGGCAGGAAAAAAAGATGTGATGTCTTTATTGGTAGCTGAAACAAAGATCTGGGTGGACAAAGTGCTTAAATAGTTACAAGCACCAAAAGTAGAAAAATAAAGATCCTAAACCCTCTGGCCATTATGAAGGCATTCTTAATATCCCTCGCAGTTATTGCCGGAATTATCCTCATTGGATTTGTACTTTATCTTTTCGGCTTTATTTATGCCTATAGGAATTTCTCCGGGCCCGGGCCTCAATCCCAGGAAACTCCGGGGTTGTTCCGGTACGAGACAAGTGGCCGGGTTGAACGGTTGGAAAATGCCATTCAGCAGGTAGCACTAAGTAATCAGTACCCCTATACCTTAAAAAAAGGGTATAGAACCATGTCTCCTGCACTAACTATATTCCACCAGGGAAACAAAATAAAATACCTGTTTAACATCGAAGACTGCCAAAGTATTGAAATCCTTGCTCAATATAAAAATGAATGGGACTGCCATAGTTCTTATTTAACTATAACAGAAATAGAATTAAACGATACTACCATACTATACGATCATGCTGAAAAAATAGATAAAAATAAACTTAAGGTATACAAGGAAATATTTGAAGATACGTTTTTTACCAGTGTGATGTCTGATCTTGAAAAACAGCCCGTGTATAACTGGAAGCTCAGCAATTCAACCATACATGATACAGCCTTTGCACTAGTGGACATTTATAAAGCCAATGATACCAATGATGTCCAAACAAGACATGTATTAGTAAAGGCTCCCCGTGAAGGTGCTGATTCTATATACAGGAAATTGAGGACTGAGCAATATTCTGATGATTCGACTGTAATAACGGAGTATAATACAAATAGCTATAGCACATACATTATACAAAGAAGTATTTTCAAGAATGGGAAGCTTATCCGGCAGGATCATTAACATCTATATCATTCATCTATTAAACAGCAGAAAAATGAATCAAAAGCGCTGCATACTCCTACTGCTTCTGACCACAAACATTACGGCTGTTGCGCAGTCTGTTACACTACCAACAGGGGTAAAAGTAATGGTTGTTCAAAAAGATTTCCCTTTACTAAAAATCCTATTACCAGGGCAATCCACTAATGATCGTGGGATTGAGATCGAATTTCCCGAACATGTGACAGGGTTAAATAAAACAAGTAATAAGGTTGAACATCTTTATCTTGTTACCAATGGTGACAGAAATAAAAGATCTTTGCCCGTATGGCGTGTGCAGGGGAATTCGCTTATCTATGAAACGGAGCTGGAGGGAAAAATAAAGATGACCGCGACCGCCCGTCTTGAAGCAGATGGCCTGCGTTATACTTATACGCTCTCCAACCATTCTAACCTCACTTATCAGAACCTCCAGGCTGTAACCTGTGTTAAACTATACTCCCTTTTCTCAGACACCTTGTTAGAGCGGACATATGTTCATCATACGAACGGTTTTGATCTCCTGGCATCCGAAACGCCTGAACGGCTCACAATGCCTTTGCGGCAATGGATACCCTGCCGGTATTTAGTTTCCTACACCTGGCCAGTTTCTTCCAATCGTACTGAAGACGGTATTAAACGTTATTATAAATCCCGGAAAGCGGATAAGCCTTTTATTGCCACCCTTTCTCATGATAAGAAATGGATTGCAGCCACCTATACGAAGGAAACAGGTAACTTGTGGACCAATCCTGAACGTAGCTGCCAGCATGCAGACCCTGCTGTTGACCTTAACCCGGGTGAAACAAAAAACCTTACATTAAAAACCTTCATTATCAAAGGTGGGCGGGAACAATTATTGCAGTTTGTAAATGCTGAAATGCAGAAAAATTGAGCTCATAAATGATTATCTTGATAGATCACAGGATAGCTACCGTTAGCCCAGGCGGGTCGCTGCTGATCTTTCATCATCCGTTGCGGAGTGATGTACAGGACTTAAAGATCACTGATACACCTTCACCCAATCTACGATCATCTGAACGGGTAATTGTGCCGGGTCTACTTTTCCTACCCAGTTACCTCCGAGCTGTTGATCTATCATGATATAAAAGGGTTGATCATAAGGCCATTGCGATGGGTCTACGTCCTTTACACGCGGATAGCGGAAGGTTTCTTTTCCGTTGAGGGTGAATACAAGCTTATCAGGATACCATTCCAGGCCAAAGGTGTTGAAGTCTTTGATATTCAATCCTGCGGTTCCGCCATGCGGGGGATTATTCTTTTGTTTGAGTTCCAGTGTATACCAGGAATGGGTGGTTTGATAAATGATGCTGTCGTAGTTCAAATGTTCCATGATGTCTATCTCTCCGTTCCTGGGGTACTTTCCGTATTTATCATGTTCTGCCAGCATCCACATGGCAGGCCAGGCACCCTGGGCACATTCTAACTTAGCACGGATCTCTATCTTTCCGTATTGAAAAGCGAATTTCCCCTTGCTGTAGATACCGCCAGTTAAGAAAGGTCGTGGGTCTTTGAGGGTGTCAGGATTGTTGATCCCTCTCAGAAATAAATGCCCGTCTTTTAGTGCATAACATTGCGGGTCTGAGGACATATGGCGGCCCCAATCAGCTTTATTTGGAGGGATCTTCGTCCATTTAGTGGTGTCCAGTTCAGGGCCGTTGAACTGATCTTCCCAGATCAGCTTCCAGCTTTGGGGTTTACTGTTTCCCCAACTTCCTGCAAAAAAAGGAAGTAGCAATAAAAAGTAGCGCAGCTTATTCATACAACAATATAAGTGAATAAATTATTTACCTTTGCATCAATTCGCAAAAACTGCAATCCTTTGGGTCATGTAATCGGATCAACATATTAAAACTGTATACTGCAGCGGCATCTCTTGCCGCCGTACGGGAATTTATTGTTGATTAAATAATTAATTACATGGCTATTTCACAAAAATACGGCCGTACATATCATTACCCTTTCTCTCCAGGCACTACCAGTGACGACAGGATCCAGCATGATTATTGGGACCATCTTAAAAAGATCCCGCAGCTGGTGCATACGGAAAAGCTGGACGGAGAAAACAATTGTTTGTCCAGATACGGGGTATTTGCGCGTTCTCATGCAGCCCCTACTGTTTCGCCATGGACGGAAAGCCTCCGGCGTTTCTGGCAGAGTATCAAAAACGACCTGGGGACGTTGGAAGTTTTCCTGGAGAATTTGTATGCCGTCCATTCCATCGAATACAGGCAGCTGCATCATCACTTTTTTGTATTTGCGGTGCGGGAAAACGGAAGATGGTTAAGCTGGGAAGAAACGAAGTTCTATGCGGCAATGCTTGAATTACCAGTGGTGCCTGAGATCAGCCTTTTCAGTCCTCCCGCTGAAAAGGCAGTGTTTGAAAAGGAGGTAAAGGAGATCGCTGCCAGCCGCGGGAATTTTGATCCTTATAACGCAGGGAGTGGGCTGCCAACGATCAGAGAAGGAATTGTTACCCGTAACAAAAATGGTTATGCGCAGGAAGACTTTGCGCTGAATGTATTCAAATATGTAAGAAAAGGACACGTGCAAACAGACGAACATTGGACACGCAACTGGAAACGGGCACGTTTAAATTACGAAGGAGGTGATCATGTGGACCATTAGCACTAATAAATCATGGGAATATCTGGAGGAGCAATTCGATTGGGTACAGGTAATGAAAGAAATTCCACAGGATAGTATACATCATGCAGAAGGTAATGTAGATGTACATACACGGATCGTACTGGCAGAGCTGGAAGGCGATCCGGTTTACCAGCATCTTTCACCACAGGATAAAGAGATCCTCTGGGCGTCAGCTCTATTGCATGATGTAGAGAAACGCAGTACAACGGTTATGGAAGAAGATAGCAGGATCACTTCAAAAGGACATGCACGTAAAGGAGCTCAAACAGCCAGGGTAATCCTCTATCGGGATATACCTACTCCTTTTTCTATTCGTGAACAGATCTTCGGACTTGTTAAGCATCATAGTTTACCGCTGTGGCTGCTGGAAAAACGTGATCCGCTGAAAACAATTATCACGGCCAGCCTGGAAGTGAATACGGCATGGCTGGCATTGCTCGCAAGGGCTGATGTACTGGGCAGGACCTGCCATGATAAAGCAGACCTGCTTTACCGTGTTGATTGCTTTGCAGAATTCTGTAAGGAACATGGCTGCTGGGGTACTTCCCGGCCTTTTGCTTCCGGCCATGCCCGCCTGCATTATCTGCAAAAGAATGATGCTTATCCGGATTATGTACCTTTTGATCATCCGGAACCAAGGGTGATATTGATGAGCGGATTACCAGGTGCCGGTAAGGATACTTATATCAGGAAGCATTTTTCAGACATACCAGTGATCTCACTGGATGATATCAGGCAGGAACAAGGGA
This sequence comes from Chitinophaga niabensis, assembly GCF_900129465.1. Classification (NCBI taxonomy): domain Bacteria; kingdom Pseudomonadati; phylum Bacteroidota; class Chitinophagia; order Chitinophagales; family Chitinophagaceae; genus Chitinophaga; species Chitinophaga niabensis. The sequence goes on along the minus strand of NZ_FSRA01000002.1, from coordinate 1,684,149 downwards.
CGGCGGCGACAGACAAAACCGGGAACGGGCATGCTATTCAGGCAGCCAGGGAAAAGGCAAAGGAATATCTGCGCAACAAAAAAAACTTTGTGTGGAATGCTACGAATATCACACGCCAGATGCGGAGTCAGCTGATCGATCTTTTCCTTACCTATAAAGCCGAAGTACAGATCATATATGTTGAAGTCCCTTATGCAAAACTGCACCCTCAGAATAAAAACAGGGAAGCGGTCATACCAGTATCAGCTTTGGAAAAGCTGGTGCGTAAAATGGAGGTGCCGGCCTTATGGGAAGCACATGAAGTGGTATACTACGTCAGCTAACAACTATAATGGTTGGCTTACAAAGAAAGCCATCGATCATTATCATTGCCCCGTGGAGTTCATTCACGGGGCTTTCATTATCAGAGTAACAAGGCCTTCACCTGGGATTTGATATACCCATTCTCCAGGTAAGCATATAAGTTTTTACCGGGGCAGGTTGTTTGTTTGGAATAATCCCTGTGCGAAGCGATGGTTTCATAAGGAACCCGGTACTTTTTGCTCACATAAGCGATCAGGCGGACCAGGGCATCCAGCTGTGCGGATGGTACTTCCTGCTCCTGGAAGTTCCCGATACAACAGATCAGCAAATGCCCGGAAGGATCATATTCTGTAGCAGTTTCGCCGGCAGTATTTACATTTCTTCCTTCGTAAATTGTTCCGTCAAGGGCTATCAGGAAATGATAGGGAATATCACTCCAGTTCCTGTCTTTCCCCATGCCCCAGATCTGCACATTCCTGAGATGTTTTGCAGCATCATCATTTATGTTAGAGCGGGAGCCTTCGTGATGAATGGTGATCTTCACAGGTTTATGTGATTTGTATGGTTTGGCTTCTACAGCGTTCCAGCCGGAACGGGGAACGATGCCTGCAACAGTAAGTTGCACCTGTATGTCTTTTCGCATGCTTTCATTACCCGTACGGTCTACTGCGGTGACGGCCACATGGCTCAGGCTCCTTCCGTTTTCCTTTACCTTCAATATTGCAAAACGATCATGACGATTGAAGATCTGGTAATTCCACTGGTTGCCATACTGGTAATATACTACCCACCTGAAAACATCTGCCGCATTGGTATGAGACCAGGTGATCCGGATCAAACTGTCTGCTTCCACTGCGGTTTGCACATCCGGCATAATGGGCGGACTCGCATCCAGCCAGGGACTGGAAGGCACCAGGGCATCCTCTTTATAGGGGCCGCTGATCAATGCTTTGGCCATATTCGGACTGCGGGTAATGGAAGAGATGTGCCAGTGCACCACGCCGGGGCTTTGCGGGATCATGCCTCTTGTGATCATGATCTTGTTGAGTGTTTCGTCAGTATTCCTTGCGCTGGTGTCTGTGCCTAAACTGATACCCGGCCAGAGATGGCGATGTAAGATGTTCTCATCTTCCCACCAGCGCAGCAATATAGGATAGCTGTAGGCAGATCTGATCGTCCAGTATAATTGCGGGGAGAAGTAGTCTATCCATCCTTTGTTCAACCATAGCTTTGCATCCGCATATAATTCCGCATACTGATCAAAACCGGTGGGAATGGGAACAGGTTGGCCGGGGCGGTACATACCAAATGGACTGAGACCAAATTTCACAAAGGGTTTTGTTGCTTTAATTTCTTTATACAAACGTTCAATGAAAACATTCACAGCCTCTCTTCGCCAATCTCCGCGGGAAAGCGTCCCGCCTTTCTTTTGGTATTCTTTCCAGCTGGTGCTGTCCGGGAAATCCGCATTGCCATTGTAAGAGGGATATGGGTAGAAGTAATCGTCAAAATGTACGCCGTCTATATCATATCTTTTCACAAGGTCCATCACTACGGCTACACCATGGTCCTGCGTTCCTTTCAGTGCAGGGTCCATCCACCAGTAGCCTTCTTTCAGTTTCACCACCAGGTTGGGCATTTTCTTTACCACGGAACTTTCTGTTACCGGGCCGCCTGTTATATGGTGTGCACGGTATGGGTTCAGCCATACATGTAATTCCAGGCCACGATCGTGCGCTGCGGTGATCCAAAAGTCCAGCGGATCATAGAAAGGGTCAGGAGCTTTTCCCTGGGTGCCGGTGAGGTAATAGGACCATGGCTCAAGGTCACTTTTATATAAAGCATCTGCCTGGGGGCGGACCTGGAAAACAATGGCATTGAAATGAAGATCTTTCAGGGAATCTATCAGGCGTATGGCTTCGGCCTGTTGTTCTGCAGTACTGAGGCCGGGTTTGCTGGGCCAGTTGATATTAGCCACTGTAGCCACCCAGGCTGCCCTGAATTCCGCCCTGGCTTTCAGGACCGGCGGCGGGGCGACCTGTGTTGCAACTGGCTTTGTTGAGGAACAGGAACAGAAGATGATGATGCAAAGTATGAGGAGTCTGATGATCATACTTTAAAAATAACAATAAATTTTGCTTTAATTATTCACCAGCATGCTTCCCGGAAAGATCACAACAAACGCGGTTCCCTTACCTGGCTCGGAATGTGCTTCCAGCTGCAGATGATGATACTCTGCAATTGTTTTTACAATGGAAAGGCCCAATCCATATCCTTCATTCTCCGTTCTGACCACTTTTTTAAACCGGTTAAAGATAGTGCCGATCTCCTGCGGGGATATACCTATCCCTGTATCCGTAACGATCACTTTATAAACATCGCCTGTTATTTGCCCGGTGATAGTGATCTGCCCATCCTGCCTGTTATACCTGATTGCATTATTCAGCAGATTATAGAAGAGTTGAAAGATCAGATCATGGTTCAATCCCTGCAATTTCACATTCTCCGCAAGCTGGTTGCTGAAAGAAAGGCGTTTATCTTCCAATCGATGCCCCAGCTCTTCCATAATCTCACCTATTAAAGTGTGGATAGAGAAAACATCTGATTTCGCAAACTGGTCATTTTCTATCCGTGAGATAAACAACAGAGAACTAACGATCTTTTTAAGCCGGTTCAGGGTTTTCATCATGCCCATGATCTTCTGGTGCAATTCTTCATCCAGCTCCGGCTCCATTATCAGGTTCTCCATTTTATTCTGAAGTATGCTGAGCGGGGTCATCAATTCATGTGATGCATTGGATGTGAATTCCCTTTCTTTTTCAAAAGCGTCTTTGACCCTGCCTATCAGTTCAATGAGTGAATCGTCCAGGTATTTAAAATCGGATGTGGATGTTTGAATAGGCGGGATGTATTCTTTAAAAGGAAATTTCCTGTCTACCAGCTTTGTTTTAATGATCACACCCAAAGGACGAAGGATCAAACGGGTAAATACCAGGTCTATCAGTATCGTAAAGATGATCAATCCTGCCAAAACGTAGAGGGCCATTTTTTGCAGGGGGCGGTTATACTGCCCAATGCTGGCTGTGGTTTTTCCGATTTCAAGTATATACCTGCTGCTGTCATAAAAGAAAACGTGGCTCAATACCCGGTAAGTAAGTGTATCTTCTTCCACTACACGGCGAACGGTGGCGATTGTATCAGGCAGGATGATCTTACCGGCGGGCTCCAGGGAGATGTACTCTTCTTTGAGCATAGTATAGCTGCCATAGGAATTTTCTCCTTGTAAATAAATTTCCACGCCATTTTTCCTGATAACGTTCAGCACCTTCTTTTTTTGTTCTTTCAGGTAGTAATCGTTGTATTGAGAAGCGATACGGTCTACCAGAAAAGGCAATAGCAAAATAAACAGTAAAACGATCGCCGTTTTTGAAAGCGTGATGAACAGTGTTAGTTTGGTAAATAGCTTCACCCCTCCGTTTTTATTTTATAGCCCACGCTCCTGATAGTCTGGAGCCATTCTACGGAAGAATAGGCAGATAACTTCTTCCGGATGTTCTTAATATGTACGTCAATGTAATTAGAGTCATAATCATCATCCGAAAAATTGCCCCAGATATGTTCGCTCAGTTGCATCCTGGTAAGAGGCCTGTTCTTATGCAATAGCAGGTAACTCAGAAGGTCGAACTCTTTACGGGACAATTCAACTTCCTCTTTCCCGAAAACAACGGTCCTTTTATTGAGGTCTACCCTGAATGCACCTATGGCAACTACGGCGTCATTGAATCCGAATTTCCTTCTGGCAACGGCCTGCATCCTGGACTGCAGCTCCAGGAGGGAGAATGGCTTGGGAAGATAATCGTCCGCTCCGAGGTCCAGCCCTTTCACCCTGTCTTCCAAATGGCCCCTGGCGGTTAGTATGATATAAGAAGCGTCCGGGCAATTCTTTTTTGCTTCCTGCAGCAGGTGTAAGCCATCCTTATCAGGCAATCCAAGGTCCAGCAGGATAAAATCATACTGGTTCTCTTCCATCTTTTCCAATCCTTGCTTTGCCGTGTAAGCAAGGTCGCACAGGTAGGCTTTTTTAAGGAAGCTTTCCATTTCAGCAGCCATGGACCTTTCATCTTCTACGATCAATACTTTCATATTATCAGAACTGGTAGTAGACACTAAAATTAAGAAATGAATTGGATGTTCCTGCTCCTGATGCAGCCTTTTTCCCCAGTACGGAAAGCTGGTAGGCCACTTCTATCATGTAATGTGCTCTATTGTAGGCCAGTGGTACTTTCAGGTTATAAGACAACAGGTCGAAACTTGTGGTAGAAGTGGTGGTAGAAGTGGGTTCCGGGTCATTTCCCAGTGGTGGCAACAGTATGCCCAGCAGGCTATCCCTCAGGTTCTTTGCTGTGATATAAGTTTCGTAAAAACGTTGCGTACCTCCTACCACCTCTATTGATGGTGTTATTGTGATCAGGTCTTTCGGGCTAAAAAGGTGCCCGAGACCAATAAGCTTTTCCGTGCTCAGCGTAACAAAAATATCCTGTTGCTGCCCAAAAGCGAAATCCACGTTCACACCTGTGGTCATCCAGTATTCATAATTCAGGGATGCACTTATATTGTCCGGGTTGGCCGCCTGTAAAAAGGGAGAATTTTCAGGAAAGAAGGTATGGCTGTAACCAAGGTCTGCCGTCCATTTTTTGCCCAGGTTAAAAGCTACGCCAGCCCCTGCGCTGCCGGCGGAAACAATAGAACCTGAATCGTTCAGTAATTTATATCCTGTTCCGGAGAAATAGATCCCGCTGCGAAATTTCAATGTACCGCTGGCTGCAACAAAAGGCATTTTCTCCTCTGCCTTCTGCCCGTAATAATTAGCATTATTAGAATAGGTAGCGCCCAGTGTAAGCGTTGTTCTTTTATCATTCGCCTCCGTGCTGTCCGTTTGTGCGAACGCAGGCAGGCCGCATAACCATGTAATGGATAAGAGCAATATATACCTCATATCAGAGCTTTTAAATTACCTTCCTGATGATCTTAGGCTTGATGATCCTGATCGGTTTAACAGGTATGGGTGCTGGAACAGCAATTGGTTTCATTTTCCGGCGCGACTTTGGCACTTCTTTAATTACATCAAGCTTTTTTACGTCCGGCAGTTCCTCAAGGGGCTTCTTTACATCCGGCTGTTCTGTAACAGGCTTCTTAAGCGCCGGTACCGTATCAGTAGATACATGCTCTCTTGCAAAGCCGGCCAGTGGCTTCATCAGGACCAATGTAAAGAATATAGCGAGTATTTTCAGCATTGTTACAATAGTAACCGATTTTTGCGCTTTCCAACGCAAAAATCGGTTATTCTTATTAAAATTACCTGATAAACAGCCCTGTTCTGCTGATTATTTGACTATTGATCTTTACAGGAGCGATCTTCAGGCTTGTTGTTTTCATCAAACCTCCACTGATCCCAGCTGAGGAGTTCAGGGTGTTTTTTATCCCCTGTGCCATGGACGCCGTTGATTGTTTACCTGTTTCAACAACAGCATTCATCTTTTGATCTGCTGCGTCTTTCATGTCGAATGTTGTTCCGGAGATGTCCTTTTCCAGGGCAATTGTACTTTGGCTGATCGTTTCAGCGTCATTGTGAACAGCAGCATCAGATTTCACCGTAGCATTCCCTTTCGCCGTTGCCTCTTCGTTGCCTGAACGGGCTTTCACCGTTACGCTGGTAGTCTGTTCTGTTTTTACTGTAGTGTTTTGTGCAAATGCAGCGCCGGAAATTAAAAGGGCGATAAGCATTAATCCTCTTGTTTTCATAATTCCGATTTTTAGGTTTATCAATATGATTTATATCACAAAGCTAAAACCGGAAGATGAAGCGAAGATGAAAATTGCAAAAAAATGGCGCCATCCGGCGCCTTTCTTTATTTACCGTCCTTAAAATAATCTACCCCATCTTCCCTCACATATCCATACCCTTGTTCCGTTTCTACCTCAAAGAACCGGACCTTCCGGCCCTGGTATTCATATATCTCCACAGGATTGCCTGATACATTCTTATACCTGGCCGGGATAAAGACAGGCGTATTGCCATCCAGTATAATAATTCCTTTCCTCCCATTCTGATAAGATATACACCAGAACTCATCATTGGAAAAATAAAACCGGTCGTACTCAAAAGGCACCAGCACTTCACCATTGGGTTTCAGGATGCCGGACTTACCTCCTTTTTTACCCGAATACAGATTCATACCCGGGCTGGCAGATCCCATCTCTTCATATAGAAAAGGGAATACAATATTATTCCTGGGCCCGATAACGCCCCAAAGGCCATCCTTTTTTACGCGCAGTATATTATCATAGATATTGATCTCGTCGATCTCATCGTAAATGGCCGGAATGGAATCCGGTTTAGCCCCTCTTCCCCGGACCAGGTATCCCTTTTTGTTGTTCAGGGTATAGGGCATCATGAAATCTTTTTCAGGTTCCCTTCCGATCATTGATATTCCCATCTTTTCAAAGGCCTGCCAGTCAGATTTTGTGCCTTCCTGTACAACATCGTCCGGCGTTACTTTAACGAAAACGGTTCTTGCAACCGCCATAGCATAAGAGTTCTGCATTTCAAAGCTTAGCTCATCATATTTCACCGGCAGCACCAGTTTGCCCGCTGTGTTTGCCAGGCCATATTTGCTGCTGGTCTTTAGTATATACCAGGTTTTCTTCTTCAACTCCCTGGGATCGATATCATCATAGATCACTGGCAGCAGGAGTTTTCCCGTACTGTCTATCAGCCCGTACTTTTTGTTCAGTTTTACGACTGCGCTCTTACCCCGGAACCTCCAAACATTATCATATCTGGCGGGTATTACAAGTTTGCCGGTCATATCCGCAAAACCCCATTTCGTATGCACTCTGTAGGGAATAAGTTGGGAATAGGCTCCTGATGTGAGGAACAGCAGACATAGGAACAGGTAATGTTTTTTCATAGGTATGGTTTATGGTCCGTTTAACAAAGATACATATCCGGGAAATATGATGAGCTACACCGGAATAATTCAAATAATTATTAGTTATATTTAGCTAATTGATAGAAAATCATGCCCATATCCCGGGAAAAACTTTTTATGCTATATCCTGCATTTTTCAGATCAGTTATCTGGATGGTGGTTATTGTTGTTCCCTGTATTTTCACAAGTTGCCGGTCTTCCGGCAGCCCCAGCTATAACAGGAAAGTTTTTATCAGCCATGAAGGCGGAAAATATGTGCTATACCGTAATAACAGGCCATATTTAATAAAAGGAGCCGCAGGTTTCGAAAATCTGCACCGGCTGCAGCTTTCCGGTGGCAATACGATCCGCGTCTGGGATACTGTCAACTTAAAACAGGTCCTGGATGAGGCCTATGCTAATAACATTGCAGTGATTGCAGGCCTGCCGATGCCCGTCAGCGGTATATTATCTTATTATAATGACAGGTCGAAGGTAACTGCTCAGCTGAACGCCTTTCGTTCCATTGTGAAAAAGTATAGTACGCATCCGGCGTTATTGATGTGGTGCCTGGGCAACGAAGTGGATTTTCCCTATAAACCCAGGTTTAACAATTTTTACAAAGCCTACAGGAATTTGCTGAAAATGATCCATGAAGAAGATCCTGACCATCCTGTAACCACTGCACTGATAAATTTTGAGCGGAGGTGTATTTTCAATTTATGCATGAAGGTCCCAGACCTGGACCTGATCTCGCTCAATACTTTCGGTTCTTTGTATAGCCTGCAAAAGGACCTCAACCAATTCTCCTGGTTTTGGAATGGCCCTTTCCTGATAACAGAATGGGGAGTTAAAGGACCCTGGGAAGCAGATCTTACAGCATGGAGAGCACCAATAGAATATAACAGTACTGTAAAGGCAGAACAATACCTTCGCCTTTATGAACATTCAATGCCTGTAAAAGACCCGCGATTCCTTGGAGCTTTTGTTTTTCTCTGGGGCCACAAACAGGAAGTCACGCATACATGGTTCAATCTCTTCGACGTCACCGGTTATACGTCAGAAACGGTGAATGTGATGCAATACCTCTGGACAGGCAAATGGCCTGCACACAAAGCACCACAAATAAAGGACATGATGCTGGACGGGAAGCAGGCAAAGGATAATATCATACTGAATTCAAAAACTGAACACACTGCTGAAGTATTCCTGCAACAGATCCCTGATGATACGGCCCGGATACATTGGGAAATCCTGAAAGAAGACTGGTATGCCAGGAACTGGTATGAACCTAACACAAAAAAGCCCTCAGGGCATGATAGCCTGCTCCTTACTTTGAAAGGATATAAAGTGCTTTTCCGTACACCGGAAAAAGAAGGTCCGTACAGGATATTTGCTACTTTTTCCGATGCCCGGGGATATTTTGCTTCGGCGAACATACCTTTTTATGTAGTTGAACAATGAAGAAACCATTAGATCAAGTTTCTCCACCATCTTTCTCAGAGCAACTTACATTGCGGCTGATGATCCTGCTCGGCACTGCCAGTATGGGTTATATGCTTTGTTGTTTGTTCAATCGTGCGCAGATAGGGTATGCTCCTTTTTACTGGATATTAATGGCTGGCATTACATTCACCTGTTTACGCATACTCCATGAATGGTATCACTATTTTTCCATTTTCATTCCTTCTGTTCCTAAACAGCAATATCCTTTTACGGTAGATATCTTTACTACCTTCTGTCCAGGAGAGCCTTATGAAATGATTGTTGAGACCCTGACAGCTATACAGGCCATCAGGTATCCGCATACATCCTATCTCTGCGATGAAGCCAACGATCCCTATCTTATAGAAGTTTGCGCAAGGCTGGGTGTACGGCATGTTACGCGCAATAACAGGAAGGATGCCAAGGCCGGCAACATCAATAATGCATTACAATATGCTACCGGCGAACTTTGTGTGATACTGGACCCGGACCATGTTCCTTCACCGGATTTCCTGGATCCTATCGTATCTCATTTCAATGATCCCACTGTAGGTTTTGTACAGATCGTACAATCATACAGCAACCGGGGAGCAAGCTTGGTGGCAAAAGGTGCAGCACAACAGACCTTTCAGTTCTATGGGCCTATTATGGCCACTATGAATAGTTATGGTACTGTTATGGCAATCGGGGCCAATTGTACTTTCCGCAGAGCAGCCCTGGATTCTATCGGAGGTCATGCAAGCGGCCTGGCAGAGGACATGCATACTGCCATGCAGCTGCACGCTAAAAAGTGGAGATCTGTTTATGTACCTGCGGTACTGGCCCGGGGCCTCGTTCCAACCAGCATGTCTGCTTATTATGCGCAACAACTGAAATGGGCCAGGGGAACATTTGAACTGCTGGTCACAGCTTATCCTGCTCTCTTCCGGCATTTTACCTGGCGGCAACGCTTACATTACTTTACAATTCCCTTTCATTACTTTTCCGGTGTTGTTTTGCTGATCAATTTCCTGATCCCCGTCCTGTCTTTGTTCTTTGGTATCATTCCTTTCCATTTGGACATCCTGGATTTTGTACTATTAGGGTTGCCAGTGGTTGCATCCATTGTGCTGATCCGCCATTTTGTACAACGATGGGTAATGGAAGAGGAAGAAAGGGGGTTCCATGTTGCAGGCGGCCTGTTATTCATCGGAACCTGGTGGATCTATATACTGGCGCTCTTTTATACGATCATCCGCAAAAAGGTACCCTATATCCCAACACCTAAAGATGATTCAGCACCGGATAACTGGAAACTGAACATCCCAAACATCCTTGTTCTGCTCGCATCCCTTTCAGCTATCCTATATGGACTTTATTATGACTGGAACCCATACACCCTCATAATGGCTGCCATTGCATCGGTCAATTGCGGTATCATGCTCTTCAATATCATAGCCAGTTACAAGCCGGGCAGGCTGCAACGGCATGACTGGATAAAAACAATACTTATATACCCCTTGCTATTAAAAAAGAAATTCTGGCTCTTCAGGCATCTTCACCTTTATGCCGGCTTTCGCAAACTGGGCCTGCCGCTGCTCATTGCCGCAGGATGCATCACTTTTTTCTTGCTGAATTCCGATACGGAACCTTCCTTTAAAGCACATGATCAGACCACCCGGAAACCAGTATTCTATAATGGGATATTTAGTCCTGATACAAGCGATGGACTTACTTCCATGCAAGGGGTGAAACATTTCCAGCAGCAATACAATGCGCATTTTAACATCGTATCGTTATATATACCCTGGGGAAATGCGCCTCATTGTTATTTACCGGATACTTTAATAAAGAACATTTATAAAAATGGCTCCCTGCCAATGATCACCTGGGAGCCATGGGCTTCTCTGTTCAAAGCACCTGCACGGGAACAGAAGATCTTTTCACAGATAAGCGCAGGGATGTTTGATGATTACCTCCTGCAGTTTGCCAACCAGGTTAAGGCGTTACACAGGCCCCTGTACCTCCGTTTTGCGCATGAGGCGGATAACCCTGCTTACCCCTGGTCTCCAAGCGGGAACAATACTCCTGAAGAATTTAAAGCTGCCTGGAAATATGTTCATCAATTCTTTACACGGAATGATGTGAACAATGTTATATGGGTATGGAATCCCTGGAGCCCTTCAGCAGCAGCAGCTTACTTTCCCGGATATGCGTATGTTGACTGGATAGGCGTTAACATGCTTAATTATGGCCCGCAAAGAGAAGATACAAAATGGCTTTCCTTTAAATCACTATATACGCCTTTTCATCAATTGCCGGTTTTTCAATCAGGTCTGCCGGTTATGGTGTCTGAGATGGGCTCACTTGTGAATGCAGGTAACCAGGAACAGTGGCTGAAAGAGGCATTCAACGCTATCCGGCAGGATTTCAGGGAAATTCATGCCGCAGTATTGTTTAACAGCGCTTATGACAAAAATGTTCTCCGCCCTGGTATTGACACGCTATTGAATTGGAAGGTTCAGCAACCTCAACTGCTCTCATTCTGGAAGACAGATGAGGAACAATATGCTTTGCTCCCTGAGATAAAGCGCACAGCCTCTTCTACCCTGAAAATGCCGGATACCATCAAGGGTGTTGGTTATCATAAAGGAGAACAATGGTTCCGGAACCTGCATACGCTTACCAGCCGGGAGATCACCAGTGATATTGAGGAAATGAAATCGCTGGGGATTAATACCATCCTCCGCTATGGACCTGGGGTATATGATCGTAACATCCTGAATATTGCGCGAAAAAAAGGGATGCGTATACAATATGGCTTCTGGGTACCTGACATAACAGATATGGAGAGCGATCGCAAAAAGTTGTCAGGATTGGAAGCAGCTATTCTACAAAGGATCAGCGAACTAAAAAATAACCCCGATATAATAGCCTGGAATATCGGGAATCCCAATTTCCAGCAGCTCGCACGGCTATATTACAAACCCGCTCTGTTATATCAACAGGATGCCTATATCAAATGGCTACAAGGGCTTGTAGCAGCGATCAAACAGATTGACCCCGGAAGGCCTGTAACGGTAGATGTACGGCTGGCAGAAAATATTGCTGCCACCCTGCACTTCATGCATACAGCCCTGCCGGAAGCGGATGCATTCGGCATCATTGCAAATGATGATTCCCTACAGTTGCAACAACTGCACAATATCTCTCAACCCTATTTTTTCAACCAGTTATCAGTTGCTCAATATGTGAAGGGACAATATACCGGGCGGCCGGTGTTTATCACTAACTGGCAGGACCAGGAAAGCAGGGACCATGTGACCTTTGACGGTCTTAAAGATCATTGGGGCCGTTTTAAACCTGCTTTTTATGAATTAGGTGGCACTGTTCCCGCAGCTGAACTACCCCGGATAAAAATCTTAAGGCCAGCACAAGCGACTTATGTAAACGCCCGTTTAACTTATCACGCGCTTGTTTACCGCCATCATGAATGGGCGCTTACAAATGAAAGGGAACGTATAAAATTTGAATGGCATCTTGTAAAAGGCGATGGAAAAGGGCGCCTCGTTTTCTTAAAAAGCCTGGGAACCGGGCCTTATATTACTTTAAGTATTCCTGAAAATCCGGCCCTGTACAGATTATATCTTCAGGCTATCAATGGTAATAATGTAACAACAGCGCTGTCACCACTAAACACACCACTATAACATTACAACAACTTATGCTCGGACGCCATCTTGATAAGCGCAGCCGTATTATTCGCATCAAACTTCTGCATCAGGTTGCGGCGGTGAGTTTCTACCGTGAACTGGCTCACGCAAAGTTCTTCTGCGATACTGGCAGATGTTCTTCCTTCCGCGATCATGCCTAATACCTGTATCTCTCTTTTGGTTAAATGAGGAATGTTCTTTAATTCATTCTGCAAAGGACGCGTCATGATAGCGGTTACTTCTGCACTGAGGGCAATCCTTCCGGCGAGCACATCATGTACACATTTCACGAGTTCTTCTGATGAAGCATTCTTCAGCAGGTACCCGCTGGCACCTTGTTGCAGCATTTGCATAATAATGCTGCGTTCGCTGTGATTGCTGATGATCAGCACTTTGGTTTCCGGAGACAGCCGCTTTATTTCTTTACATACCTCTACGCCGCTTATATCCGGTAACGTGATATCGAGTAGAACAATATCTACCTGAGGCGCTCCTTTCAGGAAAGCGAGGAAGGCATTCCCGGTTGTGAAGGTCCCCGCTATATGCAGATCGTTTTCTCCCTGTAATAAGGCAGACAATCCTTGTATCACGATAGGATGATCATCTACAATAACTAAATTATTCGCTGACATTTAACTCGATATTAATGGTGGTGCCTTCTCCAATCACGGAGTCTATTTCAATTTTACCTTTCAGGAATTCAATGCGGTTCCTGATATTATCCCAGCCCAGCCCTTTTTGCCTGTCTGCTTTTGGATCGAAACCTTTTCCATTGTCTTCAATGGACAGGTAAAAGATATTTTCATTCTGGCTGCATTGCAGCATGATCCTGTTAGCGCCGGAGTGTTTGATGGCGTTGGCCAACAGTTCCTGTGCAATGCGGTAAATAATGATCTGTGTTTTTTCCGGCAGGTTTGGCTGCACGCCCAATGATTGAAAATGGATCTCTAATCCGGGTGCAAAGTTTAATTCACACATGTCTTTCAGCGCAGTTTCCAATCCAAAGTTCAGCAGGGATTCCGGCATCATATTGCGGGCGATCCTTCTTAATTCGCTTACGGAGTTATCCAGCTGGTGAATAACCTGGAATAACTTTTCGTCCTGCGTGATATTGGCAGTTCCGGAGAGGTTCATTTTTACACCGGCCAGCATACCGCCTAATCCATCATGGAGGTCGCGCGCTAATCTGCGGCGTTCGCTTTCTTCCCCGTCCAGCATGGCCTTAGCTATTTCCAGCTCTTTTTGTTGTTCGATCTCCTGTAGCTGTCTGGCGGCCAGCTTTTTCTGACTCCGGTAATATAGCAGGGCGAATATGATCACTACCAGCAGGAAGATACTTACTGAGGCAAGCAAGGTGGTGAGGAGCCAGGCGTTCTTTGAAGAGAGCGCAGTTTGTTCGTTCTTTGCTTTCAGTGATATGATCTCTTTCTGACTTTCTGCGTTCTTATATTTTACTTCCAATGCATTGATGTCCCGCTTCATCCTGGTCCTATGCAGGCTGTCGTTTAGTTCGCTGTATTGCTTCAATAAAGCATTGGCCTGGGAATAGTTGCCCAGTCCTGAGTAGGAAGCAGCCAGCCCTTCATAAACCTTTAAGCGGTTAAGGTCTGTAGACATCAGGTCTTCGTCTTTTGCCAGGCGCAGTAACAACTCTTTTGCTTTTTCGAATTTTTTTTGTTCTATCAGGGTTTCTGTTTTCAGGATCTCCAGTTCATCTATCCTGTATTTTCCGTTCACCCCCCCTGCTGATGCAATCCCTTTATCATAGCTCACGAGTGCCGAATCATACTGTTTCATCTTGTGGCGATAGAGCCCCTCTACAAGATAATATCCTGCATTCAGCTCAAGTTCGGGGTATGGTTCAAGCAGCACCTTCATCTCATCCAGTACTTTTTTGGCTTCCGGATATTTTCCTAAGTTGATATAGTTCTCCCCTGCCCGGTAGTATACCATCAGCAACCGGGTAGGCTCTTTGGCAGAGGGTTTTAATATGGCAAGCGCTTCATTGAAATACTCTTCCGCTTTTTCATACTGCTCCGTATTGGTGAATGCCACGGCTACGTTTCCGTATTCAGAACCCAGCAGCGAACTGTCTTCCGACAGTTTGGCCAGTGGTATAGCTTTATTCAAAACAATTTCCACGTAACCCGCATCATCATCCTGTATCTGCTGCATCACGGCATAGTTCTGCCATGCATTTGAACGGACCCGGTAGGCGTCTTTTGATGTTTGCCCGATGAGGATGGAGTCCGCTTTCATATAGGCAGCCTGGCTTCTGGGGATGTCTTTATTAATATAATAGTACCCTTCATGCGCATAGGACTGAGCGAACATAAGCGGGTATTTCCGGCCAAACTTCCGGCCTTCCATAAGGTGATGTAATACTTTTACAGTATCACCTTTAGCGAGATAGCTGTAAACCAGTATAAAGTGAAGTTTGGACTTTAGGCTGTCGTTCTTCTCCTTTTGTAACACCTGTTCAATACTATCTACATATCCTTTCTTTAATAAAGGCAATTGGGCGGTGCATAACGGCGCCAGGCAAACGAAGAAACAAATAATCAGTAGGAAGCGGGTCATGGAAACAAGGTACTTAACAATTGATAATTACGCGAATAAAGTAAAAATATACTGAAAAACCAGTAGAAATAAATCCCTGTTATCAGGATTGACCGGCAGCTGTAAGTAGAAGTACCTTTACATCGCAGAGACTTAAACCGAATCACCATTTAACGTAAATCATCAAATCATGAAATTATCATTGAGGCTTTTGTTATTCCCCGCATTATTATGCATGCTGGCTTTTGCAGGATGTTCAGGAAAAGGCGACGATCCAAAACCAACAGGTCATAGAATTAAATACAGGGCAGAGGTTTCTTCCGGCTCTACTATTCACACGGTGATATATATAGCGGCAAGTGGAGAGAACACCACCATCTCCAACCTGAGTGTAGGCACCTGGGAAAGCCAGGAGTTTAATATGCCGGCGAGTACAGCCGCGGTTTCTTTTGGAGCCTTGGGCAACCCTGCCAATGCTTCCGCTAACATGAAAGTACAGATCATTGTGGATGGGGTAGTTAAAAAAGAAAGCACCTCAACCGGCGGTGTATTGAACGCATCTGCCACTTTCTATTTCTAAAGTTTACCCTACAACTCCATAGCCCCATCGGCTCCTTTTACTTTTGGTAAAGGGAGCCGATATTATTTTAGCCTATAGGCGAGGTAAACCTTGGTAAAACACGTGGCGAACCCGTAGCGAACAAATGATCTGAACACGATTCGGTAAAAAAGCATCAAAGTATATGGTGCGACATGTTTTACGGCTTCCTAAATAACACCACAGCAATGGAATACACAAATTGCTACAAATAATATATATCATGATATTTAATAAATCCAGATAATTTATTTTAAATTAGCATATAGTTGATTCCCTGTTCCAATTCTTTCAAGCAATCGAATTCATAGCCTACCCTACTTTGCAGTATAAGCGCATCTGAGAGCGTTTAACCCTGTTTATTCCCTCGTGCAAAACGGTAAACCTGTTGTCTGGCCCCCCAGTCTACACAAGCAGTACATATTATGCATGTATCCTTGCGCGTATTCGTATACACTGCACTGTTAGTTTGCTGCGCTCCAAAGATTCACGCCGAAGGCAGTAAAGAATTATCTGCCAACGGAGGCTCCCGTGCTTTCTGGCGAAGCAGTACAGTTGTCACTGATCAGTTCCCCTTCCCTTATCTTGGTATTATTAAGGTCTATGCTAATGTGGGCGAAAGGATCTATTTGGGCTCCAGTGCCCAGGGTATTGGTGCCGGAACTATTACCTGGCGCGCTCCTGATGGCAGTACAGGTACTTCAGGGAATAGTACTACCATTGGATTTATAGCAGACAGAACAGAAGAAACCCTTGGCCCCCGTTTAACGACCAATGGTGTGGACCCGGGCTACAACCCCTACATCGTTAACGTAGGTGCAGGGCAGGCGGGTGTTTGGGAGATTACTTTTAATCCCACTAATCCGGCGGTGGCGGGAGGTACTGCTCCAATTGTTCCTGCAAACAATCCATGGACGCAGAATCCTAACAGCTGGTATATTGCAGCTTTTGATGTGAGTGTACGGAATGCAGGTAATACTGCATTTATAAACGGGCGGGCATATCTGAATATGTTTGCCGGCATCACTTCCAGTGTGGGTGCTAATTTTGGTTCCTTCAACGGTATTTTTAATATCCTCACGCGCGATGGTTATCAATACACCGTAAATGCAAATGGTATGCAGGGTGTTGCTTTTGATTTCTTTGTGAATAACAAAGGATTCAGAAATGCGTCCGGCGATGCAAGTTATCATAGCATTGCAGGTATTGGTACCACTGCGGGCACTATTCCTGTGCATGATCCTACTATGCCGGACGATGCAACAAACGTCACCTATAAATTATTTTTCTCTACTCCTAATAGTGATCTTCCTGCTTCAGCTCCTACCGTTGGCGGACAAACAACATGGCTGCTCGCTACACCGGTTGTTCCAACGCTGAGCAATTTTACTTTTACGGGAATAGAAGGTACGCCTAATCAATCAGGCACGGCTCCGCTTGGAGGTAATTTTACTTTTAACTCTACTGCAGCAGGAGCTTACAGGATCAGCCTGGATGTTAACCAGAATGGCATCTTCACAGACTTGGCTGATCGCTTGCTGACGGGTTCTGCGGTGATCGGTAATAATACTGTAGCCTGGGATGCATTGGATGGAGAAGGAAATCCCGTACCCGGTGGCACAACTTTCCTGCCGGGTAGTATCCACATTGAACTCTTCAGCGGAGAGGTACATTTTCCTTTGCTGGATGTGGAAAGGAATCCAACAGGTATTATTGTAACACGCATAAACGGACCGGGTGCACCGAATAATATGCTGTATTGGGATGATACCAATATCCCCAACATTGGAACACCGTCTTCTCCCAAACGTAACCTGGACGGGCAAAGCAGCGCTATCAACGGTCATATCTGGAACCTGAACTTTGGGAATGATAATGGGATGGATAGCTGGAGCTATATCAGCAGCCCACCTTTATTGAATACAGTGAACCTTGTAGTGGGGCAGGCGGACCTTGAAGTGGTACGTATCACACCTTCCGCTGCTGCTTTCTGTGCAGGTACGTCCGCCAGTTATGAAGTGGAAGTGCAGAACAATGGGCCGAGTACTGTTGCGAATGCACCCTTTAATTTCCGCTTTCCCCCGACTTTCACGGGAGCGACTGTAACCAATGCCGTTACAAATGGAACAGTTACATTAAGCGGGGTAGTGAATGCAGCCGGTGTATATCATGCAGATCTAAGCATGAGCAATGGTGGTACGATTGTGTTTACGATAACAGGAACGGTTACAGGAAGTTCGATCAGTACATCCGCTGATATTACGCGGACGGCTGATATCACAGACCCTGATGCCACAAACCCGGATAATGCTGTTCCAACAGATGCTTTGGCAGAATGTGATGCAGCACCTTCAGGAGCAGGATGTAATAATATTAAGACAAGCACTGTCACGGTAGGTAGTGCTGTAACGAATAATACCATCAGTGCTGCACAGCAGATCTGTCCGGGAGCGGTACCTGCTGTGTTGACAGGAAGTATTCCTACCGGTGGTACCGGGGCTTTTGTATATCTATGGGAATCCAGTACAACCAGTAGTAGTGCAGGATTTGCAGCTGCTGCCGGCGTTAATAATACACAGGACTATACACCGGCTGCTTTAAGTGCTACTGCATGGTTCAGGCGGGTAGTAAATTCGGGATGTTCTTCTACAAGCACGGCTATTGAGATCACCGTAACACCTCCTCCGGCTGCACCTGCCGCTATTCCTACACAACCAACGTGTGCTGTGGCAACGGGTACAATTACTGTGACTACCGTAGCTGGTCTAACATACGCTATTAACGGAACAGATTACCTCCCAGGGCCAACATTCACCAATGTAGCTCCCGGTACGTATCAGGTGACTGCGAGGAATGCGGCGGGTTGTACTTCTACTGCCACACAGGTAGTCATCAATGCACAACCTGCAACTCCTGCTGCACCTACTGCTACTCCTACACAACCAACATGTGTTGTGGCCACAGGTACAATTACTGTGACTACTGTAGCTGGCTTAACATACGCTATTAACGGAACAGATTACCTCCCAGGGCCAACATTCACCAATGTAGCTCCAGGGACGTATCAGGTAACTGCGAGGAATGCGGCGGGTTGTACTTCTACTGCCACACAGGTAGTCATCAATGCACAACCTGCAACTCCGGCTGCACCTGCCGCTATTCCTACACAACCAACATGTGCTGTGGTAACAGGTACAATTACTGTGACTGCTGTAGCTGGCTTAACATACGCTATTAACGGAACAGATTACCTCCCAGGGCCAACATTCACCAATGTAGCTCCAGGGACGTACCAGGTAACTGCGAGGAATGCGGCGGGTTGTACTTCTACTGCAACACAGGTAGTCATCAATGCACAACCTGCAACTCCGGCTGCACCCGTTGTTGCGAATATTACCTACTGCCAGGGAGATGTAGCCACAGCCCTAACAGCTACGGGTACAAACATCAAATGGTACAATATAGGAACTGGAGGATTAGCCTTGGCATCACCTGTTATACCATCAACTACTACAGCAGGTGTTAGCACATACTGGGCTTCGCAGACAAACGCGGGTGGTTGTGAAAGCCCCCGTGCATCCCTCACCGTTACTGTGTTTGCAAAACCAACATTACAGGTTACCAGTAGCACGGCGGATATGACCACTACTGATGCAAGGCGTGAACTAACGGGTAATACTACCGGTGGCAATTTTAGCGGAACAGGTGTGGTAACTGAAGCTGGCCGGTTCTACTTTAATCCGGCAACAGCAGGTGCGGGTACACATACGCTTACTTATAGTTATACCGGTGGTGGCAACTGTACGGTGAGCATCACTTTCAGCATCAGGGTAACCGTACCGGTGGCTGATGTATCAGTAACCGTAGTAGCAGATAACGCACCAACGGGTATTGGAGATCCATTCAATTATACTATAACGGCCAGCAATAATGGTCCGGGTACAGCTACGAACGTAGTGGTAACGGATGTACTACCGGTCACAGTAGAACTGGTAAGTACCAATGCGAGTGCAGGCACCGTAACAGGCAACAGCACAGTTACCTGGAATATTCCTGCACTGCCGCCGAACACATCCAATACACTCACTATTACCGTGAAACCTACGCAATTGGGCGTTATACAAAACACTGTGACCATTGCTTCGAGCCAGACAGATAATGTACCGGCTAATAATACTGCCGCAGCACCCAAAGAAATAGTAGGATTGAAAATACCGAATGTGATCACACCAAACGGAGACGGATTCAACGACCGCTTTGTGATCAAAGGCCTGGAACTCTATACACAGAACCAGTTAACGATCATCAACCGCTGGGGTAATCATGTTTATGAGAAACGCAACTATACTAATGACTGGACAGGCAATGGATTAGCAGAAGGCACTTATTTCTATATCCTCCGGTTAACAGACAGGCAAGGGAAAAATCACGACCTGAAAGGATATCTTATGATCAACAGGTGATCGCATCACTTATAAAGCAAAGCACATGAAAGCATATTTTATCACGCTTGCAAGTTCCTTACTCCTGTGTTTGTCTGCTACAGCGCAGCAGGATGCACAGTTCAGTCAGTATATGTTCAACGGCATCTATATCAATCCCGCCTATGCAGGATACCGCGAACAGCTCAATCTCTCTGCCTTCTACCGTAATCAATGGACAGGATTGGACGGCGCGCCGCAAACCATTTCTTTCGCAGCTGATGCTACTGCGAACAATGAAAGAGTAGGCCTGGCGCTTCAGCTGATGAGCGACAAAATAGGCGCAGAATCAAATACCATGGCATATTTAAACTATGCCTACCGTATCCCTGTTGGTGATCCGGATAAAGGAGGCCGGTTAGCATTGGGCATTGGTGCAGGTATTGTAAACTATCAACTGAATGGCAGCAAGCTGGATCCCAACGATGTGGCAGACCCTGTACTGCTCAATCAGCGCAGGTCTATCCTCCTGCCGGATGCGCGCGCCGGGATCTATTATAGTAACGACCGCATCTATGCAGGGCTTTCCGTAGATAACATCCTGGTGCATTATATGCATCCTAATAAAGATCCGGAGCATTATTTCCCGGAGAAAAAGATGCATGCCTATCTCACAGCAGGCGGACTGGTCCCCCTTTCAGAGAGTTTCCTATTGAAACCTTCTTTTATGTGGAAGGAAGATTTTGCGGGGCCGGGCAGTCTTGACCTGAATGCATTCCTGCTTATTGCAGAAAAGATATGGATAGGCGCTTCCTACAGAACAGCTTTTAATGTGATCAAGAAAAAAGACCTGGACCCTGCGCTGAAAAAACCAGCGGCGTTTGTAATGCTGGCGGAGATCTATGTGGCACAGAAATTAAGGATCGGCTATGGTTATGATATCCCTCTGAATCAATTAGGAGATTATAATTATGGTTCGCATGAAATATCCCTTGGTTATTTCTTCACCCCCCGGAAAGCAAGAATGCTTACACCGCGTTACTTCTGATCCATTAAACGGAGCAAACACATGAAGTTATTCATCATCATATCCGGCTTCCTGCTTGTATATACCGCTTCAGCAGGACAGTACATTACCCGCAGAGCAGCTTCCCAGCAGGAAGTATATCATTATGCAGCAGCCGCCTCGTTGTATGAAAAGGCTTATAACAAACGTGCAACTGCTGCAAATGCCCGTGCAGCCGCCAATGCTTACAGGCAATTGCGGGATTATCCTGCTGCTGAAAAATGGTATGGCCGCCTGGCAATATTACCGGAAGCAACGGCACCTGATATTTATTACTATGGATTAGCGTTACAACAAAATGGCAAATACGCAACGGCAAAGGAACAATTCTCCCGCTGTCTTACGATGAATGGAAACCCCGTACCAGCAGCCGAACTTAACAGGCTGCTGGTTTCCTGTGATTCTGCTGCATGGTGGATGCAATCTCCACAACCAATAGTTATAATCAATACGGCTCAGCTAAACAGTGCATACACTGATATGGGCGCATTGAAAGAAGGTGACCAGTTATATTGGGTTTCAGACAAGCCGGCGGCATTCCGCAAAAAACATTTCCTCAAATTCTCCAATGGCAATCCTGTGCGTACAGATCAGTATGGATGGACCGCCAACAACTATCTGCAACTGTATACGGGTAACAACGCTACGCCTGTGAACCTTGGGAAAGCTTATCATAGCGGCATGCCCAGCATCCGTAAAGATGGACTGGAAATGTTCTTCACCCAAACCCATTTTGCGAAGAAGCCCCGGAAGTTCCTTGCAAAAGACAGTGCCTATGGCATCTATATAGAAACGTTTTCCGTGAGCAGGGCAACGGATACCAGCGCATGGAGTACACCTGTTCCCTTCCGTTATAATAATGCATTAGCCTATTCAGTAGGTGATCCGTTCATTACACCGGACGGCAAACGCTTGTATTTTGTTTCAGACATGCCGGGTACAACGGGTGGTACCGATATTTATTATTGTGAACGAACAGGTGATAATAATTGGGGAGAAGCTGTTAAAATGGGTGATGGGGTCAATACTACCGGGCAGGAAAGGAGTCCGTATATAGATGAAAACGGCATTTTTTATTTTTCTTCAGATGGGCACATTGGTATGGGCGGACTGGATATATACAGAATAGAGAACGGGCAACCTGTAAACCTCGGTACCCCCATGAACAGCCCGGCAGATGATCTTTATTTTTCCGGAGGATATTTTACTTCTAACCGGCCGGGAGGCAAAGGCAGTGATGATATTTACAGTTACGAGCAAAAAGTAAAAGCACCGGTAGCCGTAGTTCCTGAAAAGGAAAAAGAAAAAGAGAAACCGGTTACCACATTACCCAATCCTCTTCCCGTAGAAGAACCTATCCGCCTGATCATCTATTATGATTTCGATAAAGCCAGTATTAAAAAAGATGCTGCCAGGGACCTGGATGAATTAGCGCTCAGGCTGAAAGAAAGACCGGAGATCCGCATTCAACTCAATGCGCATACGGATGCAAGAGGCAAAAAGGCATACAATCTTGCATTGTCTCAAAGGAGAGCACAGGCCGCAGTGAATTACCTGGTGGCAAAAGGTATTGCCCGGAACAGGATGACGGCGAGAGGTTATGGAGAAGAAAAACCGGTGAATGACTGTACGGACGGCGTTTCCTGCACGGAAATACAGCATCGGGAAAACCGGCGGACGGAGTTTGAAGTGGAGAAATAAAAAATACTTAGGCGACTAAATATATTTCCCTATATTTGTGTTCTATGACCAAACAGCCTGCCCAAAATAACGCTATCGGCAATCTGCTGATCCAGATCTGCAAGCTGCGGAGGAACAAAAGCAATGCCTTGTTAGCCGAAGCGGAGATCCATTCCGGGCAGGATGCTTTACTTTATCACCTGAGCATAGAAGATGGGCAGACAGTCTCTTCACTGGTAGAAAAGTTATGCATCCAGCATGGCACCATCGCAAGTATGATAGAGAGGATGGAAACATCCGGGATGATTAAAAAAGAGAAAGATGCCAACGACAAAAGAACATCCAGGATATACCTCACTCCCAAAGGAAAAGAAGCATTGACCAAGATCGCCAGGGTCTGGAAAACAATGGAATCACTTACCACAAAAGGTTTAACGGAAAAACAGGAAAATACGCTGCGGGAATTGCTGCAACAGGTACTCATCAATTTGAAGTAAGTTTTTTTATCTATATACTTAGTCGACTAAATAATATATTACTATGTTCACCATATTAAGTGCCACAGGCAAAACAGGCAGTGAAATAATAAAATTCTTTTCGGCAGCTGGTATTCCCTGTAATGCTGTCACAAGCGATCTTTCAAGATCAGTTATACTACCCCATATAAACTGGGTGGAAAATAATATACCGGCCGGAACAAAAAAGCTGTTCCTCAATACCGCTGTAACAGCAGATATGTTTGATGTACAACGCAGGTTCATTGATACTGCTAAAGATGCAGGTGTGGAACATATTGTAAAGCTTTCCACTCCCGGTGCATCGCCCACATCAAAAGACAGAACGGGACAGGTACACTGGCAGATAGAAGAATATCTCCGCAATTCCGGTATGAACTGGAACAGTTTACAACCGCAGACCTTCATGCAGAACTGGCTGGGCAACCTGGCCAACAATGTGCGGCAGGAAAGGAAGATCTATGCTGTTGCAGGTGACGGGAAAAAAGCATTTACAGACACCAGGGATATTGGAGAAGTGGCCTTTACATTACTCACTGATCCCAAAAAGTATATCAATAAGATCATCCCGCTCTCGGGGCCTGCACCTGTCAGTTATTATGAGGTTGCTGCCGCCATCAGCGATGCCATTGGCGAAACAGTCACCTATATTCCCCAAACACCGGAAGAAGGAAAAGCACGTATGGAAAAAGCAGGTTTCCCGGAATGGGCCGTTCAGATGAACCTGCTTGTTGATATGGGCCAACGGTCTGGTGCTGCGGAAAAACTGTTCTCTGATAACGTTGCAGAAATTTTAGGAAAACCCGGAAGAAGCATTTACGATTTTGCAAAAGACCATTCTAAATCCTTCATATGAAAACGATCCTGAAAGCCTGGCTTATTACCGCCAGCATAGCAGCCATCATCAACCTGGTATGGTTCTACATCAATACGGCAAAAAATGGTAATCCCTGGGCTGAGATCATTGGCGTGATGCCTATACTGGTAATGTCGTTTTCAACAATACTGGCGGGTTCACTGGTTTATTGGTTATTACGTAAAAGAGAATGGCTCTTTAAAACAGGTGCTGTTATCGTAACTATATTAAGTGTAATGGGGCATCCCACTTTAAAAGACGGGTCTGCTGTTCCTCCGGCGTTCCGGGTAATGGACATTCCGATGCATTTTGTGGCAGGACTGTTATGCGCTTTTTTAGTACCGTTTATTGCGAAACGCCTGAAAGCAAAACATGAGCCTTTTAACAAACAAATCTGAGCTCTACAGCAAAACCCACTACCGGTAATCGCCCGACCTTTGTGTTATAAAACATAAAAACATGGCAAAGATCTGGTTTATCACAGGTAGTTCAAGAGGGCTGGGACGCAGCCTTACAGAAGCAGTACTGGCAAAAGGCGACATGGTAGCCGCAACCGCCAGGAAACCTGAGCAATTAAAAGACCTCCGGGAAAAATATCCTGCACAACTCCTCGCACTCCAGCTGGATGTGACCCGGCAAAAACAAATACACCAGGCAGTAGCAGACGCTGTTGCGCATTTTGGAAAGATAGATGTGCTGGTTAACAATGCAGGCTTTGGCATCACAGGCGCTACAGAAGCTTTCACGGATGAGCAGGTACGCAGTCAGCTCGAAACGAACCTCTACGCCCCCATTGAGGTGACCCGCGCGGTTTTACCTTACATGCGCAAACAGCGTTCAGGACGTATTTTACAGATCAGCTCCATTGGCGGACGTACCGGTAATGTCGGCGTTTCTATTTACCAGGCCGCAAAATTCGGCGTAAGTGGTTTTTCTGAAGCACTGGCAAAAGAAGTAGCACCATTAGGTATTTACGTTACTTCTGTAGAACCCGGCGGATTCAGAACAGACTGGGCCGGCGACTCCATGACCTATGCAGAAAAAGTAGAAGGGTATGAAACCACGGTAGACTGGATAACAGAATACATCAGAAAAGGAGATTTTGTGCCGATGGGTGATCCTGCAAAAGCAGCAAAAGCCATGATCAACCTGGCAGATGATCCCACTCCGCCTGTACACCTGGTTTTGGGCAGCGAAGCTATCGGCTTGCTTAAAAAAGCAAATGCAGACAGGGATGCAGAAATGGAAAAGTGGTTACCGGTGAGCCTTTCTACAGACCATGATGAAGCAGTGAACTTCCTGGATACAGAGATGGGCAAAACACTCACCAACGCTAAAAACAATTAACTTTGAATGCATATGCCCACGCAGGAAAAAGATAACAGACCACCTATTCTATACTCCTGTTATACTGAAAAGAACAGGGAAGGCGAACAGTTTGTACCCGGACATGTGTTCGGGTACCAGTTGTCCGGCACGCTGGAAATAATGGTAAGCGGCAAAACATACAATATCAACCCGGGAGATTACTTCTTTTTCAGAAAGAACCAATTGGCGCGATTCCTGAAAAAACCTCCTCCGGGCGAAGAGTTCCGGTCTATTTCCGTATTCCTGGACCAGGAAACCCTGCATGCGGTCAGTGAAGAGCACGGTCTGAAAATGAAAAAAACGTACACAGGAGAAAATGCCCTGCTGCTGAAACCGAACCCGCTCTTTAAAAACTTCATAGACTCTCTCAAACCTTATATGGAAGGCAGTCCCATCCTCATGGGCTTAAAGGTAAAAGAAGCGATCATGATCCTCCTGGAAACGAATCCCGTTTTGCAGGATGTGCTGTTTGATTTCAGTGCTCCCGGGAAAATTGACCTGGAGGCTTATATGAATGAACACTATAAGTTCAATGTGGATATCAGCCGGTTTGCCTACCTCACGGGCAGGAGCCTGGCCTCTTTCAAAAGGGATTTTGAGAAGATCTTCCATACTTCCCCTAACCGCTGGTTACAGCAAAAAAGGTTGGATGATGCCTACCACCTGATCAAGGAAAAAGGCTGGCGCTCTTCTGATGTATACCTGGAAGTAGGGTTCAAAGACCTCTCCCATTTCTCCTTTGCCTTCAAAAAAGCCTACGGAGTTGCGCCTTCCAGGCTGGATAAAAGGGCCTGAATCCGTTAAGCCGGAGGGCGCTTTCATTAATCCGGGACCCAAAAACATTAAACCGGGCAGGCTAAATCTCCTGCTATTCAGTATTTTTACTGTATATGATGAGGCTGCTGCGTACAATAATTATTCTGCTCTTTACCTGCTCTCCGGTTTTTGCGGATGGCATTAACGAAGCTGATAGCTGGGCGCAGGTGCAAAAAGCAGGCAAAGGTACCATCACGGCCTACTGGTATGATATAGACCCATTCATTTACGCGGGCAGCAAAGGACAGTTACAGGGCGTGGAATTTGAGCTGATGGAGTCCTTTGTGCAATATGTAAAACAGAAATACAATTACGATCTCCGTATCAAATGGGAAAATGCGGGCAGCTTCGAAAGCATATACCGTAAAGTAAAGGACCATACAGCACCGGGGGTGTTTGGCTGGTCTTTTTTCTCCATTACCCCGGAGCGCAGGCATGAAGTGAATTTCACCCCTCCTTACATGCCAGACCTCAACATCCTTGTTACCAGTAATGAATTACCCCTCTACACTACTCCCCAGCTTTTTTTTGATCATCTTCAAATGTTACAGGGTTATACCATGGCGCATACCACCATGGAAGATGATCTCAAAAAACTGCAGGCACGCCGGAACTTTACCATCTACAGCGAATACGATGATTATGAAGTATTGCGGAAGATAGCCGGCAGGCAGAATGGTTTCGGGTATATTCCACTCACCATTTATGTAGTGGCCTTGCAGAAGGGGATCAAAGTGAAACGCCAGCACATCCTGGTAACGGAGCGCCCCGGTTTTGCAGGGATCTTTTCTAAGAACAGCGACTGGGGACCTGTTGTGAATGAATACTTCCAGAGCTTTGCCTGCAAGCGGAAAACGGATTCCCTGCTGGCCAAATACCTGGGAAGTGAAATAGGCCGGATCATTATGGACGGACCGGGTACGAACGAAACAGCACAGCAGAGCGCAGATATAGAACTCCTGACGAAGGAAAGGGAACTCGTATCCCAGCGGCTAATTGAAACGGCATTACAGGTGGAACATCAGAAAATGATGCGCAACATTTCCATCGGCGGCGCATTGGTAATTGTGATCATCACCATCCTGTTATACAATCGTTACAGAACAAAGAAAAGATTGAACGACCAGCTGATCCAACGCAATAGTATCATCACCCGGCAACACGAAGAGATTGCCCTGATGAACCGGAAACTGCAAATGAAAGTATTGCAGGCACAAATGAACCCGCACTTCATTTTCAATTCGCTCAATCACATGCAGTACTACATCAACCAGGGAGATAAATCCATTGCGTTGAAATACGTGGCGCGGTTCTCCCGCTTCATGCGGCTGATCATTCAACAAGCAAATGTAACCACGGTGAGTGTTGCGGAGGAAGTGCTGATGCTGGAACAATACCTGGGCATGGAGCATATCAGGTTTACCGGCAAATTCAGTTACGATCTGCAGGTAGCTGAAGACGTACCCGTTAATGAGATCAGGATTCCTCCTTTGTTATTATATCATTACGTAGAGAACTCCTTGTATCATGGCATCATGAACAGCAACCGGCATGGAGAGATCCATATTCAATTCTCCTGCACGGCCACCCAACTGATCTGCAGCATCCGGGATAACGGTATCGGCAGAACTGCCGCCAAACTGATCATGGACCAGAAAGCAGGCGTTAGCCCAACTCCCCATAGCGACCTCACTACGGAAAGGGTGCATATTATGAATGAAGATGTGCCTGGCAGTATCTCCGTATCCAAAGAAGATGTGCTTACAAACGGCGAAGTGGATGGTACCCTGGTACTGATCCGTTTTGCACTGGAGCATGCTATCGCCAAAGCTCCGGAAGAAGTGCTGTACAGCGTATAATGGGAATGTTCCCACAGAATGGGAATGCTCCCATGGCTATTTCGGCTGGCATATGTGGTGTATAAAGGAATTAAATCTTCAAATTTAATTAACCACATTATGAACTTCCATGAGAAAAACTGTACACGCAATCGCGCTGTTCCTCCTTTTTGCATTGCAAAGCCAGGCGCAGGCTCCTTCAGGTTATACACTCACCTGGTCAGATGAATTCAATACCTCCACGCTTGATACCACGATGTGGAAATACCGCATCGGGTCCAGCGGCACCAGTTATCAGCGATCTGAGAATGTAGCGCAGGACAGTGGAAAGATCAGGATCGATCTGAAAAAAGAATCTTTCATGGGGAAGGAATTCACCGGCGGTGGTATCATCACCAAAACTCCCCGCAGGTATGGATACTACGAAGTAAGTGTAAAAATAGACGGCGGTTACGGATGGCATGAGGCCTTCTGGACTTCCTGGCTGAGTGGTTTCGATGATCCCAATGCCGGTAGCAGCCAGACGATGAACAGGATAGAAATAGATTGCTTTGAGCACTATCCTGATTACGCGGCTAATTATTACACCTATGGCACTATCCAGTGGTATCCCATACAAGGCAATGCCAACAGGGATTACAGAACGGTTACGGAAAACCTTACTACCTCCTACAATACCTTCGGTTTTGAATATACGCCGGACTATCTCAACTACTTCTATAACGGCACACTGGTTAAAACGATAGACACAAGGGCCTTGCCCACACATGATCTCTATCTCTGGTTATCCGGTATTGCCACCAAACCCAATGCTACAGATTCTGGTGCTGTGTTCTTTGATTACCTGCGTTGCTATGAAATATCTCCTGCCAATTACAACACACGTAAAACTGCTTTCATCGCTTACCTGGATTCTCTGAAACTTCCTGTTCAATCAACAGGTCATGATCTCTGGATAGAAGCAGAAGATTTTAAAGACCCGAAGAACTGGACAAAAGAATTCGATGAAAATGCCACCGTACTGAAGGGTTTCACATCCCGCGTGGCGGGAAGGGATAGCAGTGAACTTACTGCTACTACCACTATCCGCATAGATTCCGCAGGTACTTATAAGTTATGGGTGAGGGCCAGGGATTTTGCTATCGGCCCCGGCACCAGGAAATTCAAAGTGTTTGTGAACGGGCAATTAGTAGCCGGAGAATTTGGTACGCATGGCATCAATGGCTACGCCTGGCAGAACGGCGGTACGTTCTATCTCCCGAAAGGAAATGTTACGATCAAAATATTTGACAGCTCGCAGAACTTTGCCCGCTGCGATAAATTACTGCTGACCACGGATACTGCTTTTGTACCTGTTGGCAGCGGCGGCAATTCGAATGTGCTGCATGTAGAACCTTTGCTGGATTTTCCACCCTTCATTGCGGGAAATATTGTGGTAACGAGGATCGGAGATGGCACGGCTGCTTTGGTGACAGGGAATGCGCATCCTGTTTTCCTCGATGAATATACGCCCGCCGGTGTGCTGGTGAGAAGTATCCCCATGCCGGTCGCCGCTATTGGCCTCAATAAAAAACTCACATTGGCCGTATCTGCAACAAATCATACAGAAGGATACCTCAGCCGTTCTCCTGATGGACGTTTTCTTGCACTCGCAGGTTATGATGCCGCTCCGGGACTGGCCAGTGTAAGTACTTCCACCCTGAACAGGGTTATTGGAATTGTCAATGCCGCAGGCACAATTAATACTACCACCAGTTTGAATACTTTCAGCGGTGTGGTGGTAAGGTCTGCCGTAACAAGTAATGGCACAGATATCTGGACAACCGGCGGGAACAATGGGATCAGATATACTACACTTGGCTCCGCTGCTTCCGTTGCCCTGGCTACCCAAACAGGCCGCTGCCTGCAGATCTTCGACAACCAGTTATATACTTCTACCACTGCCACCAATTACCGCATCGCGAAAATAGGAACGGGCCTTCCGAAAACAGCAGGGCAGATATTAACGAACCTTCCGGGATTTGCCACTGCTTCGGGAAGTCCTTATGGCATTTACTTTGCAGACCTTAGTACTTCAGTGGCGGGTTTAGATGTGATGTATGTGGCCGAGGAAGGGACTAATGCATTGTCCAAATACTCATTGGTATCAGGGAGTTGGGTATTGAATGGAAAGATCGGTAGTATTGCGGATACTTACAGGGGGCTTACAGGCGAACAATCCGATGGGCATGTTGTATTATATGCAACCCGTAAGAATAGTGAGATTGTTGCCGTTTTAGACACTACAGGGTATAATGCCAGTTTTGCAGGTATGCCGGTTACCCTGTTAGCTACTACGCCAACTAATACACTTATCAGGGGAATTGCGTTAGCGCCGGACACAAGTGCTGCTTTGATGCATAGCGGGCTGGCTGTTGCTGCTGAGCCTGCAAGGGCTGTTTCATCTGCTTCCTTACAAGTAATACCGCAGAGTGACCGGCAGACTTTGCAGGTGATCATCCAGGCAAAGGAAAAGATGCAGGGCTTCCTCCAGATCGTTAACATTGGAAGCGGGAAGATCGTACACGCGCAGGCAATCACTGCAGAGAAAGGAAGGTCTAACTATACAGTGAGAATTAAAGACCGCACAGCAGGCTTGTACATTGCTTCCTATCAAACGGGAGCAGAGAAGTTAGATTGCAAGTTTTTCAAACAATAGAAGAAGTTGGATTGTAAGTTTTTTAAACGATGATAATGAAGCGAATTATTCTTTTGGCGGTTGTGATCATGTGGACTGTCTCTACATATGCACAGTCGCTAAACGGCGACTGGTCCTTTGCCCTGGACCCACAGAAAATCGGGGAACAGGATGGATGGACAGCACCAACATTTCCGGATAACAAGCTGGATAAAGTAACAGTACCGCATTCTTATTCTGTTGATAAACGGTTCTTCTTCTATACCGGTAATGCCTGGTATTTCAGGAAATTTGATGCACAACCGCTGAAACCAGGCTATAAAGCTTTCATCAATTTTGATGCAGTGTTTTATAAATGCGAGATCTGGCTGAACGGACATAAAGTGGGTGGTCATGAAGGAGGGTATACCCCTTTCACTATAGATGTAACACAACATCTCCGGCAAAAGAATACCCTTTCCATCAAAGTAGATAATTCATGGGATAGCACTACTATTCCCGGTTCCAGAACAAGGGATTCAAACTATAATGCTCCCGGCGCACAGTTGTACCCCTGGATCAATTACGGTGGGATCACCAAACCTGTTGCTTTGCAGATCAGGCCTTCCACATACGTACACCATCTGAAAATAGAAGCAGAACCCGATCTGAAAAAGGGTACTGCACGGATCTTTATCCGCACGGATGGCGCCTTCATTAACCTCTATAGCGGCGGGCAAAAATTACCTGCCAGCTTTAAACCGGTAAATGGAGGCTTACAGGTTACCCTTCCTGCAAAAGATGTACAGCTATGGAGCCACGATAATCCGTATCTGTATATGGCAGAAGTAATAAGCGGAGAAGATACGGTAAGAAGTAATTTCGGGATCCGGAAAATTGAAGTAAAGAATGCGCAGTTGCTATTGAACGGGCAGACGGTAAAAATGGGCGGTTGTAACCGGCCAGCTGATTATCCGGGCCAGGGATCGCTTGATCCAAACCATGTATTGCAGCAAGACCTTACCCTGATCAAATCCTCCGGCATGGAGCTATCGCGCATTGCACATCATGCCGTTTCCAAAGATCTGCTGGACTGGGCTGATAAACATGGTATGCTGATCATTACAGAAGCCGGCAACTGGCAACTCTCCCCGAAACAAATGGCCGATCCCCTGATCCGGGAAAAGTTCAGGTCTCAAATGAAAGAAATGGTGGAAAGGGATTGGAATCATCCTTCCGTGATCGCGTATTCATTAGGTAATGAATTCTATTCTCACCGTGCGGAAGGACAGGCATGGGTAAGAGACATGGCCCAGTTTGCGAGAGAGCTGGATGCTACCCGGCTGATCACTTTTGCAAGTAATATTGTTTTCAGGGATTACATTAAAAAACCGGAAGATGAGGCCTCTCAATATGTTGATTTCGTGAGTGCGAATGTATATGCCAAACATGCAGAATGGGTGGCGCGCATTCATGAACTATATCCTTCCAAACCGGTATACATCAGTGAATTTGGCATCATGGCCACCGTCAACAAAACGGAACAGGACAGGATCAAATACCTGCAGGATGCTATCGCCGTTTTCCGGAAAGCAGATTATGTAGTGGGCGCTTCCATCTGGACGTATAACGATTATCTCAGCCGGTACCCACAGACCAATCCGGATGGATACAGGTCCTGGGGTATTGTTACGCCAGACAGGCAATTACGGGAATCCTATAACATCATACAGAAAGAATTCTCTCCGGCATTAATAGAAATAGTCAGTAACCTGGGCGGTAAACTAACCGTAAGGATTAAGTCGAGAGCAGATTTCCCTGCTTATACGCTGAAGGGATATAAAGTAAAACATGGGGATCAGACACTTAACCTCCCGGTTATGCAACCCGGTGATACGCAGACATTAACTTTTAATACGGGGAATGGCCCGGTGGAGTTGATCAAACCGGGTGATTTTGTGATCCTGCGGCAGAAGTTATAAATTTACGCATGGCCAGTTTACTGAAAGAAATTTACTCCAAAGAATTCTACGAAGGATTTTCAACTATACTTATACAACATATTCCTTCCTTTTCTAAAAAGGAATTCCTCAAGCGCATCTTCACGAAAGATTTTGAGCTGAAGGAATTAAAAGAAAGAATGAGGCACACTACTACGGTGCTTCATTCTTTCTTTCCGGAAGATTATGCTGCTACCACCCAGCTTTTAGGAAAGATCATCAGCTCCCTGCGGGAAAACGATTTCGGGGAAGACAGCCTGGCCTTTATGATCCTGCCTGATTATATAGAGGTGTATGGCCTGGAACATTACCAGCATTCAGTTAAGGCACTGGAGCAGGTTACACAGTTTGTAAGTTGTGAATTTGCAGTAAGGCCTTTCCTCTTAAAGTATGGAGAGAAGATGATGCAGCAGATGACGAAATGGTCCCTACACAAAAATCATAAAGTAAGGCGGTTGAGCAGTGAAGGGATGCGCCCTAAATTACCCTGGGCGATGGCTGTTCCTGCATTAAAGAAAGATCCATTGCCTGTGCTGGCCTTATTGGAAAACCTGAAGAATGATCCTTCGGAATGGGTTAGGCGCAGTGTAGCGAACAACCTCAATGATATTTCAAAAGATCATCCCCAGCTGGTGTTGAACATTGCTAAAAAATGGAAAGGGATCGGGAAGGAAACGGATGCTATTATCAAACATGGCTGCCGTACTTTACTGAAGCAGGGACATGCAGAGATATTGCAGTACTATGGATTGGATGGGGGCAATATACAACTCAGTAACTTTAAAATACTCACACCGAAAGTGAAGATAGGTGATGCCCTGGCATTCTCATTTTCGATCCGTAACAATAACACGACTACACAAACCGTGCGGCTGGAATATGCGATCTATTACAGGAAGGCCAATGGGCATTTGTCCAAAAAAGTGTTTAAGATCAGCGAGAAACCATACGGGCCGGGTGAGCAGGCGGAGATCCTCAGGAAGCAGAAATTTATCCTGATCACTACACGAACGTTCTATGCGGGAAAGCATGAGATGTCTGTTATCATCAACGGGCAGGAGAAGATAACAGGGGAGTTCTTATTAGTGTAGTTAATCTGCGGCTACTACCTCTATCTCCAATAACCACTGATCATCATAGATCCCGGCGATCACAATGGTCATAGCGGGTTGATGATCGCCCAGCACTTCATTCCTGATCTCGAAATTCTCTTCTCGGAACTGGCGGCTGGCCAGGAAGATGGTGATCTTTACAATGTTTTCCAGCGTCATGCCGGCATTTTTCAGGCGGGCCTCAATGTTCTGCCAGGTAAGCCTGCACTGGTCCCGGAAATTATCGGGAATATAACCCCGTTCGTCTTCCGGCACCTGGCCGCTTACAAATACAAATCGTTTTGGACTGCTTACTGCATAAGCCTGCGAATAGGCTGCGCCCGTTGGCTCAATTGGCTGATAGGTCATGAATATAGGGATATTGGTTACCCCGTAAAGTTACAACTTAAAAAAGATCTTTTTCTGATACAGCCAGTAACAAAGATACCATTCTAACAGCAGTACGGCTATTGCCGAACCAAGGGTCTGCCAGTTTTCGGGGATGCTTAAAAAGCCCAAACCTCCTTTCACAAAAATACCCACGGCCCCATTAACCCATTGATACCCTACGGTTTCAAAGAAGATGTAGATGAAAATGGAATTCATGCCCACTACCACGGCAATCCAGGTATATTTCTTATGGTCTTTTATATCTATCCACCAATACAGGGCTGCAAGGATGAGGGTAACATAACCCAGGGAGGTTAAAACAAATCCGCCGGTGCTGATGCGTTTGATAATAGGGGAAATACCACTCAGGTCAACCGCATAACCAAGCGCTAAGGCAATCAGGCCGGATATGATGAGGGTTTTTATTTTAAACGCGGAAGACCGGGAACTCATTAATAGCTTTCCTGCGGTTACCCCTAAAATGGTATGCGCAGCGGTGGGAATGCAGTTGATCGTTACCCACCCTCCGTTATTGATCTTACCCATGAACAACGTATCCATATAAGCCCCGAAATTATGCCCCTGTACAAATGGCTGATCAAAACCCGGCATCAGGATGGTCCTGTAGAGTACATCATTGAGGATGATCATGAACAATGCGGCACCTATCTGTACAGTGAAGGATCTCCTGATCAGGAAATAAGCCACCAGTGTGGTAAAGGATAATTGTGTGAGCACGTTCCAGAGTTCCCATACCAGTTTGCCCGCATAAATACAATGCAGGCCGGTGCCCAGGAGGAATAACTTCAGGCTCCGTATGGCAATGTGTTTAAAATTATCCCGTTCGGATACACCCTTGCTCCTTTTACGTTCTACGGCTATGTACATCGCCGTGCCGGCCATGAACATAAAGGCAGGTTGTATCAGGTCCCAGAAACGCAGGCCATGCCAGGGATGGTGAAAGAACTGATCTATCAGTACACCTGGTTGTAAGTCTTCTATAGCGTGGTAGAGATTGGCGCTTTCGGCAGCGAGGAAGATCATGATCATGCCCCGCATGACGTCTAAGGATAATAATCTTCCTTCCGGTTTTAAGGTAGTGGTCATATCTGTACAAAATAGCAAAAAAATAACCGGGGCCATAATGCCCCGGTTATAATGTTATTCAAAGTTGATCAGGAGAGAGGGTTGCCCGGCATCAGGTATCTGGCCTAATCCGGCAGACCAGTCGCTTTTTGTGGCCATGATACCTACACGGAAGGCGGTGGTAGCAGCTAAATTTTTGATCTTGGAACGAACGATACGCATTTCAAACTTCAGCACACCGCCGCTCTGTACTTTAGTACCTACCTGGAAATGTTCTGTTGCACCACTGGGTTCAAAAGAGAAGGCGTTTTGTGCTCCTTTGTGGTTGAAGGCATCCAGCCAGTCCCCAAGGATATTTCCTTCCAGCAGTACATCGTATCCGCCATCGGGAATACTGGTCAGCAAACCCGTAGTGGTGCTATTATCTGTATCCAGGTAAAAGTCGTAGATATCTCCGTTGGCTTCTGTACTGTTCACTTCCAGGTATACATATACATAGGATGCATCGTAATCGAACTTCGCTTTGCGGAAGAATTTTTCACCGGCACCGGAAGTAAGTACGTATTGCGATACGTTATCCCAGTCTGCCAGTGAATTATCATTCAGTTTCACGGGCGATGTTTTGGCAATGTAGATCACTGTGGAGCCTTCAGATACGCGGCCATCTTTAGTGGTGGCATATAAAGTGGGCACATATTTACCTTTTTCAGGGTACGTGTGTACAGGGCTTTGTTCTGTGGAAGTAGCCCCATCCCCGAATTCCCAGCGGTAGGAAACGGCACCACTGGTTTCGTTGGTGAAGGTTACCGTTTTATCTGCTATGTCAACGGTATAAAAAATATCTGCTTCCGGTTTTACTTCGTCCTTTTTACAACCGGCTATCAGTGGCAGCAGGAGAATATATTTAATGATCTTCATGATAATGCGGCATTAAAGTTAGCAATCAGGGATTCTGTCCACAGAGTTTGTTGGTCTGTATCTCATCTATCGGAATGTAATAGATGATGCGGTTATTATCCCATTTTGTGATCATATTGGCGTAGTTGGTGGGATTTACGGCCAGGTTGATATCTGATTCCTTCAACCCCGGTAAATGATACCCCCAGTATGTTCTGTTCAGGTCCTGTTTATTACGGTACACATCATAATTGCGGTGTCCTTCAAAGGCCAGTTCTATACGTCTTTCTTTCAATACGGTTTGCAGTGCAGTTTTACCGGCAGGCAGTACTCCGTTATATAATGAATTTTCCAAACCACGGTTCTGGCGGATCACATCCACAGCCGCCAGTGCGCCGGCAGCATTATTGGATTTCGCCATCGCCTCTGCTTTGTTCAGGTACATTTCCGCAAGGCGGAACATAATAGGAGAACTCAGCGTAGGGCTTCCTCCCTGGAAGGAGAATTTGCTGATGTAATAGATATCAATGCCATTCTTCTTCTGGATCACATTTCCCACTTTCAGGGGTTTGATGTAAGACCATCTTACGTCTTCCATATGGCCGGACATGGTATCACGTAATGATTGGGAAGCATATTCTTCTCCCCATCCGGAGTTACCATCTGAATACAACATGGAAGCAATGGAACCCGCCTTTCCATAATCATCCGCGGCGGTAAAAGCCACACAGAAGATGGTTTCTTTGCCGGTGAGCGCATTCGCAAACAGGGAAGGAAAACTTGCGGCGGTCTCTAATGTAAAACGATTAGAGCCGATCACTTTGTCTGCATAATAAATAGTACTGTCGTTCGCCTCTTTGTAGAGGTATGCCCTGGAAAGCAAAGCCCATGCAGCTTCTTTGGAAGCAAACTGTACACCCCGGGGCTGGGCCATCAGCCCTGCACCCTTTTCTGCATCCGCTACAACGGAGTTATATACTTCCGCAACAGTGGCCCTTGCTTTTTGTCCCGGATCACTTACAGAAGTGCGTAAGATAATGCCTGCAGCTGCCGGATCGTGTGTGTAGGGTTTGGCATATAACCTTACGAGGTTAAAATGACAGAAGGCCCTTAAGAAATAACATTCCCCGATCAGCTGTTTGATGCTTTCATCCGGGTTCGCGATCTTCTCTGCGGACTCCAGTACGGTATTTACATCATTGATGATCTTATAAGAGATATACCAGAAGTAGCGGCTGTTGGTTTGTGTAGCGGTATGGTCCCCGGAGAAACTGTAAAACAGCGGGTCCGTGGTGGTTTGGCCACATACAATATCATCTCCTGCAAAATCACTCATCTGGAAATACTGGCGCAGATACATGTTATTCCCGTCTACCGTTCCGTTGAAAGACACATGGTCTTTGAACAAAGCATAGGCACCATTCAGCCCCTGCTGCAATCCTTCTTTGGTCCCTGTTAAAGTACCAGTGGTGAGGGAATCGCTGGGATCCACATCTTTCAGGCAGCCGGTCATTAACAGCGGTATAATAAGTAGTTGTAAAATGAATCTTGTTTTCATGATCTTATAATTTTTTCCTAAAACCGGATGTTAACGTTTAACAGGTACTGGCGATTATTGGGATACTTGAAGTCGGACAGGCCGGGCATCACATAACTGCCGGAAGAGATCGTGGTGGCAGGGTCCTGCCCCAGGAACTTCGTGAACGTGTAAACATTATCCGCCGTTAATGAAAGTGTAACCCCATCCAAACGGAGCGGGCTGATCCATGTTTTTGGCAAAGTATAGGACAGTGAAATATTTCTGATAGATAAGAAACTGCCATCTTTCAGGTAACGCGTGGATGTTTCCGTAGCGTTGGCTGCATTCTGCGGACTTGGCTCTGTGGCAATGTCTCCTGGTTTGGTCCAGGTTTTATAACCAGAAGGCAATACGATCTGGTTGTAGTAAGGCTCCATGCCATCGTTCATTACAAAACGCAAAGAGTTAGAGAACACTTTATTACCTGAAATGAAATAACCATTCACGCTCAGGCTAAAGTTCTTATACTTCCATTGAGAGGTGATACCGCCCTGGAATTTAGGCAGCGCAGATCCTACTTCCTGGTAAGTGGCGCTGGCATAATCGTTCGTTACTTCGCGGGACACTACTTTTCCGTCTGCATCTTTTTCCAGCACTTCCCATTGGGGCGCACCTGTTTCTTTATCTACACCCAACCATTTAGGCATATAGAATTCATAGAGGTTGCCACCATTGCGGTAGATCTGTGAAATGCTCCAGGTAGGCTGTGTGCGGATGATGTCGCTGGGTAGTTTCTGTAATTTGTTAGAATTGAAGTTGATGTTGAAATCTGTGCTCCACTCAAAATCCTTCGTTTTAATATTCACGCTGCTAATACCGAATTCAACACCATTATTTACGATCTCGCCCGCATTCTCCCAACGTTGTTCAAAACCAACGGAGAGTGGCTGGGATACCTGTAACAGCAGGTTCTTCGTCACGTTATTATATACATCTACGGTGAAGTTCACGCGTTTGAATAATCCCACATCGATACCGGCATTCAGCTGGTGCTTACTTTCCCAGGTGAGGTCCGGGCTGGGCAATTGTAAAGGAACTGCCGCGGTGCCACCATTATACTGACTGCTCAATGAATACAATCCCAGGTAACGGGAAGATCCGATATCCTGTGTGCCCGTTACGCCGTAGCTGCCACGGAGCTTTAATTCATCCAGCCACTCCACTCCTTGCAGGAAGGATTCCTTGCTCATCATCCAGGCTGCTGACACAGCGGGGAAGGAACCGTACCTTTTACTGGAAGGAAAGGCCGAAGAACCATCTACCCGGTAAGAAGCCGTGAGGAAATATTTATCGCGGAAGCCGTAGTTCACCTGTGAAATAAGGGATTGCAGGATGCCCTGATCGTTACGGCCGGTAACCAATTGATTATTGGATACCACATTCAAAACAGAGAGGCCGGTGGGCAATCCTTTACCGGATGCACCTACTATCTCTGTTTTGCTATTCTCAATAGCCACCCCTGCGAGGCCGCTGATAGAATGATCACCTTTGCGGAAATTGAATTTCAGGAGGTCCGTAGAGATCACACCATAATTCAGTGTACCCAGTTCATTCAGGAAACCGGTTCCATGATATAAACCAGCCACCACCGGAGAATAGAAATCCGTTGACTTGTTATAGTTCACCGCGCCGCGGTTGGTACTGGAAAAGGAGAGCCAGTCTGTGATCTGGATATTCAGGTTCAGGTCATAGTTGACATTAAAGCTCTTATAAGGATGATTGGAATTCCGGATCGTATGCACCGGGTTCGTTTTATCCCTTGACCACCATTTGGAAGTAGTATTACCATCCACATATACCGGCTGGCCATTTGCATCGTATGGGTTATCCCATGGCATGTTCAGGTAAGCATAGAACACATCTTCATAATTGAAGCTCTTACCGCTCGCGGCGCTGAGGTTGATGTTATTGGTAACGCTTACTTTTTTAGAGAAGTGATGCGTGGAATTACCGCGCAGATTGATCCGTTGGAAATTCGTATTCAGGAAAGTACCCTTCTCATTATAATAGGAGATACTTGTGTAATATTCATTCTTTTCATTGGCGCCACTGGCGGAAATGAAATAGTTCTGCACCGGTGCTGTGGGAAACATGGTAGTGAGCCAGTTGTAATTCTGATCCCTCAGTTCCCTTGGGCGTTCACTGTAGAATTTGAGCAGATCTATCTTGTGTGAGCTATTGGTAGTACCGGGAATATAGTCACGGTATAATTCTTTGTGGCGTTCGTATAATTGCGCACCATTCATCATATCTATCTTGCCAAAGTCCGGCTGGCGGAAACCTGTTACAGCTCTCGCTTCGAACCTTACTTTATCACCACGGCCTTTTTTAGTGGTAACAATGATCACACCGGCATTGGCCTGTGAACCATACATAGCAGTAGCGCCGGCATCCTTCAAAACGGAAATGCTTTCCACATCGTTCGGATCGAAATTGCCACCAATGATACCGTCTACCACATAGAGGGGTGTTTGAGATGCGTTCACAGAAGAAACACCCCTCAGCCTGATCTCTGAAACGCTGCCTGGTACACCGGAACTATTTACTACCTGCAAGCCCGCTACCTTTCCCTGCAACATGGAGCCCACATCATTCGTGGTTACATCTTTCAGTTTTTCTGAAGAAACGGTAGTTACGGAGCTTGTAAGTTCACTCTTCCTTCTGTCACTGTATCCTACCACTACGATCTCGTTGAAGTTCCTGGTGTCTTCCTGCAACACCAGGCTCAGTGGCTGGCCGGTTGCACTAACTTCCCTGGTAACAAAACCGATACTGCTGATGGTGAGGATTGCACCGGGTCGGACATCTTTTAACATAAAGAGGCCTTGCTCATTTGATTGGGTACCTCTTGCTGTTCCTTTTATTAAAATAGTAGCACCTGGGAGTGGGGAATTGTCTGAAGCCGTAATTTTCCCGGTTTGTGTAATAGTAGTATCTGCTGCTTTGGGCGCGGCTGTTTCAATGCCTGCGGCCGGTAATTTCTTGATCACGAAACTGTTGCCTTCCAGTGCGTACATTACCTGTTGGTCTTTCAGGCAAAGTTCCAGCAACTGTTGCACGGTTACGTCCTTTACATTGAGGGTAACCGGGCGGGTGTTGGACAATACTTTTTCCGAATACACAATGGAAACGCCGGTTTGCGTGATCACTTCTGCGAAAACCTTCCGTAGTGGCATATCTTTCACCGTCATGGTTACTTTTTGGGAGTAACCGGCGGCAGAGACATGCAGACAGGTGATCAGCAGCAGGAATGTGGTTAGTTTCATAACCCTGAAAATTTTGGTTGACAGCCCGCATGAATGGCGGGCTATTGCATTACAACTGAATTGCATACTTTTGTGGTGTTTGGTAATAATTTTGATTGATCCTACAGAGATTTATTAAAATGCCAGATGTACACCGGGTCCCGACTGCAATCGGAATCCGGTTTTTTATTTTTGGTTGACGATAACGTGTTTTTTTGTTTTATGGTAATACGATCACTTTTCTTCCTTCTACCCTGAAATGGTTGAATCCGCTCCCTTCCAGCAGGGTGAGCACATTTTCCAGGTTAAGCTTCCTGGCAATACCGCCTCCATAGAGTTCTGTACCGGGTGTTGTTTCATATACGATCTCTACATCGTACCAGCGGGCCACTTCTCTTAAGATAGCCGGCAGGGCCATGTCGTTGAATACAAAAAGTCCATTCTTCCAGGCGGTCACTTTCTTTACATCGGCTTCCTGTACGGTGAAAGCATGGCTCTTCAAAATGGCCTGCTGGCCGGGCTTCAGCAAACGGGCTGTATTTCCTTCTTTTACCTGTACGGCCCCTTCCAGCAAAGTGGTGTTCACGGTGTTTTCATCTGCATAGGCCATGATATCGAAATGGGTGCCGAGTACCTGTACTTCCATCTCATTCGCCTTTACTTTAAAAGGCTGTTCTGCGTTCTGCGCCACTTCAAAATATCCCTGCCCTTCCAGCTCCACAATCCTTTCTTTTCCCGTAAAGGCCATAGGGTAGCGGAGAGAGGAGGCGGAATTCAGCCATACTTTGGTACCGTCCGGCAATACTACACGGAACTGACCACCGCGGGGAGTAGATAATTTATTGTAACCTTCTGCTGTTTTTCCTGCGCTGCTATATAATAATTGTCCGTTCTGTTGGGAGATCTTTGTATCGCCGCGGCTGATCACCTGGTTGCCTGCACTGTCCAGCGTTACGGTGGAACCATCTGCTAAAGTAAGAGTGGCTTTGTCGCTGCCAGGGAGGATGGGTTTCTTTTCTGCTGTTATTTCCGGGACGGTAGTTGTTCTGTTTGTTTGTGTGAACCACCAGGTGGCTAATAATAAAACTGCTGCGGCGGCAGCTACTCTTGGGAGGGTAAAGATCCGCCTTGGTTCCTTTTTAACAATGCTGGCATAAACGCTTTCCGTATCTACCTGGGGGAATGATTCCTCCCCGTTGAAACGGTGAAACTCGGCTTCCATGAACTGGTGCAGGGTTTCATCGTTCTCTGCCGCCGCGATCACAGCAAACAATTCTTCCAGTTCTTCCCTGGTACAGGATTTATCTGTATAGCGTTGAAGCAGGTATGTTATTCTTGACGGATCGTACGGCATATGGAAGCTGCGTTTAAATAAAGACGTACGGGAGGAAGGGAAGGACCGGAATTTTTAGAAAAATATTGTCAGCAGGCTGGAATGCCTGGCTAAAAATACCCGAAGGTGT
Source organism: Chitinophaga niabensis (assembly GCF_900129465.1). Classification (NCBI taxonomy): domain Bacteria; kingdom Pseudomonadati; phylum Bacteroidota; class Chitinophagia; order Chitinophagales; family Chitinophagaceae; genus Chitinophaga; species Chitinophaga niabensis. The sequence continues at coordinate 1,641,574 of NZ_FSRA01000002.1, read as the reverse complement.
TTGAGGGTTTCTACCAGCAGGTTCTTTACCCGGCTTTTGGAGAGGCCCAACTGTTGGGCAATCTCTTCATGGCTCAGCCCTTGTTGCCGGCTTAGCTGGAAAACGGTCTGTTTCTGAGGAGACAGGGCCTCCAGCGCCTGGTGGACCAGGTGTTTGCTTTCCCGGGCATCCAGTTCTATGGCCGGGTTTTCTTCGGAGATATCGGAGATGTTGGCCCATACCTGGTCTATCAGCCTTTGCTGAAGGGCTACTTTACGTAAATGGTCCAGGGTACGGTTGCGGGCTATCATAAAAATGTAGCTGTCGAAGCGTTCAATATCAGGTAATTGGGAACGGTTGGTCCAGATCCGGAGAAAAGTGTCCTGCAGGATATCTTCCGCATCTACGGCGGAATGGGTTAAATGGATCGCGAAAGCCAATACCTGCCGGTGATGCCGCACATATAATTCCCGGAAAGCTTGCTCGTCGCCCTCCTTCAGTTTTATTAACAGGTGTTTGTCAGTTATCAGCGGCATCCCGGAACAATTTTAGGTAAATTATTCCCCGATCTGAAAAAAAATCTCAAATTCTTTAAAAGCTACTGACATACTCCTGTCACTAACCCCCATTTACTTTGTATTACAATTAAAAACTACAACATTATGGAACACACTGCAACTATCGCCCAAGCAACCGAAACATCTATCGTTTATTTAACAAAGAACTATATCCGGTACAATGCCTGGGCTAATACTACCCTGGTTAACTGGCTCAGGACCAAAGAAGAAAGTGTATTGGAACAGGAAGTGCCTTCCAGCTTTCCCAGTGTGAGAAAAACCCTCTTCCATATCCTGCAGGCGCAACAATACTGGTTATCTATTATCAGAAGGGACGAAACCCCTAATATCAATTGGGAGGAAAGCAAAACCCTGGAAGAAGTGTTTTCCGCTATCGTAGCGCAATCTGAAGAGTTTGTGGCTTTCCTGGACAGCATGTCTGCAGAGCAGATCGATGAAAAAACAATGGTAGTGAGTCCCTGGTTCCAATCAGACTTCGCCAATTTTGAATATATCATGCATGTTGTGAACCATGGCACCTACCACAGGGGGCAGATCACGACAATCGGCCGGAACCTTGGTTTCACCGATGCTCCCATGACAGATTATAATTTCTTTAATATCCATGGGAAGTGAGTTTAGGGAAATTAAAATCCCCCAGGTATAGGATCCCTGAACGAGTGGTAAAGGATGACCCTATGTGAAGGGTTTAATAAGACTAAACAAGGTGTATCGGTTGGGATACACCCTATGGGATGGCGCCGGCATTGATGGGCTTTCCTTCCTTACAGCGGATACCGGTGCGTTACGCCGAAGCTACGATGGCGTTTTGCGGCTTGCCGATATTGAACTGCCTATTGGAGATAGCTATATGAGCCAGGTGCAGGAGTGAATAAAAAAGTGATCAATACCTTTTCACACTTGCCCTCAACATTCTCCTGGCTCCGAAGATCTTACTCTTAATAGTACCCAGCGGCTCAGCGAGGATCTTAACAATTTCCTGGTACTTGTATCCTTCATAATACAACATGAAAGGCCTTCTCAGCGTCACCGGCAATTGCCCGATGGCTTGCTGGATATCCTTTACGAACAGGCTTACATCTTTTTCTGTGGGGTGATGGTCCACATGATCGAGACCGTATTCAATATGCAGCATCATTTTATACTTGCGGCGGTAGCCGTTGATGAAGGTATTGCGCATAATGATGTACAACCAGGCTTTGATATTGGTACCAGCCTTGTACTTATCCCTGTTGGATAAGGCTTTACAAATAGTTTCCTGGTAGAGGTCTTTCCCTTCATCGTGATCCCGTGTAAGCTTGAGCGCATATGGATACAGGAAGTCACTACTGTTTACTAACAAAGTGTCGAATTCTGCGGTAGACATTGGATATTGTTTTATTGTGCCTGCAAAGTTAGGCGCAGTCAATTGCGGGGTCAATCTACAAATGGAGGTTTTTGTTGTATAAATAAACACTTCATCTACACCTGCCTGCATTTCAGGCAACAAAAGCATCATTACATCCGATATTGCTTTTTGTGGTTTTAAGCCTGGGGTACTTTTACGTATGGCAAAGTTACTTTTCGCGGTATTTATAACCGCCATGATAGTGTCAGATCCTTTCCAGCCGCTCAATATTCCGGAAAAAGAAGCACAGGAATATATTTTCAGTGACCTGGCAGATGGTAAACTTGATTTCCCCTCTTCTGCTGCATTGAAGAAACTGGCTCCGGAGAAACGGGCCGAAACAGTTAGGGCCATTGGCGCGTATATAAAAAAATACACGGCCTCTCCGGCCTTTATTAAACAATATGCTTCCAGCAGAGAGGCTGTAAGACCTAAAGCTCCTGTAAATAAAGAAGAAGCGTTAAAGGCTGAGCTTGCAAAACTCAAAGTGGATATTGCAGAAGCGGAAAAGGATGCAACAAAGGCAACACCCGAAACACGGGATATCTTTAAAGCCTCCATTAACCTGCTGAAAGAAAAACAGGCCGCGATGCAGGACCCCAAACATCCCAGTCATGATATGTACATGGTAAGTATTACTTCCATGAATGAGATGACACCGGAAGAATATAAGGCGGCATTACAAACTTTTGAAAAAGAAAACCCGGCCACTGTAAAATCATTACTGAAAGTACGGTTAAACGCCTTCCTGGACCTTACGTCCGATATCGACTTTAATACACAGCTCGTGCAAAAAGGCGATCATAAAATATTTGCAGATCCTCAGCTGGAAGCCAAAAGTTATGAGTGGAAACTTTGTTTCAGAAGTGGTAAAGAAACAGTCAATGCAGCCAGGGCATTTGCACAGGAATGGCTGAAGGAGTTGAATTAATGTGACCGGATGTTTATGCAGGAATAAGCCGGAGGAGCCAGCGTGCTTGTTACATTAGCACGTTTGCTCCACCAGCTTCACCCATTCCCGCACTACTTTTTTTAATGCCGGCGCTTTTGCGCGCACCTCTTCCATATTTGCAAAACGAGCTTCCCTTCTGTCTTTCCAATCTCCCAGGAGCAACCCGGAAGTATCTTTGATCAATCCTTTCGGAAAGATGAGGATGAGCTGTACAAACTTTGTTTGCCGCAGGTTAAAGGCAGCCATGTCTAATTTATAATAATAGCTGGGCGCATTCCATTTAACGCGTTCGGCAATTTTAGGATCTGCCTCCCTGATGATCTTACGGAGCGCTTCTACCTCTGCTTTAAGAGGATGCTCCAGTTTTTGCATGAATTCGTTTACTTCCATTCCCCTTACATGTATTTCATTGCTTCGTATCCCAGTAATCTACGCAATAATGCGATCTGGCCAATGCAATTTGCTTCCCGGTAACTGGTGAAAGTAATAAAGTCGAAGAAAGGGAAACTCATGCCCGGTACTTCAAACAGGCTGTTCAGCTTTTCGTCTGTTACGTTTACGAGCACTTGCCTGGTAACAGGAGAAATGAATGCCCAGTCCTTTTTGAAAGATTCGAGCGAAGGGTAAGTAACGCCATCCTTTATACCCTGGTTATCTTTAAAAAGATCGTTAGCGGCCTGACGGTGTTCACTTCCACCTAATAACCCGGCGAGGTCATAACGCTGCTGTACAAGTGTGCCCGCCAGCCAGGCAACGTGATTTGCTTTTGGGTGCAGGCGCTTATGCGCATCTTCATCCGAAATGCCTTCCAGCACACTGTTCAAAAAAGGTGTTTGCAGATCATACATGGCTAAAATGCCGATCATCCTGGTGCTTACTGTTGTTGTTCCCATGGTCTGAATATTTTAATGCAATGTACTTTTATTCAAGGGCTCATAAAGGGGCCTATCCCGCCAAAAAAGGGGCTGTATGCGTCATGTTCACATCTGAACGTATCATGTATCGAAAACGGACAATTTGGCGATAAAGCGCAACCATTATATATTGGTTATCAAGGTCTTTAAAGTATGGTACTGAATTAGCAGTTGCTTTTGCACTAATTTCCCCCTTATGCTGAAAAACAACATCAAGATCGCCTGGCGCAGCTTAAAGAAGGACCGCCAGTTCACCCTGCTAAACCTCCTCGGCCTTTCCACCGGTTTAGCCTGTGTGCTATTTATCTATCTCTGGGTAAGTGATGAATTGAGTGTTGACAAATTCAATCAAAACGACAGCCGGCTATATAAGTACATGGAGCATCGCAAAAAGGCAGATGGGATCTGGACGGCCCCTTCTTCCTCTTTTCCTACCGCAGCGGCAATGGCTGCAGAGATGCCGGAAGTTGAATATGCCACCACAACAAGTGAAGCAGACGATATCTCTCTTTCAGTGGACGGTACCAGCGAAATACGAAGTGCGCGAAGGTATGTGAGCAAGGATTTCTTCCATGTTTTCAGCTACGAAATCCTACAGGGGAACAAGCAACAGGTATTGCCGGACAAAAATTCAATCGCCATCTCTGATGAACTGGCCCATAAACTCTTTAACACCACAGAAGGTGTGATCGGGAAAACGCTTATCTACCAGCACGACAAACAATACACCGTGTCTGCTATTTTCAGGAGGCCGCCGGTAAATGCATCTGAGCAGTTTGATTGTGTGCTCTCCACGGATATTCTGAAGGACCAGAACAGCTCTATTGACAGCTGGTTTAACACCGGGCCGCGCACCTATGTATTATTAAAGCCGGGAATGAGCCCGGCCAGCGTGGATCAAAAACTCCCTGCGTTCATTATGGCCAAAACCAATAACGAAGCTAAACACAGAACACCCTTCCTTAAAAGATACGCTGAGGTCTATTTATATGGTGAATATGAAAACGGCGTATTGAAAGGCGGACGGATAGATTACGTACGGATGTTCTCCCTGATCGCTATTTTTATCCTTATCATCGCCTGCATCAATTTCATGAACCTTTCAACAGCTAAAGCAGCACAGCGGCTGAAAGAAGTGGGCGTTAAAAAAGTGATGGGCGCCAACAGGAGATCGCTGGTGATGCAGTACCTGGGGCAATCCATGCTGATGACCTTCTTTGCATTCCTCCTGGCCTTTGTACTGGTATTTTTCTGCCTGCCGTCTTTTAATGCTATCACAGGTAAACAATTAACGCTTGTGCCAGATACACGGCTTATCCTCTCCAGTTTAGGTATTGCTTTACTCACAGGACTTATTGCCGGCAGCTATCCCGCTTTTTATCTTTCAGGTTTTAATCCTGCTGTTATCCTGAAAGGGAAACTCAGGAATTCCACAGGGGAAATACTGGTAAGGAAAGGATTGGTGGTATTCCAGTTTTCCCTGTCGGTTATACTGATCGTATCTGTGCTGGTAGTATACAAGCAGATCGCATATGTACAATCCAGGCCGCTGGGATATAATAAAGAGAACGTGCTTAGTTTTAACAAGGATGGAAAACTGAATAACAGCGAAAATTTACAAACCTTTCTTTCCGAAGTGCGGAAAGTTCCCGGTGTAACGATAGCCTCCAGTATAGGCCATAGTTTAACCGGCCATGATGGTGGTACTTCCGGTGTGATCTGGGAAGGTAAGGACCCTGAAGACAGAACCGAGTTCGAAAATGTTGGGGCCAATTATGATATGATCGAAACACTTGGATTTGAAATGAAAGAAGGGCGCAGCTTTTCCCCGCAATTCGGTTCAGACAGCAATGCTATTATCTTTAATGAAACAGGGATCCGGTTCATGGGTATGAAAGATCCTATTGGCAAAACAATAAAACTTTGGGGAGAGAACAGAACGATCATTGGCGTGGTGAAAGATTTCCATTACGAATCGTTACATGAACCGCTAAAGCCATTGTTTATACAGCTCAACACTAATTCCCGCAGGATAGTTGCACGCATTACAGCAGGAAAGGAAAAAGAAACCATTGCTGGGATAGAAAAAATATACAAACAGTTCAATCCCGATTTTACTTTCAACTATAGCTTCATGGATGACACTTTCCAGCGAATGTATACTTCGGAAAAAAGAGTATCCATCCTCTCCCGGTATTTTGCAGGACTGGCTATCCTCATTTCCTGCCTCGGGCTTTTTGGATTGGCTGCTTTTACAGCGCACAGGCGGCAGAAAGAAATAGGCATCCGGAAAATAGTGGGTGCAACCGCCAACAACCTGTACCTGATGTTATCTAAGGATTTCCTGAAACTGGTATTTATTGCCATTATAATAGCCTTACCAGTATCCTGGTGGGCGATGAACCATTGGTTACAGGGCTTTGCATACCGTACCCCCATTGGCCCGGGTATATTCCTGACAGCGGGTATCGCTACATTACTGATCACTTTACTCACCATCAGTTACCAAACCATCAAAGCTGTGGTGGCCAATCCTGTTCATAGTTTAAAAGCAGAATGATCTATTTCAAAGCCAGCAGGTTTTTATAGGAGCGGGTTTGCATAGCCAGGATGGTGACGATGAAACCGATGATCCCTGTAACGGAGAACAACAGGGCAAGCCCCCTGGCCATACCGGTACCAAACCAATCTCCTATAAGCTCAACTCCCGCGCCCGTGGTCATAAACGGAATGAAAATGTATTGTGCAACCGGGCCGATCATAAAAGCAGTGATGGGAGATGCTGCCTGTTCAATACTTTGGGCGAAACCAAACACCCTGCCCTGCCTTTCAGGCGGAATGGCTTTTTGGATGATGGTTTGCTCCGCAGCTTCCACCACGGGGATCAGGCACAGGTATACAAACATGCCCACTGCCAGCAGGATAATGTTGGCATGTATGGTGAAGAAGATGCAGATAAACCACATCAGCATATTACATTGGAAAAGTACTTTCAGGGGGGATTTTCCCAAACCTCTTTTTGCTACCACCAGGCCACCGATAATAAAACCTAAGCTCAGTACTCCCCAGAGTACTCCCCATACCTGAACGGATACAAGTGAGAGGCCATATGCATCCATCAACGACATAAATACACCACCGAGGAAATTATTGAAGCAATTGAAAAAGATGAGACCAAAAAGACCGGGAATAAGTTTGATGACTTTGATGGTTCCTTTAACGTCCACTGTTTGGGGTTCTTCGTGTACGGTGTGAACGATCTCATTCTCCTTCATGGGAATGGTCCATAAATGCAGGATGGCCAGCAGCATTAATCCCACTGCTACTACAAGCGTCCAGAACATTCCCAGGAAACCAACAGCCATACCGCTCATGATGGAAGATATGAGGAAGGCCGTACCGGTTGTGCTGCCTACCAGGCCGTTTGCTTTATCACGGTTTTCTTCGGGAATGAGGAAAGTAACAGCAGTAGAAAGGGCTATCGACCGGATATTTCCGATGATAGCCCCGAATAACGTTAGCAAAACAAATACCCATAACAATACACTGGAATCTTTGGTAAAAGCGCCAGCCGGTGCCAGGAGATATAATAAAAAAGCAATAGTATACAAAGTGAGCGAGCCAATACTGGAAATGAGCATGGCTGTTTTCTTCCGGTACCTGTCTACCAGTGATCCGAGAAAGAAACCGGAAAGGGCTACTGTTCCAAAATAAATACCCGCCATCACGGAAGTGGCCAATACAGATTTCGTTTGCAGGAAGATCCAGAAAGTAACGGCAAACCAGACGAATGTATTGGTAACGGAAGCAACGAGCGAGTTCGCTAATACAGCATAAAAGACCTTCATAAGCGTGTATTCTTGACCTGGTGCAAAATAGCGTAAAATATGGTTTAGCCCGTGCTACCGATGACGAATAGTATTGGGCGATGACTATCGTTATTTACCCTACAATTGAGCCACAGGTGATATTTGCAATGGTAGCCGTGATCGCTTTCGCTTTATCAGAAGCCAGGAATGCTGCTGTATTTCCCAGGTCTTCCAAAGTAGGTGGCCGTTTTAGTATGGCACCCTCTCCCATGTGTGGTGTCAATTCTTTCAATGTGGTGCCCATTAATTCCGCACGGTGCCCAAATACTTCTATGGCATGAGATCCATTGTCCACTGTTTCAGGGATGGCATCTGATCGCAGTGCAATAGCGCGGATGTTGTAAGCGCCCAGCTCTCCGGCAAGATTACGGGTAAGGCTTTCCACAGCTGCATTGGAAACTCCGAAACCGCCGGCAACCCCATTTGCTAATAATCCGCCGGGAGTGGTAATGGTAAGGATCACGCCAGACCTGTTCTTTATCATATAACGTGCCACTGCTGTGGTAGTTAAAAAATTAGTGGTCACATAAGTATGGACGGGATGATAAAAATCCTCCGTAGACATCTCTACTAAAGGAATACCCTGCAAATGCACTACACCTATTGCATTAAAGTGAATATCGATACTGCCTGTTTTTGCATACACGGCAGCCAGGTGATCTTCTATGGATTGCTGGTTCAATGCATCTACCACAGCTACTTCTGCATCACCTCCCGCATCTTTTATTTTCTTAGCGGCGGCTTCGAGTGCTGGTAATGTTCTTCCTGTGAGGAAAACCTTTGCACCTTCTTTTGCAAATGCAAGTGCTACGGCGCTGCCGATTACACCACCACCGCCATATATCACGGCATGTTTGTTCTGTAATATCATAATGGTTCCGATTGAATTACAAACTTAAAGGGATTCATTAAACTTCATGGGGGGCTAAAGAGGCAATCTTCGGGGGAATTGTGACATAGAAAATTTATTTGCCTGATTCCTAATTGTTTTATAATATTGTTTTTCAATTTATAAAGCATCGATATATTATTGTGATTTGCTTTGAACTGTTTAATACCCCGATGCCCCGTTACCATATAATAGCAGCACACTCCTAAAAGACTTATTAGATTCAACATGCATGAATGGTCTCCCATTCAGGCAAGTAAACTTTTATGTATGCCCCAAAAGAAAGAAGCATCAGCGTCTCAGCCTTCGCTGGACCAGATGACCCTTCAGCGTATGATAGCAGGCCCCCTGCAGGCTATGATGGATGCACAAACCGCATCTGCACTGGCTGCGGTGGAACTTGTCAAAAAGTTAAGTTTCACCGATTATGCACAGGTGGCCACGGTAGACTTTTCTCATTACCGGGAAGGGAAAAAGATAGAACTCAAAGTGCCCCTGGTATCCTTAGTGCCTGTTAGTTGTTTGCGTATAGCAGAAGTGAATATCAATTTCAATGTTAAACTGACCGGTATTGAAAAAACCGCCCCTAATGCAAGGTCCACAGGCTCTAGTATGAAAATGTCCGCAGGTTATCAACGTCAGTCCGGCAAAGAAAAAACCAGGGCCTCTTTCCATTTTACCTTAGAGATGAAAGCAGTGCAGGACGAACTTCCCCCGGAATTAATTCAACAGATCAATATTCCCAATCCATAAAACCCATCTTTTTTTTCTCATACTTAAATGTCCAAACAATGGCAAAGATTAATCCTAAAAGCCGCACCCCACGGCCAAAAGTAGCGCGGAGAACTACTGTCGCTTCTCCCGTTCCAAGTGTTGAAGCTGCTGCAGAACTTGCAGCCGCCACTACCCAAAAACTATCCAAAGCTGTAACCGCAGGCAGAGGTATGGTATCCAAAGCTGGTCCAAATCCTGCGGGCCTCGTTTCTGAACTGAACAACATCGACTTCAAAAAAATGATCGGCGCACCCTTGCAGGCTTGCGTGGATGCACAGGTACAAAGCTCCCTGGCCACCATTAACTTTATCAACTCAGTTGGCTTTATAACAAGCGACATGGGTAAGAAAGAACTGGTTATGGTGGATTTTACACATGAAAGAGTAGATGTAAAAGATGATGGCTCTCCCATCAACAAAAAGACTTACTTAAAAGTTCCCCTGCTGGCGATGCTGCCGATCCCAAGCCTGCGGATCGAACACGTAGTGATCGACTTCAACGCAAAGCTGAACTCCGTTGAAACTTCCAGCGTGTCTGACGAGCTGGGCATCAAAGCGGAATTAGCAGTTGGCTGGGGCCCTGTAAGCTTTAAGGCATCGGCCTCTTATCAACGTAAGTCCGTTACCGGCGTTGAAGTGAAAAAAGAGTTCGCGCTCAACGTAAATGTAAAAGCAGTGCAGGACGAAATGCCTGCCGGACTGGAGAAGATCCTCGGGATGCTTTCCGCATAAGTACATACTGGTATCTGGATGCTGTGCAGCATTCAGATACCATTTTATTATTCCTGTAACAATCACCGATATGTCTAATATTACACTGGCAGACTATGTAGGCTTTATCTTCTCTGAGATCACAAGGGCAAGAGACCATGCAGACAAAGTATCCAAAGACCTCGCCATCGCTTATTCAAAAGATGAAGTGCTTAAGCATTTTTCTGTTCCACGTTTCAAAATACCAGAGATGGAACTCACTATTCCCGTGCTGATCTCTTCTGCTAAATTCTCCACCACCATGTTATTCAATATGCAGGAGGAGGAATTCAAAAAGTATGTTGCCGGGAAAGTGAACTCCGCTATCCAAACCCTTCTGATCAAAAGCAGCAATGTTGAAACCGACTATACCGGTATCAATAATGAAGTTTTCACTAAACCCGTTTATTACGAAACCGCCTTGTCCAAGCCACCACAAAATATCACAAGGTTGCAAGGCAAGAACAAAAAAGTAGCGCGGCTACCGGACGGTTCTCCGCAACCACCCGCTGTAAATGTAATGGACCATCCTGCATTGCCCAGGTTCTACCAGCAGCTGGTCACAAGCCAGGACCCTGCCAAACCGGATAACATTGCACTGCTGGCACTTGCAGAGATCTTCAATGCCAAGATAAACGAATACGGCCTGCAGAGTGCTTACAGAGCACAGTACCCCAACAATGAATTATTCCAGACCATGCTCAACGAAGTCATCCAGAAGATCAAAGAAAACACTATGGTCTCTGCAAGCAAAATGGAAAATTTACTCGTTAACCCTGAAACTAATCTTGTGAAGAGCGGGAGCAGCGACACCACCGTGTTTACCATAAAAGCCAAGATCATGGAAGAAGGACTTTTTGTAAAAACGGTTAAAAATGAAGAAACCGGCAAAGAGGAATTATTGGTGGAATTTGAATAAACCAGTGTTATGCAGCGATTTTATTTTAATGACAAACAACAGTTCGCCCAACTCCTGGTATCCTTCAACAATGTGTCTGAAAAATTCAGTAAAAAGGATTACGATACAGACAAAGCGTTGAAGCAGTTGCTGGACAATGCTATCAAAGTATATAAGGAAGGTGGTTTCTCCGATAAGGAAAGCCAGTTGCAGGTACTGAGAGCCGAACTGACCTCTGTAGAAAAAAACATTCATCCCCTCACGTACGAAAAGGTGCTGGTACGCAAAGGGGAAATGAGAACAAGCATATGCCTGAAAGTACTGCAATCACTGGAGCATTTGCTCCGGAATGATTATAGCTATTGCACCGATAAATTACAGGAAGCCCGTGATATGATCTCCCAGATCTTACTGGCAGGTTTGCAGGGAGGCCTGCTCACGGATACCTTACTGGATTCCACTAACACGGAATCAGAACTGCAAAAGTTATGGAAGTTACTGTCTACAGATGGCAACCTGGCACTCGCGCAACGGCGGGTGCTGATGAGTGTCAGCATCTATGATGCTTTACTACTCCTGGAAGAACTGATCGGTAGCATGCTGAAGGCAGGGCTGAAGAAACCGAAGCCTTCGGTGTTGCAGTTGAAGAGATAGGCGTTATTTCAGAATGATGATCTGTTTCCTGTCCAGCAGTTTACTTTTATCTTCCATATCGTAGAACACCAGTACATAACTCCCTGCCGGGAGTCTGCTCATTTGTATACGTGTATTGTTGTCCGTCAATATCCGTGTATTGTGCAGCCTGCCGGCAATATCATACATTTCCATCCTCACCGCTTTATGCAAACCGTATAAGCTTACGTAGAAAAGACCGTTGTTAGGGTTGGGAGATACTTTGATCTCGTAGAACCAGGGCACTTTCCTTATCTCTGAATAAGTGATCAGGCCATCGAGTCCCAGGATCTTCAGGCGGTAATAGGTCCAGTTATCATAGAAATTATCGTCCGGCACTGTGTAATATTGCACGCCCGTGTTCACTGTGCCCCGGGGAGTTTTAGGAGAAAGCACCTTTACGGTATAGAAACTGTCTTCGTTTTCCCTTCTGCGCTGCAGTTCATATTGCAGGATGTTCACTTCCCTGGATGCTGCCCAGTTGGTTTCCACCATACGCAGGCTTACACGGAATGCGTTAAAGCCAAGGCTGCTGATAGCCCTGGGAATAAAAAGCGCGGATTTAGTAAAGTAAACATTGGTCCCTAAGCCGCCGGGAAAAGTTCTGGTGTTGGTATAGGAACTCAGGCTGAGCGGGCCGGCAGTTAACTTTCCCGGATTTTCCACTGTGCCTGGAGGAATGGTATCCCAGCCGCCGGGGTTCCTGTACAGGGAAATGAAACTGAATTCCCGGAGCAGGGTAAATGCAGGGCCTTCGTCCTTTGCTTCGTGCTGCAACCATACGAATACATTACTGCTATTGGCGTTATTGGCGAGGTTCCATGTTTTTAAAACATTGTTGCCGGAGAGGATACTGCCGGATGTTGCATTCCTGTACACATTGTCGAACACACGTGCCCGGAAATCCTCTGAAGTGAATTCCAGGTTCTGCAATGCGAGCGGGCTATAACTCCCTTCTTTAGTACCTATTGGAAATATCACCTGTTTATCCTGTGGGGTAATATGTTCCCTGTATAAAAAGCCACCGCCCACATTAGCACCCGTTACAATAAACCGTTTATCCGAATATCCTGAAATGATACCGGGAGAAAGATCACCTACTACAAGGTTCCAGCCATTCAGATGAAGGTGCCCGTTTTCGAAATTCAGGGTATTGCGGACCTTCAGATCGCTGAGATCGTCAAGGAACACACCAAAGGGATTGTTGATACTTATATTCGGAAAGCTCGGGCCACTGCGGGTACTGGCATTGTATGCACCATAGATGTATTGCGGAGATGAACCCTGCTGCATGAAACGGAAATTACCACCGTAACCGGCTACCGTATCATTGTAATCATGTTCATCGGTTAAAAGTGAGGTTTCGTCATTCTTCCATTTTTGCCCAAAGAACATCACCACTGCGCCTTTCATAGAACCGAAGCGGCCGTGATTTTGTACATCGCTGAAGATGGCGATAGTGTCTGTTTTATGGGCCATAATATCTGCGTTGGCTGGAATGGACACGCCGGTTTGCGCGTGCGCGGAATACGCTGCGAGCAAAAAGAGGAGTGATATTTTAATTGCCTTCAACACGGATATAGATTCTTGTGGAGGTGATTGTATGTAGTTCAAGGCCCTGTCCGCCAACAATAACAAGAGCACTTTCCATTACCCGCACAGTTGCACTTGTTAACGTGCTGGCAGTTACGGTTGCAATTGGAGCAGTTGTTCCATCCACTGCAACAGTTGCCTTTGCAGTTACCTGTATATTCAAGATATTCGCAAACACCACGTTCGAAGGAAAAGTAATCGTTGTTAAACCTGCTCCTGTATTAGCAACATCGCCTATCCATACTTTCGTAACAACATCGGAAGTTGCTGCTGCGCCAGTTCCGGAAGTACCTCCCCCTCCACTATAAATAACTGGCTGGGTATTCGTTCTCACCACCTTCCCATTTACATCAACCCCCAGATACCCTGCACTACTTGTGATCGTAGAAGCACTGGTAAGGTTCTCCATTCTCAAACCACCATCATTGGCTGTACCCGTTTTAATATGCAATTGAGTAGAAGGCGCATTGGTTCCAACACCCACTCTCCGGCTGGCCATGATCCGCATCGCTTCATTTGTTGTGGCAGTACCTCCCGTCAGGAAGATCATATCTTTAGCCGTATTGTTATTCACGATGTAGAGGTCATTACCTGAACCCAGCACATATGTATCATTGGCTTTACCTGTTTCAATAGGGTTGCCGGACTGATACACATACTGGGAACCATTGATCCCCATATTCATGAAATTGGTAGTTTCCGTTCCGTTATCAGCAGTAGCCACATAGTCCGAACTGGATTGCGAACCGGTGCCCAGGTTCCTGATATTCACCTGGAAGTAATTGTTAACAGAGCCTTTGAGGTATAGGGCATTTACAGAACTGGTAACGCCGGCATCTATCAATACCTTTTCAGGATAGGTGGCATCAAACGCACTGGTACCGATGCCGATCAATCCTCTTGCACTGTCTATATACATACGCTCCACATTATTGGTACGGAACCGCAGGCTGATATTATCCGTTGTACCAAGGAAATTAGTTGCACCACTGGTACCACTATTCCCGGTAGTACGCCAGAATGAATTTATTGGCAGTTTTCTTACCAGGCCACTCGTGATAGTTAAAAGACTATCGGCAGAGGTGCTGGTACCATTCTGCACACCGGTAAGTGTAAGTGGATTCGCACCCTGTACATGTAGTTTTGTGGCAGGAGCAGTAGTGCCTATCCCCACATTCCCTGCATTTGTAACACGTAATCGTTCCAGGTTATTGGTGATCACCGGCAGGTCAAAATTACTGGTGGTGCCAAAGTTCTGGGCACTGAGTACCGCATTTCCACCTAAAGCCCAACCATTGAAAGATAAGATAGGGATCTTTCTCACCAAGCCACTGGTAACGGTTAGCAAACTATCTGCTGAGGTACTCGTTCCTTCCTGCACGCCAATGAGTGTTAAGGGATTGGTTCCCTGCACATGCAATTTTGTAGCAGGAGCGTTAACACCTATTCCAACATTCCCTGCATTCGTTACGCGCATCCTTTCCAGGTTATTGGTGATCAGGGGCAGATCAAAATTGCTGGTGGTACCAAAGTTCCTTATGCCGGGAACAGCATTACCTCCTAAAGCCCAGCCATTAAAAGATAAATTGGCCGAATCGATCACCCTTCGCCAGAAACCATTTTTACGGACCATCAAACTATTATCCGGCGTAAAGAAAATGATCATGCCATTAGGAGCCGTGGTAAGCGTAACAGCAGAAGTATCCGGGATACGGGGCAATAGCAATCCCTGTACATTGCTTTCCAGTTCAAGTACAGAAGATTTATTGATGATAGCCGGATTAGAACCTAATTTCAATTGGGCTTGCGCAACTGGTCCCAGCAACAGCAGCATCCACATGAAAAAGAGGTAGCATGCTCTATTTATGATCATGACTTATTTCTTTATCACATACCAGTTGGTTCCGTCTGTTTGCAGGGTTACAAAGGTCCAGTCGTTATAGATAATATAATTAGTTCCGCCATCTATACTCCCGGAAGTGGGGCTGATGGTAACAGCATTATCAATCCCCCCGGTACCGATCTTTTTGATCGTATACATCCTTCCGTTCAATCCGCTGGGGCTGGGTAGGGTAATGGTAATGGCTCCGGTGGAGGCATTTGCCAGGATGGTATTGTCTCCTGCCGTAGCTGTATAATTAGCTGCCGTATTGGTAATATTGGTAGCCATGGAACCATTCACCTGGAAGGTAGAGTTCGCTGCAGTTCCCTGTGCAAGACCCACTGTTAGTGAATCCCTGAAATTCTTGGCTCCGCCGAATGTTTGTGTAACAGTAGATACACCACCGGGATTAGTAGCATCAGCAGGATGCAGTTTAATAGAATCACTGGCGATACTGATACCATTTGCATTGGTGAGTGTGGCAAAACCTGTTTTGAGGATGCGGAAGCGTGCAGCAGAATCAAAACGCGTCCAATCACTCAGTGATAATAAACCCCGGGAAGTGGTGCCGTTCCCATTCTGTGTGGGAACGTTAAAAGTATGTACACCAGCCGCAGAGTTAATGGCAACATCTACCGTAACGGCACTGTCTACCCTAAAGGTCTGCACAGAATCCCGCAGCCCGTTGAGTGAAACGATCGCATTGCTGAAAGCAGATGCAGCCATGGTCCTTTGCAATAAAGTACCTGTGGCAGGGTCTATCACTAATACCTGTACCTGGTTAGTACCATTACCAATGGTACCGGGCGCTACGGTTAAACTACCGCTACCGGTTACGCGTAAACGTTCTGCGTTATTGGTTTTGAAGATAAGGGGTTGCTGATTGAGCGTACCCAGGAAATTAATGGCGGAATCCAACCCGGCATTGCCTTTTGTGTTCCAGTTATTACTGTTGCCAACACTGTCTGCAGACATGCGCTGCCATAAATTATTCTTTCTGATAAACAGGCTTGTGGAATCCGTTACATAAATGATCATCCCGTCCGGGGCAGTGTTGAGGGGTGCAGTGGTAAGATTTGCTCCGGGTATCCTGGGAAGCAGCAGACCCTGTCTTTCTGATTCCAGTTCAAGAATGGATGATTTGTTGATCTGGCTTGGATTGGACCCGACCTTAAGCTGTGCAGAGGCGATACTGCTGAACAACAGTAACAGCACTGCAAATGCAATGTTCTTCATGGTAGTAGATTTTAAGCAGCTGATACGAATTGGTGAGATAATTTTTCATAAGGAATACTAAACAGGAGCATAACAGTATCGTCCTGCCGGATAGGGCAAACGCAATACCTGTATTAATTCTTGCTTAGTTGTTAAGATCGCTGCTTAGGCGGGGTTCAAATAGACTTGGTGTTTGTTCGGATTTATGGTTACGTAATATTCAAATAGTATAATGAAAATAAGATTTTTGCTGCATATGGCAAAATAAGTAAATGCTATGCAAATATATTTGCGGAACGCAGAGAGATTCAAAACATCCCGCAAATGTCCTTTATCCTAAATATTTCTTCAGTTCTGCGGCGGCGTGTAATACCAGGGAACGGGTGGCGGGGATTTCAGCCATCCCGTTCAACATTCCCCAGTCGTGGATCACACCATTATAACGGATAGTAGTTACCGTTACACCGGCTTCATCCAGTTTACGGCCATAAGCTTCTCCTTCGTCCCGTAAAATATCATTCTCCGCTACCTGGATCAATGCAGGAGGTAATCCTTTTAATTGTTCCACAGTAGCCTGTAACGGAGAGGCATATATTTCTTTCCGCTGTGAAGGATCTTTTGTATACTGATCATACATCCATTTCATCAGGGAAGTGGTCAGGAAACGCTGTTCACCATAGAGACGATAAGATTCCGTATTGAACCCGGCATCTACGATCGGCCATAACAGTACCTGTAATTTAATGGCAGGTCCGCCATGCTCTTTTGCTTTCAGCGTGGTCACGGCTGTCATATTTCCTCCCACACTATTTCCTACCACAGCCAGGTTTTTACCATCCACATTTATTTCATCTCCGTTTTCAGCCACCCACTTTGTAACGGCAAAGATCTCATTGACCGCCTGTGGGTATTTAGCATCCGGCGAAGGCGTATAATTAACAAATACAGCAACATAACCTGATTCCACTACCAGGTCACGCACCAGTCTTTTGTGGGTAGGAAAATCCCCAAGTACCCAACCGCCACCGTGAATGAATATAAACACCGGCAGTTTTTCGGAAGCTCCTTCCGGCCGTACAATGTGTAGTTTGATGGTAAACCCGTCTGTCGTAATGGTCTTTTCGGACACATCAATTCCGGAAACATCCACTTTTACAGCTGCCTGTACATCCACCAGCACTTTCCGGGCATCCGGCACAGGCAGGCTTTCTACCGGAGGGCCTCCTGCATTCAGGGGTTTTAAGAATTCTTTTACTGCAGGGCTAAGATGGGGGTCGGATAAATAGTCCTGGGGTTTGGGTTGATTTGTATTATTCATAAGACAAGATTTATTGCAACTAATTGCCGCAACATCAATGCCAGAAGGTAGGGACAAATAATTCCCTATCCTGCGGCATGGTTAATAAAACGATGATCTTTACCTTTATCTTCTAAATCTTCCCTTTATGTACGTGAAAAAAATCCCGGAAAACCCGGAATGTGGTATTGAAATAGCGATCAAAGTATTGGGCGGCAAATGGAAACCCTGCATTTTAGATGCTATCAACCGCGGATACAGAAGACCCAGTGAAATGCACAGGTATATCAGCCATGCCAGCCCCCGCGTGATCAATATGCAGCTGCGGGAACTGGAAGAATATTGCATGGTCTCCAAAAAGGTGTATGATGAAATACCCCTTAAAGTGGAATACTACCTCACAGACCTTGGCCAGAGCATCCTGCCAATTATTGACGCCATGGATGCATGGGGAGAAGAAAGGCGGGAACTGATCACCCGTATAGACGAAGAATTACAAGGCGTTGCTTAAACAGCTTTAAATTCATACTTCCCTTTAACATACTCATTTAAGTATTTTCCCTTAGAGAGCGCCGCTTTCATTTCTTCATACACGCTTTCCGGCACGTTGAGGTATGCATACACCTTGCCAGACAGGAAAGTCACATACAGCCTGGCCTTTTTGCTATCATAAGTGAACCTTTTGATAACCGTGGATGGCATGATCAACGTTTTTCAAGCCCTTTATCTGCCGGGCCGTTCAATACATTTCCATCAATATCGTACCGCGCTCCATGGCAGGGGCAATCCCATGAACGCTCTGCACCGTTCCATTGCACTTCACACTTCAGGTGGGTACACAAGGAATGTAAAGCATGAATGTTTCCCGCTTCATCTTTATAGATCGCCACTTTATCATCTTCATAATCCACAATACGCCCTTCTCCGTGGGCTATACCAGATAAAGATTCCAGCTTATCAGCAGGAAACAGTCCTGATACCAGGTCTTTCACCACCGTGAGATTATGTTTCATGAAATTCTTAAATCCGGCTACCGGCTTCAAACGATTAGGATCGAACAATGGAATATAAGGAGAGCCATCGTTCAGGATCAGTTTCTCCAGGATAGCTGCCGCTACATGGCTATAGGTGATACCATTACCGCCAAAACCTGTAGCTACATAAATATGCTCAGCCTGCCCCGGCAGGGAACCTATATATGGCAGCCCGTCTGAAGATTCATAATACTGGGAAGACCATTTATACTTAATCTCCGCTACTGCAAAATGTTTACGGATAGTGGCCTCCAGTTGCAGAAGATACTGCTCCGTATTCTCCGCATCTCCCGTTCTATGATCTTTACCACCTGCGATCAGGTATGGTTGCCCATCCACCACCTGTGTGCGGTAATAATGATAAGGATCGTACATATCATAACTCAGGTCTTCCGGGTATTTTCTGTCACTCAGCAGAACAGCCATCGCATAACTACGGTAAGGAAGGCAACGGAGATGTACAAGGTTCACGCCGGGAGGGATATGTGTAGCATAGATCAGATCGCGTGCTTTAAAAATACCCTGCGTGGTTTCTACTTCTACCAATTCATTATTCTCCACACCAGTTACCCTGCAATGCTGAAGGATGGCACCACCCAATTTTTCATACGCTTCCGCCAGGCCCATTACGTAATCCAGCGGCTGGAACTTAGCCTGCCCTTTCACCCTGATGGCTTTTGTAAATGAGATGGGAACGGGAATATTATCTATGAATGCAGCAGATATTCCTGCTGCTTTGGTGGCCGCCAGGATTTGCTCCAATTCCTTTTCCTGGGAATTATCCTGTGCAAATAAGTACGCATCCGCTTCAGAAAATCCACAGTTTATGTTGTATGTACGGATGTTAGTTTTAATATTTTCCACGGCTTCCTTTGCAGCATTCGCCACCAATCTGGCATTATCATCCCCAAAGTTCTGCGCAATGGTTGTATAAGGCGTATCCAGCAATGTATTGATATGCGCTGTAGTTCCCCCCGTTGTGCCAAAGCAAAGGTTCTCGGCTTCTATAATAAGACAGCGTTTCCCTGCTTCCTGCAAACGTAACGCTGTGCTGATACCCGTTATACCTCCACCAACAACAATTACATCCCATTCGTCCCTTTCGGCAAACGGTTGTGTTGTATATGGTTGTTTTGTGTCCTGCCACAGGCTGGTAAGATGTCCGTCTCGCTTTATCATGGTTCCTGTTTTAATTATACCCTGTCAAAACATATGCCTTTTAAACAGCGGTAGAAGATGGCATTGTTTTTATACTTCGTTTAAAATGAAATTCTTTTACCGAAACGGATTAACCATCGTTTTTATAAGCATGTTGCTTATTACATGGTGCGCACAGGCATTTACGGGTCATAAACAATTCAATGCGGAGCTGGAAGAAAAAGGAATGGCAGCTGTAAGTTTTGCGGCTTACCTCATCAGCCCCCACTTCCTGGAAGCAACTTTCGAGAATTGGGAAAGTGAATTCCTTCAAATGGGCATGTATGTACTGCTGACTGTTTGGTTAAGACAAAAAGGCTCTGCTGAATCAAAAGCCCTGGACAAAAAAGAAGAAGTGGACAGGGAACCTAAACCAGGGCCGGATGCTCCGTGGGCTGTTAACAAAGGGGGATGGTGGTTGCAGATCTACCGTAATTCTCTTTCGATCGCATTTTTCCTTTTATTCCTCTTTTCCTTTGTACTGCATTTTATCGGCAGCAGGGCACATTATAATATAGAACAAACCGCTCTCCATAAATCACCGGCATCCATGGGTGAATACCTGGGTAACTCAAAGTTCTGGTTTGAATCATTCCAGAACTGGCAAAGCGAGTTCCTGTCTGTTGCCGCTATTGTATTCCTATCTATTTACCTGAGGCAATGGGGTTCGCCTGAATCCAAACCCGTAGATGCCCCCCACGCTGAAACAGGAAAATAAGAAGTGTTAAAAAAACACCTGCATCTGTTAAAATCGGTCCATTCCGGTATAATAAAAATGAGCAACTTTAAGTAAGTTTTCCATCGGTTAAAATACCGGTGGTAGCCTGTTTACAATTACCAGAGTGCGAAAGCGCTCCTTTTTAACCAGGTTTTTGCAAACGTTTGCATCAAGACAGAAAAGTTAATTTAATTCCACTTTTATGAAAACATAAGCTATTGCCTGCTTGTGCTGCTCCTCATGCGCAGTACTGAGCAAACCCATTAATTTATTCATTTTCCCTCCTTCATTATTAAAATCAAACGTTATGAGAAACTGGATCATTTCAGTTATGCCGGCCATTCCACCCGGCAGACTACTATTTAAACTAACTATGTTATGCCTGCTGTTTTCTTCCACTGCAGTATTTGCACAGGAGAAACTGGTGACGGTAAAAGGAAAAGTGGCTTCGCAGACCGGGGACCCATTGCCGGGCGCCAACATTGGGATCAAAGGTACCACCAGTGGCACAGCTACTGATGCCAATGGCAATTTTGAACTGAAAGCTCCTGCAAACGGTACACTCAGGATCACTTACACAGGTTTCATCACACGTGAGCTAAACGTGGCAGCTGCAGACATGAATAATGTAACGGTACTGCTGGCCACCAACAAAGGTGAATTGAATGAAGTAGTGGTAGTAGGATATGGCTCCCAGAAAAGATCGGATGTAACGGGTTCCATTGCTTCCATCAACTCACAGGCCTTAAGGGATGTACCTTCTTCCAACCTGAGTTCTGCCCTAAAAGGCCAGGGTGCTGGTATTGACATTCAGAAAAATGGCGGTAACAGTAAACCCGGTGCCAAACCTGTTATCCTCATCAGGGGCAGCAGATCACTCAAGGCTACCAACTCGCCGCTTTTTGTTGTAGATGGTATTCCCTATAATGGGGATATTAACGACCTGAACCCGGATGACGTTACTTCTGTAGAAGTATTAAAAGATGCATCTGCCACTGCTATTTATGGCTCAAGAGGCGCCAACGGGGTGATCCTTGTTTCTACCAAACGTGGCCGCAGCGGCCAGGCACAGATCACTTACAGCGGTTATGGCGGTTTCGTAAAACCCGCCGGCAAATATGACCTGATGAATTCCCAACAATATGCCGGTCTTAAAAAATGGGCTTACCATAACAGTGATAACGTTAAATATAAAACGCCGGAAGATCCCCAGATCCTGCTGGATGCTTTTGATGCAGAAGAAAGGGCGGGCCTTGCTGCCGGCAGAAATACAGACTGGCAGGACCTCATTTACCGCACTGGTTTGATGACCAATCACCAGATCGGCATTTCAGGTGGTAATGAAAGAACGCAGTTCAGCGCCTCCGGCGGATACTTTAAAGAAACTGGTATCTACTTTGGCCAGTCCTTTGAAAGGTTCACCGTGAAAGCCAGTGTGGATCACCAGATCAATAAGATCTTTAAAATAGGTGTAAGTTCACTGAACAACTATTCTACCACGGATGGCGAAAGTGCCAATCCCATGGGCCAGGCATTAAGAGCAAGTCCTATGGCTGCCGCCTACGACAGCACTGGTGCTGTTATCAACGCTTTCGTTGCAGGAAGTGCCAAACAGATCTGGAACCCACTCGCCAACTTTGTTCCCGGCGCCTCAGTAGAAAAAAGGAAACGTACAGGTACTTTTACCACCGTTTATCTGGATGTAAACATCCTGCCTGGTTTGAAATACCGCTTTAATGGTGGCGCGGAGATCAAAAACGATACCTATGGTACTTTCTATTCTGCGAAAACTACCAATAACCAGGGCAATCTGAACACCAGTAGTAATGAATATGTGCTGAGTTCCAACTATACGCTGGAACACCTGCTCACATATGATAAGACTTTCCATAAACACCGTTTCAATCTCACCGGATTGTACAGTGTGCAGCAATCAAACAATCAGACTAACAAGTACAATAATAATTCCCTCTTATCTGACAATCTGCAATACTTCAACAGCCAGTATGGTTTGAACCTTGCTGGTAGCGGATCAGCGAATAAATGGAACATCATTTCCTATATGGGCCGGTTGAACTATAATTTCGACGATCGTTACCTGCTCACTTTAACCATGCGTACAGATGGTAGTTCCCGTCTTGCTCCGGGTAATAAATACCAGGGTTTCCCTTCCGCCGCTATTGGCTGGAATATCAACCGTGAAAACTTCCTGAAGTCCGCCGCCAATGTATCCAATTTAAAGCTCCGTGCAAGTATCGGACGTGTGGGTAATACCGCCATCGATCCTTATCAGACACTGGGCTCGCTGGCAGCGGTTACTTATAACTATGGATCAACTAACGTAACCGGCGTTTATTTCAATTCTGCATCTAACTCTAAACTTACCTGGGAATACACTTCTACCATCAACGCAGGACTTGACTTCGGATTCTTCAATAACCGCATCACGGGTAGTGTGGAAGTATATAAACAATACACCAATAACCTGCTGCTGCCACAGAAACTACCATTCACCACAGGCATTCCCAGCGATGTACTGGTGAATGTAGGTAAAACAGAGAACAAGGGTATTGAAGTGCAGCTATCCACGGTGAATATCCAGGGTAAAGGGGCCAATGATTTCACCTGGACTTCCAATCTGAATTTCTATATCAACCGCGGAAAGATCACGGAGCTGTATGATGGTATCCAGCAGGATATCAATAACGGTTGGTTTGTGGGTCAGCCTATCGGTGTTTATTATGACTATGATCGTATTGGCATCTGGCAGAATACAAAAGAGGATTCCCTCACAGCCCTGGCCCATAAGCAAAAAGTAACAGGCCCTACTTCCGTGATCGGTAATATTCGCGTGCGGGATGTAAATGGTGATACAGCTTTCAGTACAGCAGACAGAACGATCATTGGTTCCAACCAGCCAAAATGGGAAGGCGGTATGACTAACCGCTTTTCCTATAAAGGATTGGACCTCACCGTAGTAGTATTTGCACGCATGGGTGGTATGCTGAACAGTAAATTATATGGTGGTGGCTTTTCCAATACCTTCCAGGGCAATTACAACAACCTGAATGTGAACTATTGGACACCAACAAACGGAGAAACCTATTACCCTAAACCTAATAATAGTTCCACCCAAACGCAGTACAATTCCACGCTGGGTTATATTGATGGCAGCTTCCTGAAAATAAGGAGCATGAGCCTGGGTTACAATCTGCCTTCTTCTTTTGTACAAAGACTGAGAGCCCGTTCTGTTCGTGTATATGCAACAGCGCAGGACCCTTTCATCCTGTTCTCTGAATACCGTAATAAATTCCATGGTGTAGATCCTGAATCTGCAGGGAACATCAATGCGGATACCCCGGCTACATGGTCTATGGTATTTGGTATCAACCTTACTTTATAATCTTTCAATTGCTTTGTTATGAAAAAGATCATCATATTATGTGTACTCCTTTCCAGCTGTTCAAAGATGCTGGATGAGAAACCCAACTCGGTACTCACGCCGGATTTCTATAAATCCGTTCAGGGTGTTAATGCAGCGCTGGATGCTTCTTATGCAGGTACAAGAACTATCTGGGGTTGCGAAGATTACTTCTCCATGGCCACAGTTGCCACGGATGAATTCATGAAAGGAAATGACGGTAACAGTAATATGTTCCTGTATGCCCCTACCTACCAAACCAATGATGGAAAGGTGGAAGCGTTATGGAAGAACTGTTACACCTATATCAATACCTGCAATGCCGTGATCGACTTTGCGCCGGATGTGGCAGAAATCCCTGCAGAAACAAAGAAACGCCTCATTGCAGAAGCCAAGTTCCTGCGTGCTAACTACAATTTTGTGCTGGTACAATTCTGGGGAGATGTAACCCTGCTGGATAAATTCCAGGACAAAGCGCTCACTGCTGCTACAAGGCATCCGCAGGCTGATGTATTCAATGCCATCATCAAAGACCTGAAAGAAGCGATCCCTGATCTGCAACCGGCGCCTACCACAAAAGGCCTGGATCCCGGAAGGGCTAATGCCGCCGCTGCAAAACATGTGCTGGCAAAAGTCTATTTAGCCCGTGCAGGTGGAAAATCCAAAGTAGCCACTGATTACAAGGATGCATACAACACTGCTGTAGACCTGATCAATACGGCTCCTGGTTTAGGCCTGGCGATGCTGCCTGATTTCGGGAATGTTTTTGCAGAAGGTAATGAAGCGAACATGGAAGTATTGTGGTCTGTACAACATACTTCCAGCCTGGCTTACAACGGATCACCCAAACAGGATAACCGTACGCCGGATAATATGCTGGTGCATCTCTTTTCTCCCTTGTATGAAAAAGTAGATGGCATGGCCCGTAATATTCATGATGGCCGTCCGTATATCCGTACGATCCCTACCTTATGGCTGATAGATACCGTATTTAAAGAAAGAGTGAATGATACCCGGTTCGACAAATCCTTTCAGACCGTTTGGTATTGTAACAACGCGGCCAGTATTCCAAAATGGCCTGCTACCTTACCTCCGGGTGCTCCGGCTGGCGCAGTTCCCAATGGGCCTAAATTCAAACTGGGCGATACAGCTATTTACATGCCGCAGGGGAACAGAACGGCAGCCCAGATCGCAGCTGCACCTTATACACTGATCCCTTCCCGTTTATATAATCCGCGGCTTTCTCCTGCACTAACGAAGTTTGTGGACACCAAACGCTCTGATATGAACGCTCCTTCCATCAGGCCCGTGATCGCATACCGTTTAGCGGAAACATATCTAGTGGCAGCAGAAGCCGCATTAATGGATGGCCGGCCCGGAGATGCCGTACCTTATCTGAATGCCGTACGTGAAAGGGCCGCATTCCCTACAGGCAATAAAGCAGCCATGACCATTACGGTGGCTGATGTGAACCTCGACTTCATCCTGGATGAACGTTCCCGCGAGCTGGCAGGTGAAAACACCAGGTGGCTGGACCTCATCAGAACAGGTCAGTTACAGAAAAGGCTGAATTTGCATACGCCGGACAGCCGTGCAAATTTCATCAGTCCCAAACACCTGCTGCGCCCGATCCCGCAAACGCAAATAGATGCGGTGACTACAGGACCCAAATATCCTCAGAACGAAGGTTGGTAAAATCTATGGCGGGCATCTAACGGTGCCCGCCATATTATTCCTATCTTAGCAATTATGTACGAAGTATTGCTGGATAATATTAACCGGAAAGTATCGCTCTCTGCTGAAGAACAGGAAGTGATCAAAACCTGCTTCGTACCCAAAAAGATCCGAAAAAAACAATACGTACTACAGGCAGGTGAGGCCTGTAAATACATCCTCTTTGTTGAAAAAGGTTTACTCCGCACACATTATACGGACGATAACGGTGGAGAGCACACAGTGCAATTTGCCCCGGAGAACTGGTGGATCTCAGACATGTACAGCTTTCTTACCAATGAACGCTCTTTATATAATATCACTGCATTAGAAGATACAGAAGCCCTCATGTTAAGCAATAGCACCTTTGAGGAAATGGTGGCCAAAGTACCCAAGATGGAACGTTATTTAAGGATCCTGATGCAGAATAATTTAGTGGCCATGCAAAGAAGGATCACGGGCGTACTGAGTGATTCCACGGAAGAAAAATATATCCGCTTCACCAAAACTTATCCTGATATCGTCAACCGCGTACCCCAGCATATTATTGCCACTTATATCGGCCTTACCCCGGAAACCCTGAGCCGCATCCGCAAACAACTGCTGCACAAAAAGTAAAATTTCTTATCTGGGATCAATGGATCGGAGCATGAGGCATGCGTACCTTTGCAAAGCATGACCACCACAACCACCATAGCGATCATTGGCAAAACGCCACTTGCACAAACACTGTCCAAAGGCAGGTATCGCATACTGCTGTTTGGATGGGAATGTAAAGAAGGGGAACTCATGGATTGCCCTATTGAAGCAAGTTGGGAAGCAGACATTATTGTACTGGCGGCCCAGGCAGAAGAAATGGCAGAAAAGATCAGGGCAGTGGCCGTGCAAAAGATCGTACTCAGCAACGGCTCCCTGGAAACATTGCAAACCCTGCTTCCTCATTCCAAAGTGGTGGAATTCTCCAACCTTTCCCCGGAGCAACGTGTTATTAATATCTCCGGTGATGACGGAGAAGCACTCTACGCTACCGCAGACCTTCTGAGGTCAGTCGGCTTTTTTCCTGATATTCAACTTAAAAGAAATAAACTATGATACTCATTACCGGCGCAAACGGACATCTCGGACAATTAACCATTAATGCATTACTCAAAGAAAACCCCGCCGCGAAAGTAGCCGGCCTGGTTAGGTCAGCGGAGAAAGGCAAAGATCTCCCTGTTGAAATAAGGATTGGCGACTATAACGATAAAGCCGCTTTGCAAACTGCTTTAAAAGGAATTGAAGTACTGCTCCTGGTATCTACCAGTACTTTCGGAAACAGGGTGGAACAGCATGCTAATGTGATCGATGCAGCCAAAGCAGCCGGTGTGCAGCATATTATTTACACCAGCCATGTTCAGGCAGCAGGTTCTCCCGGTCCGCTGGCTCCTGATCACGCAGAAACAGAAAAACTGCTGATCGCATCCGGTATGGCATATACCATTTTCAGGAATACTTTTTACTTGGAATATATGCCCTGGTTCTTAGGAAATGCTATAGAAACAGGTACCTGGACCTATCCCAGCAACAGCGCCAAAATAAATCTTGCTTTGCGCAGTGAAATGGCAGAAGCCCTGGCGAAAGTATTATCCGCACCGGAGAAACACCGTAACCAGATCTACGAGATCACTTCTTCTCCTTCTTTCACTTTAGCCGAAATGGCGGATATCCTGGACATCAAATACCAGGACGTTACCGTGCAGGAATTCAAAGAGATCTTAGCCAAAGCTGGCTTACCACAGGAGCAGATCATTGTAAGCGCAGGGATTGGGGTTACTTTCTCCACCGGCGCATTGAGCTATGCCGGAGATGACCTGGAAAAATTACTCGGCCGCAAACCGGTAAACATCAAATCATTCCTCCAGCAATTATAATGGAACGAAAAGACTTTCTTAAAATGATAGCATTAAGCGGCCTCGCCGCATTCAATAAGTTCACGGATAATTTATCAGAAAATGGCACACTGATGCCGGTGTTGTTCATCGGCCATGGCTCTCCCATGAATGGTATTGAGCACAACAGCTTCACACAGCACTGGGTAAAAATGGCTGAAACTATTCCAACACCGGCAGCGGTATTGGTAGTTTCTGCTCACTGGCTGAGCAAAGGAACAAAGATCACGGCCATGGATTTCCCGGAAACCATCCACGACTTCGGCGGTTTCCCCCCCGAACTCTTTGCTGTACAATATCCTGCACCCGGAAGCCCTGCTATTGCAAAAGAAACAGCATCCCTCATTCATTCCACCAAAGTGGAAATGGCACACGACTGGGGATTAGACCACGGTACCTGGACGATCATTCGTCACATGTATCCCAAAGCCAACATCCCCGTATTGCAATTAAGCATCGATTATTCCAAAGGCCCGGAATATCATTATAACCTGGCAAAAGAATTATATGAGCTACGGAAGAAAGGCATATTGATCATCGGAAGCGGCAACATGGTCCACAACCTGGGTATGATAGCATGGGATAAGTTGGATAAACCCGGGTATGGATATGACTGGGCATTAGATATCAATTCGAAATTCAAACAACTCATCTATAATGGCGATCATACCTCGCTGATAAAATATGAAACCATTAGTAAGGATATAAGACTGGCTATCCCTACCCCGGACCATTATTATCCATTGATGTACACGCTTGGATTAAAGGGAGCAAAAGACGAAGTAGAGATATTTAATGATAAGGCGGTGGCGGGATCGCTAACCATGACTTCAGTGAGATTAGGATAAAGAAAGGTTGCTCTCGGAGAGCAACCTTTCTTTTTTACAGCAGCATCTTTTAATGGTTTACGGGATCAGCTCCTCGTATCTGAAATTGTAATAAGGGAAAGAACCGCCGGTAACACCATTGAGATAAATAGACTGAATATCAAATTTATAGATGGTGGTACCGCTCTTCCATAAAAGTACTCTGCCGGAAACTGGGGTAACGGTATGACCGCCACTCCAATTGTAAATATACCAGCCGGCTCCATTTGCATATGCCGCAACGGCTGGAGGAATACCTGTACCTGTTACCTGGTCCATACCGATCACGTTAGAACCTGCTGGAGAACTGGCGGGGTTTGATGCCGTTGCCCAGTCTGCATATACCACAGAAGCAAAAGCTTTATTAATGAAACGGATGGAATCGTTAGAGGTAATATCTCCTGTAGCAATGCCAGTGAACTTAATATTGAAGTTAGCAGGGGTACCAGCTTCGTTCACTGTAAAGCGCCAGTAGAGATTACCATCTGCTGGTTGGCCGGGGCCTGTTGAATAGGCTTGTTTAAAGTTTGTTACGGTATACACGCTACCGGAACGGCTGATAGTTCCGGAAGTTACGCCGGGGCCTGTAATGCTCTGACTAGTTCCGTCCGGGATGGTTACGGACAGGGTTTGATCACGAAGGGTTATTGCATCCACATCTTTGTTCTTGGAGCAGGAGGCAACGAACAAAGTGGAGGCAGTGGTTAACAACAGCGCTAAGCGCGAAAGGGTTTTAATTTGTGTCATAGTAATATTGGATTAATAATAAACAATAAGGGTTTTGGATGTGCTGTAATGCATTTATTATGGTGTAACAGTAAACGATGTAGCACCGTCCACATTTACATATACTTTCGTTTGTTTGTTCCAGTTCCAGAATCCGATGAAGTCTGTTATCCGCAATTGAATACCAATGCCATCTGCATCATAACCTCCCAGCTGATAAGTACCTGCTTTGAATGTAGTGGGGATGCGGTAAGTAGCAGAGGTAGCAGTAGAACTCACCAGTGCCAGCGTAGCTACTTCAATTTCATTCCAGTTCGCATCGTAGGCATATACCCTTGCCTCTTTCATATCAAAGAAGCCGGTACCATTGAACGTGATCGTTTCACCC
Organism: Chitinophaga niabensis; assembly: GCF_900129465.1. Classification (NCBI taxonomy): domain Bacteria; kingdom Pseudomonadati; phylum Bacteroidota; class Chitinophagia; order Chitinophagales; family Chitinophagaceae; genus Chitinophaga; species Chitinophaga niabensis. The sequence continues at coordinate 1,611,935 of NZ_FSRA01000002.1, read as the reverse complement.
TGCTTTACAGTAACCGGTGCTTTGATCTCATTCACAACAGGTTTTGCACTTGCAGGGTACAACACGCCGAAGATGGCATTGGGGGAAATGAACGTGCGCTCTTCACTGACGATCTTTATTTTGTAAGCGCCGATCTTTACATCGTCCGTATTGGGGACCTTTATCCGCATAATGGGCGTGCCGTCTGCCTGATCTGCAAACTCAATGGGGATCTGTGTTTCTTTGTTGGCATTATCTACGATATAAAAACGGGTGAGGTTCACATCGCGGGCCAGGTAACGTATTTCACGACCAGTATTCACCGTGATCGTTCCTCCTTTGGTAGTGGCATAAGTACCTTCAAACACTTGTATATCCGGTTGGTTATACACCACTTTCAGGAAATAATCCTTCACGGCACCGTTTTGAGCTTTCACCGTGAATTTAGTTCCGGTTGCAAAAGCTACTTCTGTTCCGGAAGCCGGTGTAATGGTAGCATTTTCTGATATGGCGATCTGTGGTGTGATCCTAGCGGGTTTAGGGAGATAAGATGGCCAGTAAATGATGATGCTGTCTTTATTAAAAGAAGCATTGATCTTTTCATCTCCTCCGGCAGTGATGCTTAGTAACTCAATATTGTTATATGGATAAGGGGCATATTCCGTTTCTTTCTTACAGGAAATAAATGCCGCCAGTACTAAAATGCAGGATATAATTCTATACATGATCTATGGCAGTTTATTGATACGGATGGGGAATGTGGTGGTAACAACTTTGGCGTAAGAATACACTCGGATCTTGTACAATCCTGTGGCAGGCAATGCTGTTAGTAAGGGATCGGGAGATGATTTATAATTTACCAGTGAAATACCTACCAGGTTCAGATCATTCGTATTGGTGGCAGACTTTACAAAAGGCGGATATTCTTTCCCGGTTTCATCTACCAGGACTATTTTCATCAGGCTGAGGTTTTCCTGGAAACCGGTTCCCCTCAGGGCCAGGTTCATGCCGGAGAAATCAACGCTCATTTTAATATCGTATACTTTGATATCCGTTGCGCTGGTGCTTACTTCTTTCAGGGTCAATGAGGGTTGCTGCACATTGATCTTCAGTGTGTAGGTTTTCCTCTTCCCGCTTTTACCGGTAACGGCATATTTAATATCCCGTCCTTTCTGGAAAACATCCAAAAGATCTTCTATCAAAGTGCCGGTACCCGGTTGCACGGTAGCGCCGGTACTTACTTTGATCTCCGGTTCCAATACTACCAGTTGTTTATAAAAAGGCAGGTAAACCGTGATGCTGGAGTCGGCATCGTGGATAGTGCCATAGATGGGATCGCCCTGAACATTCACGATCTTATACTCCGTAATCCTGTTATCAGCTTCTGCCGGCGGAGCAATAGTATCCGTTTTGGTGCACCCTGCTATCGCAAGGAGCATCATCACCTTTAAAATTCTGTTCATGTTATTTGATATCTAAGTTTTTGCTGCCATCCATCTGGATAGCGTATTTAAATGTTACGAATCCTGGTTTGTTGTCTCTTGTAGGGTCTTCAGGATTGTCTTTATAAATATTTTCGATCATTACTTAAGCATAGTGCCCTTTATGCGTTTTCACGATCATCACGCGCGGCATGGTGTATACGATATGCGATTTCTTTGCATTGCCCGGGAAGAGCGCGCCGTAAAAATCATAATACCCCCAGCCGTCTGTTTCTCCCTGGAAATGGTCCAGTCCTATATCACGGATCCCTAATTTGCTGTCGTCTGCCGTTTTCACCGCATCAAATGCAGCATTGAAAAGTGCCCGGGGGATAGGGAGATTTTTTGGTTTGAAGTTGATGGTATCATAGAACTGTGCGTCAAACTTCCTGTCTACCACCACATAGATCCTCGCATTGCCGGGGCCGCCAAAAGAGGGGGAACCAATGGATGCGCCGTTATTAGGATATACACTGCTATTATAGATCCCATAGAATACAATATCCCATCTGCCTGTTTGCCTTTGGGATTCAGGGATCACTTTATTTTCCTCGAGGCTGTAATACATGGAAACGGCATTGCCTGCAGAAGTGGCTGTAGTATCCGCTACGAGGTTCTCTACCCTGTAAACTCCTGTACGTAAGGAACTGCCTTCATCGGGCTTATCTTCCGTTTTGCTTTTTGAGCAGGCTGTAAATACAAAGCAGGTAACGAGTAACACTTTGAAGTTCATATATGCACGAATTAATTGGTTCTCAAATTTCGGCTGCCATCTTCCTGCACAAAGTATTTAAACGTGAGGTAGGGAGCAGGCCAGAAAAGGTCTGTTACAACAGGCGGATTACCTTTGTAGATATTTAATAAAGCAAGTTTGGCGAATTTGCCGGCAGCTGTTTTTACAATGAATGTTCTGTTGCGCACCGGTACACAGATGTGATTGCTGAGAGAATAAAAATACCAGCCATAACCGTTACCACTGTCCCAGCCAACACCGGCGATGCCTTTCTGTACAAACTCGGCATCTCCGGGAGCTTCCAATACCTGGTCATATGGTTTCTCTATGATCATCATCCTGCCAACACCCGGGCCGCCATACCCCGGCGTTCCGGCTATTGTTCCGTTATTGGTAACTACATAGGAATTATATTCTTTGGTGAAGGCAAGGTCCCAGTCTGCATTTTTGAGGTATTGCAGCGAATCTGCCGTGGTTTTGATCATGCGGGTCTGCTTATCGGAAAAGTGGAAAGTGATGCTATAGAAAGGACGTTTTTCTTTACCATCCACATTATCTCCCATGGAAGCACCAAGGTCTCCCGGCATGTCCAGCACCGTCACACTCTTGCTATCTGTGAGATCGGGTGAAGTCTTATCTTTGCTGCAGGCTGCCATCAAAAGGATAACAGCACTTAATACAACCGTGTATTTCATGCTGCAAAATTGCAGAGGCGCGTTCACCACTTTGGGAGAAATAGCAACCTTCCACGGAATTTCACCATTATTCCGTTTGGGGTAACTGTTATTCCCGGATAGGCGCATGACATTGGTGTGACAGTTATACTTTTGTCATAATTAAATCACATTTTTTTATGAACAAGAATTTCGTAGCCATTAACTACATCCAATGCAACACCGATTTCCAGGAGCGGTTTGAACAACTTTTCGCTACCCGTGCGCATGCTATAGATACCATGCCAGGCTTTATCAACATGCATGTGCTACGTCCTGCCAAAGAGGGAGATGCTTACCTGATCGTGAGCTATTGGGAAACGGAACAATCGTTTAAAGACTGGATGAAATCAGAAGCATTCATCAGCGGGCATAAACGTGGGTTTGAAGAAATTGCCAAGGCAAAAGCAGAAGGCAGGCCTGCTCCTATGACCAGCGACTTTAAAATTTACCAGGTAATTAGTGAATAATGGAAACAACCACCACTAAGCAAAAGTTAATGAAATGGCTGAAGCGCATCGGCTTCTGGGGATTTCTCTTCTTTTTAATAAAGGGGCTGCTTTGGCTTGTATTTATATACTGGTTGGCTAAATAATGAGGGAACGGTAGAGTGGCCGGCAACTTTACCTTTTCATAATACCCGGAGAAAAACCGAAATGTTTCTTAAAAGCCCTCGTGAAATGGGCAGTATGTTTGTAACCTGATAAATAAGCCACTTCAGATACGGCTTTTCCCTGCGACAGTAATTCCCGCGCATGCGTCATCTTGATATTCTGCAGATAGCCGTATACGGTAGTACCGAATACCTGTTTAAAATGACTCTTCAGGTAGGCGTCGTTTGTTCCCACCTGGTGGCTCAGGTCTATTAATGTACAAGGGCTGTTGATGTTCTTGATAATAATATCCCGCGCCATATGCATCCGCTCTATGTCTTCTTTCTTCAATGCGCGCGTATCACTTTTGGCCATCCCGCTGATCTGTTCGTATTGGGATAATTGGATAGCCAGCAGTTCTGTAGTTTTGGCTTTAAGGTATAATTGCTTGTAACGCCCGTCCAGTGGGCAATTGAGCATATCATACAGGATGGCGCTGATATTGGAGGCCAAAGGAAGGTTCACTTCGCTCAGCAGGGCAGGTGTATTGTTGGCAATGCTTTTTATAAAAACAGGAAACAACGGATGTTCTTCCGGCAGGAAATTAAATACCAGCTCCGGCGTTACACCCAATTCAAAGATCTCCAGCTGTTCATCTGCCTGCCAGTTGAGATGGATCTCCTGCTCAGGGAAGAAAAGGTAATTATACTGATGTTTCTGAAAAGAAGCCAGTTTGGTAAGCTCGCTGCCAGTGGTGTAACTTTTATTCCCGCTCAGTGTATAACTGATCTGCAGAAAAGGGTTCATGTTCTTAAACACTACTTCTCCTTCCTGGCTTGACTTAATATTATAATATCCCAGGTTAATACCATCCGGACTCAGCATCTCATAAACAGAACCGGAATGGCCATTCTCTGTCAGCGCTTTTCGCCGCTCTCTCAGGTTACCGGAACCGCTTATGTCAAAAGCGCATTTTATATCATTGGAAACAAGGGCACACAAGGTCTTTGATTTTGCTATACGGCAATATTATGTCATTCCCACTGGAAAATATTGCACGCAGATTACAATTGAAAGGGTGGTATTACAGAACCCTTTGCCATAGGATATCTGCGGATAAAATGTTTCCGGATATGGTAAATTTTTTTCCGCATCTGAGGGGCTGCTTCTCCTTCTCAGGTAAGTCTTTCTCCGTAGCAGGTGTGGTGGAAAGCGGAACTTTGTTCCCCATGAAAAAGATCTTGATACTGTTATTTACTGTTGGTACTGCACAAGCGCAAGACACCAATATAAGGTCTTTAGAAACAGTTAACATCACCCATCAGCTCTACAAAAAGCAGGATGATGTGATAGACATTAAAAAAGTAGCAAATCCTATCACCATCATTGATAAAAGAACTATCCGGATGATGGGCAGCCGCAGGCTGGATGAGGTGTTACGGGAGCAAACGGGCATGGCTATGGTAAATGACCTGGGATCAGGGAATCGTAGCCTGGGTATACAAATGCAGGGCTTCAGCTCTGAATATATCCTTATACTTATCAACGGCCAGCCCATGACAGGTCGTTTCAATGGTAACTTTGATCTCTCCCGCATCAGCGTATCAGATATAGAAAGGATAGAAGTGATCAAAGGTGCTGCCAGTAGTTTATATGGAAGTGAAGCCATGGGAGGCGTGATCAATATCATCACCAAACAAACCGTTATAGATCCGCAGGCTACCGCCAGTTTGTTCTATGGTACTTATAATACAATGGATGCCACCCTTCAGGGAGAAGCTCCTTTTACCCGTGGCTCCGTGAACATCTCCGGTAATTATTATAGAACAGATGGCTTCAACGTTAATACCGAATATTTAAAAGAAGGACAGACATCCCCCCCTTATCACAGCATCAACCTGCAAGGCCGCGGACATTATAAACTAAGTGATAAAAGTTCCCTCTATCTCAGCAGCAGACTGGCAGACAGGCATTCCGTAATGGACCGTTCCTATGGCGCCCAGCCTTTTTCCGATCTGCTGGACGAAAAGGATTTCAACACCGCCCTTTCGCTCAATACCAATTTAAATAACGGCTGGCGCTTATTGGGCCGTTACTATATCACGCATTATAAAACAGAACAAGCCGTACATATCGTTGAAACGGGAAAGGAACTACAGCGGAATGTTTTCTCTCAGGTGATCAACAGGCTGGAGCTACAGGCAGCGAAAGACCTGCTCCCTGAAAAACTCTCTTTTACCGGAGGGCTGGGCGGAGATCATCAGCAAATGATCTATAGCATGTATAATTACTTCGGTTATGCGCAACTGAATTATAATCCCGGGCCTGTCTATAGTTTCATTGCCGGGTTACGGTACGATGGAAATAATTTGTATGGCGGGAAGTTGAATCCAAGTCTTGGTGCCACCTGGTCTCCTGCTGCCTGGGTAAAGATCAAAACTTCTTTGGGCAAGGGGTTTAAATCTCCCACCTATGCGCAGATGTACCAGGTGTTCACCAATATCACACAAGGATATACCGTGATCGGAGCTAATAATTTTGAAGAGAAGATAGAAGAACTGCAAAAAGCAGGGCTCGTGCAACAGGTATGGGTCAATGCAACAGGCATACGTGATCTGCAACCGGAAACTTCCACTTCCCTCAATTTCGGCGCCAGATTCTCTTTTGCCAAAACAGCCGAGCTGGACATTAATGGCTTCTATAACAAGATCGACAACCTCATCAACACAGAACAGGTGGGGATCAGTAAAAACGGACAGCAGATCTTTTCTTATTTCAACCTGAAAGATATCTATACCACGGGGGTGGAAGCAGGTTTCAAATACAGCCCGCTGAAACGTTTAGTGCTGAGTGCAGGATATCAGTACCTCATAGCTAAAAACAGGGCTATTATTGATAACATTGGCCATACAACTGTAAGGACCCCTGAAGGTATCCGCCCTGCCCGTGCCAGTGATTATTTCGGATTGCCCAACAGAAGTAAGCACATGTTCAATGTACAGGCGTATTATGATTATAAGCCCTGGGGCATCACTGCTTCCCTGCGTGCAGGATACAGAGGCAAGTATGGCTTCCTGGATATTGACAATAACGGATACATAGATCAATACGATGTATTTGTGAAAGGATACACGCTTCTCAATGCCTCTATTCAGAAAACATTGCTCCGCGATATATTAACCCTCCGCCTCACCGCAGATAATATCACCAATCACACAGATTACCTGATGCCATCGCAACCAGGCAGGATGCTGATGGCCGGGTTTATTTTTAACCTGCGCAAAAATTCAGTACATTAGGGTACAAACTGTAACCCATGAACAAATTTATCAGAGCATTGATTGCCGGATACGGCGCAAAAAAATTAGGCGGTGGTTGTCTTGGTACGGTGGTGGTCTTCATTATTATCTATCTCGCGCTGGGCCATTGCAACTAAGCAAACCCTTTGGCACAATATTTTAGCCTATTATGGGGAATTGTGCCCACCATGGAATTTAACGACGAAAAGATCAGGCAGATCAAAGACTACCTGTTGCAGCATCAACAAACCGTTGCTGTGGCGGAAAGTGTTACTGCAGGATTGTTGCAGTTTGCCCTCTCCGGAGCAGACGATGCCATTCATTTCTTTCAAGGTGGTATAACCACCTATAATCTTGGCCAGAAAGCAAGACAATTACATATTGAACCCATCCATGCCGCCCGTTGCAACTGTGTAGATGGGAAAGTAGCGGCTGAAATGGCCGTACATGTTACGCAGCTGTTTTCCAGCCACTGGGGTATTAGTCTTACAGGATATGCTACGCCGGTCCCGGAATCAAATCAGCAGGTGTTTGCTTATTATGCGATCGTGCAGAAAGATAAGGTGATCGCTTCCGGCAAAATGCAGGGAGGAAACGGTACGGCCAAGGAAGTACAGCTGTACTATGTGAATTCCGTATTGGGGGCATTTCTCAAACTATTGGGGTAATATTTCTACACTTAAACATTAACAACCATGAAAACTAAGAAAAATGAAGTGGAGTATAATTTGCTGGATGTTTTAAATGTACTTATTTATAAACCCATTAAAAAAAGTATCATGGCAAAGTATTCAAAAAAAGCAGGAGACAAGGTGGAAAGGGCCATGCATGAAATGCATGAAGGAAAGTTGAGGAGTGGCAGTAAGAAAGGCCCGAAAGTAACCAGCCGTAAACAGGCTATCGCGATCGGATTATCTGAAGCCAGGGAAGAAGGAGCGAAGGTTCCGAAGAAGGCTGCAGCGAAGAAAGCTACTGGTAAAAAAGCAACGGGTAAGAAAGCTACGGCAAAGAGAGCTACAGGTAAGAAAGCAACCGCGAAGAAAGCTACGGCCAAGAAAGCTACAGCTAAAAGAGCTACCGGCAAGAAAGCGGCTGCGAAGAAGGCTGCACCTAAAAAGGCTGCTGCCAAACGTGCCACCGCAAAGAAAGCAACCACTAAAAAAGCTACGGCAAAAAGATCCACCCGCAAAAAATAAGCAGTAAAGAAGAACCATTGTGATGATACCTGGGCGCAAACTTCTGTGAAACCGGAGGTTTGCGCCATTTCAACTAACCATATAGCGCAACAAACAACGGAAACATGCCAAGGCAGATTTTAAATAAAACAATTAAAGTTGACGGCATTGATATTTTCTATCGGGAAGCCGGTGACAGAAAGAACCCAGCATTATTACTGTTGCACGGGTTCCCCACTTCATCCGTCATGTTTAAGAACCTGATGACCGCCCTGGGTGACAGATTTTACCTCGTTGCCCCTGACTATCCAGGATTCGGGTTTAGTGAATTCCCCGATAGAGAATTCTTTGAATATACTTTCAGGAATGTAGCAGCGTACATGGATAAATTTACGGACGCAATAAACCTGAAGTCCTTTACCATCTATCTCCACGACTATGGTGCCCACATCGGTCAGCGAATGTGCGTCAACCATCCTGAAAAGATAAAAGGGATCATTGTGCAGAACGGCAATGCATATGATGAAGGCATTGGCCCGGAATGGGATGAATATAAAGCATATTGGAAAAATCCCACTGCTGAAAAGAAGAAAAAACTTTCTGCGTTTATCAGTGAAGAAGGGGTAAAAGGCCAATACACCTGGGGCCTGCCTGAAGAATTATTACCTGCCGTCAGCCCTGAATTATGGATGCTGGACTGGGACATAATAAAGCGGCCGGGGAATGCTGAAATGCAGTTTGAGTTGAATTGTGATTTTGAGGATAATTTCAAAATGTTCCCGGTCTACCAGGAATATTTCCGTACACACCAACCTCCAGCCATAGTGATATGGGGAAAATATGATGTTTTCTTTAGCATAAATGAACCTCCCTGTTACAAGAGAGACCTGCCCGATGCAGAAATCCATATTATCGATGGTGGGCACTGGGCACTGGAAACAAATTTCGATGAGGTATTAACACTCATGGATAATTTCCTTAACAATAAAATACCTGGTGAACGGTAATCCATTCACCAGGTATTTTCATCAATGTATAAAGAGAATTTTATTCCTCGTCATCATCATCGTCGTCATCCTCATCTTCTTCCAGCCACTCCATGTAAGAGTAATACCAGTCCTCCAATTCATCTAATAACGCCTGTTTCTTTTCCGGCTCTCCATGAAAGTATTCTTCCACGTTATCAATTTCTTCCACGATATCGATATATGCCATCTCTTCGTCTTCTTCTACACGTTTGGCAAAGAACCGCGGTTTCTCCGTATGGAAGATGTATTCATTATCCGGATCTGTAACGGGATCATCTGCAATCATGAATTTAGGTAATGCCATTGGTCAAAATTTTAATTGATAACTAAAGGACTACAAAAATATGCAATATCTGATTAAGATATCCCCCCTTTTCGAATTAATTAACACATACAAACTTTCAGAAAAAAATGTAGCTTTGCAAACATCTGATGATATGATGACTACACCCATAACATACGTAAAACGCAAAAACCTGGCGGACGAAGTAGCCGGCCACCTGCAACAGCAGATCTGCTCAGGCAAATATGCCATTGGCCAGCAACTCCCCACGGAACCTGATCTCATGGCCCAGTTTGGTGTAGGCCGCTCCACTATCCGTGAAGCAGTAAGGCTGCTGGTTAATGCCGGATTAGTAAGAGTGCAACAGGGCCTGGGCACTTTCATCATTTCTCACCAGGCCATGGGAGAACCCCTGGCCCAACGTTTTCACCGGGCCCACTTCCAGGACCTCAATGAAGTACGGCTGTTACTGGAAGTAAAGATTGCTGAGAAAGCAGCCCTCCACCGCACGAAAGACGACATCACGCAAATGAAGGCCTTCCTCAAAAAAAGGGGCGAACATGCAAAAGCACAGAACGTGGACGCCTGTATGCAGGCAGACATCGACTTCCATACCAGTATAGCCGTAGCATCCAAGAATGAGATCATGGTAGATCTCTATAAAACCATCGCTACGCACCTGAAACAATCTTTCCGTGAAAGGTATGCAGATACCAAACCTTTCCTGGAATCGCAGGACCTCCACAAGTCACTCCTGCAAAGCATTATAGACAAAGACTCCGCGCAAGCGCTCCTGTGGGCAACCCGCATCAGCACCCATGCGAAATGATATTTTTTTTTGAATTCTAAATATCAGATGATCTGACAACAATGGAAACTGTACTTGAAGGCGAAGAGAAAAAGGTGGCGCAGAACCTGGCCGAAAAAACTGTATTCTCGGTATTGCTGGCCCTTAGCTTTACACATCTGCTGAACGACACTATTCAATCTATCATTCCTGCCATTTACCCAATGGTAAAGGATTCCCTGCATCTAAGCTTCTCGCAGGTGGGGTTGATCACCTTAACCTTCCAACTCTCTGCATCTATTCTGCAGCCACTGGTTGGGATGTATACAGACAAAAGGCCGCAGCCCTATTCACTGGCCATTGGTATGACTTTCACACTGATGGGACTATTATGCCTTGCTTTTGTGCACAGCTTCCCCATGGTATTGGTTTCCGTAGCATTGATCGGGATCGGCTCAGCGGTTTTTCATCCTGAAGCATCCCGCCTGGCTTACATGGCTTCCGGCGGCCAGCATGGCATGGCACAATCTTTATTCCAGGTGGGTGGCAACACAGGTAGTTCCCTCGGCCCACTATTGGCTGCTGCAATCATTGTGCCCCTGGGGCAAACGCACATTGCCTGGTTTTCCATTGTAGCGCTGATAGCCATTGTAGTAATGCTCCGTATCAGTAAATGGTACCTCAACAATACCCATCGCATCAAACCTAAGAAAGCAAAGCTACAGGTAGAAACCATCAAATTATCGAAAGGCAGAGTGATCTTTGCGCTGTTCATCCTCATGATCCTGATCTTCTCCAAATACTTCTACATGGCGAGCCTTACCAGCTATTATACTTTCTACCTGATCGATAAATTCAACGTATCCGTGCAAAGCGCACAGGTATACCTGTTCATCTTCCTGTTTGCCATTGCAGCCGGGACCTTCATCGGAGGGCCTGTGGGAGACCGCATCGGCAGAAAGTATGTGATCTGGATCTCCATCCTCGGCGTTGCACCTTTTGCATTATTAATGCCACACGCTAATCTTTTCTGGACGGCCATCCTTAGTGTGTTTATCGGTGTGATCCTTTCTTCTGCATTCTCCGCCATCCTTGTATATGCACAGGAACTGGTGCCGGGGAAAGTAGGTATGATTGCCGGTTTGTTCTTCGGATTTGCCTTTGGTATGGCAGGTGTGGGATCTGCACTGCTTGGACAATTAGCAGACCGTACCAGTATCAATTATGTATACCAGGTATGTGCATACCTTCCGTTAATAGGATTATTAACAGGCTTCCTGCCCAATATTGAAAGAAAGAAAAAAGCTTAATACCCAAAAGGGCTGCATTTAAAATGATGCAGCCCTTTTTATTATTCAAATAATCGTGCGAAATGATTTTCCAGGTGTTTGCGCATGCCATTCCGGAAATCTTCCGGTGTACCTTTCTCCAGGATATCCACCAGCCCTTTATGCGATACAAATGTTTTTAGCTTAGGCTGTTTCTTTAACAACCCGCTTTTATGCACATAATCAAATACCGGCAACAACATTTTCTGGAATTTCTTTAAAGCCGTATTACCTGCTATCTCATACAACTTACCATGAAAAGCAATTTCATGATCTATGTTGAAAAGATGATGGTCAGTAGCAGGCGGCTCCTTGCTCACAATACGTTTCAACTCCTTTATATCCGCTTTTTTTATACGGTGGAAGATCAGGTCCGCCATGCCTATTTCCAATACCAGGCGGATCTCAAAGATCTCCCGTAACGTAGCCTGGTCCAGGATATGAGGATTCATGCTTTTACCTACGATGCCAAAAATATCCGGACTGGTGATCACGGCACCCTTTTTCTTTTTGGAATCGATCAATCCCATCATTCGCAACCGGAGTATAGCTTCCCGCACCACTGTTCTGCTTACACCCAATGTTTCAGCCAGCTCCATTTCTGTTGGAATGGAATCCCCCACCTTCAATTTCTTTATCTGTAGCAGCTCTACAAGGTTCGCTTCCACTTTATCTACCAGCGTGCTGGTATCTATCGATTTCAAACTGTCTTTAATCTCTGTCAGGCTCATATTATGTTATACTTAATTCAAAAATAGAGAAAAATAGGGGATTTTTTCGCTGTCCGGCTCTCACTGATTTATTCATTTATATGATTTTCAATCACTTACCGCCAGATAAATATTTTATTTGGAAATGAAACCCCAATGTCTTTAACTTTATTATGTTATACATAATACGCCTTATCATCGAAATTTCAACCAAAATTCCATTATCATGAAATCAGTAAACAAGAAAGTATGGCTTCTGCTTATTGGCTTTCTTCTCTCGGCTACCTCCTGGGGCCAGGTTAAAAAGATCTCCGGGAAAGTGACCGGTTCTGAAGACAAACAACCACTTCCCGGCGTAACTGTTATTGTAAAGGGAACCAACAAAGGAACACAGGCCAATGCCAACGGCGAGTTTATCATAGAAGCTGCTCCTGCCGACATACTGGTGATCCGCTTTACGGGTTTTCTCCCACAGGAAGTACCTGTAGGAAATGTTTCCTCATTCAACATCCTTTTGCAACCGGATGTCGCTAAGCTGAATGAAGTAGTAGTGGTAGGTTATGGCCAGCAAAGCCGTAGTACACTAACCTCCTCTGTTTCAAGAGTAGATGAAAATGTGTTGAAATCTGTTCCCCGTACCAATCTTGGCAGTGCACTGCAAGGAACCGCTCCCGGTTTGCGCGTACAGCAAAATACCGGGCAACCCGGTGCTACACCTACTATTGTATTTCGTGGAGGTACCAACTACAATGGTTCCGGCTCACCACTCATTGTACTGGATGGTGTAATTGTTCCCTCTCTATTTGGCATCAATACAGAAGATGTAGAAAGTATTGATGTGCTGAAAGATGCCGCGTCTGCTGCTATTTATGGCGCACGTGCCTCCAATGGAGTGATCCTCGTTACCACTAAAAAAGGAAAGAAAGGCCGCTCACAGGTAACATACAGCTACCGTGCAGCTAAAAACTTCATCCGAAGGAATCCAATGGAACTATTATCGGCGGAAGATTACATCATATGGAACAGGCGTGGCCTCGCCAGCAGGTACGAAGCAGCTGTGGCAGACAACCTCACGGCTGAACAAACCAATACAAAAAATCAATTGACGGGTGCATGGGGTTGGGGCCTCAATTCCGGCTGGGCTGCACCGGATGGTAAATACTCCACGCAACAGGTGAACAACACGAACCGTAGCCTGATCAATGATCCTAAATGGAATTTGCTGGTAGACAAAAATCCCTTCGTGGCAGGGCAAATGGATAGCATCCTGTATCGTTCCATTTCACAAAAAGAATTAGAGGACCTGATCCTGCAGGAAAGTACCTTACAGGAACATTATGTAAATTTTTCAGGTGGCAACGACCAGGGAAACTTTGCACTGGGCCTTGGCGGTATTAATGATGTAGGCATGGTGATCGGATCTCAGCTCAGCAGGATGAACCTCAATTTCAACGGAGGCTTGAACGTAAGCAAAGATTTTAAGATCGCCCTGAACTTATCCGGCTACAGTGTAAAAACACAACCCTCTTATCTTACCGCTGATAATGACGGAGGTATCACTGGTGGACTGATACAGCGTTTCGGAGCTATTGCGCCTACTGTAAGATTAACACATGATATCACCAATGCACAATTGCCTGGCGTGGATGGTGGCACATTAGGAAATCCTAAATACTTTCAGGACAAATTCAGTAACAAGCAAAAAGAACAACGTTTCTCCGGTGCCATCAACCTGGAATATAGTCTTACCCCTGACCTCAAAATATTGGGCACAGCTTCCGGATTTATCAGGGACTTCCTGTCTGAATCATTCAATAAAGCATACATCAACGGCACAGGTGGCGCAGCAATAAATACCCGGAATGCGTCCTTTCAGAATATAAAATTGCAGCAATACTCCTACAATGGCTTCCTGCAATACGCAAAAAGCTTTTCTAAACATGATATCTCTGCCATGGCGGGTGGAGAATTCTTTGATTCCCGCCAGTATTCATATGCGGCAAGTGCCAATAACGCAGCTACAGATTATATTCCCTGGTTATCTGCTTCTACTGCGGCAGTGGGTATCCCCAGTTCAGGATTCACCAGCTGGCAAAGGCTCGCTTCTGCCATTGGCAGGATCAATTACAGCTATGATAACAGATATCTCCTGAATGTAAATATTCGATACGACGGTACTTCCAAACTAACGGATAACCGCTATGGGTTCTTTTCTGGTATTTCCGCAGGATGGAATCTGCACAACGAGTCTTTCTTCCAGCATTCCGGTATCAGTAAATATATTTCTACACTTAAACCCCGTATCAGTTATGGTTCCAATGGCAGCATTGATCCACTGGGTGATTTTGCCACAGTTCCTGTTTACGGCAGCACCGGGATTTACAATGGTAACCCGGGATTTGCTACCGGCAGTATCTTCAATTCAGGCCTGAAATGGGAAAGAGCCAACTCCCTGAACTTTGGCCTGGATGTAGGATTATTTAACAACCGCATCACATTGATAGGAGATTATTTTATCCGGAATATATTCGACAAGATCACTACGCTTAATATTCCTGCCTGGACGGGTTTTACGGCTTACACTACTAACCTGGGCCAGTTGCAGAACAAAGGCATTGAACTTGAAATTAAAGCCAATGTACTCAGACCGCAAACTGCAGATGGCCTTAGCCTGGATATTGCGGCCAACTTCTTCCATGTAAAGAACTTTGCTAAAAAACTGCCTGATAACGGGTTGGAAAGGAATCGCCAAAGCACCATCCAGATCTGGGACCCGGGCAGTAAGCAACTCATCCAGGTGGGTGGTTTACAGGAAGGGTACCGCATCGGCCTGGAAGATGAGATCTATGCACCCATCTATGATGGTATCTACAAAACGCAGGAAGAGATCAATAAAAAAGCTAACCTCTGGAACACTTTCCTCCCGTATACCAACAAGCGCATTAAACTATTGGGGGATGCACGCTGGAGAGATGTGGATGGCAATGATACGTTGGACACCCGCGATTATGTTTTTGTAGGAAGAGTAAAACCTACTGTACAAGGTGGCTTTTCATTAGCCGCTGCATGGAAAGGATTTAACCTGTTTGCACAGTTCGATTATTCACTCGGCTTTATTATCCTGAACCAAACCTATCTGCGGGGTATGTCGCAGGTACAAGGTTCTCAAAACGGGCCGGCTGATATTAAGAGCACCTGGGCCCCGGACAATCCGAATGGCACGCTTCCACGTTATTATTGGGCTAACTATGGCCGTAATTATTTTATGGATGCAGGCGGCAGTACTACTGCACCCGCTAATTTCTGGGAAAAAGGAAACTATCTCGCTGTACGTGAACTTACACTGGCCTACACATTACCGGCAGGTATGTTAAAAAATGCCACCAACAATAAGATCAAAGGTTTAAAAGTATCCGTTACAGGTTCTAACCTGGTGTACTTCACTAAATACAGTGGCACATTCCCTGAAGTAGGTGGCAACGATGCCGGCCGCTTCCCACTTCCGAAAACGCTAACCTTTGGCGCATCTGTAAACTTCTAATCTACTATCATGAACAAGTTAATACTGAAAAGATATCTCCTTCTGCTGTTACTCGGTACCGGGGCTGCCTCCTGTAAAAAGCAGCTGGAAGAAGTAAGACCGCAAACCACGCTGGACCAGGGCAGTGTACTAACAGATCCCAATGTGGCCATGACATTGTATTACGGCGTTTACACCTCCTTTCGTTCCCAGCAATCCAACTTTTTTGTGTTTGGAGAAATGCGCTCTGATCTATGGGCGGATGGCCTTTACACAGAATCAGAAGACGGCGGCCTCAAACAATACTGGAGCCATAACCTCAGCCAGGCTAATGCACCAGCTGCTAACTGGAGTGGCTTTTACAGCCTGGTAGACAGGATCAATACTGTTATAAAACTCTTCCCGCTTTCCACTGTGGATGCAGCAAAACGCAGTGGCTATCTGGCTGAAATGTATGGGCTGCGTGCTTACGTGTATTACACCATGTTGAGAACATGGGGTGAAGTTCCGCTGACTAGGGAACCTGTATCCACTGTAGGCAATCTTAAGGATCTCTATAAAGCACGCGCGCCCAAAGAAGAGGTGATGAAACAGATCAAGGCGGATATTGAACAGTCCCTCACATTGTTTGGTGCCGCCAACACCATTGCTTCCGGCAAAAGAGTAACCTGGAACAGGCCGGCTACACTGATCCTGAAGGGGGATGTATTCCTCTGGTCCGCCACACACATGGCCGGTGGCAATGCAGATCTCAATACAGCGAAAACTGCGCTCGAAGAAGTCAAAGCCCTTCCTGTACTTGGCCTGCAAGCAAACTACCAGGATGTTTTTGATCAAACCAAAGAAGCCAATAACAAAGAGATCATTTTTGCCATCAGTTATGAAAAGGACCAGGCTACAGTTGGCACCTACGGCAGCTTCCTGGTGAACACCACACAGGCCGGTACTTTGTTACTGGATGCAGGTACACCTCAGCAGCAATCAGTTTCAGCAGCTTATCCTTTAGTAGGAGGTGCCAGCCGCGTAGGTATGAGCAATGCCATGATCACCAAGCTCAACAACCCGGCAGATAGGAGGATCCGGCCCTCTTTCCGGATCATGTACCGTAACCAGGCAGGTTTTCCTATTGCCGCGGTGATGCTCACAAAATTCCTGGGCAGGGTGGATGCAGGAACGCAGCTCATGGATACAGATGTACCGGTATATCGTTATGCAGATGTGTTGTTATTACTGGCAGAAGCCAACACAAAACTGGGTGGCAGTCCCGTAGCAGAGATTAACCTGATCAGGGAGCGTGCTTACGGGCCTGGTTATACACCTTATGTAAATAGCACAACAGATGCTAATATGAATGCCATCCTGGATGAATACCTGCGGGAATTCATCGGCGAAGGAAAACGCTGGTGGGCATTACGCAGAGCAGGAGACACCTATGTGTATAACAATGTAAATCCTGCTTATCTCAGTGTTGCTTCTTCTTACAAACTATTATTACCAATCTCTCTTGGCATGCTGAACTCCGATCCCCTGTTAAAACAAACGTTCGGATACTAAGTATGTCAGCGCATTCTAAATATAGCCGGAGATATTCCTGTCACCGGATATTTTCTAAAGTACTAAATCAACAATAATGAAGATCGAAAAGATGACTGGCCTGATAGCGGCACCGTTTACACCCATGCATAAAGATGGAAGCCTTAACCTGGCAGTAATACCTGCTTATTATGCATTATTAAAGAACAATGGCATTACCGGCGCTTTCATTTGTGGCTCTACCGGAGAGGGCGTTTCTCTAACCAACCAGGAAAAAAGAGCAGTAGCAAAGTCCTGGGCTGATGTTACAAAAAACGACCCGGCCTTTAAAGTGATCTCCCTCCTGGGCGGCACCAGTGTAAGGGAATGTATGGAGCTGGCCATTCATGCAAGGGAAAGTGGCTTATATGCCGTTGCTTTCACCTCTCCCTTTTATTTCAAACCCGCTAACGTAAAAGTACTGGCGGATATGTGTATGGAAATTGCCTCGGTAGTACCGGATATGCCTTTCTATTATTATCATATTCCTGTACTCACCGGTGTTGGATTTAATATGATAGACCTCCTGCAACAAATACACGGTAAATGCCCGAACTTTGCAGGAGTGAAATTCACTCATGAAGATTTCATGGATTTCCTCTCCTGCCTCCATTTTGAAAATGAACAGTATGATATGTTATGGGGAAGGGATGAAAATATGTTGCCTGCATTAAGTGTTGGGGCAAAAGGAGCGGTAGGTAGTACTTTCAATTATGCAGCCCCCCTCTATAACCAGTTAATAGACGCATATAATAACGGAGAAATGGAGAAGGCCCGCGCGCTGCAACAGCAATCCATAGACATGATCCGCCTGTTGGGGAAATATGGCGGCATTGCTACCGGTAAAGCTTATATGAAAGTAGCGGGCCTGGATTGCGGAGAGTTCCGTAAACCGGTCAGCAATATGAGCAGAGAACGGTTTGAAGCATTTGTGAAAGACGTAGCTTCCCTAAACTTCTCTGCCTATTGTTCCAAATTTCCGGCTACAGTCAATAGCTGATAAAACCATCTAATGCGATCTACTTATTTCATCATTCTCACATTCCTTTCCATGTTTTCCATATCCGGGCTTCGGGCACAGGAACAGGCAAACAATCATATCACCTGGTCTGTTCCCACCCAGCTGCCTCCTGCCCAGGGCTCTCAACAACAGCCTGGTCTTGCTGGTATTGTGGCAGGTGTCCATCAGAACCTGCTGCTGTTGGCCGGTGGTGCTAATTTTCCGGACAATATGCCATGGCAGGGCGGGCATAAAAAATACTATGATGATGTATACCTGATGCAAAAGGATAACCAATGGATGAAAAGTTCCTTCAAACTGCCATTCCATATCGCTTATGCTGCCAGCGTGTCTACCACTTCCGGCATACTATGTATTGGAGGAGAAAATGAAACAGGGCCGCTTAAAAGTGTTCTCCTGCTGCAATGGGATGCCGCATCGCAAACGCTGAAAGTGAAGAACATGCCGGAACTGCCTATTCCCCTTACTAACGCTTCTGCTGCTTTGCAGGGAAACACTGTGTATGTGGCGGGTGGAGAAACTGCCGATAGCACTTTATCGGTATTCTTTTCTTTGGACCTTGTGAACGGCACCTCCTGGAACAAATTACCTGATCTGCCCTTAGCCGTTTCTCATAGCGTTATGGTTGCACAATCTAATGGAGAATATCCCTGCATCTATGTTTTTGGGGGGAGAACAAAAACACCCGCAGGGATCAGTACACTGCATAACAGTGCTTATCAGTTCGATCTCAAACACCGGCAGTGGAAAAAACTATCCAATATATCAGCACCTGCGTTATCTGCTGGTACAGGTATTGCCACAGGCGCCACCTATGTTCTGCTGATAGGAGGTGATAAAGGAGATGTGTTTACACAGATAGAAACATTCAATGCCAAAATAAGCAGTGCTGCTTCAGTTGAAATAAAACAGCAATTACAAACAGAAAAAATTGCCCTGCTGGAAAAACATAAGGGTTTCAGCAGAGACATATACCTCTTTAACACCGTTACCAACACCTGGACAAAGATCGGCGAACTGCCTTACGAAACACCGGTTACCACTACGGCCGTGAAATGGGGAACAGATATTTACATTCCCGGCGGAGAGATCAAACCTGGCGTACGCAGTACCAGTATCCTCAAAGGAACTATCGACCGCAGGCAGTTCTTTTCCTGGACGGATTATACCATCCTTGTATTATACCTGCTGTTAATGGTAGGGATCGGTGTCTGGACCTCCCGCCACCAGGATTCAACTGATGATTACTTCCGTGGCGGACAAAAGGTTCCCGGCTGGGCTACCGGCCTCAGTATTTTTGGAGCCAAGCTCAGCGCCATCACCTTCATTGGCATCCCTGCAAAAACATACGCCACTAACTGGACGTATTTTATTCTCCTGATGACCATCATCATGGTAATGCCGTTGGTGATCCGTTTCTTCATTCCATTCTACCGCAGGCTGAATGTAACATCTGCTTATGAATACCTTGAAAAACGTTTCAGCTATGTTTCCCGGTTCCTCGCATCTATCCTCTTCATTTTATTACAACTGGGCAGGATGGGAATAGTATTGTTACTGCCCAGCATCGCGTTATCTGTTGTTACCGGCATTCCTGTTACCACCTGTATCCTCATCATGGGCATTGTCAGCATCTTTTATACTGTACTGGGTGGCGTGGAAGCTGTGATCTGGACGGAAGTGGTACAAGTAATAATACTGCTGGGCGGCGCTTTGCTTTCTTTGATCCTGTTGCCGATGCACCTGGGAACAGATGGAAGGTCTGCATGGAACAGTGTTGTTACCAACGATAAATTAAAACTGCTGGACTTTAACTTCGACCTGTCTTCCCCTACCTTATGGGTAGTACTGATCGGTGGGCTGGCATTGAACCTCACAGTTTACGGAACAGATCAAACTGTTGTGCAACGTTACCTTACTACAAAAGATGAGAAAACAGCCGCCAACAGCCTGAAACTTGGTGCCTGGATGGTGCTGCCTTCTACCATTATCTTCTTTTCACTGGGTACGCTGTTATATCTCTTCTATCAGAACCACCCGGAGAAAGTGAACATTGCACTGGATACTCAGGATACGATCTTCCCCTGGTACATTGTAAATGAACTGCCGGATGGTATTTCCGGGTTAGTGATCACTGCTATTTTTGCTGCTGCCATGGGAAGCCTCAATGGAAGTGTGAATGCAGTTTCCACTGTATTTGTGAACGACTTCTACCGCAAGTTCTTTCCCGGGAAAAGCGAAAAGAACTACCTCAATACTGCCCGGGCAGCTACTTTGCTGGTAGGGATCTTCGGAACTGTAATAGCCCTGGTGATGGCAGGAACAGGCATTGTTTCCCTCTGGGACCAATTCAATACCATCCTTGGTTTATTTACCGGAGGTATCGCAGGACTATTTGTGCTGGGCATTTTCACCAAACGTGCCAATGCCTTTGGTGCAGCTGCCGGATTAATAGCCAGCGGGATCTGCCAATTCCTCATTTACAGGTATACCCAGGTCAACCTATTGCTTTATGCATTAACAGGCCTTGCAAGCTGTGCGGGATTCGGTTACATTTTCAGCCTGATAGGTGGCCATACAAAATCCATCACTGGTTTAACAGTGTTTAAAAATCATTAAGGTCCATGAGTTATTCTATAAAAGATCTTGGTACACTCCGGGATTTTTATCAACAACAATTATTACAGGATACCATTCCATTCTGGTTTCCGCGAAGCATCGATGAAGAGTTCGGCGGTTATTTACTGATGAGGGATAAGGACGGTTCGCTGATAGATGATGATAAAGCAGTGTGGATACAGGGAAGAGCTGCCTGGATGCTGTCTACTTTATACAATACAGTAGCCCCGGAAAAGACCTGGCTGGCGGGAGCCAAAGCCGGTATAGATTTTCTCCGGAAATATTGTTTTGATGCAGATGGGCAAATGTTCTTTCATGTAACACGTGATGGAAAACCTATCCGCAAACGCCGCTACTTTTTTTCTGAAACCTTCGCTACTATCGCCACAGCAGCATATGCCAAAGCAATCGGGGATGAAGAAATAGCGGCATTCTCCAGGGAACTGTTCAGCAAATGTATTACCTATGCCACCACTCCCGGATTATTACCCGCCAAGTATACAGACATACGGCCGGGAAGGGCCATAGGCATCCCCATGATCATGATCAATACGGCTCAACAGGTACGTAGCACAATTGGCGATAGCCGTTGTGATCAATGGATAGATCAATGGATCCATGAGATTGAAACGTACTTTGTAAAACATGATATCCGTTGTGTAATGGAAACAGTAGCACCGGACGGCAGTATTATAGATCATATAGATGGCCGCACTTTAAATCCCGGGCATGCTATTGAAGGGGCCTGGTTCATTCTGCATGAAGCGCAATACAGGGGCAACGATCCACACCTTATCGAATTAGGTTGCCAGATGCTGGATTATATGTGGGAACGTGGATGGGATAAAGAGTTTGGTGGTTTTCTATATTTTAAGGATGTGTACAATAAACCGGTACAGGAATACTGGCAGGATATGAAATTCTGGTGGCCGCATAACGAAGTGATCATTGCTACCCTGCTGGCTTACACACTTACCGGAAATGATAGATACGCACAATGGCATAAGATGGTACACGATTACGCCTATGCGCATTTCCATGATAAAGAGAACGGTGAATGGTTTGGTTATCTTCACCGGGATGGCAGCCTGGCACAAACCGCCAAAGGCAACCTCTACAAAGGGCCCTTTCATTTACCCAGGCAAGAATGGTACTGCCTGCAATTATTAAACGCTTATCTGAAAAATAATCCATGATGAGAAAATATCTCTTGATCATAACATTGATCTGCCAGGCCACTGCATTTGCTCAGCAACCTGTATTTATATCCGGAGAAGATGGACATAAAAGTTACCGTATTCCCGCTATCATAGGTTTACCCAATGGAGACCTGCTGGCTTTCTGCGAAGGCCGTGTGAATGGTTCAGCTGATTTCGGGGATATTAATATTGTAATGAAACGCAGTAAAGACAAAGGAAAAACATGGACCGCCCTTCAGACTATTGTGGACTATCATGATCTCCAGGCCGGCAATCCTGCACCTGTTGTTGACCTGAAAGATCCGGCATGGCCAAAGGGAAGGATCTTTCTTTTTTACAATACCGGGAATAAACACGAAGGGGAAGTAAGAAAAGGAAACGGTTTACGCGAAGTGTGGTATAAAACTTCCACAGATGGTGGCGCCACCTGGTCCGAAAGCGTGAACATCACCGCACAAACACACCGGCCTTCTAACCCTCCTTATAATTTTAAGGAAGACTGGCGCACTTATGCCAATACCCCCGGCCATGCTATCCAGCTTAAAAGCGGCAGACTTTATGTAGCCGCCAATCATACAGCTGGCGCCCCGCAGGACCGTTACCTCGACGGCCGCGCTCATGGCTATTATTCAGATGATCATGGTAAAACTTTTCAGCTCAGCGAAGATGTGAACATACCCGGCGGCAATGAATCCATGGCCGCAGAATTGCCTGGCGGCAAACTCATGATGAACATCCGGAACCAACACGGCGGCGTGAGGGCCAGGATAGTAGCGATCAGCAAAAACGGAGGAAAGCATTGGGATACTACTTACTTTGATCATCAGCTGCCTGACCCTGTTTGCCAGGGTTCCATTCTCAGCCTGGGGAAGAACATGCTGGTGTTTTGTAATGATGCCACTACCAGGAGGAGGGATAGTCTCACCTTGCGAATCAGTACAGATGAAGGAAAAACATGGAAAAAAAGCTATCTTATAGACAAAAGTGAACCAGGTACAAAAGGAGATCATACCGCCTATTCTGATCTTGTTCAAATCGGCAGGAACAAAGTAGGTATCCTGTATGAACAGGATAATTACCGCAAGATCATCTTTGTGCCCATCCAACTAAAAAAATGAAACGTTACTACTCGCTACTCTTATTGTGCTGTTTAAGCGGGCTTACTTATGCCCAGCCTGCACTCATTCCGCAACCCCGGCAGCTAAGTCTTCAAAAAGGAAGTTTTAATATGCATACCTGCAAAGAAATGCTGGTGCTGCATGAGGGCTTTTCTAAAGAAGCCTCCCGGTTACAGTCATTGTTAAAGGAACAAGGCTATGCACTCCGGATAACCAAACCTAAAATAACAGGCCCTTATTTGCAGATCTTGTACGCGGACAGTCTCCCTAAAGAAGGATACACGCTGCAGATTGCAAAAGAAGGCATCGCCATAACTGCCGGTGATGAACAGGGGCTTTTCTATGCAACGCAAACATTACTCCAGCTGGTCCCGTCAAATGGGATAGTACAGTACTGCCGGATAAAGGACTGGCCCGCTTTTTCATGGAGAGGTTATATGGTGGATGTAGGCAGGAACTATCAATCCATGGCTACATTAAAACAGCAGATCGCAATCATTGCCCGTTATAAATACAATATCTTCCATTTTCATTTTACAGAAGACATAGCCTGGCGGCTGGCCAGCAGGAAATATCCTGAGCTCACAGCACCGGAGAGCATGACGCGCCACAAAGGGAAGTTCTATACAGAAGCTGACCTGAAAGAACTCATCGCCTATTGCAGGGACCTGCACATTACACTGATCCCGGAAATAGACATGCCCGGTCACAGCGCTGCTTTCAAAAGAGCCATGAAAACGGATATGCAAACCGATTCCGGTATGGCTATGGTAAAGAATATCCTGAAAGAATTCTGCGAAACATATGATGTGCCTTACCTGCATATTGGTGGAGATGAAGTACATATTACCAATAAACAGTTCCTGCCCGAAATGATTGCGTACATACATGCATTAGGTAAGCAAACCATCGGCTGGGACCCTGGTGGAAACCTGGGAACTAAAACCCTTCGCCAGTTATGGATGTATAAAACAGGCACAGATACAGGTCGTACTTATATTGATTCAAGACATTTATACATCAACCACTTTGATCCGCTGGAAAGTGTGGTGACCCTTTATTTTCGCATGATCGGAAACCAACCGAAGGAGAATGCATCCATGAAAGGCGGCACACTTTGCCTGTGGCACGACAGGAATATAACCCATGAAATGGACATGTTCCGGATGAATCCTGTATATCCTGACATCCTTACTTTCGGTGAAAGGATATGGACAGGCGGCGGATCAGCGCAATGGACAACCAGGATCGGCCTCCCTGGTTCTGCAAGCGCCACTGCATTCGCAGCATTTGAAAAACGTTTACTCACCCATCAGCAGCGATATTTTTCAAACCTTCCTTTTCCATATGTTAAGCAGAGCAATATTACCTGGCAGCTTTACGGCCCTTTTGAAAATGGAGGAGATCTCCGGAAGGAATTCGACATTTCAAAAATGAAACCCGCACTGGAAGCCATAGGGGGAACCATCGTATTACGTCACTGGTGGGCACCAAATATAGATGGCTGGATTGCTGATCCAAAAGAGAACACAACATGGTATGCCACCACTAAAATATGGAGCGATGCAGATAAAATGGAAAATTTCTGGATAGGGTTTAATAATTTCTCCCGGTCCCCCGCTACAGATTCCCCACCCAAAGATGCCTGGGATAATAAAAAAAGCGCCGTATGGGTAAATGGGAAACTGGTTCCTCCGCCTGTATGGAAACGTGGTGGGGAAAAAGGAGACGGGGAAATCCCCTTAGTGGATGAGGGTTACGAATATCGCAGCCCCACGCCGGTGAAATTACAAAAGGGATGGAATACCATCCGTGTGAAAGCGCCTGTAGGAAGTTTTACCCCTGTTAACTGGCAGAATCCGGTGAAGTGGATGTTTACCATGGTGAAAGCACCGGTGAATTAAGATATTACTACCTTTGTAATATGCCGGTTTTAAAAGCACCAGATTACAAGGCGCCCATCCTGTTAAGGAACCGCCACCTGCTCACGATCTTTCCTTCCCTTTTCAGAAAGATCAAACCGGCTAATTATACCCGTACCCGTATCTCCACGCAGGATAACGATTTCCTGGACCTTGATTTCAGCAAAGTGGGCAGCGATCAGCTGGTAGTGATCCTTCACGGCCTGGAAGGTAATTCCCAACGGCAATACATCACGGGCATGGTACATATCTTCAATGAAGGAGGATATGATACGGTGTCTATGAACTTCAGGGGCTGCAGCGGAGAAAGTAATAAGGCCCTGCGTTTTTATCACAGTGGCGAAACCGGCGATCTTCAAACAGTCATAGAACACCTGGAAGCCTCCGGCAATTACAAACGCATTCACCTCGTAGGCTTTTCCCTGGGCGGAAATGTAACACTCAAGTATGTGGGTGAAAGAGGCGAAGCGATTCCTCCTATTATAAGATCAGTTGTGGCCATCTCCGTTCCCTGCGATCTGAAAGACAGTTCCATTGAACTGGAGAAAAGGCACAACTTCATCTACATGAAACGTTTCATCCGCTCACTGGGGCTGAAACTGGAAACCAAGGCAAAACAATATCCCAACGAAATATCGCTGGACAACTTCGGCGTTATCAAAAATTTCAAACAGTTTGATGACCGGTATACCGCTCCCATGCATGGATTCAAGGATGCAGAAGAATACTGGGCCAGGAACAGCTCCAAACAATTCCTGGAAAATATCCGTATCCCCACTTTACTGATCAATGCACTGGACGATCCTTTTTTAGGAAAAGGAAGTTTCCCCTACAAGGAAGCAGGTAACAATCCCTACTTATACCTGGAAACTCCGGAAACCGGCGGGCATGTTGGGTTTGTGACTTTTACGGGAAAACATTACTGGTCTGAGAGAAGGGCTTTTCAGTTCATTCATGATCATCCTTAGTTCAAACGTAAAGGCAGATCACTCACATCCCCCAACACTTCATCTACCAACCCATATTCCTTCGCCTCCACTGCATTCATAAACTTATCCCTGCGAAACATCTCTTCAATTTCTTCCCTTTCATGATTGGAACTACGCCCCATCAGGTAAAAGATCTGGTTCTGCAAACGCTCCTGCTCCTGGTAAGCAATGCGCACATCTTCCGTATACCCTCTGGCTCCACCACCTGAAGGATGCATATGTACTGTGGCATGTGAAAGTGCGTACCGTTGTCCTTTTGTACCACTGCTCAGTAAAAATGTGCCCATACTCCCGGTAAACCCAACAGAAACCGTAGCGATGGGAGACTTACACATTTTCATGGTATCGTAGATGGCTAATCCGGCATACACCCCGCCACCAGGGCAATTAATATACAAGCGGATCGGATAATGATTTTCACTATCGAGGTAAAGCAATTGGGCCACTATCAGGTTGGCTACATGTTCATCAATAGCAGTGCCCAGGAAAATGATCCTTTCCTTGAGGAGCAGGCTGTAAATATCATACGCGCCACGCGTGGCGCCGTCAATTACTGTTGGTATAATGGTCATGTTACTTAAATATGGAAGTGATGGTTAGATGGAACTCCTCGTCCAGCGCATCGTAGATGGCAGACAAT
Organism: Chitinophaga niabensis; assembly: GCF_900129465.1. Lineage (NCBI taxonomy): Bacteria > Pseudomonadati > Bacteroidota > Chitinophagia > Chitinophagales > Chitinophagaceae > Chitinophaga > Chitinophaga niabensis. The sequence continues at coordinate 1,585,226 of NZ_FSRA01000002.1, read as the reverse complement.
CTTTCCCTTTGCAGATCGCGGCCGTACCAGCGGATCATCTGAAATGCCCTGCGCTGATGTTGCACTGCCTCCTGCAATGCAGGGTCCGCCAGCATCTTTGCTTCAAAAAGCAATCTTTCCGGTTCCGGCATGTTGCCAAGCAGGTATGCTTCTGTTTCAGTTAAGCGCTCCTTCATAAAGCATGGCATTTTTAACGGTGGCACGAACTTTCTGCAGGCACTTATGTTTCTGCACGGTTACGGAACGAACATTGCTATAGTGAAAAGTATCCGCCATTTCCCGGAGGTCCATTTGCTCGTAATAGAATGCCTGTAAGAGCTGCATGCACTTTTCACCGGCTGCGCGTAAATAGTCAAACAGCGGTTGCTCTGCTTCCGGCACATGAAAATCTTCTAAAAAGATGGCCTGCTCCCGGACCCTCAGTTTCTGCTGCTTCATCCAGAGGATGCGGGTAATGCCGATCAGGTATGCTTTGGCAGATACCCTGATCTCCGAAGGTGCTTTCTCCATGTAAATGATCATGGCGTCATGGAACAGGTCTTTGGCCATTTCAAGGTCTCCTCCCAGTTGCTTTATTACCCTCGCTACATCCGGGAAGGTATCCCTGTATAATGCTGTAATGTCTTCCATTGAACTTGGGTTTTAATTATAGTATCCAAAATGGCCCGGATATCACCCGCACTGTTAAAAATTAACGAAAAAAGGTCAAAATACCCGGCAATCCGTAATTTTGTTACATGGAAAAGATACAGTCACTGGAAGAATTTTATCGTGCCAAGGAGTTGAGGATGCCTGCTAATCTTGGAAGGGAGAACGGGCATTTCAATGTGTTCAATTCGGAAGAGTTCCTGGGCCATCATGCCAGGCAGCTTCCATACAGCCGTAAGGATTTTTACAAAATAGCCCTGGTCAGTGGCCGGAACCGTTACTATTACGCAGATAAGACCATGGACGTGGAAACACACGGCCTCTTTTTTGCCAACCCACAGGTACCCTATCAATGTGAACCCTTGTCTGAAGAGCAGTCCGGTTTATTCTGCATTTTTACGGAGGCCTTCTTTCACCAGTTCACCACCATGAAACTTCAGGAATACCCCATCTTCAAACCCGGTGGCCAGCCCATTGTATATTTACCCGATGCGCAGGTAGGCCCCGTTAGAGAGATCTTTGAAAAGATGCTGGCCGAAATGGCCTCCGACTATCAATATAAACTGGACCTCTGCCGGAATTATGTAATGGAGTTGATCCACATGGGATTGAAAATGCAGCCTATTGAGGTGTCTCCTTCCCATTCCAATGCATCCACCCGGATCTCTTCCCTGTTTACAGACCTCCTGGAAAGACAGTTCCCGATAGAATCCCCGGTGCAACAGGTAAATTTCCGCTCTGCGACTGACTTTGCATCCCAGCTCTCCGTTCACGTGAACCATTTAAACAAGGCCCTGAAAGACACTACCGGCAAATCCACTTCCGAACTCATAGCAGAAAGGATCGTTCAGGAAGCCAAGGCCTTATTAATGCATACAGACTGGAATGTATCTGAGATCGGTTACTGCCTGGGATTCCAGGAACCTGCCCACTTTAACAACTTTTTCAAGAAAAAGACCCAGCTTACCCCGCGCTCTTTCCGCAGCGTTTGATTTTTGCAATTTTTGATTTGATATCATTAACAGCCATGGTTCCTACCCGGTGTAGCTTTGTTCTATCAAAACAAACACTACAATGGAACAACAAAAAGTATGGTATGTTACAGGCGCCTCACAAGGATTTGGCCTGATACTCGTAAAAAAATTACTCGCCGCCGGTCAGAAAGTTGCTGGTACTTCCCGTAAACTGGATGCCCTGAAAAGTGCCGTAGGTGAGCATGAAAACTTTCTGCCTATTCAGTCTGACGTTGCTGATGAAGCCAGCGTACAGCAATCCGTTCAGCAAACGATCCAAACATTAGGAGGTATAGATGTAGTAGTGAACAATGCAGGTTATGGCCTGATAGGCAGCCTGGAAGAATTATCAGACAAAGAAGTGCGCAGCAACTTTGATGTGAATGTATTTGGTGTATTAAATGTGATCCGCCACGTGATGCCGCACTTCCGCGAAAAGAACAGCGGTTTTATCTTCAACATCTCTTCCATCGCTGGTTTTACTGGTAACTTCCCCGGCTTCGGCAGTTATTGCGCTACCAAATTTGCACTGGATGGTTTAACGGAATCACTGGCAGCAGAGGTAAAAGCATTTGGCGTAAAAGTGGTGATCGTTGGCCCTGGTTACTTCCGCACTAACTTCCTCGCATCCACTTCCCTGGCAGTACCGGCTAACCCGATAGATGCTTATAAGGATGTACGGGAATCACAGGCACAACACCAGCATGGTATCAATGGCCAGCAGGCGGGTGATCCGGAAAAAGGCATCGATGTGCTGATCGAAGTGAGCAAAGCAGAAAATCCGCCCCTGCATTTATTCCTCGGCCCTGATGCCTACCAGTTTGCTAAACTGAAGATCGGCGCACTGGAAGATGATATGAACACCTGGCAGGAACTGGCTACTTCAACGAACTTTAACTGATCTGTTAAAATACTTTAACAGTTACAAAACCCACCAAAAACGGTGGGTTTTGCTCGTTTAACCAATTAGGTGTACCTTTGCGTCATATTTTTATATCCCCTCCTTGCTGATAAGGTAATTCCCTCCGCAATTTGGTTCACTTAAAATGATGTGTGGATATACAATCTAGCCATCCTTCTCTTCTTATAAGGTCAGGGTTGTTAGCATCATTTTAAACTTAAAATAAAACATATTGTCATTCGAGAATTTAGGTCTCATCGCGCCTATTTTGCGCGCGCTTGAAACACAAGGCTATACTACGCCTACGCCTATCCAGTCCCAGGCCATTCCGGTGGTATTAGGGCAAAAAGACCTCCTGGCCTGTTCACAAACAGGTACCGGTAAAACCGCAGCATTTGCTATCCCTATCCTGCAATTGTTATACAAACAAAAGCAAACGGAGCAAACGCCCAGCAGGCATATTAAAACATTGATCTTAACGCCTACGCGCGAACTCGCTATCCAGATAGCTGAGAACTTCTCAGAATATGGTGCCCATACCGGTCTTAAACACCTCGTGATCTTTGGTGGTGTTTCCGCAGGCCCACAGGTGCAAGCCCTGAGGAATGGACCAGATATCCTGATCGCTACCCCGGGCCGTTTACTGGACCTCTGGCAGCAAGGGCATATCAATCTCCGTTACATTCACCAGTTTGTATTGGATGAAGCAGACCGCATGCTGGACATGGGTTTTATTCATGATGTAAAGAGAGTGATCACCAAATTACCAGAGAAACGCCAGACCCTGTTCTTCTCTGCTACCATGCCGGATGAAATCGCCCACCTGGCCAACTCCATCCTCACCAACCCTGTAAGAGTATCGGTAACACCGGTTTCTTCCACGGCTGAAAAGGTAGAGCAGCGCATGTATTTTGTAGATAAGAACTCGAAACGTTCTCTACTGATCCATCTGCTGAAAAACCCGGACATCAACAGCGCTTTGGTATTTACCAGGACCAAACACGGGGCAGACAGAGTGGCGAAAGAACTGAACAAAGTGAATATCTCCGCCAACGCCATTCATGGCGATAAGTCTCAAAACTCCCGTCAGCGGGCACTTACAGACTTTAAAGCAGGAAAGATCCGCATCCTCGTTGCTACCGATATCGCAGCAAGGGGTATTGATGTAGATAACCTCGCGTATGTATTCAATTTCGAGATCCCTAATGTACCGGAAACCTATGTTCACCGTATTGGACGAACAGGCCGTGCCGGTGCCAGTGGTATTGCCATTTCTTTCTGTGATGACGAAGAAAGGGCCTACCTGAAGGATATCACCAAACTGATTGCACAGAGCATTCCGGTGATAACAGACCATCCTTACCCGATGAGTCAGTCCCCCGTGCCTGTAAAACCAGCGCAAGGTGTGAACCTGCGCCAGTCTTCCTCCCAACAGGTACAGGCAAAGAAGAAACAGCACCATAATGCAAACCGCAAGTGGAATAATCGCCCGCAAAACAAACAATATAGTTAAATTTATAGCGCTCATACTGTAACAGGTATGGGCGCGTTATAAATCTGACTATGGAAGATATCATCAAAGAACAATTGAACCGGATCGAACAGGAACATGGCGTGAAGATCTTATACGCCTGCGAATCCGGTAGCCGGGCCTGGGGATTTCCCGGAACGGATAGTGACTATGATGTGCGTTTTATTTACGCAGCCCCTGTACAACATTACCTGAGCATCCGCGACCGCCGCGATGTGATAGAACTTCCGGTAAATGAAGTACTGGACGTTAGCGGATGGGATATCCGTAAAGCGCTGCAGCTTTTCCTCAAATCCAACCCTCCTTTATATGAATGGCTGCAATCTCCGATCTGTTATAAAGCAGACCCTGCTTTCCTGAAAGACATGGAGTACCTGATGCCGGTCTATTTTGCCAGCCGGCCTGGTTGCCATCATTATCTGAATATAGCCCTCAGTACTTTTGAAAATGATCTCAGCGGTAATGAGGTGAAACTGAAAAGATATTTCTATGCCCTGCGGTCCATCCTGGCCTGCCTCTGGATCATAGAGAACGAAGTACTTCCACCCATGGAATTTCGTTTACTGCGTACCCTCGTAGGAGATCAGGCATGGCAGAATGAAGTGGAACGTTTACTGGAGATAAAACAATCTGCTTCGGAGAAAACGATCGTACCTGTAGTGCCTTTGCTGCATGCATGGCTCAAAGATACGATCGCGTTCTGCAAAGAAAAAGCGGCTGCAATACCTTCCACACAGGAGAGCATCGAACCGCTGGATCAATTATTTAAAAAATATATCACTTCGTTTTCCTGAACACCATCGTATCCTTTTTCCAACACCGGCATCAATTATTTAAAGAACACATCACTTCGCTTTCCTAAACACCATCGTATCCGTTTCCAGCACTGGCATCTTATAACCTCCCGTATCTATTTTTGTATCCGGGAATGCTTTAAACACCGCCGCCGTTACAGCTGTCTTATACACAAACAACTCCTGCAAGCCTTTAATTTTCTGTAAAGCCAGCAGGCCTTTATCGCTTACTTTCGTTCCTACAAGGTTCAGGTATTTTAGTTGTTTACAGGCAGCCAGTTCCTGTAAACCCGCATCTGTAATAGCCGTGTTCTCCAATTGCAAACGCGTCAGTTCAGGCAATTGCGCAATGATCTTCATCGCAGAATCACCTACCTGTGTATTGGATAATTTCAGCCATACGATCTGTGATTTCAGGGGCAATAATAACGCTGCCTGTTTATTATCAAAGGCAGATGCATTCACGGCGTTCACCATCACAAATCCATTACCTGCCGCTACAGGCATCACTTTCAGGCCTAAAGCCTCTAAGGTATCTACATCTTTGGAAGCAGCCGCTTTGCTGACTTCTTCTTTTGGTATGAAGGGATGATTTCCCGGGCCTGAAGAAGGTTGCAGGGATTCCAGCACCAACTCTATCCTCGGAGATTTACGAAGTTCTTTTACTTTCGCAGTAGCAGATGCACCTTGTGCGATCCACCAATAAATTAATTCCACCTGGTTAGGGCTCAGCTGTGGTTTGCCTTTAGGTGGCATACGTTTATCATCATTATCAGAAAGTACCAGTCGTTTATACATTTCGCTCAGCTCCGGCATGCTGTCTTTCAGCACCGGCCCATTCTCTCCGCCTTTCAGGATATGCGTCATGCTATCCAGTCTCAGTCCTCCTTTCAGCTTACCAACATTATGGCAGCTCATACATTTCTGCTCTAATATCGGTTTGATCAGGTCGTCATATACTTTGGCCTCTTCAATATTGGCAATGCCCGTTGCAGCCGCAGCACGTTGACCGAATGGCATGGCAGCAGAGAGATAATCTTCTCCGTGTGTGAGATTGCCACCGAGGTGCCCTGCCACTGAAAGCAGGATGATCATCCCTGAAGAAACCCATAACCAGCTCTTCCTGAAAATGGCATATCTCCTTAAAACGCAAAGTAAAGTGGCAATAACGGCAACGCCTATCCCCATCCACATATGCAGGTCCAAAGCACGTTCTTCATATCCCCCGGAAAGCGATAAGAGGTAACCTGCAATACAGGCTGCGATGGCAGATGCTGCACCAAAGATCAGTATCGGTAATACGGAAGCTCCCACAAAAGCCAGGCGGCGATGGCGGCTCATCCATTCCAGGATAAAAGCTACGATCAGGATCCCTATTGGAAGATGTACCAGCAGCGGGTGAAAGCGGCCTATAAATAAACTCCAGCTCCCCTGTGGAGCAGACTGTAATAAATTGATCACTTGCCGTATCGCGATTTTAAAAGTTTCATCATATGCACATTGATATCCCATTGATTGGCCACCGGCTGACGGGTATAGGGCAACGTGGGCATATAGTCAGGAGGACCGAATTCAGTAAGTATAGTGAGTACTTCCCCGGTAGCCTGTTTATGTTTTACAATTTCATCCCACCAGGCAAAGTGAGCTTTTACAACACCTTCCCATTCCGGAGCACGGGGATCATTCACCTGTGGCCCTTCAGGATGGCCTATGCGCGCATGGATATGTCCTGCGCGGGATAAAGCGATCGCTACTGTTTCTGCCTGGTCCTGCAAAAGGGATTCATGTACATTACACCAGTGGGAAATGTCCAGCGTTAAACGTAACGCAGGCATCGCTTCTATAAACCGGCGTGCCACATGTGCTGCAAACAACATGCGTGAACGATGTGTTTCATGATACACCGGGATACCGGAGAGTTGTGAAACACGCGTGGTCATGTCTATCAGTTTACAGTTCTGTTCAAAAGAAAAGTAATCCTTACCGGAATGGCAATTGATATACACAGGGCGTTTTATCTTCTGGCTCGTAGCTGCATTGATAGCTGCTTCAAACTGTTCGGCATGTTTCGTATAATCAGAACCGCTGCCGCCACATAAAAAACCTACTTCCAGCTCATGCTTTTTCAAAGCAGCAAAAAGGTCGTCTGCCGCTTTCGCATCATTGGGCCACCATACTTCAATACCATCGTACCCTGCATCTTTTGCCTTTTTGCAGAAGTCGTCGATAGTACCGGGGAAACCCCAGTTGGTAGCCATTATAAGCAATTTGAAACCAGGCGCCGCGTGCGCTGCTTTTGCAAATGCGGGTAAAAGAGAAACGGTGCCAAGCATGGCGGATTGTTTAAGGAAATTCCTTCTGTCGAGATGCATAGATCAACCTAGTATTTCATGTATAACGTGCCCTTCTACATCCGTTAATCTGAATGGACGGCCCTGGAAATTATAAATTAATTTTTCGTGGTCAAAACCCAGCTGTTGCAGCATAGTGGCATGAATATCATGCACCGCTACTTTTCCTTTCACTACACTGAAACCGATCTCATCTGTTTCACCCCAGGTATATCCTTTACGGATACCGCCGCCTGCCATCCACATCGTAAATGCTTCCGCATGGTGATCACGGCCGAGGAAAGGCATTTCTTTACCTTCACGGTTTTCCTGCATTGGCGTACGGCCAAATTCTCCACCCCATACCACCAGCGTTTCATCTAACAACCCACGTTGTTTCAGATCCATTAGCAAGGCGGTGATCGGTTTATCGATCTCTGTGCATTTATTACGCATGCCCAGGTCAATGGCAGTATCTTCTCCTGTACCATGTGCATCCCATCCCCAGTCGAACAACTGCACAAAACGGACCCCTTTCTCTACCAGCTTACGAGCCAGCAAACAGTTGTTGGCAAAGGATTCCTGCCCTGGTTTTGTTCCGTACAACTGTTGAATGTATTCCGGTTCATCACTGATATCCATTACCCCCGGCACAGAGATCTGCATCTTGTAGGCCAATTCATATTGAGAGATGCGGGACAATGTTTCTGCATCTGCAAATGTTTCATACTCCAGCTTGTTCACTTCATTGATCGCCTGTATGGATTGGTAACGCATGTCGCGGTCCATACCTTCAGGATCTGTGATATATAATACCGGATCTCCTTTGGAACGGCATTGCACACCCTGGTAAACAGAAGGAAGGAAACCACTGCCCCATACACTTTTACCGGCATCAGGTGTTTTACCACCAGAGGTCAGTACCACAAACCCTGGCAGGTTACTGTTCTCTGATCCCAAACCATAAGTTACCCAGGCACCAATGCTGGGCCTTCCCAAACGTGCGCTGCCCGTATGCATGAATAACTGCGCAGGGCCATGATTGAACTGATCTGTATGTACCCCTTTCAGAAAGCTCACCTCATCCACCATCGTGGAAAAATGTGGCATGTAATCAGATACCCATTGGCGGGATTCCCCATGCTGCTGAAATTTCGCCTGCGGGCCCAGCATTTTAGGTACGCCGCGAATGAACGCAAATTTCTTTCCCTGCAATAAAGATTGCGGGCAAAGCTGGTTATGCAGCTTTTGCAGGTCTGGTTTATAATCAAACATTTCCAGTTGCGAAGGTGCGCCTGCCATATGCAGATAGATCACATTCTTAGCCCTTGCAGGAAACTGCGGCGCTTTAGGGTCCAGCGGATTCAGGCTTTGTGGCATGCCTGCTCCTGCGGCGTTCCCGGAAGAAGAAAAGATATTACATCCTCCTATTAAAGAACCCAAAGCCGTAGCACCAATACCAGCAGCAAAATCCTGCAAAAAATGACGGCGCGAAAAATATTTCGCCGCTCTTTCATTTGCTTCCCTGATCAATTTCTCAGACATATGGAGACAATTAAGATTTTGATAAAAATTCATCCAGGTTCATGATCGCATTGGCCACTACAGTTAATGCAGCCAGTTCTCCCACCGCCGGCATATCATCCTTGCAATTTGCTAAGGAAGCTGCCGCCGCCGGGTCATTCTTAAACTTATCGAAAGCCTGTGTGTATAGTTTAGATAGAATGGCCAATTTAGCAGGTGTGATCTCTTTATACATCGCCAGTTTGTATCCCTCACTGATCCATGCCTTCTGATCTTTGCCTCCGGAAGACCTCATCCAGAGTGCAAGATTACGTGCAGCCTCTACAAACACCGGATCATTCAACGTTACCAATGCCTGCAAAGGAGTATTGGTACGAATCCTGCGTTGTAAACATACCTCTCTGCTGGAACCATCGAAAGTAACAATGGAAGGGTAAGGACTGGTTCTCCTGATATAAGTATACACCCCTCTTCTATATTGGTCACCATCTTCACTGAGCTTCCAACGCTGGCCATTATATACTGCCTGCCAGATCCCTTCCGGCTGGTACGGCATCACACTCGGGCCATGCATTTTTTCACTCAGCAATCCGCTTACAGCCAATACCTGGTCACGCACCTGCTCAGCTGTTAAACGGAATCGCGGGCCATGTGCCAGCCATCTGTTGGCCGGATCTTTTTGCTGCAACTCAGCTGAGCTGCGGGAATCACGACGGTAGGCAGCAGACATCACCATTTCTTTTAACAAGGCCTTCATCCGCCATCGATGTTTATTCATAAACTGGTAGGCAAGATGGTCCAACAAAGCAGGATGCGAAGGCAGGAAACCCTGTGTACCAAAATCTTCCTGTGTTTCCACGATGCCTGTTCCAAACAATTGTTCCCATAAACGATTCACCATTACACGCGCCGTGAGCGGATTCTGTTTGCTGGCCATCCATTGGCCAAGCCCAAGCCTGTTGCGTTGTGCATTGGCAGGGAAAGGGTTCAATACTTTAGGTACATCAGGTTGTACCAGCACACCTTTCACTAACCAGTTACCTCTTTCGAAAGTATATGTTTCGCGGAACATCTCTTTCGGATTTTCCACCATCACCGGCACACTTTCAGGATGACTATTCACTACTTTCCAGTAAGCATTTTCCATTTGCTTATACCCCGGAGCGCTTTTTCCCGGAAGGTCTCCGCGTAAAGCCATCCATTCCACACTGCACACTGTTTGGTCCGGTTTGATAGTACTGTTCTTAAAAATAAAATAAAGGTGATGCCTTCCTTCAATAGCCGGAATGGGAATGTCCGCTACTTTGGCCCCCTGGGGGTCCGGAAGAGGTTGCCTGGCAATAACCGGCCCATTTAAACTATCAATCCGGATCTCTATGGAACTGCCTTTATTACCCGTCCAGTAATACATATATAAATGTGTACGGCCATTCAAAGGCACATTCTTCAAACGGCAGCTGCCGCCATTCCTGATCCCTAAATATTTGGTATCTGCCAGGTTACCGTTGATGAACTCATCACAATCATGCGCATGGATCTTAGGTTCCAGTGTACGCAGGAATGCTTGCATTTCTTTTTCTTCTGCTTTGTTACCATGTTTGCTGATCCAGCCGATCACCGTATCCACCTGTTTCCTTCCTATGCTGTCATAGAACCGCAGTGTGGGATACTCTCCCGGGGTATCTTCATCCCTCGTATTGTTGAGGAAGGCCATCAGTTTATAATAATCCTCAAAACGGAACGGATCATAAGGGTGACTATGGCATTGCACACAGGCAATAGTAGTACCCTGGAAAACTTCCATCGTAGTATTCACGCGATCAATGATAGCGGCAGTACGGAATTCTTCATCCTGTGTTCCGCCTTCGTCATTATTCATAGTGTTACGGTGGAAGGCGGTAGCCGTTATCTGTGATTCTGTTGCATCCGGCAAAAGATCGCCCCCGAGTTGTTCAATCGTGAACTGATCATAAGGCATGTCGTTGTTAAATGCATCGATCACCCAATCCCTGTATCGCCAGATCTGGCGTTGTGCATCTTTTTCATATCCTTTGGAATCTGCAAAACGGGCAAGGTCCAGCCACATGGCTGCCCAGCGTTCTCCGTAATGAGGAGAGGCCAGCAAACTGTCCACTACTTTTTCGTAACTTCTTTCACTGCTGTCTGCCATAAAAGATTGCTGCATGGCAGTGGTGGGAGGCAAACCTGTAAGGTCGAGACTTACCCTGCGCAACAGGGTGAGTTTATCAGCCTGGGGAGCTGGCTTTAAACCCTCTTCTTCCAGTTTGCCGTTAATATAGAAGTCGATGTTCGCAGCTGTATCCTTAGGCTTCTCTGGAGGAATATAGGCCCAGTGTTCTCCCCATTGCGCTCCTTCCTCTACCCAGCGGGTGAGTATTTCAATCTCTTCTTTTTTGAGGGGAGCCGACTTATATGGCATTCTTTCCTTGGGATCTCTGCTGTGCAGGCGACGAATAAATTCACTACGTTTGGCATCGCCGGGAATAATGGCAGGATGACCGCTTTTTGTATTGCCCAAAGCTTCTTCCCGGAACAACACACTAAAGCCGCCATTTTGCTTTACACCACCATGGCAACTGATACAATGTTTATTAAGGATGGGTTTTACTTCTGTGCTGTAGTCAACGGGCTTGCGTTTCCCGCAACCAATGGTCAATATTCCAGCAACCAGCACAACACTGATGCCGGACAATATTCGGAACGTGGTAGAGTAATGCATAAATAATATAGACGTGCTTATCGGATACGCCTCTCAAAGTACAAAAAAGCCAATATGTTTGCAATTCCGCGATAAGATCATCCATCAAATCATAATATTATCCATCACTTTTAACAAATTCCAGTTACATAATAAATATTCATACTTTATCCCAACAAATATATCTCTCACATGGTCTGCGTTTGTCATTGTTGTTATACATTTAACAGATAACAATCAGATCCTTTGATCAACCATAAAAAGAGGCCGTTTCAGATCCCATCTGGAACGGTTTTTTATTTACACTTGTATACCTCAGATAGGCTTCACATAGGGTTCACATAGGCTATTCCTTTTACACTTGTATATACAAAAAAGCCCTCTGCTATCAGAGGGCTCGGGGTTCAGTTTTACTCAAGTTTTCTAGATCGGGGGTTAGGTTACTCAAAAAGTATATAGTATTCAATAAGTTATAGCTCTTTTGCCTATGCTGTCATAAAAAAGAGGGTGAAAGAATTCACCCTCCGGTATATGCATACATTAGACATGAGACTTATTTGGATCCGGTACTACAACACATATCAACCCAATAATTAAACAATCCATCTATGATTCCCGGAGTAATGATTCAGAAAAATTAACAAATGCGGCCTTATAGAAGGCTGCAAGGTGATTTTGGTGCTTTGGGGCTGGACGATGAAAGGCCGGCCTGCGCGAAAAATGTTATACAATACATAAGAGTGCTTTTCTGATTTCGAAGGGTGAACCAAAAAAGAAAAAAAATATAGAACTCCTCTTCACCCTCTCAGGATGGATTTAGACTCTTCAATTTGTAAGTCTACAAATAGAGTTATGGAACCAATCGCCAAGAGACTGAAAAGTTTTTTACAGTTCAAGGGGCTCACTACAACTGCCTTCACCAGGACCCTTGAATACAATAGTTGTGAAAAAGTAGCCCGGTTGTTCCGGGTGCCGGGAGCAAAGCCCAGTGTGGATATACTGGAAGATATCGGGAAACATTTTGAAGAGCTGAATCTGCGATGGCTGATCACCGGCTATGGGGAGATGCTTAACGGCACATCCCTACAACCGGTTGCAAAGCCGGAAACGGACAAGGCCGCAGTAGAAGAGCAAAATCCACAATTGCTTTTCCTTCAAACTGTTAATACGGATGATGAATATGTTCATCATCAGCCCTTTCCTTCCTTTCTTCTAAAAGAAAGCTAAGTAGGATCAAAGACCACCAAATACCTTAACACCCTAATACAAAAGGGCTGCCTAAACAGGCGGCCCTTTTTCCTAACATCTACTTTTGATATATCGCTTTTATCAAAAAATACTTAGTTGTATCCTTTATTCTGTTCAATATTGCCGATGCGCACATCTTCATTGGGGATGGGTAACAATTCATGTTTATTAGCCTTATAACCCAAGGGTCCCAGCTCTGCTTCTGCTTTTCCCCAGCGTACAAGGTCCATATAACGGAAACCCTCAAATGCCAGTTCCAGGAATCGTTCATTCACAATAGCATTGAACAGGGCATCGCCGGTAGCAGTTATTTCTCCCAGGCCGGCACGTACCCGTACCTTCTTGAGCTCTTCCCTTGCACGGCCTTCGTTACCTGCCCGGTAATAAGCCTCGGCGGCCATGAGTAAAACATCCGCATAACGGATCAGGCGGATATTATTGCCGTAGTTCAGATCAGGCACAGCACCTCCGTCTGAACGGGTCTCTCCTTCAAAAGATCCGTATTTACGCTGGAAGAACCCTTCATAATCCCAGGCTGTAGGAGCCGTCCAGGCACCACCGTTAGCTACGAGTTCACCAACAGACATCACCGTATTTTGTCTCCTTTTTACATCTCCTGCCGCTATATAAGCATTGTACAATTTGGGTTTGGGCAAATTAAAACCCCAGCCTGCCTGTAAGGAATCATTCGGTGCTTTGGTATAAAAATCACTGCGGGGTCCCTGCAGTTGCACATGGATATTGCTTTCTATGAGGCGGAAAGTAGCCCAGGGGAAATTGCCCCAGTCGAATCCTTTGCGGGAAGAGAACGGTACTTCAAAAATACTTTCTACACCAAATTCTCCGGCATTGGAAAATACTTTCGCAAAATCAGCTTCCAGGTCGTATTCATGAGAAGTGATCACATCATTAAAAGCAGCGGCAGCATCTGCCCACTTTTGCTGATAGAGGTAAACTTTACCCAGTAATGCCTGTGCTGTTCCTTTGCTGACCCTGAAACGTTCACTGGCAGGGTAGGCAGATTTAGCAGGCAGTAAAGGGATCGCTTCCTTCAGGTCTTTTTCCATCTGGGCATACACATCTGCTTTTTTAGCACGGGGTATTTTGCTGTATTCAGCGGAGGTAAGGTCTTTGAGGATCAAAGGTACATCTCCCCATAAGCCTACGAGGTCAAAATAGAAATGTGCGCGTAATACTTTACACTCTGCTATGAGGCGTTTTTGCAGATCGGTTCCTCCTTTCACGCGGTTGATCACCTGGTTGCAGCGGTAAGCGCCGAAGTAACAGACCCTCCAGGTAAATAACACCGCTTCATTTTGTGATTCAAAAGTGAAATTGTCCAACGCCTGGTAAGAAGGCTGATCAGCAGGACCACTCCCTCCTGCATTACTTTCATCTGAGGGGAAGGTTTTCACTAACAATACGCTGGCCCATCCCCAGTTATAATCTGCCTGCAGGAAATCATATGCGGCAAATGTAGCTGCGGCGGCATCTGCATCTGTTGCATAAAATTCTTCTTCCGGAGACCGGCCCGGTATTTCCTGGTCCAGGAAATTTTTTGCACATCCACTGCCTAAGAACAAGGCAGTGAGGCTAAGGAATGTATATCGGATAATTGAATGCTTCATTGTACTGGGTTTGCTGGTTAGAAACTAAATGAAAGGCCCACCAATGCGGTACGGGGAATAGGATATACCCCTCTGTCTATCCCTAAGCTGTTATTATCCTCACTACCCGCTTCAGGATCCATTCCTTTGTATCTGGTGAAAGTGAAGTAATTATCCAGCGAGGCATAGATCCTGGCATTGCGGATCTTCGCGCGTTTCAGTAAAGACGCCGGCAAAGTATACCCTATCTGTAACTGGCGGATGCGGGTATACGAACCATCGAATAACATGAGGTCGCTGTTATATACAAACTCGCTGCTGGTATTAGGCGCAAACCAGGTATTGGTACTACCCTCACCTGTCCAGCGATCTGTATAGAAGAAGGCAGGACGGTTACCGGTTGGCCTGTCTACCCGGTTGAAGCCCATCAGCACTTCATTGCCGATCTGGCCCTGCACAAATACCAGCAGGTCAAATCCTTTGAAGGCTAGATTTACACGGCCGCCAAAGATCACATCCGGATGCGGGCTACCGATATTGGTATGATCGCTGTTAGAGATCACGCCATCACCATCCGTATCTACGATGATAGGATCGCCGGGTTTAGGATTTACGGTCATGGTGGTCTTTGCGAGATAATCATCCACCTGTTTCTGGTTCTGGAAAATGCCGGCTGTTTTATACCCGCGGAAATACCAGATCGGTAATCCCTTTTCAAACCAGGAGGCCGTCCAACCCACACCAACACCAGATCCTGCAATACGGTCCACGAATTCATTGGAGCTGGTCACCTCATTTTTGATCGTCGTCATGTTAGCGCCGATCTCATAGGTGAACGCATGTTTCTGATCGTTGCGGTAACTCAGTTCCAGTTCAATACCCTTATTGGAAACCGTGCCGCCATTCACAATGCGGAGCACGTTACCTACTACATTGGGAGCACTGCCGGGAGTTAACAAACCTCTTGTTATCTTATTATAATAATCGACGGTAAAGCTCAGGCGGTTATCAAAGAAGCCCATATCTGCTCCCACATCAAACTGTTCACTGGCTTCCCATTTCAGGTGCCTGTTCTCCAGGTTAGCGGGTTCCGCTCCTACAAAGAAATTATCATTCACATCCGGGTAACTGATATTCTGTGTAGTGATGAGTGCCTGCCAGTCGCCGATATTGATATTGGCGATACTGCCATTCCTGCCCCAGCTGGCCCTCAATTTCAGGTAGTTAAGCGGGATATTTGGGAAGAAAGCTTCATTGGAAACAATCCATCCTGCAGAGAGGGAAGGGAAAGTGCCCCATGTATTCTCAGGTGGTAAAAGAGAAGAACCATCTCTTCTGAGGGTAGCATTGAAAAGATATTTGCCTTTGTAGTCGTACAGCAAACGGCCATAGTAAGAAACCATGGTGGTAGAGGTTTGTGTACCGGCAATACGGTCCTGGTCGTCCGGCATAAAATCAGGATAGCTGAAATTGTCTCTTTCCTTGAACATCCCGGAGGCAGTACCTTCCAGGCGATCGTACCCACGTTTGAGGGAACTCATGCCTGCCATCACCGTGAAATCGTGCTGGCCCACTTTTTTGTTATAGGTAAGATAATTTTCCCACTGCCAGTTATACCAGTTTTCATTCTTGTCAAAGGAACCGGCTACGGTGTTCATCCTTTCCGCAGAGAACCAGAACGTGGGGTTCCAGCCATGGTTGCGCAGGAATGCAGCATCCAGTCCAAAGCGGGAAGTTGCTTTTAATCCTTTCAGCAGTTCTGCATCTACATATAAGCTACCCACTATTTTATGCTGTGCAGTAGCGTTCCGGGTGATCGCCATTTGTGCCAGGGGGTTGCCTGCTTCGCCAAACACGTAATCAGACACTCCATAATAACGGCCATTCGGATCTTTCACCAGGTTGAAACCGCCGTTCAATGCATTCTGTGCCCTTGTACTTAATGGCCCTGTATATACAGTCGGCATCAGGGGATCTAACAGAATGGCATTACTGATCACGGCGCCGAATTCATCATCTTCCGTTACACCATTTCTTTTATGGTAGGAATAGGAAAGACGGTTACCGATGGTTAACCAGGGTTTTACCTTGTGGTCTGTATTGATCCTTACGGTGTAACGATCAAAACGTGCACGGTCACCACCAATTACACCATCCTGCCGGAACAGCGTTCCGCCAATGAGGTAAGAGGATTTTTCGGAGCCTCCGCTGACGGTGAGTGCATGCCTTTGCAGCGGAGCTGTTTGTGCTATTTCTTCAAACCACTCCGTACCTTGTTTCCCTTTCCAGGCTGCCGGATCAGGAATGGTGCCGGGTGTTCCGGCATCTTTAACGTACTGGGTGTATTGCTCTGCGTTCATCATCTTCATCGGGTTCTTAATGGATTGCCGGCCGTACTGCATGCTGTAATCAACCCTGGTGGAACCATCTTTTGGTCCTGATTTTGTGGTAATGATCACTACACCGTTTGCTCCTTCCGCTCCATAGATCGCTGCGGAAGCTGCGTCCTTCAAAACCTCCATGGAGGATATTTCAGAAGGATCGAGGTATTCAATGCCACCGGCACGCATACCATCAATAATATACAAGGGTTCTGAAGAACCGTTGGAACCTGTACCACGGATCCGTACGCGCATGCCGCTGCCGGGAGAACCGGAAACCGGTAATACGGTCACACCTGCTGTACGTCCCTGTAATGCCTGTTCAATCCTGCTGGAAGAAACGGAAGCAATATCTGCGGCTCTCACAGAAGAGATGGCACCGGTCACCAGGCTTTTGCGTTGTGTACCGTAACCCACTACCACTACTTCATTCAATGCGCGGTTGCTTACATCCAGGGTTACATCAATGGAACGGTCGCCGGTAACGGTCACTTCTTTTCCTTCATAACCCAGCAGGGAAAATACCAGTGTTTTACCTGTGGAAACATCCAGTGAATATTTACCCTCTCCATCAGCCTGGGCGCCCCGCGTTTCCCCTTTGATCTGAACAGATACACCGGGTAAAGGTGTTCCATTCTCTCCATCTGTAATGCGGCCGGTTACTTTCACTTTACGTACTGTGTCTGCTGCTACCCCGCTGATCATCATGGCAGAAGCGCCATTGAGTTTCATCATGGGCATGGTGTTCGTTGACTCATTGCCGTTAGTGTCCTGCTTTGCGGGGCCGGATGACTTTGGGCGGGGAGCTTTATCTTCCGGTAACGGAACGATGGCCCAGGTATTGGGCTGAACAGATTGGGCCTGCAAACCATGCGGCGTTAGCAGGGCTTTGAGCATTTCCTCTACATTGCTGAATCCTTCCGTGGAAAAATTCACTTTTACATTGGGTAACTTTTTTGCTTCATACAGCAAATCAATCTTGTACTCCTTGTGGATCTCTTTTAGTAACTGTACCAGTGTTTTCTCCCTGGCTTTTTCAGACGTGGGTTGCTGCCAGAATTCCGGTTGGCGGATAACAGCCAGTTCCTGCCAGGGGCCTGCTACAGCCCAGCTCGAAGTGGCTGTTGATACCGCAACCAGTAAGGCGCTTCGCAACAATAGTTTAGCTTTCATAATATGGAATGTTAGTTGTTGTGGGTAAACGATTTTGGTAGATACACTTTGGGCCTTCAGTCTTTATTACAAGCTGTCAGTAATACCCGATTTAGAGGCTGTTTTTAAATTATTGTTAGGTTACTCTTTATTCTTAAATACCAGCTGGTTGTCCTTTGTATCAATTTGGATGTTCATAGTGATGGACAGTGCCCGCGAAAGTTGCGTGATATCTTCTGCATAAAGATCCCCGCTGATCTTTTTGTGGTTGATCTCGTCGTTTAAGATCACCACTTCATAGCCAAATTTTGTTAAGATGATGGATGATATCTCTGCAATAGAAGTATTTTCAAAATGATAACGGTGATTACGCCAGTCTGCTATCAACTCTGTATTCACTGCTTCCCGGAGCTTCGATTGATGTTTTTCTACCTGCACTTCATCTCCCGGTTTCATCATAAACACCTTATCGCTGGCTGTCAGCTGTACCTTTCCTTCTTTCAGGGAAACGGTGGTACGCGCTCCTAACATATTCACATTGAACTTTGTACCCAATACCGCTACGTCAATTTCCGCTGTATGTACAATGAACTGTGCATTCCCCGCACCGGGCTTTTTGGTGATCTCAAAATAAGCCTCTCCATCCAGCCATACACTACGGCTTTCCGCAGGGTCCCACTCCATGGGTATACGCAGTGTGGAGTTCGCATTAAGGTAGACGATCGAGCTATCCGGAAGTACCACTTGTTTGATCTCCCCGTAGGCAGTATGATAACTCCTGGTGCTATTGGATACGATCGTACAATAGATATTATAGGCTGCATACCCCATTAATGGCAACAATACTGCCGCCGCCAGGGCCCTTATAACAATACGCCTCACCATCCCGGACCTTTTCCGGGAAATAGCCGTTTCAATCTGCTGCCAGCTTTCTTTTGTTTTTTCTTCCGGTACTGCTTTACGCCGGAAGCGAATAGGAGAACTGCCTGGATCTTGCGGTACGGATGGATCTTCCATAGCGTGTTTTATTAGAAGACACGCAAACAGGTACCGGGATACTCCTTTTTAGGTAACTTTTTTCAAAAAAAATACAAGAACAGCCACCACAAAGGGATATGCCCCATCATTCCCCTGAGTTGGGTAAGGGCCTTATGGGCTAAATTGATCACGGACTGGTAATTCACTTTCATGATCTCCGCGATCTCTGTATAAGGAAGCTCTTCATAAAAGCGTAAGTAGATCACTTCTTTCTGCCGCGGGGGTAACTGATTGAGGTACTGGCTGATCTTCGACTGCCGTTCTGCTTCATGCTCCTGTTCTATCAGGATGTCTTCCGGCGAAAATGCAATGTCGGGCTCGCTGGGGGGTAAGATCTGAAGGGAACGCAAACCACGTAACTGATTGAGTGCCTGGCGCCGGAGGGCGGTGAAGAAAAAAGCCCGCACGTTCTGTAGCAGGCCAATGGTTTCTTTTTTATACCATATACGAATGAACACTTCCTGCACCGCATCCTGTGCAACATCTTCATTACCAAGCATGGCGAGTGCATACCGGTATAATACCGGATGTAACCGACCATGGATGCCCGCATATGCTCTTGCATCTCCCTGGAGTACAAGTTGCCAGGGACCGGTCAGATCTTCACCCTGTTCATAGGCATCCGGCATGGGTGAGCTTGGGTCTTTTATTGGAATGTGGAATCGCTGTCACTTCATGTAAAATAACGAATCTCACCGAAATAAAAAGGAAAAGGCACAAGCTGAAGCTTGCGCCCGTTATATTAGCAGCATATTCCTATAAGGCGTTTTTATATGATGCGGGAAGCAGAACACGGAAAAAAAGTGCCCTGCATCCGCACCTCCGCTTGCGTGTAGCGGGGAGGTTTGTCAATCTAAAAAATCTCAGTTTCAGTAAACATAGCGTGTACGCCATTACCATGCTGGCGGCAGCATGCACGGGTATTGCTATTTATCGGACCAGGCAATTTGGGGCTTACTCCGGGGTTGTTTACTTCGCAATTAGTTTCCTTGCAGCAAAGGTAGAAGGCTTTGATCTAAAGCCAACCACATAAAGATGTGAAATGTCTTTTTTAATGCCTCAATTGCTGAATTAATGGAATTAAGCAATTATTTTTGAGCAGAGCATTAATCTATGTACATGATCCGCAAGGAAAGGCAGCTGCTACTCACTGTATTGTTCCTGCTTTTTCAACTGGCTGCAAAGCCCCAATCCCAATCTTATCTCTTCTCCCGCCTCAATGTGGAAGACGGCTTGCGCAGCAATTATGTGACGGCCATTTTCCAGGACACCAAAGGTTTTATGTGGATAGGTACGGAAGGAGGGCTTCAGCGCTATGATGGCAAACAATTTGAATACTTCCCCTTTGATGGCATACCGGATATCTATCACGAAAAGGTGCAGCGCATCCTGGAAGGAAAGGATAATACCCTCTGGATCGCTTATAACTCCTGCATAGTCACCTATAATTATGTAACAGGCAAGGCACGCAAAATACTGGTGCTGCACCAGCATATTGAAAAGAACTTCCAGGCCACCCAGTTCTTTATAGACAGCCGCGGTAATACCTGGCTCTGCACAACGGACCACGGTACTTTTTTGTATGAAGAAAAAACACTGGCCTTTGTACCCTTCTCTAAATTCTTTGCCCCCACGGGTTTCAATATCGTTAACGTAGCAGAAGATCCCGCTACGCATAACTATTGGCTGGGTACCAATATCGGCGTCTGTATGCTGGACTATGCACAGAAGATCTGTTATACCCCACAGAACAATCCCCGTAACATTCCGCTCCTGAATATCCCAGCCCTCCAGGTAAATGTTGCCCGCTTATTCGGCAGTTCAAAACGTGGCCTGTTCATTAATACCTGGCCCCGGAATGCAGAAAGGCCCCGCTTCTATCATTATGATCTGCAAACCGGTACGTTAGCGGAACAGCATAAAGACCAGGGTCACATGTCCCAGCTGGCAGAAGATAGCCGGGGAAATATCTGGTCGGCAGGAGACCGCTTATTACGATTCAGCCCGGATGGCCGGCAACTGGAAATATTCGAACGCAACCAGTTCGCCCGCAACGGCCTGGACTATTCAGAAATGTTCACCCTCGCAGAAGACAATATGCAGAACCTCTGGATAGGCACCAGCAATGGCCTGTTCATCTTCAATTATGCCAAACAGCAATTCCACACGGTGATCTACTGGCCGGATAGTTATAAACACTCGCCCCCTTTGCTGGAAGCCACAGATATCTGGCAACATCCTAACGGAGATGTATGGGTCAGCAGCTGGGGATATGGCGTGCTGGTATTCGACAGCTCCATCACCCAATTAAAAAAGCGCCTGTTCCATCCCTCCAATACTACCATCAACATGGCCTTTTGCATATTGCCGCTGCCGGATGGAAAAGTACTGATCGGCGCACAACATGCTAATCTATGGATCGTAGATCCCCAAACATGGAAAGTGGAATACCGTGTAATGAAGGAACTGGATAACCGCTCCATCCGTTGCATGACGCTGGACAAACAGGGAAAGGTATGGCTGGGAACACAAAGAGGTATTGTAGCAAAATGGGATTATCAACATAACAACATCCGCACTTTCACAGATAGCTTTTATACGCAGGGCCGTTATCTCTGGAACCATATCCAGGATATTTATGCAGACGAGGACAATTTCATCTGGGTAGGTACCATGTACAATGGCCTGTTGAAAATGGATACCGCGGGCCATGTAGTGCAACGTTATGCGGCAGATGAACGCACACATCTCTTACCCGCCAGCGATATCCGCAATATCTTCCCCATCAGCGATCACAAGCTCCTGATCGCCGCAGGCGGCATTGTTTTGCTGGATACTAAAAAAGATAAAGTACTCTCCGCTATTACACAGGAAGATGGATTACCCGTTGGCGCCATTACAAATGTGCAACCTCTCAATGATCAGAACATCCTGTTCACCACTAATTTCAGCGCAGGCAAGGCCCATCTCACCAAACGAAAAGTAGTACACTACGGCAGGAAATACGGCATTGCAGATGAGACCTTTGAATCTCCCGCCAGTTACAAACTGCGGGATGGCCGCATTGTTTTAGGCAGCACCAAAAACATTATCTTCTTTCAACCGGATAGCCTGCAAGACCCTGTTCCTCCTCCTGATGTGCGCATCCATTATTTTAAAACAGATGGGGACCTGGTAACGCCCTATCAGCCGATGATGGAGAACGCAGATCCCGAAATAAGACTGCGGTACCAGGACTGTAACTTCACCATTGGTTATATTTCCCTCGCGTACCTCGAACAGGATAACCTCAGTTATTCTTACCGTTTAGAAGGGATAGACAATGGCTGGATCAAAGCAGGTAACCGCAGGTATGTAACCTATACCAATCTTGCTCCCGGCACTTATACCTTCCAGGTATATTGTGAGAACGGGGAAGGTATGCAAAGCCAGCACATCACTTCCATCCGTATTGTACTGGCTTCTCCCATCTGGCAGAAAGGGTGGTTTTACGGCCTGATCATTTTACTCATCGGGGGTATCATTTATCTCATTCACCGCATCCGGGTAAACCGTATCATGTCCACCGAAAAAGTACGGCGCCGTATTGCAAGGGACCTGCATGATGATATGGGTTCCACGCTCACCTCCATCAATATCATGAGCGCCATGGCCAGGAGGAATGCGGCCCTGGAAGACCTCAGCAAAACACAGGAATTCCTGGTGAAGATCGGCGACAGCACCACCCGTATGATGGAAAGCATGGACGATATTGTTTGGAGCATCAACCCCATGAACGATAACCTGCAAAGAGTGATTGCCAGGATGCGCGAATTCACAACAGGTGTACTGGAAGGCCGGCAGATCACATTCACGTTCTCCATCGATGATAAGATCTTCAACCGCAGGTTACAACTGGAAAGCCGCCACGACTTCTTCATGATCTATAAAGAAGCCATCACCAATATTGCCAAATATGCCCAATGTACCTTTGCAGACATCCGCATTCAGTTACGCAAAGGCAAACTGGTACTACGTGTGCAGGATAACGGCGTAGGCTTTGATGTGAATGATGCAAATGAAGGAGATGGATTGATGAATATGCAGCGCAGAGCGCAACGTATGAAAGGCCATCTTAATATCCAGTCACAACCCGGAAAAGGCACCGTGATCACGCTTATGTTCCCAACCACATAAGCATGTGGTTGGCAGAACCGAACAGGCATGTTACCTTTACCTAACATTCCATTACCATGATTCGAATTGTGTTATATGAGGATAACACCAAACTGCGAGAGAACTTAACATTACTGATCGACGGAGCAAACGATTTTATAGTATGCGGCGCATTCAAGAACTGCGACCATATTCTGCAACAAACACAAGAGCTGCTTCCAGACGTAATATTAATGGATATCGATATGCCGGGCACCAATGGCATCCAGGGCCTGCGGATCATTCGTTCCCAATACCCGGACCTTCCCATTCTCATGCTCACGGTGTTTGATGATAACCAGCATGTTTTTGATGCTATCAAAGCCGGTGCAGACGGATACCTCCTGAAAAAAACCTCTCCCGATAAATTACTGGAATACATACACGAAGTATATGAAGGCGGTGCCCCCATGACCTCTTCTATAGCCCGGCAGGTATTACACCTCTTTGCCCGCCAGCCTTCTGATAAGAATGACACCTATCATCTTTCAGAGCGCGAAAAAGAAGTGCTGCAATTACTGGTGAATGGTTATAGTTATAAAATGATCGCGGGAGAGATCTTTATTTCTATTGATACCGTACGCTCACACATTAAAAAGATCTACGAGAAATTACATGTTAACTCAAAGTCCGAAGCGGTAGCTAAAGCGTTTAGAGACAAACTGGTGTAAGAACAAACTTTAAATATCTCATCTAGTTCCAACCACTCATCCTCACACGTTCGTTGTAAACCACATCGATATGTGATTGTATGCTACTTCCAACTGTTGCAATTTTGTAACAACGGAAATTGAAAGACATGCTTTTTAACAAACCCCTTAGGGCAGTGCTATGCGTCGCCATGATCATTTCTTGCAGGAAGGACCCAAAACCCTTACAGTCAGCTAACCAGCGGTTATTGCTAAGAGTGGCGGCAGCGGATAACAGCAGGGTGGATAAATTCCAATATGATGCCCAAGGCCAGGTGATCAAATTTTTCTATTACCGTGGTTATGGCGATACCGCTTACCAGGATTATACATATAAGAACAAGCGCCTGCATAAAATAAGTCATTACAATGCAGAGTTCTCTGAATACTTCTATGCAGGGGATACCCTCAAAAAAATGGAGATCAGCGATGCCACCAATGGTGTAACCAACTATGTAACCTACACCTACCGGAATGGCAAACTGGATCAGGAACAAACCTGGCACCTGGAAAATGGTCAATGGAAATTAGAGCAGGAAAGAATGTACGACTATGATGCAAAAGGGAATGTTCATAAGATAAGTACCTACGTAGGCCCGGACCTCCAGGGAACAATCGAGTATGTCCGTTACAGTGATCACCCTGATCCTTTACAGGCCATCATACAGCGCAAACAGGCAATGCCAAGGTGTGTTGAAAAAGAAATTCATTATGATGGATGGGGAAATATTGAATGGACCACGGAAAATAGATATGAATACGATGCAAAAGGCTATCCCATAAAAAAAGAAAGCACTTCCCGCAACCCGGATAATAACGTATTGGCCAGGTCCACTGTTTTTTATTCATATAGTAATTAGCCCCAAAATCATTTGTTCGTAGCCCCAAAAAAGCCAAAAGGGCACACCACGCGTGTGCCCCTATTTTTTTTACAACACTTTTGGCCGGTTTTTTGTTACCTATGCATCAAAACATCCTAAAAAATGACAAAGCAATTGATCCGCTTCTTTACAGTATTTGGAGCAGCCTCCCTGCTGCTGAGTGCCTGTGCAACACAACAGGGTACCCCAACTGCCGCCAGTATGGGCAAAGATGCAAAAGGGAAATGGACGCTGAACAATGTAAGTTATGACGGTTTGCCCTCCACAGCGAAGGTGACCACTGTTTTTTCCAATATTCCACCCAAATGCCTGGAAGGCAGTGACTGGAACCTGCCATCCAATAAATACGGCAGTTACTCCACCACTTCTTCTGCGGATGGCTGTACCCCTGTTTCCCAGAACATTGTATGGTCTACCCTCAACCAGGGCGGCGTGGTGATGATCCAGTTCAAGGAATTGCTGGAAGGGGTAAAAGCCAAGAACATCTCAGACGGGTACCGCGTGGAATTAACTTCTGTTAATAATACCTCCATGGTATGGCGCGCACCGGTTACATACGAAGGCAAAACCGCTTATATCGTATATTCTTTTACAAGGAAATAATTAACGGGAAACCGGCTTAAAAAGGAAAAAGCAGGGCAATTTTGTCCTGCTTTTTCCTTTTTAGTTATTGTATCTTTGCCCCTCGTTGAAAGAATTATGAAAGCATTTAATATTTTTATCAAATATCGTTTACCCCTGGGCATCCTGCTTTTAATAGGGGGTATTGCGCTGGGCCTTGCTTTTGGCTGGTGGGAAGCTGCTATTGTATTGGTAATAGCCGTTGTATGTATCGTTACGCATTTCCTGTTCGGGCCTATGCGCCTGGTGCAGGAAGCTGTGGAAGCAGGAGATGTGGATGGGGCCATGCGCATCCTGAACAGCATCCAGTTCCCGAAACTGCTGTACAAACCCATCCGTTCCGGGTATTACCTGATGCAAAGTAACCTGGCTATGCAAAATGAAGACCTGGACAAAGCGGAATCCGCCGTAAGGGCCAGTATCAAGTCCGGCAGTCCTACCAGGGAACATGAAGGCATGCAGTATTTCCAACTGGGCATCATCGCTTCTCAGAAGAACGATACTAAAACAGCCAGCGAAAACCTGCGTAAAGCCCTTAAGCTGGGCCTGCCAGACAAAGAAAATACCGCCGCCGCTTTATTGCAGCTCTGCTCTATTTCCATGAGCCGCCGGGATTTTAAAGCAGCCAAGGAGTATTTCCGCCGTGCAAAAGAGCAGAAACCTACTACCGAGCAGATCAAAAGTCAGATTAAAGAAATGGATAAATATATCAGCCGGATGCCTGGTTGATCCTACTGCATCATAAAAAAGCCGGTAAGCAACACTTACCGGCTTTTTTATTTAGATCTTACTTAAAGCCTGCTCCAGGTCTTTGATCAGGTAAGCGGGGTCTTCCAGTCCTATATACAACCGCACCATCTTATGTTTAGGCTCCCCGGGATCAAAACTATCCGCCTCCAGCGAAGCACAGGCCGGAAATGCCAGAGACTCATGCCCTCCCCAGGAAACAGCCATGAGAAAATGTTTCAGGGAATTACAGAACAGTTCCACCTGCTCCCGGCGTTCCACTTTCAATTGAATGGTCAGCAATCCCGCTGCCCCTTTCATCTGGCTGTTAGCCAGTTCAAATTGTGGAAAATCCGGGTCCAAAGGAAAGAACACCTTATGGATCAGGGGATGTTCCTTCAGCCATGCCAATACCTGCCGGGTACTATCCGCACTGCGTTGCAGCCTGATCTCCAGGGTACGCAATCCTCTCAGTAAAAGCCAGGCATTAAAAGGGGCAATACCGCTGCCGATATTCAGGTATTCAGATACAAAGATCCGCCGGATCTTTTCCTGGGAACCGGTAAGTACCCCCGCCATGGTATCACTATGGCCACTGATGAACTTGGTAGCAGATTGCAGGCAGAGGTCTATCCCCATCAGATGTGGTTGCTGGTACAAGGGTGTACAGTAACTATTATCTATCATGGTGGTGATATTCCGGCTGCGGGCCAATTGGGCTACGGCCTTTATATCCTGTAACTCAAATGTAAAGGAGTTGGGAGATTCCAGGTAAATGAGACGGGTATTGGGCCGGAGCGCCTTTTCAAAATTGGCGATATCGGTTCCGTCCACAAAAGTGGTTTCCACCCCAAATTTCGGCAGGATGATCTCAAACAGTTGCCGGGCCCAATTGTAAGGGTCCCGTACACAGATCACATGGTCTCCCTGTTGTACAACAGAAAGTACCCCCGTAAAAATAGCTGCGGCGCCGCTTCCAAATACAAGCGCATCTTCTGCTCCATCCAATGCAGCCAGTTTCTGCCGAAGGATGTCAATGGTTGGATTATGCCCCCGGGAGTACAGGAAACCCTTGTACTCATCCAGCAGCAGGTCTCTCATAGCTGCGACTGTCTCGAACGCAAAATTGCTGCTTTGCATAATTGGAGGAGCAATGGCATTGAAATATTGCTCTCTGTCTTCCCCCAATTCATTGATAATAAACGATAGATCCATAGTCGGTTGTATTCCCTTTGCACTATCCAAAAAAGACGCAAAGTACATAACTATCACTGCAAAGGCAGATGTATGTCTTAAAACTTCACTTTTCTGTGACGGTCCGGCGTACGGCCCTTTTCATAAAAAAGTAGATCGGCAGGCCCGCTACGAACCAGAACATTCCACTAAGGGCCTGCTGCCAGTCGCTTATAAAGATATTGACTGTTACAAAGAGATAGGTGCCGATAAAAAATATGGGCAGCCAGGGGTATAAACGCATTTTATAGATACCTGTATTGTCCAGGTGCACCGTTTTCTTCCTCAGGATAAATATAGTGGCTGCCGCAGAGGCCAGGCCGATGGAATCAAACAGCATTACGTACTGGATGATCTTATCAAAATTGCTCAGGAAATACAACAGTCCTATGATCATTACCGTAAAGGTGGTAAGGGCCACTTCCTGCACCTGCGTTTTGCTGTTCACCCTTTTAAAGATCGAAGGTAATACCCCGTCTTCCGCCATAGCGTAATACATGCGGGGATTGGAAATGAGGTTCACATTAGAATACCCCAGCACGGATAAGAACAATAAAATAGAGGTGATCTTAAATCCGTTCTCTCCAAAAAACACCTCCGCCATGCGGGCAGCCAGGGCATCTGTTGTTTTCAGCTGCTCAAAGCCGATCACCTTCACATAAGCATAGTTCACCGTCAGGTATAAGAAAAGGATAATGCTGATACCAATGAAAATGGCCCTGGGCGTATTTTTGGCCGGCTCCCGCACATCACTTCCAAAGTTAATGGTTTGCTGGTAACCGCCATAGGTAAAGAATACGGGTACCAGCGCAGCGCCGAAGATGTAGAACCAGCCATGACTGGCAGTAGTGGTAACCGTAGCGGGCGGAGCCACATGATTGCTAAACACGGTTAAGCAAAGCAGTAATACCATCCCGATCTTCACCACTGTAAGGATATTCTGCCAATTGGCACTCATACGGATGCCCATCATATTGATCACATACAGGAACAGCACAGCTCCTATGGCAATGGCTTTCCGCCCTCCTTCATGCTGAACGGCTTCCGGTAAAAGTACCGGCCCGATGTATTCCGCCCCCACAATACAAACGGCTGCAATGGAAGCGGCATTGGATATAACCAGCGTCCAGTTGATCATAAAAGAATAAGCAGGATGATAACCATAGGAGCATACTTTATAAAAGCCTCCCGCAACAGGATAACGGGAACCGATCTCCGCATAAGTAAGGGCCCCGCATAAGGAAACAAGACCTGCCAATGCCCATACCGCATAGAACAATGAAGGCGTGCCGGTTTCCCGGGCCACGCTTACAGGGGTTTTGAAGATGCCCATGCCAATCACTAATCCCACCACTATCATCGTCAGGTCAAAAGGGCCGAGCTTTGGTTTAATACTCATATCTACAAGATATTACAAAATATCGTAGGTTTGCCCCCGGTAAACGGTTGCCCCTTAGAAGATACCTTTCTTCTATCAGGCATTAATAGGGAATCCGGTTCAATTCCGGAGCTATCCCCGTAGCTGTGATCCTGCATCCTTATCTTTCTCCATAAGGAATGTTTTCCGGACTCTTTCAACCACTTCCCGTAACGGGAGGGAAGGTCAATCCGGGAAGCAGGAAAGCCAGAAGACCTGCCGTATACCTATTTTATCAGTCCGCGCTTTCGGGTGAAAAGCGGAGGGTGTAATTGCCTGTTCGAGATGGCTTCTATACTTTTCAGTATCTCCCATGCGTGTAATTAAAACAATTACATGAAAAAAAACATCTACACACCAATCGCAATTGCCTTGCTGGCAATGGGCCATGCAGGCTTCGCGCAGGATTCTTCGCGCGTGTCGCAACTTAACACCGTAGTAGTTACTGCTACCAAATTCGCCAAAAAACAAAGTGAAACCGGTAAGGTGCTCACTGTTATTGGCCGTGAACAAATTGAAAGGAACATCGGCCGCTCTGTAAGTGATGTACTGAACGAACAAGCCGGCATCGTGATCAACGGTGTAGGTTCCAACCCCGGTAAAAACAAAGAACTGTATTTCCGTGGCGCCACTTCTCAATATACCACTATCCTCTTAGATGGTATCCCGGCTGCAGATGCTACCGGCCTTACCGGGAATGCTATCGACCTTCGTTTTATGCCGGTAGACCTCATCGAAAGGATAGAGATCCTGCGCGGTACACAATCCACCCTGTATGGCGCAGACGCCATTGCGGGTGTGATCAATATCATCACTAAAAAAGGCGGTGCAAAACCCATCAGCGGTTTCGGCAACCTTACCTGGGGCAGCAACCGCAGCCTGAAAGGAACAGTTGGCCTTCGCGGGCACCAGGAGAACGTTGACTATAACGTGAGCTTCACCCATTTTGAAACAGATGGTATCTCCGAAGCCGCCCCTCACGATACGGTGACCAATCCGCAATTCGACAGGGATGGTTACAAACAGAATGCAGTAATGGTGAACCTGGGCATCCAGGCTACAGAACATCTGAAACTGCAACCCTTCTTCGTATACTCTGATTACAAAAGCTCTTACGA
The DNA here is from genome assembly GCF_900129465.1 of Chitinophaga niabensis. NCBI lineage: Bacteria > Pseudomonadati > Bacteroidota > Chitinophagia > Chitinophagales > Chitinophagaceae > Chitinophaga > Chitinophaga niabensis. The sequence goes on along the minus strand of NZ_FSRA01000002.1, from coordinate 1,555,461 downwards.
CGGTGGCCCATTTGTGGATGCCCTGAAGAACACCAACAAATCAGACCTTATCCATACCGGCATCCGTGGTATCTACGACCTGAACGGTAAAGGAGAAGTTCGCGCCAATTTCGGCTACCAGAAAGTAACACGGGTAGACGAAAGCCAGTGGGGCGTACTTCCATTAGATGGCCGTTCTTATTTCGCGGATGTGTATGGCCACTATAGCATCAATGAATGGTTCCAGGTACTGGCAGGAGTTGAATATCGTAAAGCAGAACTGATAGACACCGTTAATTTCCTTGTCAACAAATTCAGCGCACGCACACAATTCAATACCAGCCCTTATGTGTCTGTGTTCATCAAAAACCTGCATGGCTTTAGCTTTGAAGCAGGCGGCCGTTATACCCTGCATTCCAAGTTCGGCAATAACTTCACTTACAGCCTCAACCCTTCTTACCTGGTGGCAGATAAGCTGAAACTGTTCGTGAACGTTTCTTCCGGGTTCAAAGCACCTACTTTAACTGCCCTGTATGCTTCTTATGGAGATGAGAACCTGAAAGCAGAAAAAGCTACCAGCTATGAAGCCGGCTTCCAGACCTTCCTCATAAAAGATAAACTGGACCTGCGCGTAGTAGGCTTCAAGCGCGACATTAAAGACGTGATCGCCTATATCGGTAACAAGTACATGAACTTTAACAAACAGAACGATAAAGGAATAGAAGTGGAACTGGCCGTACACCCTGCAAAAGGCCTGGATGTTAAAGTATTCTACGCCTATGTGGAAGGCCAGGTAACTACCAGGGCCGGTACAAAAGATACTACCTACAATAACCTCGTACGCCGTCCTAATCACAGTGGTGGTTTGAACATTGCTTACCAGGTATTGCCGAAAGTATTCGTAAGCACCAATATCCGCCAGGTAGGTACCAGGAACGACCTGTACTTCCCACCATGGCCAAACCCTTCTCAGAATGTTGAGCTGAAAGCTTATACCATCTGGGATATGTATGCAGAATACCGCTTCTCTGACAATGGCCGTTTATTCTTTAATGCAAATAATATCACCAATAACAAAAAATATTGGGAAATTTACGGATACTCCGTGCAGGGCTTTAACATGCAGGCCGGAATATCATTCAGTTTGTAATATTTAAATACTATACCCGTCATGTCAATTAAAAACTTACAGCCCCGCTTTTTTGTATTGCTGTTATTCATCGTAGTAGCAGGTGTACTGCGGATCACCGCAGCAGGTGAGATCACGCCCTTCTCCAATTTTTCTCCTGTAGGGGCCATGGCCTTATTTGGCGGTGCTTACTTTGCAGACAAATGGAAAAGTTATGTGTTCCCACTGCTCACCCTCTTCCTCGGTGATGTGATCATGAGCCAAACCATCTATAAAGCATATGCCACCGGTATATTGTACGAAGGATGGATCTGGACGTACCTGGGCTTTGCCGCCATGGTATTAACCGGGCAGCTCATCATCAAAAAAGTGCGGATCACCAGCGTGGTCGCTGCCAGTGTGGTCGCCGCCATTGTATTCTGGTTGCTGGCTGACTTTGGTACATGGACCACAGCCTATAATATTGACATGACAACCGGTCTTCCCTTCACAAAAGATGCACAAGGCCTTGTGAAATGTTACATACAAGGGTTGCCGTTAGTAAAGAATACCATACTGAGTAACCTGGTGTTCAGTGCTATCTTCTTCGGTTTATTCGAGTTGATGCAGAACAAAATACCAGCACTGTCTATTCCCAGATAATTTTACAAAGGGGCTGGCTGCATAGCCGGCCCCTTTATATAAAACTACCAACATGGTCGCCTGCTCCTTCCTCCCCGCCGCAACACAAATGATCTATGATATGGGCCTGCAACACCTGTTGCATGGCGTTACGTTTGAATGCCCGCCGGTTGCGCTGGCGGAAAAACAACGGGTAGTACGCTACGTACTGGAAGGAAATACTTACAGCAGTGAGGAAATAGACCGCATCTTTTCTGCCTCCAAAGCACAGGGCAAGAGTTTGTATTATGTGGATGATGCTGTTCTGGGAGTTATTGCGCCGGATGTGATCTTTACACAGGATGTTTGCGAAGTATGCCAGATAGATACACATTGCACGCAGCAGGCCGTTTATAAATTACCGAAACTCCCCGAGCTGGTGAGCCTCAGCCCCAATAACCTACAGGATGTTTTCAATTGTGCCATCACCATAGGAAAAGCATTGGGAGAAGAAGAAGCCGCTTACCGTTACCTCGCACGTTTGCAGGAACGTTTAGACCTTACGGTAGATACTTTACGGGCACACCGTGCTCCCTTACGCCGTGTGATGATCATGGAATGGATGGCCCCTGTGTATAACTGCGGCCACTGGATCCCTTACCAGGTTGCTTATGCAGGTGGGGTAGACATGTTATCCAATCCCGCCGGCGACTCCATCGTTACCCCCTGGGAAAAGATCCTCCGCTATGATCCCGAAGTACTGGTGATAGCTCCCTGTGGTTTTCTCACAGAACGTTCCGCGCAGGAATTACATCTAGTAACCCAGGTACCCGGTTGGGACCAATTACAAGCCGTACGTAATAACCATGTATTCCTGGCCGATTACGATCTCTTCACCCAACCCAGCGCCAGCACCTTAACAGATGGCATTACCGTGCTTTCTCATCTTTTCCACCCTGAAATATTTCCCATTCCCGCTGAATTACAACACAAGTTCAGAACACTGGACCTCCAGCATGCGTAATAGAATTATAGTATCTTTGCGCCGGAATGAGGGATATATTTTTAATAAGGCATACTACGCCTGACGTGATTTACGGCACCTGCTACGGATTTACAGACCTGGACCTGGCCAGCACTTTTCATACAGAGGCTGCCCGTGTGCAGAACATCTTACCGGCAAAAGACTTTACCGTTTTCGCCAGCCCCCTGCAACGATGCAGCAAACTGGCCGAATTCCTTTTCGGCACTCCCTTTGCAACCGATGAACGTTTACGCGAAGTGAATTTCGGTGACTGGGAAATGCAAACCTGGACGGACATTGCCATCACCACTCCCAAGACCTGGATGGCAGATTACCTCTACAACCCCATGCCCAATGGCGAAAGTTACGCCGCTCTCTACGAACGCAGTGTGGCCGCTTTCCAGGAAATACTAAAAACAGAAGAAGATACCGTTATCGTTACCCACGGCGGTGTGATCCGTTCCATTTTAGCTTACGCCACCAATACGGCCCTGGAAGATTCTTATGGGATCAGGGTAGAATATGGCCGGGTGGCCCATTTGAGGGTAAATGAGGAGGGGTTTGAGGTGAAAGGGTTGAATTTGTAATAAAAAAGGCCGCCCCGGGAAGAGCAGCCTTTTTAAGATTAAGATCACTTTATCATCCACATCTTCGCATTAATATCATCTACCGCAGAATTAAACTGTTTCTGCACTGCATCCTTCCAATTCTTTTCATTAGAAGCACGATGACTGTCAGGATACTTAAACCGCATGGGTATCACCCCATTATTCCCAGTCCCTGCACCCACACTGAAAACCGGCACACCTGTTCTTCTCCAGTTGAGGTAAGCTTCAAAGTCCGAACCCTGGAAAAACGCCAGGTACTTTTGCGTTAAGATCTGCGTCAGGCCGGTAGCATTATTTCCTGCATACTTAACGGATGGCTGCTGATAATACACGCCTTCAAAATTGAAGGGGATAGTATAGTTAGTGCCTGCATACACTTTGGTCACATTGCCCGGCACATCAACCGGTATACCGTAGAAAGACAATGATGCACGGATACCTTTCTTATACCAGTCTTCCGCATTCCCTGTGATCCAGTTACGATTGATCGCTTCTGCGATGTTGAAACACATTTCAGCATATCCGATATACACCTGTGGCTCCGGTGAATACCCTGAATAATAACGGCTCCTGCTTCTGAGCGAATAAGCCGCATTCACCACATCTGCCATTTTAGACGACATATCATCCAGGCTTTCGCCAGAAGGCGCACCTACATACGCTGTAATATCAGCAGGTGTTTTACCGTTCTTCAATTGCTGTGTGGCGGGTTCCGCAGTAATGTAAGCACGCGGGTCGTTCAGGCTCACCAGTTTGTTCAGGTAGGTGGCAGACATATTATACCGTGTAGCATCGTTACCCAGGTTATCCGGGTTGATAGGATACTTGTTGATATTGTTGTAGGTATACTGCATGTTCTGCTGTATGCCCGTCATCAAAGGATACTTAGCGGGGTTGTTCACTACATCTGCAAACTGCTGGCCCACCTTCAATTCCGCATCTGCTGTTTTCATACTCAGGCTGATCAATACACGCAAACGCAAAGTATTCACCGTACGCTGCCAGTTTTCCAGGTTATTGCCAAAGTAGAAATCGTTGGATAAGATCTGGCCTACACTGGTATTACTTTTATCCGGGTTCACGATGAGCTGTGTAAGATCGGTGTTGGCCTCATCCAGCCATTTCAGTACCTGGAGGAAGATCGCCTTCTGATCATCATACACAGGATAGAGGTTATCTTTTCCTTTCAAAGCCTCCGTCATGGGCAGATCACCTACCATTACCGTCATACGGTAAAAGAGGAATGCTTTAAAGAATTTACCCAATGCTGCATAAGGGTTCACCGTAGCACCACCCAAACGTTTGGCCTCTGATTCCATTTTCAGCACATTGGCAAGGGTATAGTAATCGTTGGATTTAGCCCCACCCCAATCGTAACGTTGGTTACCATAGTAGTTGTAGTTACAGGCATCGAACTGGTTCCAGCGCATTACATCACTCCAGGGAGAATTGATGTTCACACTGCTGAGGATCCCTGTTAACACCAGGCCGGGAGGAACTTGCAGCGGCTTGTTGTTATTCATTTCATATTCCGAGAACTGCTTGCTGCAACCTGTAGCGCCAAGGCCAAGTACTGCAACGAAGGCTAATATTTTGATCGCTTTCATGATAGTATGATTTAGAAGGTAACATTGAGATTCACCCCATAACGGCGGGTGCTGGGAGATTGCAGACCGGAACCACTCTGGTCGCCGGCATACTGGTCAATATCCACATCTTTATATTTTGCGAAATACAACAGGTTCCTGCCCACCAGGGATATGTTGGCCTGACGGATGAAAGACCGGCTCAGAATGCTTTGTGGTACAGTATAACCGATCACCACTTCCCGCAGTTTCATGAACGTTTTGCTGATCATGTTCGCCTCCATGGTATTGTAGTAGAAGCTGATATAGTCTTGCAGGAAGGTTTTGGTGGTGTTGGGAGCGTATTGCAGGTCTTTGTAGTTGGTCACTTTACCATCGTTATCATACTGAATAGCAGCGCCGTTGTTGATAACCACACCATCTCCTACCCATGATTTCACACCTTTATAATCCTGGTAACGCGCTTCTCCCATTTTACCCTGTACCGTACTGATATGACGGCCGCCACGGAAGGTTTGCTGCTGGATGTAATTGTTCATGCGGCCACCTACACGGCCATCGAACTGGAAGTTGAAAGAAAAAGACTTATAACGGAATGTATTGTTCACTGCCCATACCCAGTCAGGGTTAGCGTATCCCAGGAACTGGTTCACGGGAGATTTGATAGGCCTGCCGCTGCCATCGTTGATCAGTTTGCCATCCGGTGTTCTTACAAAAGCCTGCCCATAGATACCATCTACCCTGTCTCCTGCTTTATAGAAAGTGTTCAGTGTATTTACACCAGGATAGAAATCCACATAACGTTCTTTGAAAGCAGACCAGTTCACCATCACATCCCAGTTCAAGCCACTCGTATTGCGCAGTGGAGAACCGGTGAGGGATAATTCCCAGCCTTTCTTGCGGGTTACCACACCATTCACCAGGTACTTTTCTGCACCGGTTGCATCTGTGATCGGGAAATTATAGATGCGCGGGCCATCCTTCGTAACAAAATAAGTAACGTCCAAACCTACACGATTACGGAACAAACGCAGGTCCATCCCAGTTTCATAAGCTGTACTGGAGAAAGGTTTCAGGTCAGGGTTGGCAATTGTCCTGGAATAGATGGCGCCTACTTTGGAATCATATATAGGGCGTACATCGTATCCGGCAGAGTTTTCAAAAGAAGGGCCATCATAAGAGGACTGGTATTCTGTACCATAACCCAGCGGGAAAGTAGCCTGTGGCGTAGCTCCAATTGTAGGCATCGTCAAACCACCTTTTACGTTGGCATAAGAACCTCTGAACTTCAACATATCTATCCACTCAGGCAGTTTCACGTAATCAGATACCACCGTACTAAGGGAAACGGATGGATAGAAATAAACATCATTGCCTTTGGGAAGCGTAGACAATTTATCATAACGGCCGGTTAAAGATAAAGTAGCGTATTTGGAGAAAGAAAGGTCCGCATAACCATATCCGCTCAATACCAGCATGTCTGATCTAAAGTTGCTGGCCTTCAGCGGGTTCAATGTATTGGCAAATGCATACCAGCCTGGTACGTTCAGATAATCTGTAGTGGTGAAGCTGGAATTATAGGTGAAAGAACGGGCGTTAGCACCAACCGAAGCTTTCAGGCTGATGTTTTTAGCAATCTCGTCGTGATAAGTGAGCAGCACATCTGTGTTGTTCTCAAACATGGAACGTTTATCTTCCCTGTAATCGCCCAAACCGGCTTCTCTTCCATAGGGGTGTGCAGAGTAAGGCAATTTTTCATTCCGCAGCATATCATAGGAGGTCACCTGTGAACGGGCCAGCACATCCAGGTTGTCAGAAATCTTGTAAGTCAGCTTCATATACCCGTTGATATCTGTTTTATAGTGGCCACGCTTCCATTCCATTACCTGGAACCAGGGATTGGTATAACGTTGGTATTCTGCGAAGATGGACTGGATACCTTCTTTACCGGGCTGCCAGTAATTACGCATGGCATCTACATCCCAGTCTGCACCTGTCCAGATAGTGATGTTATAGATAAGGCTGTTGGGGCCGTAGGCCACATCCGGGAAATTGGGTGTGTACTGGCGGTTATAATTCAGGTAACCATCTAAACGTAATCTCTTAGACAGGTCGTAACCCGCAGAGATATTAAAGTTGGTGATGCTTAATTTACTGTTGGGGATAATGCTTTTTTGTTGGGAGTGCGAAAGGGAGAAACGCAGATCATAATTCTCTCCTCTTGCAGAAACAGAAAGGTTGTTCGTGCTGAGCACACCTGTTTGCAGGAACCTGTTCAGGTTATCCTTTCCGCGTGCCAGCCAGGGAGTAGGGGTACGCACACCTGTAACGGGGTCAACCGGACTATCATACTGCGGAATGGGCTGGCCTTCAAACTTAGGGCCCCATACATCATAGTCCCCATCATTTGTTCCGCCGCCACGGCCATCTTTGAATGCATATTTACCATGGTCGCCAGGGCCGTAATCATTCTGTGTTTTAGGAATTGCCAGGAAACCTTTGTCGAACATAGTGCTGGAATTAAACTCTACGGAAAAGCCCCTTTTATCTTTAGAGCCTCTTTTGGTAGTGATCATAATAGCGCCGTTCAAACCGCGGGAACCGTACAAAGCAGAAGCGGTAGCTCCTTTCAGTACGGTATAACTTTCAATGTCATCCGGGGAAATGTTCCAGGTATCTGAGTTGATGGGCACACCATCCACTACAAACAACCCGATCTTACTACCACGCAGCAGGAGTTGCGGAGAAGCGAGCAATTCCGGGGAAGCGCCTACAGTAAGACCAGCTACCTTACCTACCAAACCATTGATAGGATTAGGTTCGCGGGCTTTAATAAGGTCTGCCCCCTTTACTTCCTGCACAGAATACCCCAGGGCCTTTTTATCTTTTTTAATGCCGAGCGCTGTTACTACTACTTCGCCTAAATTCTTTTTGTCTGTTTGCAGGGTGATGATAATAGAAGATTGTCCGTCCACTTTGATCTCCTGGCTGAGGAAACCAATGAAAGAAACCTGGAGTACTGCGCCATTGGCAGCTTTGATAGAAAAGGCCCCCTGTCCGTCTGTAACCGTACCAGTACCGGTACCTTTTACTTTCACAGAGGCGCCGGGCACCGGTTGCAGATCTTCGGACTGGACCTTTCCGGAGATCATTTGTTGTGCCCACGAGGCTGTGCAAGTGAGCAGCAGGGCCAGCATGAGGAATGCTGCCCGCAAGTTAGGTTGAAAACTGTGTTGCATAGTAGTAGGATTAAGCGATTTAGCGATGTAAAGTTGTTCAGTCTATATGACCTAAATGTTAAGCAATACTAAATTAACAGTATAGAAATATTAAAATAATAATTACTTAACACGGGGCGGTTTTTTACTAATTCTAAACTGTCGATCTTCGTTTGGAGAAATTAAAATCGGCCATAATAAAGGGTTTATGGGATTTTCAAGAAAAAAACTTCTGCTTATCCCTTGTAAGTTAAGGAATTTTCATAATTTACAAATATTAAACAATGTCTACCGGCCAGCTATTGTAATACTAAACATTGAAAATCGGTCATGTTTAAGAAACGGCTACAGGATTCCTCTGGAATCTTCTTTATTGTTTGGTGCTTACTCGCTTCGTTTGGCACCTATTTCTGTATGTATGCATTCCGTAAACCTTTCAATACGGGTTTGTATGCAAACCTGGAATTGTTTGGTATCGGCTACAAAAGCGTACTGATCATTGCACAGGTGATGGGATATATGTTGTCCAAGTTCATCGGTATAAAAGTGATCTCCGAATTGCAGCCATCCCGGCGTATCCGGCTGATCATTGCCCTGATCCTTTTTGCAGAAGTCTCCCTGCTGGGTTTTGGCCTGGTACCTTATCCCTATAACTTTTTCTTCCTTTTTCTCAATGGCCTGCCCTTAGGCATGGTCTGGGGTGTGATCTTCAGTTTCCTGGAAGGCCGCCGGTTCACGGAAATACTGGGCATGGGGCTCAGTATCAGCATCATTGCAGCTTCCGGTGTTTTGAAAACAGTCTATATGGAGATCCATGATCTTTTCCCTTTTATCTCTGAATTCTGGATGCCCTTCACCATCGGGCTTGTATTTTTGCCCCTGTTCTGCTTTTTTGTCTGGATGCTTTCTGTAATACCCGCGCCAAACGATACCGATAAATTATTAAGGGCAGAGCGGCAGCCCATGAATGCTGAAGATAAACGTACTGTTATCCGGAAATACGGCCCCGGCCTGCTGTGCATCCTGCTGAGCTATTGTTTGCTCACCACCCTGCGCGATTTCCGGGATAACTTTTCCGTAGAAATATGGAACGATATTTCCGGCACACATTGGAATAAAGCGGTATTCTCGCAAACGGAATTACTCAGTACCCTGATCGTAGTCTGCTGTGTAGCACCCCTGTCACTTATCCGCAGTAATATCCGCGGATTCTGGGCTACACAGGGTTTGATCATCTTTGGCATACTCATGTCCGGTTTGAGTACTTTTTTGTTTTACCAAGCATGGATCAGTCCATTTATGTGGATGTTATTGTTAGGCACTGGTTTATTCTTAGCGTACATTCCCATACAGATAGCCATATTCGAAAGGCTGATAGGCTTATTTAAAATGAAGGCGAATGCGGGGTTCTTTGTATACGGCTGCGATGCTACGGGTTATCTTGGTAGCGTAGGCTTATTATTATACCGGGAATTTTTCATGAAAGATCTTCGCTGGAGCAGGGTATTAATGCAGTTCAGTTATGTGATGTGCTTTACCTGCCTGGCATTGCTCCTGCTTTCCCTGGTATTTTTCAACCGCAAATACGGGATCAGCAAACTATTTCAATCCCCGGGTGCAGGTCCTGAACCACCCGTGAACATGAAGAATATTACTTTACATCAATAGCATACATGAAGAAATTATTATTTACACCGGGGCCATTATCCACGTCCCGCACAGTAAAGGAGGCAGCCCTGGAAGATATGGGTTCCCGGGACGAAGCATTTATTGCTACCATCCGGTACATCCGGAATGCTTTATTACAACTCGGCCAGGTATCCAAAGAGGAAGGTTATGAAACGGTGATCGTACAAGGCTCCGGTACTTTTGGAGTGGAAAGTGTGATCAGCAGTATCATTGGACCAGGCGATCATTTATTGGTACTGAGTAATGGAGCTTATGGCGAACGGATCGTTAAGATGGCCGTCATCCACAAACTACCGCATACGGTATTGCGGTTTGAAGAAGATGAGATCACAGATCCTGCAATGGTAGCTGCATTTTTAACTGCACATCCGGAGGTAACACATGTAGCCTGCATTCATAGTGAAACTACAACAGGCCTGTTCAATCCTATCAAAGAGATCGGTGCTTTATGTGCGGCGAATGGCAAAACATTTATCGTGGATGCTATGAGTAGTTTCGGCGGTGTAGCATTAGATATCAAAGCCTGCAACATCCAGTTCCTGGTTTCTTCTTCCAATAAATGCATAGAAGGCATTCCCGGTTTTGCTTTCGCGATCGCGCAGCGGGAAGCTTTGCAAAAAGCAAAAGGCCAGGCACGCAGTCTCAGTCTTGATCTGTATGATCAATGGTATGGATTGGAAACCAGTGGCCAGTTCAGGTTCACGCCTCCTACACTGAGCATGATGGCATTTCGCCAGGCATTAAAAGAATTGGAAGAAGAAGGAGGAATAGCGGCCAGGGAAAAACGTTACCGCACCAATAAATCTATCCTGGATAATGGCATGGCGGCCTTAGGTTTTAAACAATATTTAAAGCCCGAGATCCAGGGCCATATCATCACCTCCTTTTTATACCCGGAGCATCCGGCGTTCAACTTCGAAACATTCTACCGCAAACTGAGTGACAGGAATTTTGTGATCTATCCCGGCAAGCTCAGCAAAACCAATGCTTTCCGCATAGGTAACATCGGGCAGATCTTCCCGGAAGATGTAGCAGCACTGGTGAAAGCAATCGGAGAGATCTTACAGGAAGAAAATATTTCCATATAACATAGCTATCATGTAATAGGCCCCTGATGTTCATCGGGGGCTTTTTGTTTTAGGAAGATAAAAACCATCCGCGGCAGAGCGTTTTCACCTTTTAAAAAACAAAGAGCCTCCCGTTGGAACGGGAGGCTGTGCTGTAAATTATACAATAAAGAGTACCAACTACCAAGGCATCGAAAACGTCTTTACATAGGTAAAACACTTCATCGCTTCAATCACGCCCTCTTTAATCCCCAGCCCGGAATCCTTCACCCCTCCAAAGGGAGAATTCTCAATCCTATACCCTGGTACTTCATTAATATTCACCGTTCCCATACGCAAATGCTTCACTGCATAGATCGCTTTCTCCATATCTCTTGTAACGATACCGGAAGAAAGCCCATAAGCCGTCCCATTCGCCAAGGCTATCGCATCCTCCAGGTCCTTCACTTTCATGATCGGTGCCAGCGGCCCAAAAGATTCCTGTACCACCATCTGTGCATCCCTTGGAACATCCACGATCACCGTAGGTTCCAGCGATGCCCCTTTACGACGGCCACCATATAATACTTTAGCCCCCTGTGCAACCGCTTTCTTCACCACATCTTCCAGGTAAACAGCAGCAGGTTCATCAATAACAGTACCCACACGGGTAGCAGCATCCGCAGGATCCCCGCAGATATATTCTTTCGTTTTCTCCACGAAACGTTTTACAAACTCATCGTGGATACTCTCCTGCACAAGGATACGCTTCACGGCTGTACAACGCTGTCCGGAATTCCTGTAAGATCCTTCCGCAGCTAATGTAACCGCCAGGTCCATATCAGCATCTTCAAGAATGATCAATGGATCATTGCCCCCCAATTCCAGGATCACTTTTTTGTACCCTGCCTGTTTAGCAATATGTTTCCCTACTGCCACACTTCCTGTAAAAGACACTAACTCTACGCGAGGGTCCTGCACCAATACTTCCGCTACTTCGGCCGTAGGGCCCAGTAACACACTCAGCATATGATGCGGCAGCCCTGCTTCATACAGCAATTCCACTAAACGTATAGCCGTGAGGGGAGTTTTCTCTGAAGGTTTTAAGATCACCGGGGTACCGGTAGCAATGGCAGGTGCAATCTTATGCGCCACCTGGTTCAGCGGATGATTAAAAGGCGTAATGGCCACCGCAAGGGATAAAGGTTCCCGCAGCGTAAAGATCTTACGGGCTTTACCTTGCGGAGAAATATCACAGGAGAAAACCTGCCCATCGTCCTTCAGGGCTTCAATAGCCGCAAAGTGTAATACATCTCTTGCGCGCCCTACCTCGTAGCGGGTTTCACGGAGGCAAAGCCCCGATTCAGACATGATCAGCTGTGCAAATTCCTCTTTTCGCTCCTCCAGCAGTTGGCGTGCTTTATCCAGCACAGCAAAACGATCATACCTGGTTAATAGGGGGCCGCCTTTCAGACCCGCTGCAATAGCAGCCTCAGTATCTTTGCGATTACCCAAAGTAACGGTGCCCACTAAACGTCCATCGTAAGGGCTTTTTACTTCCAGCAATACATCGGACTGTAATGGTGTACCGGCAATATAGCCGGTTAAAGAAGTGACCTCATCTAATACAAGCATAAAGACTAATTATGGTGAGTTCCATTCACGGTGAAATCAAAAACATCAAAGTTGCGCGGATCGCCAAGGGCTTTGCTCCTGTAAGCAGCCGTCAGCGGATGCGAGATCAGCAGTGGCACCATTTCTTCATAACGGCCACCATGAGAACGCAGCCCGCTATCCAATGCACTGAGATCATGATGTGCCGGTGTACGGCCTACCACTACATCCCTTGCGCTGAGAACGATCAGGTCCCCGATACGATCTTCCGGCTGTTCCAGCAAATGCACGGCGCGTGCTTTGTTATGTACTTCCGTAATGCCCGGCTGCCCCTGCAACCAATCGCTGACAGCGGTTTCATCAACCCCTTCCGGCAAATGCACTGCCACATAAGAACCCAGCGCACCATGGTGTTTCACATAGGGATCTGTAATAGGGCAGATCACCCGGAAACCGTTACCGAACTGTTCCGTGAGCATGGTTTCTATAAAAAGCACATTGGGAGAGCCATCTGCTTTTTGTTTAGCATTCATGCCATGATCGGCCGTAGCACCAATCACTGCACCCAATGCCAGCAAGCGGCCCAGTTCATGATCGATGGCTTCGTAGAATGCCAGTGATGGCTCATCTTCAGGAGCATAGGTATGCTGCATATAATCTGTGAGGGAGAGATACAGGAAATCTCCCAGGCCCTGTTCTATCAATGCCACACCGGCCCGTAATACAAAAAGACTGGCATCTGCACTATAGATAGCAGGGGTTTTAAGGTTCAAAGTTGTTTCAACATTGCCAATACCATGCGTAGCTTCCTGCGCCTGGTTGGCTTTTTCTGCGGAGAAAGCGATGCCCGTCATTTTATGACTGAGGATATCCCGCAGTTTTTCTTTTGCAGTAACCACAGCTACTTTGCGGCCGGCATTGGCTGCGGCGGCAAGGATGGTTTCAGCACGGAGGTATTCAGAGGAGTTCATCATCACCTCTTCCTTGCGGTTCGTATCATAGAAGAAATTCCCACAAATGCCATGCACTGCCGGGGTAACGCCTGTTACGATAGAGGAGTTATTTACATTGGTAAAGGAAGGCAAAGCCCCTCTCACCATGCCCCGGTAACCGGCCAGCGTCATTTTTTTGAGGTTCGGCATCCTGTCATGTGCCATGGTAGCATCCAGGTATTCGTCGGCAGAGCCATCCAGGCAGATCACCACCACCGGAGAAGCCGGCGGAGTATAGGTTTTGCCATTTACAGTAAAGGATCGGGTGGATATTGACATGAATATTTGTTTATAAATACTAATAGATTGAGTAGTAAAAGTAAACAAATATTCAATTCAAGGGCTGTTAATTTTTTATGAATTGGGGTTAACCAGGCTAAATTTGCTATTTCTCTGTATCCTGGAAGAAGTAAACTACCAGCAGCAGTGCATCATCCGTTCCAACATTGGACGGTTTATGGCCCAGGCGGCCATCGAAAAAGATGGAATCGCCTGTTTCGAGGGTGTGCTTTTCATTATTAATGAGGTATTCCACCGTGCCTTTGATCACATACTTATATTCATAAGCATCCGTTTTCACGATCTGGTTACGTTTGGCGCCCTGTTTCAGCTCCAGCAGCACAAAATCCGTGGGGCCGCCCTTGATATTGCGGGTGAGCACACGTTTGTACAGGAAACCTTTGGCATTCTCCTTTTCGAAGGACTGGTATTCCTCCTTCCTTTTGATCAGTACCCTGGCGGTTTGGGTCTGCTGATTGATGTCGTTAAAGAACTCATTCATATCCAGGTTGAGGGCCCGGATAATATTGATCAGTACCAACAGGGAGGGTACTGTACGGTTATTTTCAATCTGAGAGATGAGGCCCTTGCTCACTTCTGCCTTGTCTGCCAGCTCCTGCACGGTGATGCCTTTGGCCTTGCGCTTTTCCTTGATCTTTGTGCTGATCTGGATAATGATATCTTCTTGCATGCCTTTGATTTATTGGAAGGTTCCGTTCTAATCCGCAACAAATTAGATATTTTAGCTTAGCTAACCATCATCCCGGGTAAAGAATACCCTACTTTTGCAAAAATTCAAGATATGTTCAGTATCGACCAGATGATCACCGTAGGCTTCACACTCTTTGCTGTGATCGATATCCTTGGCTCTATTCCCATCCTGCTGTCCCTGAAAGAAAAGCTCGGGGAGATCAGCGCCTGGAAAGCCACAGTAGCTTCCGGCGTGCTGATGGTGGTGTTCCTGCTGATAGGAGAAGCCTTCCTGAAACTGATGAGCGTAGACTTGCAATCCTTTGCCGTGGCGGGTTCTATTGTGATCTTCATCATCGGGCTGGAAATGATCCTGGGCATTGAATTCTTTAAAAGCGATAACGATACCAAAACAGGAAGTCTTGTTCCTATTGCTTTTCCGCTGATTGCAGGTTCTGGTACACTCACTACTATCATGTCCCTCAAGGCAGATTTCGGGGATTATAACATCCTGGCGGGCATCCTGGTGAACCTGTTGATCATTTTTGTGGTATTGAAGTCCCTCAACAGGATTGAGCGGATCCTCGGGAAAGCGGGGCTGATGGTGATAAGGAAGTTTTTCGGGGTGATCCTGCTGGCCATTGCTGTACGGATCTTTAAAAGCAATATCGGGACTTTGTAATTTCCTATTAATTAACTTAGCTTTGCAGACCTTTTAAGGATTTGGCCTCGTCGTACAATGGATAGTACATTAGTCTCCGAAGCTGATGATCCAGGTTCGATTCCTGGCGAGGCTACCAGATAAACCGGAATTTCTGAAAAACAACTTCAGCAGTTCCGGTTTTTTCATTTCAGATAATGCGCTTCCTTCTCAATCGCAGCACTATTTTCAATAAGCCGCAACTCCCCCTATAACTTGTCACACCCGCATATGCGCATGTAAATAGCACTACTGTATGGATGGACCTCAAGGGTGTTCCTGAGCATCAGGGGTAAACTTATTCGCTGGTGCGCTAATACCATAACGATCGGTTCTTTTTGGAGAAATTTTAACGATTGTTCAAGTATATTAGTGACCACTTCGGGGTATGATATAAAATAAACACCATGCAAAAAACAGCACTCATAACCGGCGCCAGCAGCGGAATAGGTTATGCCATTGCAAAAGCACTGCAAACAGAAGGTTATCAGCTGATCGTTACCGCACGCCGGAAAGACAGGCTGCTCGATGATGCACAAGTAGAAGTATTCCCTGGCGATCTCAGCACCGAAGATTTCCAGGATAAATTAGAAGATCATATCTTCCAAAAATATGGCCGTTTGGATTACCTGTTCAACTGCGCAGGTATGTTAGAAACCGGTCCCATTGAAACCATCAACTTAGAAAGGATGACAGCCATGTTACGGCTTAATGTGGAAGCTACTTTCAGGCTTACCTATAAAATACTGAAACGTTTCCGGCAACAGGGCTCAGGTCATATCATTAATATCTCCAGCGTACTCGGCACCAAAGTAAGGCCCACCGCAGGTGCGTACGCCGCCAGTAAATTTGCGCTGGAAGCATTGTCTGAAGCATTACGCATGGAACTGGCAGGTACAAATATCCAGGTATCCTGCATAGAACCCGGCCTGGTGATGACGGAACTACATAATAACTGGGAAGTACATCCAAAAGAAAGTATGAATATTCATGAACCATTGGATGTAGGCAATATCGTGGACGCCGTGTTATATATACTCCGGCAACCAGGCCATGTAAGGATACCCAGGTTAATGATCCTGCCTAAAGATCATAATATATGAATGAGCTACTCGTCCATCAGCGCAAAACCTATTAATTGGGTTAGTACCCAGCACTATTTCGCACCTATCCAAATTTCCCAATACCTCCTTAAAAGATTTCCAAAAAACCGCCTAACAGATAGAAAAATCTCTATGCCCGGCAGCTCCTCTAACCCTCTAATGCCCTGTCAGTAAGGCTTGTGCGTATTAATACTTAAATTTCGGCTCCGATTACCCCTTCCTACCTCAAAAATAAGTCTTAGAATATGCGGGGACACCGTGAAGATTAAGACAAAGGGCCATCATTCACCACAACATTCCACTATGAGCGCAACCATCACCCTGGACCTTGGGATCTTACTGGAGGTAACTTCCAAGTGCAAGCAGGATTATGCTAATTGGACTTTCTTCAACGTGAAGGATGCGACGCTTTCTGTTCATTTTGATACCATTGCCAATGACTACTTCCGCCTCCTGTTGGTAGATATGAACACCATGCTCAGTCTCTCCAAAAACATCAAGATCACTTTCTGGCAGGTTTTCAACCGCCTGGAAAGAGGTAAATATGGGAGGAACAAGATCAGTCTCTCAGATATCATCCGCTGGCGGGAGCTACTCCTGACCAGTTACCAGACCATTGAAAAGATCAAGTTACTGCGGGACAGGAAGGTCTATTACGTCAATGACGAAGAAACCTGCCAGGTTTTCATTAGTCGTGATGAAATAGAGGAGGTGCTGATGAAGATGGAAGTAATCGTACTAGAGATCTGCCGTATCCTGGAGTACCCTATCATCAGTATCCCTACCGTTGAGGAAAGAGCCAACCATACCATTGCGGATGCGTTCAAGCGGATCTAACATATAGTGTTGTATATACTATAGTATGGTGACATTAATAATGTTAATTAGAGGTTAATCTATTAGCAGTCCTACCTTATCGTATAAACGAAAATATTTTTCCCATCAATACACCCTATACACTGTTAAATTCCATCTATGGTATGTGAAATGTTGTAGCAGTTATCGTTGAATATACACGAAGCAAATAGTTTTCTATAAAACCTAACATAAGCTGGTGGATGATTTACAGGATATATTGTGAACGAGTTGTTAAAAACTACTGTAGAATTCCCCCCAAACAATCAAAAAACAATCATACTAAGTGATGAAAAAGAATTTATTTAAAACGATCCGTTCTGCCCAACAATGCCCGGCATACCATATCTGTGACCTGAACAGCAAGTCATCCTATTATTATTATTGACCCTGCTCCTTTTTCAATCGCCTTCCCTCTCATTTCATAAATGCCCCATACTAAGTGGGCACCCTTTAAATTTATATCGCTATGAAAGAAGATATTATGCTGGACCTCAGCAACCTGTTGGACATTGTTAGAAACTGCAAACAGGAATTTCGCAACTGGGTATCCCTTGTAAACATCAAAAGTGAACTCTCTATGCATTTCAACTCCATGGCAAATGACTACCACCGTTTGTTTTTAATGGATATGCATAAAGGCCTGAACAGATCTCAAAGTGACAAATGCACTTTCTGGAGGATCTTTTCCAGGCAGGAAGCAAAAGAATATGAAGAAAATGCTATTACATCAACAGACATTGCAAAGTGGCGAAACATGCTTTCCCGGCATGATACTACTATTAATATGATCAAAATAACAAGGGACACCCAAATTGTACATACAGATAAAGACGCGCCCGTACCAGAACTGATTTCCATGTGGAGCCTCCAGAAGCTTCTTTATGATATGGAGAACGTTATTAAAAATATGTTTATGGTACTGGGTAAACACCTGCCCGTAATCGCCATTATTGAAGACGTGGATAACCATACCATCGCAGAGGCATTCAACCGCCTGGAGGTAATGCTGCGATTCAAGCAACTATCCAGGAATCTCGGACTGGAATATAGTGACCCTGTGTAACTACCGCTCAGAGAACTATATATATTCAGGCATAAATAACATTTTTTTTACAAAAAAAATGTCACCTCCGAATATTACCTGATCGCATATACGAACATATATTCTCCGCGATTCCACCATATCCTACTGAATTGTAAACACTATGTTAAGACAAATTTTTACTGCAAATTTCCTTACCCTTTTATTGAAACTTTTCGGTCTTATATTCAGTAGTCATAATGATAATATTCACCGTCTTATTTTAAAGCAAAAACCTGAACCATGTCTAAACACAAAAAGCAATGCAAAGAAAGGAGAACACATTTCACTCAGCACATCAAAAAAAAGATGCCTATCGCTGACAGTACAGATGATGCTACCTGCGTAGCACATTTATCCTGATCAAATCCCGGCATAGTATGCATTTCAGTTAAACTCCGGTTTCAAGCCTGAGTATAGCCATACTATTGCCCGGTCCATAAGGTATTTTCCTGTTTTAAACGGGAAGTGGTATATCTATGGCTATTATTATCTAAAACTCAAAAACTAATTTTATGCTTGACTTCTTATCGCACTTCGGATCACTGTTACACATTGCTAATAATTGCAAACAAGATTTCGATAATTGGAAATTCTTCAGAGAACAGGATGGCAAACTATCCGCACACTTCTACAAACTGGCAGAAGATTACTTCAGACTATTATTAGTTGACCTCCACGCCATTTTCGGCGAATCAGAACAGGAAAGATGTCCCCTTCCTCAGCTATTCTCAAACATCCTGGCTGGTAAATATCCGGAATGTAAGATCCCTAAAAAAGAAGTGTCGTATTGGATCGCTGTACTGGAACAACAGAGATCAATCATAGAAAAGATCTGCATCCTGAAAGAAAAGAAAATCGACTATACTCCTCTCGGCGACATCTCTATTACGATGGGGGAAATTAAAAAGCTCATATTAGTTATGGAGATCATCATCATCCAAATGTGCTGCCACGAGGATTTTGGTTTACCAGGCATTCTCACCATCGATGAAAGGTATCACCATAATATTACCGAAGCCTTCAGGCGGGTAGAGCTGGCAAAACAATATACAGAACTATCGAAGCAGTTTACTATTAATAAGAATGGCGCAAGTGTAATGCAGAAAGTAATCTAAAAATCAAAATCATGAACCGAAATTCAACCAACAAATGGGATCTGATCAAGTGGGTGTATAGAGACCTTGGGGTAAAGTATATTCTAAACGGATTAAGGATATTAACCATCCCCTTTCAATGCCTGGCAAGGATAGAGCGAAAGATCAGGCAGAAATTCACCGCCCCGGATAGTCCGACATTACATTCCGGGCATATCTCCAAGAAACTGGAGGAACCGCAGTATCAAATATAGGCTGTCACAAACTAAAGGGGTAAATTGTCTTATATTATATGAGAGACAAAACCGCCACTTTCCTGGAATATAAAGCGCTGCTCTTCTCCATTGCCTACAATATGCTGGGTAATGTAGATGCGGCAGAAGACCTGGTGCAGGACACCTTCCTGAAATGGATGGAAACTGACACCATCGACGTCCGCCATACAAAGGCCTATCTTGTAAAGATCGTGACCAATAAGTCCATTAATTACCTCCACAGCGCCAGGCAAAGGAGGGAGGAGTATATTGGTTTATGGCTCCCGGAACCATTGCTGAACTACGAAAACCCGAAGGTTGAATCTTACCATGCGCTGTCCATAGGGTTCCTGATCCTGTTAGAAAAGCTTACTCCCCAGGAAAGAGCCATTTTCCTACTAAAGGAAGTGTTCGCTTATGACTATTATGAGCTGGCGGAGATGTTCGAAAAAACAGAAGACAACTGCCGCCAGATCATGAAGCGGGCAAAAGACAATCTCGGCAAAGACACCAAACGTTTTGAGGTAGATCTGAAAGTGCATGAAAAGATCCTGCATAAATTTTTACAGGCTATTTCCGAAGGCAGTATGGAAGAGCTGATCCATACCCTGAAAGAAGATATCGTATTGTTTGCTGATGGCGGGGGAAGATTGTTCTCTACCAATAACCAGCGCCTGGCTGCTCCGCCCAAACCCATCTACGGAAGGGAAAACGTCAGTAAACTACTGCTTAGTGCCGTATCTAAACTGGATTATATCAACGGGCTGGAAAGGGAGATCATCGTGGCAAACGGATTGCCCTCTATCATCTCCTACTCCGGCGGAGCGCCCTTCAGCCTTATTTCCTTTGAACTGGAAGGAGACCAGATCAGGAATATTTACTTACAGATCAATCCTGATAAACTGAAGCATTTCAAAAAAACCTGATCTCACCGTCACAGAAAAAGCAAGTAGCCTGTCCTATGTATAAATAAAACATAGCCACATGCTTTTTAACACTTCTTTATGGCTCCATATCATCGGCATCAGCCTGATGGCCGGTGTTACGGTAGCGGATTTTGTACTCACCAGGAAATTCTGGGCACTATATGCCCATAACCCGCAGGAGGGCATCCTGGTAAGAAGGGTCTCCAACAAATTACCTGTACTGATCATTGCCGGCACTGCACTCATCCTGTTATCCGGTGTGGGAATGATGATTGCCACCCGCGGTGTTTTTGATACCTTCCTTTGGTTCAGGATCAAAATGGGAATGGTGCTGCTGGTGATCCTCAATGCCATTATCTTCGGCCGGCGGCAAAATGCGAAGCTCAATAAGCTCCTGCTACAGGAAACACCCGCTCTCTCCGGCATTCGCAAAAACCTGAACACCTTCCACATTACCCAGCTGGTGTTATTCGCTATCATTTACCTGTTAAGCACTTTCAAATTCAACTGACATGAAAAGAGAAAAGATCATCTACTGGTCACTCACCTGCGCCATCAGCTTCTTTATGCTGTTCAGTGCTTATTATTCCGGCACCCATGCAGCAGAATTTGCGAAGATGGGATTCCCGGAATATTTCAGGATAGAGCTTACCACGGCTAAGATCATAGGGGCCATGGTGTTACTTTTTCCGCAGGTGCCGGTAAAAATAAAAGAATGGATCTATGTGGCTTTCAGCATTAACCTGTTCTCTGCATTCCTCGCAAAGCTGAATACAGGGTATCCTGTGATAGGGGTAATAGAACCCCTAACGGTGCTCGGGTTATTGATATATTTCGCCTGGTACCTGCATAAACTGGAACTCAGAAAGGCCTAAAGCACTGGTTATCTTGTTCATGGCAATACTTTGCTACGAGGCAGATACCCCTTATATTGCAGGTAAATACTAATACCTATGCAATTCTCACTTAAGGGGCTCTTTACCTTATTGTGCGTTTTTAGCTTTTGCACAAATGCCTTTGCCCAGGCACTCAATGATACAGCCGAAGTACTCATCCTCAAAACCGGTGAAATCCTGCCGGAAGGCGCCAAAGAAATGGGAGACATCAAAGTGCTCGATGGCGGGTTCAAGATCAAATGTGGTTATGACCGCACCATTGAACAAGCCAAAGAAAAAGCACGTAAGAAAGGAGCTAACATTATTCTGATCACAGAACTCAAGGCGCCCGATTCTAAAAGCACCTGTTACCGCCTGAGAGCTGATGTGTATTATGCAGAAAACATTGCAGGTTACACACCCATTTCCAGCAGTGCTTTTGATTCATCGCTCACTGCCATTGTAGCACCTGATGCAAATTATGCCGTAGTATGTGTTTACAGGCCAAAAGGAGGAACCGGCGTACTGGTGCATTACAACCTGAACGTAGGAGATTCCGCGGATTGCCGTATGTGGAATGGCAGCAAGTATTCCGTAAAAATCCTCAAACCCGGGCCACTCACTATCTGGGCGCAGACAGAAACAAAAGAAGAACTCACACTGGACGTACAGCCCGGCAAAGTGTATTTTGTGAAGTGCAGTGTAAAGATGGGCGCTTTCTGGGGAAGACCGAAGTTCGTGGAAGTGGACGCGCATTTTGGCCTGCCGGAGTTTAATGCCGTAGAGATGAAGGGAGACCCTGAGAAACAGGGAGATCCCGTTTATAAGTAATGTCAAAGGTCCGGCTCTGCTAAGAAGCCGGATTTTTTTTGCTGATGACTGCAATAATATTGCAGTGTCATTTCGCAATTTCGTATACCCGTTAGATTAATCCCAAACATTCACCCTGTAAGCCATGTTATTCCAGTTAAGTCAACAGAACTTCCCCGATTCCATCCATTCATCCGTTATCCCGGAAGAACATTTAGGCATTAAATTATCAGGGCACACGGCAGATGTAACCATTGCAAGTTGTTGCACCCTTATTCATCAAACCACAGAAGAGCGTGGTTACAGCCTCTGGGTGAACACCTTCTTCATTCATAAACCACTGATACTCCATGTGATTCCGGACGACCCGATCTACACCCTGTATTATAGCGTGGAGAATACGGCCAAATTCCTGAGCTTTGATAAAGTGACTGTATTGGCACCGGAAGAATTTTGCATCCTGGAACTGGCACCTTGTTACCATTACGGGATCTTTTCAGCAGGCACCTATAGGTCCCTTCATTTAACCGTGGATGATCAGCACAGGTCCATCCTTAAAAACCAGGATTACGTAGCGGCCCTGTTACGGGAACATTATTTTGATATCGCTTTTTAAGTTCAGTTCTCCCACAAATAGCTTAAAACCAACTACATACAAAAAATCAAGAAAATGAAAATGCTGGGATTACACCCTGCTTCCCCTTTTTCTGCGTCTTAATAACAAGAGTACTGTTTACCCCTCCCAATTTAACCCGTTCAAACTAGCCATTATCCATATGAAGAATAGGAAGGGGATCATTATGCCCTGCATGTAAGGAACCACCAGAAGAAATTGTCATTCCACGAATTGAAAAAAAGCTGATACAATTCAACAAAGCCGGCATTATTGAGGCGTTTAGTAATGCCGGATATTACACGCATGTTTGTTATTAACTAAAAAGACCATTAGCTATGTTATTCCATTTAAGTACACAGCATTTTCCGAACGCTATCCGAACAACAGACATACCCCGTGAATATGCCGATATCAGTTTATCAAACCATACCAGGAATGTAACCATCGATGACGCCTGTACCCTCATTCATCAAACCGTTCGTGAGCAGGGGTATAGCCTTTGGGTCAATAATTTTTTTATTCATCAGCCACTTTCGTTGTATGTACTCTCCATGGAAAAAATGTATTCCCTGTACTACAGTATTGAGAACACGGTAAATTTCAGTTCACGCGGTCAAATGAGGCATATCCGTCCAGAAGAGTTTTGCCTGCTGGACCTGTCTCCCGGTTTTCATTATGGCAGGTTTGAGAAAGGCACATATAGGTCCCTCCATGTGATGGTGGACGAGCCTAATAAAGGGATATTATCCGATCAGGAATATGTCGCAGCTCTTTTAAGGGAGCACTATTTTGATACATACATATGAAAAAGAGGAATAAAATAACTGAAGCTATCTCAGCCATATTTATATTCCTGTTTGTCTATACAGCACTGAGCAAAATATTTACATTCAATCTTTTTTCAAAAGCATTAAAAGAGACACCATTAATAGGAGGCATAGCCACATACATCGCTTTTCTGCTGCCTGCTGTTGAATTAACCGTATCCCTGCTTTTATTGATCCCACGTACCAGGAGACTTGGTTTATACAGCACTTTTGCGCTGATGTTGGTTTTTACGCTCTACATAGGATATATGATCATATTCACACCTCAACGCCCTTGCACCTGCGGAGGTGTACTGGAAAAAATGACATGGACACAGCATCTGATCTTTAACATCTTCTTTACCATCCTCTCCTTCACCGCGATCTTAATGAATCCCCGCAAATAGATCATCTTTTAACATTAAAAAACACATGTATGAAAAAGTACCTTTTAGGGCTTTGGGCTGTGATCGCAGCCATTGCATTAAGTTCCTACAACGCCCCAACCAGATCTATGGTGAGCTTCCATTTTATTCCTGCCAACGGCGCTGAGATCTATTATGAATCTGCTATTCGCTGGGAAGAAGCTGCTTTCAGCTGGGAGTGCATGGACATGAATGCCGATTGCTGTATCCTGAGGATAGAGGAGGACAGGCTTTACTATTATTCAGGAACGCCAACACAGCAACTGGCTGCCTACCTGGCTGATCAGGGCTTCGGGTCAAATGATTACATCAACGCAACAGATGCGGTGATTAGTCTTACCTACACCACGAAGCCGTAAAATTACAGCGGTTGTATCCTGTACAAGGGTACAACCGCTGCTTATTAAAGTTCTATCCTGCGTTTATCCTTAATTGTCTCCGTCAGATAATACCCTAACAGTTCTATAAACAGTGGAATAATTATTAAAGAGAAATACGCGGTTGTACCTAATGCCGGGTACTTATCCAATACCCGGTAAGCGATCATGAGCACACAGATCCCGATAAAGATCTTTCCCCACAGGTCAAAAATAAACCGCTTCTTAAAACGTTCCCAACTGAAGGGCCTGGCTACATCCGTATAGGTCATGCTGTTGCCTTCATAATTGATCACACCTAAAGCAGACCAGCTGTAAGGTGTTTCCCGCAATGCCTTACATACCACCAGCGTATCAAAGATGGCCCATAAGGGTTTTCGTTTCCCATCTTTGAAATTGGGGTGCTGCCAGTAGTAATAGTTATTATCTGTTATCAGGCTGTTCACGCCATCGAACACAGTATCACACTTAGTGCTGCCGGACAAGATGAGTGCTGCCAAAACATTCTGCAGGGGCATGTGATGAAAATACATTTTCCGGCCGCGGAAATCAATGCATTCCCTGTATTCCGGTTCAATATTCGCTTTTGTTTGCTGCAAACTCCGGGTACGTTCTTTCAACCATTCCACAGCAGATCTTATGGCGTTACTATCATGCCCGTTTGCAGCGAGGGTGATAATTACACGTGAAGTATTTACAATGTTGGAAGCGGCACCGGCCTGGCTTCCAAATCCTTTATCCAAATTCTGGATGCCGAGCAGCCAGTTAAGTCCTCTTTCATAGGCGGAGGTATTTTCTTTCCCGTAGACCTTCAGTGTTTTGAGTACGAGGCAGGTGGTATATACCCGGGATATATCACCAGGCAAAATTCCCCAGCCTTCATCCGTGTCGCCGCTATTGATATTTCTCAACAGCCAGTTCAATCCTGCAAGTGCCACAGGGTCATCGCGGTATTCTTCATACAGTGCCAGTAATGCCCAGCAGGTAGCTTCTACTGTGGCTATACCAGGGAAGTTGGTTACATATTCCCATCCTCCATCTTTAGCGGGATCATCTGATTTGAGCTGGCTGCTTAATAAAGTATTAATTATCCTCAGGCGGTCGTTGATCTCTTCTTTATAATACTGAAAAATTAATAGTGCCTGTGCCGTTGCTATCGTTCCAATTTTCCCTTCTCCCAGGTATTGATGCCATCCTACTTTTCCTTTTATCCGGCGGCGATGCAGTCTTAAATTCTTAATGGCTTCTGCTACTATACGATTGATCTCTTCTATCCTTATTTGCTTTTTCATTCGGTATTCTTTAAAATGGCATATAGGCTATTCCCGGTTCTGTTCTATACCGGTCATTTCAATCACATCCTCAGGTATGGGTAAGGCATACCTGGGATCATCCGGAAGCAGTTCGTACAGTTGCCCGTTAACGATCCGTTTCAACCTGATATTGGCGCCTTCCTTATTCAGGCGTTTCACATCCATCCACCTCAGGCCTCTCATCATAAGTTCCTTCCGGCGTTCTTCATGTATATAATATAATGCCTCCCGGGCATTACCGGCTTTTAAAGGAATGAATGTATTCACAACAAAACGTTTCTCTAGCAATTTGTTCAATACAAACATGGCAGAATCAATAAGATCCATTCTTGCGAAGTATTCCGCCTGCATAAGATATGTTTCATTTGTTGCTATCCCGCTGAACAAATTGATAGTACCGGAGTAGTTTCCTTTGAAACCAAAGGTTGCATTACTATTGTCACTGAACAGGACCTTCTTCCTGAGGTCATTTTGACTAAAGGATTTATAAAGGGAAGAATCGATCTTTGCCGTGGCATAGTTTAATGCCGGGGTATGCACGATATTTGATCCGAAAATGATTTCTGCATCGTTACTGAACCTGGGTGCAAAGGGAAATAAAATAAAAGAGTTTGTGTCTAATGTGTTGTAGTCCTTTAATGAATTCTTGTAATGCAGGCTCAGGATGGCATACTTCCCCATTTCTTTGTAATTCCTCATGGCCATATACGCCCGTGCCAGTAATGCATATGCAGCAGGTTTGGATGGACGTGTAATTCCCCGTGGAACTAAAGGCAATAGTCCAGCCGCTGTTTTCAGGTCATTAATAATCTGCTCATATGTTTGCCGCAACGTTGATCTTTTTGTTGATTTATTGGGATCGGCATCCAGTCTCAGCGGAATACCCAGATCTGTATCTGCAGTCTGTTCATCATATGCCAATGTCCAGATAAAAGTCACTTGTAAGAATGCATTTGCGCGGTGAAAGAGTGCCTGTCCTTTTACATTATTCAGGTCTTCCTGTGTTCCCTTCATTTTATCAAGGTATGTGAGCGCTACATTTGCCGAGTTTACATTCTTATAAGCGTAGGCCCAATCGTTGTGGTTCCCTTTCATGAACAATTCCCTTTTACTCCAGATATAAGTTCTTCTTTCATATGCGTTCAGTGATTCCAGGTTGAGATCTGTCAGAAAATAATCATCCGCACTTAGATCTGCGGCCTTTGGACTTCTTTGATTCAACTCCGGATCATTGTCCAGGATTGACTGCAGGTCCTCCAGGGTGGAAGGGATGTTATCTTTTTCGCTGGGCTTTGCATCTGTATATTTACCACAGCCGATCTGCAGGGTAGCAAAATACAGTACCAGTAATGGCAGGTTTTTAATCATCTTATAATGGATTTTGTTTGTCAAAAGGTAAACCGGGTGCCCAGGGTAATGCCCATTGGAACACGCATTCCCTGGTAATCGGGATCGATGCCTTCTTTGTTGGCTTTCCAGATGATCCCGACGTCATTTAATATAATGTAGCACTGAATGTGCTTAAAAGCAGCATTGCCGATTTTATATTGGTACAGGTCATAGCTCAGATTAAGATATTTCAACCGTATATGATCTCCCTTTGTGGACAGGTCGCTGGAAGATCCATAGAAAAGGTCCTGACCATCTTTGGGAGGGAATACCAAAGCGGGGACAGTTGTATAGGCTTCATCCCCTTTCTTCTTCCATCTCTTATAATAACTACCGTGCCCTGTGAGTCCATTAGCCAGGGCTTCGTACCCGATACTCTTTCTCAGGAAAACATAACCAAACTTATAAATGAAACGCCCAGTAATGGAGAACCCTCTCCAGCTGATAGTATTCCCCAATGAACCGGATACTTTCGGCAGCATATTTCCCATATAGAGCAGATCATCAACCTGCGTACTGTCCAGGATTGCCTGGTAGTTTGAACTGGGTTGCCCGTTCAGGAATCCCCTGGCTTCTCCTGTAACGGGATCCAGTTTTGCAGATTTATAGGTGAACAATGCATACACCGGAAATTCATCCCGGCCGGTTGGTGTTCCTGCTGTTAATTCTCCTGCTGTGAGTTTATCTTTACTTTTGATACCGATGATCCTGTCTTTATAAACATTCAACACCAGGTTAGTGGTGATGATAAATTTCCCGATCCTGTTGTTTGCATTGAGATCAACGTCTATTCCGGAGCTGGTCATTTTGCCTGTGTTCAGCATAATGCTTCCCATGCCGGTAGTAGACTCTACAGCAACCTGGTTATACAGATCATTGCTGTTCTTCCGGAAGAATTCAACGCTGCCGGTGAGTTTATCTTTATTCAGTTTGAAATCCACACCCGCATTCAGCATCGTTACTTCTTCCCAGCGCCATTCCGGGTTAAAGGCATTTTCAATTGTAGCATATCCGGAATTAACCAGTGGATTCTGTCCCAGGTACCGGATGGTTGCTTCCCCGATACGATTGGCATCCACATTACCACTTTTGCCATAGGTGAGCCTGACCTTCAGATACGGCAACCATTTACTTTGATAAAATTCCTCATTAGAGATCTTCCAGCTCAGGCCGGAAGCCCACAGTGGTTTCAACTTATTACGCGTGTTCACACCGAAGGCGTTCATTATATCACCACGACCGCTTAAGGAAATTCCGTACCTGTCGTTCAGGGTATAAGTGGTATTGGTGTAAATAGAAACATAGCGGATATCCGTTCCATCAGACATAGATTTGTTCGGAATGTCTTCCATTTTACCCGAAGCGATATTGCGATACGTGTTTGCAAAGTCTATATCCGAATTGGAGGTACCGGCTTCGTTTATTCCAAAGATCCTATAAGCTCCTGCATCCGTGGTAACTTTACTTACCTGCAGCCCCGTAATACCCGTGAAGCGATGCTTTCTAAATTTTCTGCCGAAACTGATCTGGCCACGAACATCCTGTGCTACCAGGTTATTACTGGTAAAATCCCGTATAGCACCTTTGGGAACGATATACTTAACGGTGTTGTTATCGTAGTTAAGTTGTGAAAAACGGTTGACCAGGTCCCTGGCGAAAAAGCTTTGCCTGTCGAACAGCTGGCTGCTCTCTGTTTTCTGCTGCTGGTAATTATACTCAACGGAAAAAGACAGGCCATTATTTAATTTATAGGAGAGACCCAGTTGGGCATTTCCATGCCTCATTTCCGTAGTTTTTTGCTCATGCAGATAATTTTGCAGCGGATAGTATCCCCAATCCATCAACATGCCCCTTCCCAAAGTATCAAGAAACTCCTGCCGGTAAGCACTGTTATAGGTACCTAACGAAAGGTCGTTCCCTTCTGCATCTTTCAATTGTGTGTAGAGGGGGAGTTGCGACCTTTTGTAAAGCTCATATGCCGGCGCTCCGCTTACTGTCGTGCTTTTTATCAGATAGATGTTTGCGCTGAACTCAAGGTTCTTTATCACTTCAAAAGTCTGTGCCAGTTGCAGGGTAGCGCGGTTGTATTTTTCATCCAGGGCGCTTTTATTCCTGTCGATCCCCAGGGAAAGCAGGTAGGCGTGCTTTTCCCCGCCACCGCTGAGATTTACCGCATACTGCTGGTTAAGGGCATTCTTATAAAGGTATTTGCTGTAGTCATGCCGTACATCCACATTCCTCCATTTATCCAGGAGCGCGCTGGCTTCTGTGGGGGTGATCTTCTTTTCCCTTTCATCCAGGAATATTTTTACTACGGGGTTAAGCGCAAAACGTGTTGGATTTGTAAATCTGCCATTATAATGGCCCCTGTTGAATAATTCCCTCTCAATACTGATATAATCTGCCGGGCGCATGTCGCTGATCGAAAACAGATCTGGTTTATTCACCATAGTAACGTTAGCATTCAAAGTAACAGTAAGTGGTTGTTTGTAAGCGCTCTTTTTAGTTGTTATTACAATTACACCATTTCCTGCTCTTGCTCCCCATATGGAGGTGGCAGCTGCATCTTTAAGAACAGTGATACTTTCAACATCATTCGGATTAATATTATCCGGGTCACCGTAATAAGGGAATTTGTCCAGGATGATCAGTGGTTCCTTGAGTCCGGAAAAGGTACTAAGGCCACGGACCGTCAACTTTGTGCCGGTTGGATTCAAATGTTCAGGTATTTTGGCCACGCTGTTGGCTATAAATGGTATCCGCGATAAAACGTATGTACCGCTCTGCTGGTTGAACAGCTTACTGTCTACCTTAGCAAAAGAACCCGTGCTACTATCTTTTGAAACTGTTTCGTATCCTGTGGAAACAATGTCTATCGGTTTCATTTCATGCACGTAATCTTTCAGTTCAATTTCGATGTATGTGGTTTTCCCGGTTATTCCCACCACCTTTCCCCAGTAACCGATAGAGGAAACTGTAACAGTAGCATCTCCCTGCACCCCGTCAAAACTAAAGCGGCCTTGTCCGTTTGTACATTGGCCATGGATACCACCATTCAAAGCCACTGTTGCTCCTATAACAGGGTTACCACTTTTGTTCAGTACCTGCCCTGCTATTTTCCTTGGACGGATAGTATCTGTAACTTTCCGGGCAGGGAGTTTCCATGTTATGGCCGTCTGCTCAGGCGGTTTTGTATCTCTTTTGAAGTATACGGCGTTGGTACCGTAATCCCAGGTTAGCCCTCTTCCATCGAAAAGCTTGTGGAGGGCTTTGTCGATAGAGATGTTTTCGAATTCTTCCGTAATGATTTCATCGGCGTCGATGTCATCACTTGAATAAAAGAAGTTCACCTTGGTTTGCCGGGTAAATGATTTAAACACTTCGTAGAGCGGTATCCCTTTTGCAGAGAACGTTACCTTCCGGTGTTTTACCTCAGGTGTTTCTGATTGTGCATTGCTTTCAGAAACGGGGTGAAATAAAATACAGTATGCAACAAATAGTCTTACATAAAATTTTTCCATAGTCCGGTAGTTTAAATACGAACCGCTTTGATGGCTGGTTTTAGGAGTACAATAAAATTCTTTGTAAACAAGATCACTAACTTGTTTGTACTCCAATTGGTTTGTGTTTAGGCTAATTAGAGAAGCTTTTATATTCACAGTCTATTTAAGTAGTTGCATATTTTGTTGAATGGTGACTGCTTATTCAAAATAAATTTGTTTTAATAGATAAAAATAATCTCATAAGGAATCCTCATAACGTATTGTCATAAACTGCCTTTACCTTAACTTGTAATTAACTTAAATCTTTCAACCCCCTTCGTTTATTTTCTGCAATTTCGCTATGTCTTTTCTTCACCACCAAACAATCTACGCAACTCATTTTTATGGATATATCAAAACTAGACGACCTAACGCTGTTACAGGAAATAATAGCAGGAAATGAATTAGCCTTAACGGAACTATTCAACAGGTACTGTACATTTCTAAAAAAGGAAGCCTACTACAGGCTTCGTGACAGGCAACTCGCTGAAGAAGCCGTCAATGATATATTTGTTTCTCTCTGGGACAGGCGCAGAAAGGTCCAGATCGACGTATCATTGAAGTACTACCTGTTCCAGGCTATCAAAAAACATTGTGCCTACGTGGAAAGAGGCCTCAAGTTGTATAAGCAGGCTATCAATTACAAAGAGGATATAGATATAGACCAAGCACATGGCTTCGATCCAACAACGCTGGATGAGAAAGAACTGCGTTATAAACTTTACCGTGCTCTTGCCCGGATCTCCGCTCCTTCCAACAGAAAAGCATTCGTATTGTTCTTTGTATACAGGGTACCGCAAAAAAAGATCGCCCTGGCGATGAACATTTCACTTGACGCCGTAAAGAAAAAAATCAGCCGTACAGCACAGCAGGTGCGCAGGTATTTAAAGGGGGATGAATAAATCATTCCCCTTTCCTGTCACCAATCCCCGATTATTGCAACTATAGGTTTGTATGCGTGTACCATTAGCCCATTATGACCAGCTCATTGCCGAGGAGCTTGCGGGGATCATTTCCCCTGCCGATCAAGCCGCACTTGATGCAGCCAAAGCAGAATTTCCGGAGGTTTATAAACTCTGGGAAGAAAAGCATGCTGCTTTTGCGGATAAAGAGATCCAGGAATGGGCGGAGCAGAAAATGGCACCACCTGTAGTTTCTAAAAAACGTTTTGTTTTCAGATACAAACGAATGATGCTGGTAGCGGCTGTTATCATTCCATTTTTGTATTTATTATTTAGATGGAGCCCTATTCCGCAAGAAGTTTACTTATCCAGCAGCAGTCATATTCAACTCATCCTTGATAACGGGAAAGTGATTGATCTCAGTTATCTTGGAGATTCCATCCCCCTGGACCTCCGCAAACATGATCTACCGATTGAAAGCTCCAGTGGCGAACTAGCTACGCTCTATGTACCGGAAGGCAAAGATCTAAAGATCACCCTCTCAGAAAGTACAGAGATAACCATCAACTCTGCCAGTTGCCTCCGCTTCCCCCTGTCTTTCCATGATGATAAACACAGGCATGTTAGCGTTTCCGGGGAAGCTTACTTTAAAGTATCCAAAGATGCCCATCATCCGTTTGCAGTTATCGTGCAGAAAGATACCGTGCTGGTACTTGGTACTGAGTTCAATGTGAAAAATTACGGTAAAGCAAATGCCCAGGTTGCATTGGTAGAAGGAAAGGTAAGATTGCAAACAGGAGAAAAATCGCTTGTTTTAAACCCCGGGGTTATGGGAACCTTTACGAAGAATGGGATAGATACAGCCACTGTTGATACCTCAGCAATGCTTAGCTGGAAACGGGGGGTTTATATCTATAAGGAGGAAACATTGGAGGAAGTGTTTAAAGTATTAGCCAGGTGGACGGGGAAGAAGGTCGCATTCCAATATCATCCTCCTAAGGGAAAATTGTTCACCGGGCAATTTGATAAGAATGATCTCAGGGAGTTTTTTGAGGGGTTGCTGAGGCAGGGGATTGAGTGTACGATGGAGGGGGAGAGGATTGAGGTGAAGCAAAGACAGAATGTGGAAACTGAGAATATGCATATACCTAAAGAAGTGCCTGCCCGAAAGATGGATTAGGTAATTATATTAAGATCATACCCCCCTTTTACCGGAATTTAACAATTTAAACCCGCCACTGCGGCCGCATTTCATGGCTATCTTCGCATTTTGCACTTGACACAGCTTTAAGACAAGAACTACCCTTACCCTTATTGTTTAAAAAACCTAATTAGTAAAAGGAAAGTCTAATTACCACATTATGCAATTTTTACATGTTATTCCATTAGTTGTAAATCATTGACTGGTATTAATTATTAAAGGCATAGCTTAAGACACATTCCCTCCTTTCCCTTGGAGGTGGCAACCCATAACCAGCATTGACCATTTAACATCAAATTGAATATCCCATGTTATTCTATCTGAGCCAGCAGATCCTATCTCATATGCAGGAAGGAGAGCACTATTCCATGGATACAGCGATTACAAGATATCCATAATCCTTTACTTACCCGAAAGATTACGTAACCCCATTGTTCATACTTTAACCTTGTGCTGCCCATGAACATGTTAATTGAAAATCCGGAACTACTGAATGTTTCTATTCTTCCAGGGGTAATACCGTCCATGAAAGAATATGAGATACCAGTTGCTACGGCGACTACTATAAAAGGAGATTTTGGAGTTATTCTTACACAACAGGTAACGTTTGATCATTTTACTGTGCTTTATCATGTGCTGCACCTTAAGGAGGAACTAAAATTCCGGGTACTAGATGGGAATGCAGCATATATACCGTTCCTCTTTGGATTGAAAGGCACCATCAATCAGCAGCTGAAAGAGCCTTGCCTCTTCGAAGGGGAATGTAAACTCGTCTCTATGCCCCTACTACTCTCAGGGAAAGCATTGACACCGGGAGAATATCATCTGTTCCAATTAAATGTTGGCAGGGAGTACCTCACAGAGTTAAAGAGTTCTTATCCCAATGTTGTAAATGATCCCTTCCTGAATGAAGCGGGTAATTATGAATGTGCGCAAACTTATAGTACAGTTACGCCCTTAAAAGCTTTACTGCGGATCCGGGCTATTCTCAGCTGCAAGGACCCTGGAGCTGCCGGCCGCATGCACATCATCTATAGCGCGAATCAGCTGCTCATACATATCATGGAAGGATTAGCTGGTAAAAAGATCAATGGATTCCAACTGAGTGGCAAGGATAAGCGGGCACTGGTAGAAGTAAAAGCTTATATTATTAATAACCTGGGGCAGAAGATCACGATCTCCGGCCTTGGTAAAAAGTTTGGAATGGCTGATACCAATCTGAAAATGAATTTTAAGACGATGTTTCATAGTACTATCCACAATTTTGTGATTGGGAGTAAGATGGAGCTTGCGAAGTTACTGCTGGAGGAGGGAGAGGATGTGAACCAGGTGGCTGAGAAGGTAGGGTATCCGGAGACTACGAATTTTATCAGGGCTTTTAAGAAGAAGTTTGGGGTTACGCCGGCTGCTTATAAGTCTAGCTTAGCTTACCGGAATTGATCATTATTTTTTGTCGGAAATGATTACATGGTATTGAGAGAGTTGAGGGATATTTGATGTATGCGAGGGCCTTATGCTTTTATAGCTTAAAGAACAATGTAAGGCATCACAGATTAATTAAACTATTCCATAACACAGATCAAGTAACCATTTCTTAATATCAATACGCAATTTATCTACAAATGCTATCATTCCACTACGCACCGAGATTTCCCTTATTCTGATTGTAAAATTAATCTTTAACCCATAACTGTGGTTTGCAATGAAAATATCGAAAATTATCATTGAACTAATTGCGGCACTCCTTATTGTGCTATGGATATACACCGGTTTAAATAAAATGATGGATTATTCAACTTTCAAAACTCAACTTGGAAGATCTCCATTTATCCAATCCTTGGCTGGGTTTATTGCCATTGCACTTCCCGTTGGAGAAATAATTCTAGCGAGTCTATTAGTTTTTAAAAAAACACGAAAGTTAGGCCTTTATCTATCCTTTGGTTTGATGTTTCTATTCACCGGCTATATATGGCTTATGTTAAACTATGCATATGATTTACCTTGCAGTTGCGGAGGAGTACTTGCTAAATTATCATGGGGTGATCACCTTATTTTCAATAGTGGATTTACCATTTTGTCATTAATAGGAATTATTCTCTCAGAAATTTATCAAACTGCCCTATTACGAAAGGAAAGGATATTGGAGACAAAAGTCCAGCTTTAATGATACATGCTGAAAAGAATATAATAAAGCACAAAAAAATGCGAAACAAAATAGCATATAGAATCATTTTGATCCTTGTAATAGACATTTCTATCTTAGGAATATTGGTGGCCTCTACTTCAATGCCCAACTCCAAGAAAAACGGCTTCTTAAGGAATTTCATATCAAAGGACCTGCAAATAATTAAGACTGCTACATTTGATAATTCATTTACCAAAATTAGTGGGGTTTCCGACAATACCATTTACCTAATTGGCGAAAATCCCAATGCCATATTAATGCTTAATAAAAAATTAGATCCAAAAGACACTTTAATGGTCAACCTAGAAATACCTGCGGAAAAAATGGTTCCATTTTCCATAAAGATTGACTCTCCTTGGTTGTATATGCATATTAACAATATGAAAAGTGTCATCTACGGAAAGTTCCCCGGACAAAAATTGACAATGGTTAAATTGAAAAGCTTAATATTTACAAAATCAGTCCAAATATCGCCAGGATCCTGCATTATCAAAACGATTAATCCATCAATGAAAAAACAAATGCTCCAAAAACTTAACGTTGAAACTGGAGAACTTATTAAGGAAGTCGAAATTGCGACTAGTCAAAATAATTCAGACTGGCTTTCTTCAGATGGCATGCTGGAATACCATAAGAAGACAGGATGTATATTATATGTTGAGTACCTAAAGAATAAATTCTATTGCTTAGATAGTAATCTAAATCTCCTATATAATGCGAATACGATTGATACCGTGTCAACGAATGAAGTTAAGCTAACAAAAGAAATATCAAAAGATGGGAAAACAAAGATGGTCCCTTCTGAAGCAAGAATAACTGTAAATGAAAGTCTTTTTACCGACGATCAATATATCTACATTGTTTCTGGATTACGTTCTGACAATGAAAGCTTTAGAGACTTTATGCAAAAAATAGTTGTCGATTCGTATAACATAGTGAATGGAGTTTATGCTGGTAGCTTTTATATATCCGATGGTAGAAATGGAAGCCTAAAGTCCGCATTATTAAAAAATGATACTTTAACGGTATTATTAGATAAAAAGATTATTACCTATCATTTCTAAACAAAAAAAATTATCTCCATATTTCAGAAAAAATTGCAGCGCTGCAAAAGGGAAATCCAGCCCTTAAATGGATTAACTATTCTATAACTTAAAAATTAAAAATTATGAAACGTTTAAAAATTGGTTTTGCGTCCATTATCGCTATTTTAGCAGTAAGTTTAACAATTGCTGCTCAGGCAGGTGCATTCGAGTCTAAGAAAAGAGCAGTTCTACCCAATTGCTATATTCCAACTGCTACATTGCAATACAAAACTCTTTGCACTGCTACATCTCCCAGCTCCTTCGCAGCAGGGGATAATTGTGCCGCTGCACAAGCTGCTGCTCCAGCAGGAACTCACATCTTTGGAGGTGTTGATGAAGCATTTTTAATCGATCCAGAAGAATTTGGTACTCTTTGCCCTGGTGATGGAAAAGTTTGCTGTGTGTTTGTAACAGAAGACCTGAGCCCTTGCGTAGCTCCAAATGCAGTTCAACCACAATTTCCATTAAACAGTGCTCCTGCAAACGAATATGCAATTTCAAGCATTAGATGTAGGAACTAAGTTAAAATCTATCAAAATTAAAAGGTCAGGGGATTAAAAAGTATAACTTTAATACCCTTGACCTTTAAAAACCTCGATAGTCCAATAATATATACGTTACAAGCATACATAACTCGATATACCTCTCCACAAATTTTACGTTACAAAAAAATAACTTATAATAAGAAAGCCTATCAATTTATTCCTCAAGAAGTTTCTTTAAAATTGGTTCAAAATTACCAGATCTCAATAAATCGTTTATCATTACCAGTTTTCCTTTCTTATTAAAAAGTAGTAATTGAGGAACGCCAAAAAATTTGTACTTTTCCCATATGACTGACCCTAATGATTCTTTCTGAGAAACTTTTCCAATTGCGAGAGTTAGCCAGTCAGCACCAATCTTGCTTTTAATGTTCTTCACCTGTGTTAAATCTCTTTCATCATTTAAACAAGCCGATATTACGATAAATTTCCCCTCCTTGTATTTGTCATACATCCGCTTGATTTCTGGCATGCGTTCTATACAACTCGAACACCATGTTGCCCAAAAATCAACAAGAACAACATTACCACGCATCTTTCCAAAATCAACCTCTTGGCCACCAATCGAAGCGGACTTAAGCTGAAAAGAATCGCGATTATTCATTAGTAAAAATATGTTATTCCTTCGTTCTGCCCATTCTCTAACATTAGGAGAAGAATTAGTTTGAAGAGAAACGAAAAAATTGTCCATATCAACTTCATTTAGCCCATATGCCCTATAATTAGATATAAAACCTGCATCCATAACGTTCTGCAAATCTAAATACAACGGCATTAGATTAGGATACCTTTTTACGTCATAACCTAGGATTTTCTCACCCAGAGGAAGAAATAATCGCTTTAATTCCGGCAAATTCAATTTTTTGTGATATCTATACTCAGAATTTAATGAAAGTTTTAGAAAAGAATCTAATATAGAAACCAGAACCTGGTTATATTCTATCATTTTTCCTGAACGCTCACAATACATCTTATATTCAGAAAGCATATGTGGATATACATTTTCCCAATGTCTTAATTCATTCCAACTGATCGGTGTAGAATATCCTCCTTCTTGACCAGCTTCTTCTACCAAGCTTCTAGCCCCTTTCTCTATGCTTTTCCAATAGCGATTTCCCCATCTATTGTGTAGCAAAGTTTTCTTAAACCATTCATACCTTCTTATGTCATGAGGAAACTTCGTCCATAGATTTAGACCTTTCTCTCTGTAATCACTATAAAGTTTTTCTCGTATAGAAACTTCTGCTATTATAGAATCACTCTTTGACATATAGGAAAAAATCCTATCCTTAGGTTTGAGAAATTCATAAAGAAACTTTTCCTCCAGTTCCTTATAGGCAGTATCAGCATTAATATGGTCATTACAGGTTTGAGCAAAAATCCGTGCTGAAATGTTAAACAATAGTACAACTAAGGTAAAGTCCCTAACTCTGCTAATCAGTCGCTGAGTAATCCTTGTCATCGTATAATACTCTTTATATACATATTCATATACTATTAATATTTAATTCTAAGTGTTTTTCTTCTTATCGTTCTCATGAACACAATCATTAACCTATAATTTTTGACTCGTATTGCCTTATCGCTCCACAAGGTTAAAATTGTTAACAACAAGATGAAGACTAAGAATGATGTGTTTCTATCAATAATGGACCTTAAATATTTTCTGAAACCAAATCCTTTAACAATGCATGTTTCAGACTCAAGTTAGCATATATCCTTTTTAATCGACAATTTTCGTTCTCTAGTTGCCTGATCCGCTTAAGCTGATTCAATCTCCGATCTTCATAACGTCGACGCCAATAATAAAAAGTTGCATTACTAATACCAAGCTCGCAACAAATATCGTTTATAGATTTACCCCTTTCATGCTCATTCAAAGCATTGATGATCTCTGTCTCTTTATATTTAGATTTTCTCATATCGCGACCGTTTAATGAAAGCAACTCCTTTTCTTTCAATTGGCCAAATTTCTATGGGTACTGATATCCCAATAAGTTCTATTTGACTACTTTTAACTCCGTTGCAACCACTTCATATAAATCATTCCCTCTCAATCCTTTTTTACCTTTATCTTGAATAATGTACTTTGTTCTTTGCATGTAGCCCCCACCAACATAATCCATGGCTATAATCTGAAACTTATTATTTATTAGGATTTGCGCTGGGATTGCTGTTATCCCAAAGAGTTTCTTTGACACTCCATTTAACTCCAAACCATTTATCCAAGGCATCTTTTCTTCATTCAAAGCTTTCTCCCAGTCCTTAGAATTCTTATCAATTGATATGCTAAGTATATTAAATCCATTCTCAGAAAAAGCCGCATAAACTTTTTTTAAATTGGGAATATCATCTCTGCATGGCGAACACCAAGATGCCCAAAAATCAATCAATGTGATCTTCGATCCAGCTACAATCTGTTTTACTGACTGAGATATACCTTTACTATTTTTAATTTGAAAATCCGGCATTTCATTTCCAATTCTGATGTTTTGACTAAGTGTTGTTAGTTCTATTCTTTCTCTTAGCTTTATTCCGTAGAAACTATCCTTCTGCTTTTTAGATAGTTTATTATATGCAAAATTGAGTGCATCTAATTTTAGGACAGAATTATTCAGAATAAACAGTGGCACTGCAAAAGAATTGGGAATCTTTTCTAATGCCTTAATAAACTCCTTATTGTACTCCTCCTGTGCCTCTGCAATTATAATGCTGTCCCGATTAGCATTCATCATCCTATTGTTTGCATTTTCCCTAGCTTCTCTAATAGTTTTCACAAATCTATTATATTCATCAGTAGGGAGTGAACCCTTAACTTCAACTTCAGGCCAATCTTCTAATCGGCCGTTTAATTCTATTTTTGAATTATCAAGTAATAACCTAACCCAAGATTGCCTATTTCCCGGTAGTTTCAAACTAGATGTATCCATCTTTACGAAATACATTTGAGCCTCTAACTCGATTTTTCCTTTTATAATAAACTTATTATCTTTACTTTTTACAATGGCGATTGTATCTGCACCTCCATCTTCCTTAGTGCCTATCAAATAGAAATTTATTCCATTTGGTAAATCCTTTACGTTTCCCATAATTTGATATCCTCTTTCAAACTGTGCTGAAACATTTAAACGTATTACAAGCAAGCAGAATAACCCTATTATTGTTTTCATTATTCCATTTTTATTTGAAGCTCAAAGTCTCTTAATTAATCCGAAATTAATTAAGCAGACTCTTCTATTATTATAAGAGCTTCTTTTCCAAGAAAAGGGTGAATTGAATTATATATATCTTCCCTCTCAATTCATTTTATTCAAATAACATATTAAACAAACTGAAACTATATCTAAAAGATTAAAACATTCTGCTGCGCTCTGTAGCAAAAGAGCAATTGAAAATATATTTAACAAATTCAGATCAAAATTATCACACAGTCTGTTGCATACCCGATCGCTGACTAGTGGGAATAACACTATAGTAAATCATCTATAGTATTGCATGACTATTATCTTAAATGATAATTCTCTTTTATCTACGGCTATTCTCTGGAAAATGTTAATATGGGTCCAGACCTCACAGATCAATATCCACCCCATGCTGTATACAAAAGAGTTATGATTTAGAGAATTAAAGTAAGGATATGAGAGCGAATGATTGGACACTATTTAGTAAAAAGTTTGGTAGTAGAAGAGGCCCATATCATTAACAATTAGATCACAAAAAAAAGTAATTCTATCATTTGATAAATATTAAAATTCACTGGAACCTAAAATGAAGTTTCACAACTCCCGATTTATTCTATAAACAAAAAGAAGCTTTTAACAAACGATATAATCATCCAGATCTACGAACTAAAAAGAAATAACGCGTTCATAATAGAAACCCAATAGGCACTAAATAACAAACAAAGGTCAAAGTTTAATCAACTTTGACCTTTTACCTGGTTCTTAAATATTTCTTAAAGTAAGACCGATTAAACAAAGATCATTTTACCCATCCTGGAGATTGAGGAATATTTGAGAAAGTAATCACATCATCTGGTATTGGCAATGTGTATTTATGACTATCTGGTTCTAGAGTATAAGTAATTCCGTTTTTCTTATGACTAAAGGTCACTCTAAACCGATCGTCAAGATTTAATCGCCGCAAATCCATCCATCTCAAGGTGCGAAACAACAACTCCTTTCTTCTTTCTGTTAATATTATTCTCAATGCTCCTTCGGCATTTCCTGCAGTCAACTCTGGATATACAACGTTACTATTCCATCTAGTTCTGAGTAAATCATTCAAGGTTTTCATAGCAGCTGCTACATTATTGGCTCTAGCATAGCATTCCGCTTTAATTAGATACTGCTCATCGGTTGCTAAACCGCTGAAACCTGCTGTAGAATTATTATAGTTTCCTTTAAAAACAATATTACCTCCGCTTACCGTAAAGAAGCGTGTTCTGCGAAGGTCATTTTCGTTGTACAAAGCATACAAGCTAGGGTCAACAAAAACATATGCAGACATCCAAATTGAAAACCAGAATGTAGTTGTTTGTGAATAAAAAATAGTCTCTGCATTAAATCGTCCCAAATTTGGAACTGTAGCTCCTATTTTATTAAAGTCAAGCAATGTATTATATAAACTTAGCGAAGAATCCGCTGAAGCTCCAGCTTTATCATATACACCCATTATGAGATAAGTTCTTGCTAATAGCCCAAACACACTTGCTTTTGAGCCTCTTGACTTAAGTTGAGATATATTTGGTAGCAATTCTACTGCAGTCAATAAATCTGTAATAATTCTCTCATAAGTGTCTTTCACGGATGCCCTCGTTACCGGCGCTGTTATATCTATTCCCTCACGCAAAGGAATACCTAAATCCGAAGCTGAACTTGATGCCTTATAAGGCTGCCCATATACTTGTGCTAAATCAAAGTAGTTTTTAGCTCGATGAAACAGTGCATTTCCCTTTATCATATTGTACTGTATCAATTCATTAGAATTTGCAGGGATAATCTTTTTGAGTCCCTCCAACACGAGATTGCATCTGAATATTTTCTCGTAACTCTTATTCCAATCGTCAACTTTCAAATTAGGAAGTGTATTTGTCCATGTATAAGCATTCTGCTCTGCCGGCACCATAACACTATTCTCCGGTGCATAGTGATCATCAGATCCGACCTCACCCAAACCTGGAGTATTCTGGCTCACAATGGTAAAATCATCCAAAAGATATTGGAAATCTGTTAAGGTTGTTGGAACTGTTAAAGAACTGTCTGATTTTATATCAAACCAGTCAGATTTCTTACAGCAAAATAAAAAAAACAGAGCGATAATAGAGATATATTTTCTCATGTTAAATTCTTTAATCTAAATCAAATAGAAATTTCCTCCTCACATGTCTCCTATGAATCCTCACTTTTAGAATATGCATGTCTTCTAGAAACCAATATTAACTCCAAAAGCCAATGACTTAGGACGTGAAATATTTAGTCCACCTTCTGTATCCGGATTAAATACACTTGCTTTCCATAAAATCCCGACATTATTCATGTACAAATAAAAAGAAACATTTGAAAGAAAAAGCTTTCTTATCGCCGACTTTCCTATTTCATAAGATATCTTAATGTCCTGCAGCCTCACAACATCTCCCTTCTCCAGCAATATATCAGAACTATTGTATAAAGCATATCTATTATCCGAATAGGTATCCAAAAATCCGGGGACATTAGTAACCATCTCATCTCCAGGTACCTTCCATGCATCTAAATAATCTTTATGCTGCCATGATGCATAATCAGTTGCTGTTCCAAAATACCCAGAAAAAGACTTTCTTCTAAAGTGATGCCCTAATTGATATGTAATATTTACCGACACATTCAAACTTCTATAGCTGAAATCATTTCTAGCTGCTCCAAATATCGGTGGGTTAAGCTGTCCACCGTAAACTAAATCAGCTTGCTTTACTTTATACATATCAATTGAACTCATAATATCTTTATTTAGGTAAAACCGGGAATCCCCATTTTGAGGATTTAGACCAGCCCACTTATAACTATAAATATTATTTAATGGTTTGCCAACAATTACACTTCCAATAA
This sequence comes from Chitinophaga niabensis, assembly GCF_900129465.1. NCBI lineage: Bacteria > Pseudomonadati > Bacteroidota > Chitinophagia > Chitinophagales > Chitinophagaceae > Chitinophaga > Chitinophaga niabensis. The sequence goes on along the minus strand of NZ_FSRA01000002.1, from coordinate 1,512,834 downwards.
CAAGGCCTTGATCTGGAGGTTTAACTGAATAAGCAGTAACTTTTTCCCTCTGATATGAAAGAATTAATGTGGTATACCATTTAAATTCTCTGGAAATATTTCGACTAGTTAGGCTGAGATCAATCCCTCTTGTTTGTAGACTCGATTTATTTCCTGTATAGCTAGTAAAACCACTCGTTGGATCAGCATCAATTCTACTGATTAAATCAATGCCTTGTTTATGGTAAAATTCTATACTTCCAGAAAGACGTTGTTGCTTACTTTCGAAATCCATCCCAAAATTTACATTTTTAACTCTCTCCCAACGTAATTGTGGATTTGGGGGGGTGCTTATTGAAGCATAAGGCACTTGTAAAGCACTGCTAAGGCTAAAGTAGTTTGCTGTGGCCAAAGGAGAAATTCCCGCGTTAACATTCCCATTGTATCCAAAAGTCGCTTTAAATTTAAGGCTGGGCAGAAAATCTAGATTATAAAAAGATTCCTGGGATATTTTCCATGCAACGCCTGCAGACCAAAGCGGCACCTTTCGATCGTTTGCCTTTACACCGAAAAAATTGCTTTGATCAATCTTTCCGCTTCCATATATCAAATACCTCCCATCAAAATCATAAGCAATATTGCCAAAACATGAACCAAATCTATTAATTGTTCCTCGTAGATTTGCTGCTGAATATGATATAGCTTCAGTGGTTTGATTAGGCCTTGTTATCCAATTACCAAATTTTGGGACACCAAAAGTATTAGTCTCAGGATTATAACCGTATTGAGCAGGCATCGTCCATGCCTCTGTAACTAATTCACTCGCCTCCAGACCTACAATCGCGGAAATATTATGTATTCCAAATCCTCTATCAAAGTTCAACAATCCTCGAACATTCCATGATTTTTGATCACCATTACTCCTTCCATAAACCCCCCCGAGTGGGTATGGATAGTTAGGTTGTGAACCCGCACTTGTGACAACTCTATTTATTAAATCTCGTGTATAAAAGGTTGTTATGCTATAAATACGTTTCTCATCATAATAATTTTTTTGCCATTGATAATTAATTTCTGCTTTTAACCCTGGTATCAATGTATAGCTAAGCCCTGAATTAATGCGCGTGTTATAGTTACGAAAATTGTAGTTACCATTGCTTGCCTCCTCAATCGGTTTATAATGCCAATCCAATTGGCCCGGAAACTTTACAGTATCTACATAAGGTAGACGATATTTCTTTGGAATTGCCAAAGCGTTGCCTTGCTCATCAGAAAGACGATGATATGGCGCGGTTAATAGAAGTTGATAATTTTCTACGGAATTTTTTCTTTCAACATTCGACTGTCCCCAATTTATTTCAGCTCTTATTTGCAAATTCCTTGATGGCCTCCAGATATTGTTAAACCGCATGGTTAATCGCTCGTTAGTCGAATTGATATCAAGTGGCCGATTGCGATCATATCCAATAGATCCATAATACTGATATGATTCACCTCCACCTGAAATGTTTAACGCATGCTGTTGGGAAACCGGAGTTTGTAATAGATATCTATTGATATCATTCCTTATATCATGATTTGCATATGATTCAATCATTGCATCTGCCTCAGCGGAAGAAATTGTACCTGCTCTTCTTTTTGATAGTATTTCGACCACTTGCGATAAGGCAGGAAATGTATTAGCCGCCAAGGCCTGATCATAAAACCCTGCTTGGAAACGTTTTTTCTCCAATGCAATCACATGCGCCGAAGATACAACGGGAATGTCAAAAAGATTAGGTCTTTCAGTAATAGTAATGTTGCTATTAAATGAAACTACAGGTCTACTGTTTAGCTTCCCTTTCTTCATTGAAATTACAATAACTCCATTACCAGCTCGAACCCCCCATATTGATGCTGCAGCTGCATCTCGCAACACTGTAATACTCTCGACATCATTAGGGTTTAAAGAATTAGGATCCCCATCAAAAATAAAGTTATCAACAACCAGCAAAGGTCTCTTACTGGCACTTATAGTACTGGTCCCTCTAATTTTAATATCGTCCAAAGGATTAGAGTTACCTCCATTCGCAATAATAAGACCAGGAACTAGATCTGCAATTCTATCTAACACGGTTGCACCAACACGTCTATTAAACAATTCATTGTCTATGTTCACAAAGGATCCTGTAACACGCTCTTTTGACATTACTTGATAGCCATTAGATACGACCTCAACTTTCTGAATTTCTGTAATGGCAGAATCCAGTGTTATGCGAAATGCCGTTTCCCCTCCTAATCGTACTTGCTTCATCTTATACCCAACAGAGGAAACTATTAATGTTGCGCTTGAAGGTATATTTATAAAGCGGAACTGACCCAAATTGTCAGTAGCCTGCCCCATAGTCTGACCCTTCAACGAAACAGTAGCCCCAACAATAGGTATTCCAGATTTATCAACAATACTTCCTGAAATATTAACGTTAGGAATAGTATCAACAACTGTATTATTACCAGTCTCCGCCACAACAACTCTCTTTGTAATAATAATAGTTCTATCTTTTAATGCCCAACTCACATTCCTCCCCTTCAAAATCGTATTCATAACACTGGAAAGGCTCGCCCGCGTTTGAAGCGTAACAAGTTCATCCCCATTCAGCGTAGGCCTCCCGTAAAACACCGTATACCCTGTTTGATTCTCAATCTGCTTAAACACAACCTCAATCGGCTTATTCACAGCATTGATAGAAACCTGGATACTATCCTGTGTGAGCGCCTTACTTTGTAGGGAAAATAGAAACATCATTAAAAAAAGCCATCGGCTCCATGGCCTTACCAGATTGTAATACTTGATCATAGTCAAAGTTGTTTGTTGTGGTTGGTTCAGATTTACATTGAATAATCTTTTAAGGCAATACGTTATAACCTCACCCAAATTGGAGTGATCAAATTCCGTCTTCAATAAAAAATGCTGCTATGCTATCCCGTAAAACGGGGCAGGCATCAGATGGTTTTTGGTGTATAATGATTATAATGTAAAAGGACTAAAACAGTTGACGAATATCAGTAGCCCGGTTATCAATTTGGCCCGGTGTCCTTTTAATTTTATTTTTGCTAATCGCAGATGTGTTTTGATTGATTCCTTTTTAATACCTAGAATAGTAGCAGCCTCTACGTATGTTCTTTCTTCCAGGTAAACCAGTTCGACTACTCTTTTCCGTTGAGGGGTCAGGAAAGAAAAGAACCATTCAACTGTATACTTACTTTCCTCATCATCAAGCGCTCCATAAATATCCAGTTCCAGTGCCACACTATCGGTATTCTGATAATAAAGAAAGTCTTCCTCCTTAGCCGCAGCTGTTTTCCTTTTCTTCAATACAGACAGACATTGATTTCGAAGAACTGTGAACAAGTAAAACCGAAGATCTTCTATCTCAGGCAATCTTTCTGGTTTTCGTAATAAAGCAACGAAGGATTCCTGCACTGCATCTTTTGCATCTTCTTCGTCTCTTAAAAATTTGACAGCAATAAGGAAGAGGTCTTTGTAATACTTCTTATATATTTCCTTAAAAACAGTATTATAATCTTCATTTGCTTTGTACATCGGTCTCATTCATAATTTCAGATGATCGTAGCTAAGTTTCCAAATGTTACTTACTCAACACATAGGTAGGGAATGATGGAGAAGCTAAATAGGAGGGACTAAAAAATACGGTTCATCAATTTTGATTGCTCAGAGTTTTGATCATTTTGTTTAATGTGAAATTCTAAAAGAGAAATGGATTTAAAAAGTACAATCTAGTTATCTAATTGTTAAGATACATTAAGTTAAAATAGGGTGAAACGGCCATGATAAAGGGTTCTAACGTCTAAAAATAAATATTAAAACGGCTTCCCCCTTTTTTATGATTTATCTATCGTGCGAAAATGCCGCAGTATTAAGAAGGTCTATGGCATGCAAGAAAAGTGATGTCGATCTGCCATTTTTGAAGCGCCAACAAATTGGTTTGTGCCAGAGTGAGGAGTCATCCGTATTTAACCAGCCTCTAAGGTTAAGATCAGCTTCCGCAGTACCGTTTCCTATTGATCCATAAGGGCTAAGAATTCTTCCTGGATCGCTCAATATATATTTCTACCACTCTTTTGGCGCTTGTGCAAAGATAGGTAGATAGATAAGAAAGGGGAACTCTGTTAAGGTCAAAAGTGACATGTTGCTGCACCCATTCATAATCATGCTCCGGATCATTCATGGTACGTTTACTCAGGTTATCAAACGTAAAGAGCGTTTTCATAAATAAGTCGTGCATCATATCCAAAACTCTCTGATTGCTAATTTGTAATTCCGCCAGGTCTTCATGCCGAATACTAACTACTATTGAATCTTCCAGCGCAACGAGCCGCTCTTCATTAACTCTTGATGCCTTCCCTAAGTTCAGCTTATCAACTGTAAAGGCATATTCATTCTCTGCACGAAACCATAAAATAGCGTTCTTTGATCCCAAAGGCCGATAACACATCAGCAAACCCTTAATAACAAAGTAAGAGTGGGTGGATAATTGGCCGGGTTCAACGATCACTTCGTTCTCTTCAAACTGATCGATCCTGGTGATCTCAATGAATACATTCCAATCAGCATCAGCAACTGGTTTGTCTTTGCATAAAGCTTCGCGCAACTGGGAATAAATGGCTTCCTGATTCATGTTTTCCATACAGTTTTATTATTTATTTGATTTAAAAATTGCCAGATCTATTAAACATACATTTTAGCGGTTAACGGGGTGCTTAGAGGTTAAATTCTTAGAAGGATCGAATGTAGCAGAATTTAAATACTTGCCAAAGAAATTTCATCAAATCCGGATAAAGTATTCGTCCTAATAATATTTTATCGCTCTCACGGATATCTATTTCTTTACCACGTGTTCGCCACATGTTTGATATTTCTTTTGCCGTGTTTTTACGTCAACATAGTATCAATTAGATACCCTAATCACTATCAGCACCTTAGCCCATTATTTACGTCAAATGCGTCAAAACGCGTCACTCGCTTTTGCGCAAGTTTGAAACACAGGTAGCTTTGCCCTATCGATATCGAAGTACAACATGTTGAGCAGACGTCCTCAACAGAAGTACGAAAGGTCAATTGAGCAAACCTTGAATCTGTTCAAAAATTTCAATTCTAAAATTTAATGTTATGTCAAAATCAAACGATAACGTAATCACACGCGGGGCTTCAGGAACTTTCGGCAGTCAGGTTGTTTTCAGTCAACGCCATGGAAACACCATCATGGGAAAACCTCCAAGGACCAGTAATATTCCACCAACGGAAAAACAACTGGCCGTTAGAGACCGGTTCCTTACAGCTACGCAGTATGCTAAAGCAGTAAACGCCAACGAGGCACAAAAAGCTATCTACAAGGTAGCCGCTAAGTTGGGTCAATCCGCTTACAACGTAGCACTGACAGATGCCATCAAACCACCAGAGATCAAAGAGATCGATCGCAGCCAATATACCGGCTTAACCAACAGTTTCATCCGCATCAATGCAGTTGACGACTTTAAGGTAGCGTCCGTATTAGTGATCATTCTCAGTCAGGCTGGTGATGTGCTGGAACAAGGCAAGGCAACAGTAGATCCCAATAGCTACTATTGGCTTTATGCTGCCCAAACCGAGATTCCAGATCTCACTGGCTGCACCATCAAAGTGCAGGCCATTGACCTCCCGGGGAATGTGGCGACGCAGGAATTGGTTTTATAACCAATCCCCTCCAATGAAAGCCGGAGGAATACCTCCTCCGGCTTCTATTTATGGTTAGACATTCTGTCCCACCATTCAGATTCCAGGATGTTCCAATACATGCAGAACTCCCGCACAGTAATGATAGCCTTCTTGTGTTTGCCCAAAGCTTTTCGCATGACAGCCAGCATTCTCTGTGCAGCACGAATACCTTTACCGGTAAATTCTGCAACATCTTTCGGATAGACCACCACCCGCTGTGTTGGTTTCTTAAAAAATCTTGACATAAAACATTTATTCATCTTAAAAACTAAAAACATGGCCAAACAAGAAGGACCAATAAAAATAACCGGTACCCTGGGTGATAAGGTTTACTATAAAAGAGGGAATAGCTTTTACGTAAAGCAAAAAAAACATGTTGATCCCAAGCACATCATCAAAGGCCCCGGTTACAATACCCAAAGGGCAAACATGATGGAATTCGGGCATGCCTCAAAAGCAGCTCAACTTATCTTCCTTGCATTTGCTCACTCACATCGGCTTGCCAAAGACATTTGCCTGAGCGGGCATCTTACAAGAGAGATCCGCAGGGTGATCAAATCTGACAAGCAGAATGAATACGGCAAACGGAATATCACCGATGCTGAAACATTTCTCATGGAAGGTTTTGAGTTCAATGAGGATGCTCCACTGAGCAAAGTGTTGCTGGTGCCTTATACAGCAACAATTAATACGGATACAGGTAAAATGCAGGTAACGATCACCGGCCAGGGCCAGCATAAAATGGTAAAAGCGCCGAGGTCTGCTACCCATTTTATGGTACATCTGGCGGCCTCTTCCATTGATTTCGTCAACAGGCAGCATGTTTCTTGCGCTACCTCCAGTGAAACATTGCCACTGGAAGGGACACCAGGTGCTCCGCTTACCCTAATTGTAAATCTTCCTCCTAACAATGTTCATCCTCATTTCCTGGCTCTGCGAATCTCCTTTCTCCAGGAATGCAATGGTGTGATTAAGCCATTAAACACCATTGTTCATAATGCTATGGCGTTCGTGAAAGTCCATAGTGTTTGAATATTTGCCATTTTAAATTCCGAACCGCCTTGTTTCTACAGGGTGGTCCTTCTTTATATCTGGCTTAATGCAGGTGTATGTTCGGGTTCCATTGCTGTCATTTAGGTGTAGTATCTCCAACCTTCTCTTTGAAGGGATGCAAGTAGTTAACCCATGTTGTTCCTTCATTTATTTCGAGTAAAAAATCCCAGATAAGTAAGAAGAACTCTAGCTTTCCTATCTAATATATTCATCTTAGATCTCGGGGAATCTTGTGTATCAATGCTTTCAGAAAGGTATGTAAGCATTGAGTGAGAGATGAAGAAGTGATGCGAGTTGTTAGTAGATGTTGTACTCTTGTTCTCGACATCTTGGAAATAATGTTTTTTTGTTGACTTTAATATTGCCATTTCTATTAGTTTTCGGGGAGTATAGGAATAGATAGGCAACATACCTTGGAGGAATGCAGGTTTGGGGTTGAGTTGTGAAGTTTGGGGGGATTGGTAACAACTAATTCAGGAGGACGAATGCCCTTCCCTGTTTTAATGTCACAAAGGATACGATCTTATCCTTATCCATTAAAAAATATCTCAAAAAGCTCTTGTCTTTATTATAAACTATATATGCAGCTTCTTTTGTTTCTCGCCTAATAAACATCTTCTGCATACTAGAATCTGTTTCTAGATATGGTTTAATAATTAACTCTTTGAATTTAGTATTTTGGACTTCAGTAGAAAGATATGCTACTGCAAAAGAAATGATCATTTTTCTATCGTTCTTGGAAAATTTTGGAGATTCATCCTTTCTAAAGAGAAGATACTTTTTTACCAATGTATCAAATTTCCAGCTAGGTTCTTTAATATAATTCAAAAAATCCATAATCACCTCTTGTCGCTTTTGATGACTATCCTGAGAATAGCATGGATTAAAGATAATTAAAGCTTCTATTAATATTACCATTTTTAAGTTTCTCATAGAATTTTCATTTAATGATTACTTGCAATTGCCGCTATTCATCGGTGATTTTCCAACTCCTACTTCAGCACCTGAAATTGCTTTTAAATCCTCGGCTAAACTTGTTGGCGTCAATCCACTACCAATGCCCCATGATCCAATTGTCCTTTTTATACTCAACCCAACAGCATCGGATACATCCAATACAAAATTAGTACAGTTATATCGCTGCAAGTCATACACTGGATTAAAATCCTTAATTATACTAAGAACTTTAGCTAACTGAAATCCTGTTATGTTGATTGATAGCTTTACATCATAAAAATTATCAGAATTATCTCCTAATACACTGGCACTACTTGTTTTAAAAAATGGATTTATTATTTCCTCTGGATAAAATCCTAACGTTCTCTTTGTCACATCGTCATTGATGCTTTGCTCAATGGTAATAAATGCGTGTCCAGCTTTCTCGTATTTGCTAAATTTAACAGCTGATCCGCGAACAGGTCGCTCTGCATAAAAAGTAATCTTCGCCTGCCTAGCTGTGGTAAAACATTTCAAATACTCCACCACATCATCAATCGGCCTCTCCGGTTCATAAACCACAAACACCTCCATTCCCTCATCTAACACTTCCTCCCCACAAGGCATATTACTATACCCACCTCCACTACCTCCATCCCCACTAAGGTCCTGCTCCGCCGAAAAACCCCATGGTTCTTCATAATACCAATCCGGTGTCCAAACAACATTGGTGATACAATCGCTGTGATGCGTAACATTGCTCACACAATTCCCTTCTCCATCTCCGATGCAACTCACCCAGGAATAACAGGTAGTCACCTCAATCGTTCGCACATTCAGCTGAATTTTCTTTCCGGGATCGGCACTTCTGGCCTGCCTGAAAACCTCTGCTTCCCGCAAACTCATAGCACAAGGATCATCAATTCGTGCAAGCGCAGTCCCAAACACTTTAAAATTCAATGCATTCACAACATTGGTTACGGACCTGCTACGTCCACTGAGGGAAGCATTATAGAATTTAAATCGCACCCGTTCATCCATTTCAAAAGCTATAAAGCCTGAGATAGCGGTCTCTGAAGGAAGGGAGAGTGGGATAACGGCCACCAGGGTCTTCCCCCGGTAGCCGATCAAACTTTTATCCCATCTCACTAACCCATAGGTGGAAACTATTGAACCAATGGCCGGTCTATGACGCTCATATTGCCAGGTACTATCTATTAAAGCGTGAAGGCGTACATCAGCAGATGAAGGCAACTGCAAATAGGAAGGAAGCTCAACAAAAGGTTCCTTCACAACTTTGTTACAGGAAAATAAAAGAAATAAGGTAGTTACAAACTTAATTACGGGGTTAGCGTATAGTTTTCTCATAGTGGATGGTGATTTTGTTCAGTTAGCAAAACTAAATCACATCGAATATTCAAAAATGGGGCATTTGCCCCAAATCAGCGCATTTTTTTGATCCTGAAAAGCGTTTTCCGATCAATACCCAGGTAAGAAGCGATATCTTCTTCACTCGCTATTTCAAGAATGCCAGGATTATCCCGGATCAATTTTTCCAAGTTCACTTCCGGGTTTTTTCCTTTCATTTCCTCACGTTCCTCAGCCAGCGTATAATAATACAATACAGCCTTGTCATTGATCGTTTTAAACTCCGGAAACTTGTCTACGAGCCAGGTAAAATTTCCATAGGTCAATTCAACAGCAATAACTTTTTCAATCGCTTTGATCCAACCATTGCTAAGCGCTTGCGTATGAAAACTTTCAGGGCGGATAATTATTTTCCCTGGCCCCATAAACCATTGCACTAGCTGTTTATCATCAACCATTTTATATCCCTTTACATAACCTGAATAAGAAAAATAACAATTTGCACAAACAGTCCCCAATCCTGCCATCACTTCATTCTTCCTGAAACGTTTGATGTCTGTCATATCTATGATAGCCGACTTCAATTCTTCACTTAATGACCCAAAATATTCAAGTACCCTGAACATGAATTCATGCACATTCTCTTCACTATAATCTTTCTTCATAACTATAATTAATAGGGGGTTAAAAATCAATAATTCGCAGAATTGTAGCTTCAGGCTATCTTCTCCCTAACGTTCTTCAACTCTGTCAACGTAAGGTTCAAATAAGATGCAAGGTATATATCAGGCACTCTCCCCAGTTCAAAAGACACCTTCCCCTGCATCTCCTTATACCTCTCCAAAGGTGCCAACGCATATAACACCGGAATCTGCTGTTCCAGCGTAGAATGGCCCAACATGAAGTTATTTACAATGATCCCCATTTCTACACTATTATCCTGCAGCCAGCTAATATCTTCATGCCTGATCCGGATAACCAGTGTATCCTCCAATGCAATAAGGATATTGCCGACAAGATTGGGATCATAGCCCAACCTCAATCTGAATATGTCCATGCTATAAGCATAATCATTTTCACTTCTGATCCATCTGACCAGGTTAGTGCCTTCACGCGCGGTATAACACATCACCAATCCGCTAATTATGAAATAGCTATATTCGGATAACTGTCCTCCGTCAGTGATCACATCATTCTTTTTGAATTCAATAGCTACGGATCGTTGCGTGAAGTCCTGCACAAGCATCAGGGGCACGGGTAGAATTTCACGAAAGGTTTTGAACAATGTAGGATACGCCTCCTCTTGGTCAAAGTTTTTCATCAGGTTGATTTTGGTTACTTAAAACGAGAATACAAATATGTTTGTATCGAATAATGGGGCTTAGGGTTCAATTCTCTGAAGGAGCGAATTTAGGGAAAATTGAATATTCAACAAAAAAGTTCACCTCAGTTTATAGATGATGGAAACTTCAGTCGCTATAGTGAAAGTCTATAAATAAAATAGTATCATAGGCTTGCCTCCTTGCTGTGAAGGCAATTGCCGAGGACGAACATATAGTCCCCTATTTAGAAGACCTGATAAAAAGTCATTCATTTAGAAAATAGCATTGTTTTGGCAATTGATTCTTCCTAGCTCACCTTAACCCCCAACACCCCCTCAACCGTCCATCTCTCAGTAAAGCCGATATCTATCTTACCATCCTTCCACTTAAAAGCAGCAGGTACAGCTTTCCCATCCAAAGTAACAGAAACCTTTCGCGCAGCAAACCCAACAGCCAACACAATCCGTTGAAGATCCAAATGCCCATAACCCATAGAAATCTCTGCAGAAAAAGCCTTCCCACTTTGCTGAGAATAAGTCCCCCAACCCTCAGCCCCCGTAAACGGAGCTTTAAAATCAGAGGCAGAAATCCGCGGAGCGAAAGCAATATACCCGGAAGGCCCATGATACTCAAAGCCACAAGCCGTAATAAAAGTCCCATAACTCGCCATCGCACGGGCATAGTGATCACTACACTCAATCTCATTGAAAGGATTCCGCTTAGCGGCATGGTATCGATCATGCACAGTACGCGTTAATATCATAGCCTCGTCAGTAAGACCCTCAGCCATCATATGCGCCGCCACCTGATGCTCAAACCCACTCATGCATTCATGAAAATACCCCAGCTGCCAGGTCTCACTCTCCCCATAGGGTTTCGCCTCATTGCGGGGATTCGTGTTCATGATCATCCCACCCTCACCGGCAAGCGCATAAGGCCTGCCACCTTTATGTGTTTTAATATAAGGCCCTACATCCGGCGTGAAATTATACTTCCAGAGCGCTTTCAAAGCAGAAACCGTCTTTGCCTTATCGAGTATACGTCCCAGCCCAACCTGGTGAGCCCAGGCCTGCCCATACACCTGATCAATATGGCTGGTATTATAAGAACCTAGTTTCTTACGGCCAAGAACGGCATCCGGCCTGTGAATAAAATATTCTCCATTAAAGAGTGAAGTCTCCATGTTTTTACGGCCGGCAGCAACATACTTAGCACAAAGAGCAGCGAACGAAGCGTCCCCCATTTCAATCGCCATTACTTCGCCAGCACGCACAGCAGCAATGCATAATCCCACGATCCAGGCAATCTCCCCATCCCATACAGCATCGAGGGTATTCTCCAGCGGCGTATCTTCCATCCCATCTCCATTTTTATCCTGGTTAAAAATGAAGGTAATTGCCTTTTTAATAGAAGACCAGTTACGCTTTAAAAAGGAGGAATCCGCAGACATCGTATGCTCCCTGTAAAAACGCAACACCGTCCCCGCCTGACCATCAATAGCAGGATGTTTCGCATTCTCTGCCCGGAACCAAATCATCCCTGTTTCAGGAACAAACCCAACTCCAAGGTCCACCCGCTCCCGCAGATCTTTCTCAATGGAAGGAAAGATCCGCCCCATGGCCTGCGCATATTGCCAAACGTGGGTACAGGTACCTTCACAAGCGCCAACACCTTCCCAAGCCCAGAAACGCCCGGTCGCAAAACGGTGTGCCGTAGTGGTGGCCAAACAGGAGATATTCAAAAAAGTCCGCTCCATGAACCACCAGGGCAAGGTACTGTCATACCAGGTGCGATGCCATTTGAAAGTAGTATCCCTAAGATGATCGAAATTATCAACGATGTATTGCGTAACCGCCAGCGCATCTTTGAACTTCGAAGAATAGTAATTCCCGGAAGCCGCATCCGCCACCAGTTTTTCCAGTGTGCCGGTATTTTTAAAATGCCAGGAGATAATAAAATCCAATGGAGAAGAAGTGCTGCCTGCAGGAACGCTAATCCTGGATTTCAGGAAACCAGTTGTGCTACCGGTAATAGCTGCGTTAAGTTCAGCAACAGCCGTGGGGTCCAGCACTGAAAAACAAATAGTGCCTGCATCCCTTGCAGGAGCCGCTACTGTGGAAGAATAAACAACAGACGTGTATTTTGCCCTGCGCGCTTCTTCAACCTTCCCTCCTTCACGTGGCCCTGTAGCAATACCCACCCCGTTTTCCAAACGCCCGGTAAACTGCACATCAAGGTTTTCCTTACCCTTATTTTTCACCTGGAAAGAAAGTATAGTAGCCGGCAATCCGGAATTATCTGCATCCAGCGGTATGAAAGGAGAGAACGCTTTCATAGTGATCTCTAATGGGAATTCGATGTAAGTAACCGTAGCCACAGGATATGTAGCTTCAAAACGAACTTCCTTCCAATCTTCTGCACTTAATTGTTTTACAACAGGCTTCCCATTCAGCATATACTCCACAGAAAAACCCTGATCCAACACACGTTTATCAGCAGCCACAGTAGGCGCAATATAATTCGCCCCATCCCTGGAACGCACTTTCGCTCCTTCATGCAAGGCCTCCGGCCATGGGATCTGCCGGGGATCAACTCCTTCCTGGTTTTCATTGAAGATATCCCAGAGCCATAATTTCCCATCTCCCCCGAGATACAAAGTACCACATCCGATCCCGCCCACCGGCATACCGATGTATTTTAATTCACCGCGACTTTTAGTATAAGTAGTAGCTTTACCTCGCTGATACAGCGAACGCACCCATGTAGGATCGAGGTTCTTGGAAACTGGAATATTATGCGGCGCAGATTGAAACCCGCCAATCCCGGAAGCCGGTAGTTTACTGAGAAGAAAGCCGGATGCCATGATTCCCATGTTCCGGAGAAAATGCCTGCGTGGAAGAGCCATAAATAGAATTTACATACAAACAGTTCCTAAAATACAATTTCCAAACCGTAGATCCTCAGGCGCGCACAGGATCATACAAGTAATGGACAAAATACTATCGGCTTATGAACCATCTTTTAGCGTAATTGTAAACACAATTCCACATTATGAAAGAGATCTCCCGCCGCAAATGGCTGGGCGTATTTACTACAGCTGCCGTAGGAGCAGGTGTACTGAATACCTCCAGTGCCAGCGCTGCTGACAAAGCAAAAACAGCGACCTTCAACATCAAAGATTATGGTGCTGTCGGGGATGGTAAAACCCTGAACACCAAAGCTATTCAGAAAGCCATTGATACCTGCCACCAGCAAAATGGCGGCACCGTCATTATTCCGGCAGGTGTTTTTATCTGCTCCACGCTGGAACTAAAATCCAACGTTACACTGCATGTAACTGCCGGAGGCAAATTACTCGGAAGCCCCAAACGCGAGGATTACACCGCGGGTAAAGGAGTGCCGGAAAGCAATGGCAACATTGTATTCCTTTATGCTGCGAACGCAAACAATGTATCCATAGAAGGAAAAGGCACAATAGATGGCAACGGCCTCGCCTTCTACAATGGTAAAGGAGATAATACCGGCCCCGGGCAAAGAGGCATCGGCGGAAATTTCGACCGCCCGCACCTCGCTGTATTTTACCAGTGTACAGATCTCACCCTGAGAGATGCAAAGCTACTTGCCAGCGCCTACCACTGCGTAAGGATACTCCAGTGCAAACATGTTCACATAGATGGCATCTACATTTACAACCGCGTCAACAAGAACAACGATGGCTTCCATTTCAACAGTTGCGAATACGTACACATGATCAACTGTGACGTACTCTGCCAGGATGATGCCTGCGCCCTTTTTGGCAGCAATAAATTTGTGACCATCACCAATTGCTCCTTCAGTACCCGCTGGGCCATTTTTCGTTTCGGAGGAGGCCAGAGCCAGAACATCACCATTACTAATTGCCTGATCTATGAAACCTATGGCTGTGCCATTAAGATCAGCGCAGGAAAAGCAGGCATAGAAAATCTCAGTTTCTCCAATATCACCATGCGGAATGTAACCGGCCCAATTGGCATTGGATTCAGCGGAGGGGAAGGAGCTTTTATCAGGAATGTGACTTTTTCCAACATACGCGCCACGGTTGTAGCACAACCCGTTCCGCATCCGGATATCCATTTCGAGCTGAATTTTAAAGAAGGGGAGAAGAATTCCTGTATCACATTGAATGCCATGGGTTCCCATTACCTGGAGAACATCTCCTTTTCAGACGTACATGTGAAATATGCCGGTGGCGGCACAGCAGAACAGGCAAAAAAGGTAGTCCCGGAAATAGCTGCTGAATACTTCGGGGTTTGGGACCAGCTCCCCGGAGGCCCTCCTGCTTACGGCATGTATGCCCGTAATGTAAAAGGCCTCACTTTGCAGAATGTACGTTTTGAACATGAATTACCGGAAGCAAGGCCGGCCATAATACTTGATAATGTGGAAGATGCGGCTATTAATGGTTTAAGTATCCAGGGTACTGAAGCAGATGCGGCCATCAGATGTATCAATTCTAAAGATATTCTTATTACGGCTGCCAGGTTATTAAGTCCTGCAAATAAATTCCTTCTAACAACTGGAGATCAATGCCGCAATATAAAAGTAGAAGGAGGAGATCTGTCAAAAGAAAAGGGCGCTTAGAAAAGCGCCCTCAGTATTTTTAACCATATCCTATGAAAAACCTGATACAAAGATAGGAACGCAAACCACAACACAACATGGCTTTTCGTCAACGATGTATTTTTCTCCGTAAACGTATAGGTATTGATGTTGTTAACTGAAAATTTACAAGTGCAGTGTTATAGGCATAAAAAAAGAGCGCTTAGAAAAGCGCCCTCAAGTATTTTTAACCATATCCTATGAAAAACCTGATACAAAGATAGGAACGCAAACCACAACACCACACGGCATTTCGCCAACGCCGTGTTTTATCCCGTAAACGTATAGGTATTGATGTTGTTAACTGAAAATTTACAAGCGCAGTGATATACAGGCATAAAAAAAGAGCGCTTAGAAAAGCGCCCTCAAGTATTTTTAACCATATCCTATGAAAAACCTGATACAAAGATAGGCACGCAAACCACAACACCACACGGCATTTCGCCAACGATGTATTTTACTCCGTAAACGTATAGGTATTGATGTTGTTAACTGAAAATTTACAAGCGCAGTGTTATAGGGCATAAAAAAAGAGCGCTTAGAAAAGCGCCCTCAAGTATTTTTAACCATATCCTATGAAAAACCTAATGCAAAGATAGGAACGCAAACCACATTTGCTAAACCGTTTTTGTAAACGGTCGCTTTTTTCCGGTAAACGTATAGGTATTGATGTTGTTAACTAAAAACTTACAAGTGCAGTGATATATAGGCATAAAAAAAGAGCGCTTAGAAAAGCGCCCTCAAGTATTTTTAACCATATCCTATGAAAAACCGATGCAAAGATAGGAACGCATTTCACATCCACTCATACAACTTTGCGAATGGCGGTTTTTAGCTGGTAAACGTATGGAAAATGACCTTGTTAACGAAAAAATAACACGCCGGGGTTAAAAACCCCTAAATTTGCACCCATGAAAAAGCTCCCCATACTTTTCCTCACCGCTATTATGCTTTTTAGCGCTTGTGGCTCATTAGAAGGAACTTACATCACCGTTCCACCCCTCAATAAAAAGAAGAAAAAGCAAAAGATCCACCCCAGCATCACTTTCTCCGACGCCATTAAACGCTACCGGAAAGAAAAAGGCTTCTTCCCCCAGGACATGCAATCATTTGAATATTATAGCGATTATACCCGCAACGCCATGCAAAGCATGCGCGAACTCGGCTTTACCAACCTCACCATCTCCTATCTCTACCTGGATTCCCTGGTGATAGACTTCGCCCATACCCCCATCTACACCCAAAAGATCAACCGCTCAGATTTTAGCATAGACCTCGCCGGCCAGCTCATTTATACAAAAAGAGGTGATAGTTTTGTGGAATACAGGGTGTTCGACAAACGTAAAGGCAAAGTAGGTTACGCCTACCGCCAGGATACCACCACTTATTACCGTCGTTAAATATGATCAAATTCACCGCCATACTGAAAAAACTGGGCCAGCAGGGGGAAAAGACCGGCTGGACGATCATCGAAGTACCTTTCGCCATCGCCAACAAGATCAAGCCGGATACTAAAAAGTCCTACCGTGTAAAAGGCTTCCTGGATAGCTACCCTATTGAA
Source organism: Chitinophaga niabensis (assembly GCF_900129465.1). Lineage (NCBI taxonomy): Bacteria > Pseudomonadati > Bacteroidota > Chitinophagia > Chitinophagales > Chitinophagaceae > Chitinophaga > Chitinophaga niabensis. Next base: position 1,496,222 of record NZ_FSRA01000002.1, on the reverse strand, counting down.
CAGGTGGCACTGGTACCTATGGGCGAAGGGGATTTTATTATCGCCGTAAACGCCACTATGCGCAAAGGCATTGGCAAACGCCAGGGCGCCTCCGTTAAAGTGCAGTTGGAAGAAGACAAGGCCGGGTATATCATGAATGCGGATTTCATGGCCTGTATGGAAGACGATCCTAAAGCTATGGCCTTCTTCAAAACCCTCTCTCCGGGTCACCAGCGTTATTTCTCCAAATGGATAGACAGTGCCAAAACGGAAGAAACAAAGGCCAAACGGATCGCCCAAACCATCAACGCCCTGCTCAGGAACATGGGTTATCCTGAAATGATCCGTGCGCTCAAAGCGGAGAAAGACAAGTATTAACTTTTCCTTAGAACTAAAGGGAATATCTTGTACATACCCTATGTACAGGCTTCTCTTGATAACATTATGCTGCTTTCAGCTCAGCGCTTCAGCACAAACCGTGCGGGGGAATATCATGGGCAAAGATTCCCTTCCCCTGGCAGGCGTATTTATTCAGAACATTCAATCCAAAGTATACACCGTATCTAACGGGGACGGCTACTTCAACATTTCCGCAGGTCCGCTGGATACACTTTTTTTCAGAGCGCCGGGCCATATCCCCATTTCATTCCGCGCCCTTTCCTTACCGGCAATTATTTACTTACCCGGCGAGATCGTACAACTGGCCGGTGTGGAAATCGTCAAAAAAACCCACAGGGCAGACTCCATAGCCCTGCGCGAGAACTACGGGAAGAACTTTAACTTCCGCAGGCCCAAATTCCAGGAGGTGGTAATATTAGGCTTTCCCGGAATAGCCCTGAACATTCACCAATTCTACAGGGCATTGAAGCTGAAGCACAACAAACAACAAATGACCTTCAAACGGCGCTTACAGGAATATGAACAGGAAAAATACGTGACCCAGTTCTTCACACCGGAGCTGGTGAACAGGTATTCCGGCCTGGAAGGGGACAGTCTTAAACAATTCATGCTGCACCACCCGCCCAGCTACCAGTTCATGAAAGATGCCTCCACTTATGATCTGTTACTGTACATCAAACAGGCAGCCGCAACTTTCCGGAAAGGAGGATAACATGCATCATTTACTTACTACCACCTCCGGCGTTTTTTCCGCCGTGTCGGAACTATTCACTGCACTGTAATTATGCTTCAGCAGCAGGAACCGTTTTTCAAAGAATTGATAGGAAACATACGCCACAAGCACACTCCCGCCCATTACCAGCACCGTCAGCAATACATACTTCCAGCTATTCTCAACAGGCAGCAACGCCAACACCTTCGTCACCGCAAAGATCACCAGCATATGGTACACATAGATCCCGAAGGAGATCTTCCCCAGGAAATTACAAAGCGGATTATCCAGGTTGATGATCCTGTTCTTACGGGTCACCTGTGCAATAATGAGAAAAAGTGTCACCACGCTCACAATCTCATGGTCCAGCACAGAAGCAATATGGAACCTGTTCGCAATAATGAAGAGTATTACACCCCAGCAGGCGATCTGCGTGAACAGGTTAGTGGCCAGGGTAATGAGCCGCCCGTTATTCATATAAAAGAAGATAGCCCCCACCGCCCCGATCATCATACATTGAAACCGGGTGATAGACAAAGCAACATAAGGTGTATCGATCCCCCATTTGATCGACATCAACCAGAACACCATTTTCAGCAGGATCAGCCCACCAGTTAAGCCCACCGCCCATTTCAGCAACCGGGAGTTCTCCTGTCTGGCGATCCAGGGCCAGAAAGCATAGAACTGCTCTTCCACGCCCAGGCTCCAGTAGTGCCCAAGCAGCAAAGGAATATTAATCCCTTTCACGATCAGGGGAACATTCGCCACCATAAAGATGTAGAACGACAGGGAAGTCCAATCCCTGGGCATCGCCAGGGCAAACATCACGATCAGGCAGATCACCAGGTATAAGTAATATAAGGGCCAGATCCGCAGGATCCTTCGCACATAAAAATGTTTGATATTCACCGGCTGCAGTTCCTTTTCCTTCAGCAGCAGGAAAGTAATGAGGAACCCGCTCAGTACAAAGAAAATGGTCACCCCATAGGCCGCCAATTGCAGACCCTTGGCTTCTCCGTTAGGTTCCGTACCAAGTATGTGGGGGTTCAATCCAAATTCAGTAATAGCGCTGATGATGATGTGGGAGATCACCACACCCGTAGCCGCTAAGGCCCGGAAACCGTTCAGGCCGGAGAGGTGAACGGCTTTTTGCGTAGAAATTGACATAGTAGATATGGTTATGGCACAGGAACAATAGCAAAAAACGAACCACTAGCCCTGCTCCTCAATAAACGCCGCAATCTTCGGGAACGCCAGGTGGAACCAGGGCGTAAAAGTATCCGGCGCCGTTAAAAGCAGTTGCCTTATAGCATCCAAAGACAGATACCGGGTAGCCTGCACTTCTGCCGCATCCGGCAACACAGCGCCATCATAGGTACCAAAGAACACATGGTCAAACTCATGTTCCGTAAGCCCGTTATCAAACGCTGCCCGGTAAGTGAAACTGAAGACCTCCCGGAGTTCACAATCAAAACCCATTTCCTCCATCAGCCTGCGATGCGCAGCAGCCAGGTCATCTTCACCCGGAAGGGGGTGACTGCAACAGGTATTGGTCCAAAGCCCGCCGGAATGATATTTATCCTGCGCCCTTTGCTGCAGCAGCATCTCGCCGTTTTTGTTCACCACAAAAACAGAAAATGCACGATGTAATAAACCTTTCTGATGCGCCTCAAGCTTCTCCATGGTGCCAACAGGTTCGTCCTGCTCGTTCACCAAAATAACGGGTGGTAACATTTTGGAAGGAATGGTTAGACCATAAAAGTAAAGCCGTTTTTTTAATTCCGCTCAAAAAATTACATAGTTCGCCCTTTTGCCGGAAAACCCGGAAAAGGCATACGTTGGTCAGGGATGGTAGAAAGGAGAGTACGGGTTAAAACGAGGAACGGGTTACATTTCTCTATAACATTCTTAATAACGGGAAACTTGGGCCTTCAACATCTTACGGGCAAAATGGATACGGCTTTTGATGGTGCCCAATGGTTCTTCCAGGATATCTGCTATTTCGAAGTACTTAAATCCGTCCAGGTATAACACAAACGGTTTCTTAAATATAACCGGCAAATGGTGCACGGAGGTTTGGATGTCCTTTACCCGTAACCCGCTTTCTGCCTGGTTACCAATAATTACCTGCTGGGTGTTCAACAAAAAGTCGTTGGAAGAATTATCAAAGCAGAGGTGTTGTTTTGATTTTCGCCGGTAATTATTAATAAAGATATTCCGCATGATAGTGTACAGCCAGGCCCGGATATTGGTGCCGGCAAGGTATTTCTCCTGGTTGGATAAGGCTCTGAACATAGTTTCCTGGTAAAGGTCCTTCGCGGATTCGGGATCTTTGGTTAAAGTAATGGCAAACGGTTTCAGAAAGTCAGCATTGCTGAGCAATAGGGTGTTAAATTCAGCGGATGACATATTGTTTAAGTTTTGTTATACTAATTTAAACAAAAAAAGACGTTACTCCAAACAATTTCCACGATTATTTTTCGTTGCACAGCTAAATTCTACATGATTAACAATTTCATAATCAGGTACTAGCATCAAAAAGGGAGTTTTCTATTGGCTTGCATTTACTGGTTAACCGGGGGCGTATAACGTTTAAGTATTAATGTATATTAATATAAACAAATGTTAGTTCACGGATATGTTTGCTGAAGACGGTAGGGGTATTTACGATAAAAACACCCATCCGGATTTACTTTTTGGAAAAAAAGTTTAAGTACGTATAATGCACCTGATTTTCAATCGGCTAACATTTATATGTTATTTTTAATAAATTTGCCGATCATTTTACGCAAACCCCGTGCGTGGCAGGGAGTTTGTTACGATGGTGGCCTAACATTCCGAGAAAAGCTTTCTACTGCATGAAGAAAATATTATTGGTTCAATTTTTCTTACTAATTGGTATGTGTTCATTTGCCCAGGTGCCTTCTTTACAAAAGGCGCAGCAAATGAAAGTGGACGACCTTTCCGATGAACAGGTCCGTCAGATCGTTGCAGAAATGAAGCGGAATAAGGTTTCCCTGGATCAGATCGATTCTTATGCACAGCAAAAAGGGATCCCGGCAGACCAGGTATTAAAACTGAAAGACCGGATCCGTGCGCTGAACCTGGAGAAAGAATTTACCACCGGCACACCCACAAATGCTAAACTGGAGGAAACTGAGCGCACAGTAGATAACGAAAACATCATCTCTGCCCGCGACGTTCAACCCATGAGCCTGGAAGAAAAAAGAAGGATGAAGATCTTTGGTGCAGAACTTTTCAGCAACAAGAACCTTACTTTCGAACCCAATCTCCGCATGGCCACCCCACCCAATTATCGCTTAGCCGCAGGAGATGAATTGGTGATTGATGTTTACGGTTACTCAGAAGTACAGCATAAATTAAAAGTAAGCCCCGAAGGTTATGTGCGCATCCCCTACCTGGGACCTGTATATGTAAACGGTCTCACCATGGAAGAAGCAACTACCCGCATCACTAAACAACTGGGCACCATCTATGGTGGTATAAAATCAGGTAATACATTCGTACAAATATCTCTCGGTACCATCCGGAGCATTAAAGTATTATTAATAGGAGAAATTGACCGCCCGGGTTCTTATACACTCCCTTCACTTGCTACAGTAGCCAATGCTCTTTACGTTTCCGGGGGCCCCAATGAAAACGGCTCTTTCAGAGATATCCAGGTGATCCGAAACGGTGCGCCCATAGCCCGTTTCGACCTCTATGACTTCCTCACCAATGGAGATCTTACCAATAATATCGTATTGCAGGACCAGGATATTGTGAAAGTGAACCCCTATAAAACCCGTGTGGAACTGGTAGGAGAAATAAAACGCCCTGCCATCTTTGAGGCAAAAGACAATGAATCCCTGCAGGATATCCTGAACTTCGCAGGCGGGTACACAGACAAGTCTTTAAGAGACATGCTCCGTGCCACACGCATTAATAATAAAGAACGGGAAGTGGTGAACATCCCGGCAGAACAGATCGCTACTTTCAAACTCCGCTCCGGAGACAAGATCTTTGTGGATTCTGTTTTGAACCGCTACTCCAACCGTATCACCATCACCGGTGCCGTATTCCATGAAGGGGAATACGCCCTGGAAGGAAATATGACGGTGGCAGACCTCATCAAAAAAGCCGGCGGCGTAAAAGAAGAGGCCTCTCTTTCACGCGCAGTGATCTTCCGCCTGAAAGAAGATTATACCCCTTCAGGCAGCAGCTTTAATGTGCAGGACGCACTTTCCGGCAAACAAACAATCGCTTTGCAACGGGAAGATAGTGTTGTGATCTATTCTAAACTGGGCCTCAGGGAAGACTACCAGGTAAAGATCAGCGGCCAGGTGAATGCTCCCGGTTATTTCAATTATGCGGATAGCCTGCACCTGGAAGATCTCATACTGATGGCAGGCGGCCTCAGGGATGCCGCCTCTCTTCAAAGAGTAGAGGTTTCACGCCGCATCCGGGGTAAAACATACAGCCCCAACGATAGCACTACGTCTATTGTTGCCCAGTTCGACCTCTCAACTGATATGAGCGCCATGACCGGATATGCCTTGCAACCTTTTGATGAAGTAGTGGTAAGGAAATCACCTACTTATTCTGAACAGGCTTCCGTTTCAATCGACGGAGAAGTAGTATACCCCGGCGCTTACACCATTAATTCTAAAAGAGAGAAGATCTCTGATGTGATGAAGCGTGCCGGCGGCCTGAGACCGGAAGCATATGCAGAAGGCGCTGTGCTTTTACGGAAAACTTTTGTAAATGCCTCAGATAGTGCTTTCCTGGATAGCAAATTACAGGTCTATTATAATAAAATGGAAGACAGCACTGCCATCACCAAAATGCAAAGTGCCGTATCCCGGAAAGAACAATTACTGGGTATTAACCTCCAAAAGATCCTGGCTCAACCCGGATCTAAGTTTGATCTGTTGCTGGAAGAAGGCGACATTATTAAGATCCCGAAGAAATTGCAAACCGTACAACTGTTTGGTGAAGTATATTTCCCTAAAAAAGTGAGGTTCGATAATAATATAGGATTCAGAGAATACATCAATGGCGCCGGAGGATTCACCAACGGAGCATTGAAAAGAAGAAGTTATATAGTTTATGCGAATGGAGAAGTGAAAAGCACCAGGAAAGTGTTGTTCTTTAACAGGTATCCTAAAGTAAAACCTGGTGCTGAGATATACGTTCCTGCTAAGAAAGAAAGCAGAGGCCTGTCCGGACAGGAAGCCTTAGGTATTACTACCGGCATCGCCTCATTGGCACTGATCATTGTTACCGTATTGGATAAGATCAAATAACGCAGTTCCCTTGTCACACAATTTTAAAAAGCATTCTGATTGAACAACAATACCAACATATCCTTAAAAGATCTTATACAGAAGCTGACGGAGTGGATAGTATATTTAATAAAACAATGGAAGGTGATTGTTTTATTCGGAATACTGGGAGCTGCCATGGGATTTACTTACGCTTATTTTAAACAGCCAAAATACGTTGCTGACCTCACGTTTGTGCTGGAAGAAGGAAAAACCAGTCCTTTAGGTGCTTATGCAGGATTGGCCAGTCAGTTTGGTGTAGACCTTGGAGGTGGCGGAAACAGCGGAGTATTTGCGGGGGAAAACATCATAGAATTCCTGAAATCCCGCCTGATGGTGGAAAAAACACTCCTGGCGCCCTTTACCAAAGGGCAAAGCATGGCAGACTATTACATGCAATCTGAAGTATGGTTAAAAAGGAAGGATAAATACCCCCTCCTTAAAAATATAACTTTCCCGCTCGCGCAACAAAGAGAAGCATTTTCTATTGCGCAGGACAGTGTGCTTTTTATGCTTTACCGGGAGATCATAACAAACAACCTGAATGTCAACAAACCGGATAAAAAACTGTCTTTTATTGCCGTCAGTTATATTGGACCAGATGAGCTGTTTGCAAAGGCCTTCACAGACAAGCTGGTGAAAGAAGCAACTGATTTTTACGTGGAAACAAAAACTAAACGCAGTAAAATCAATGTTGACAAGCTACAGCTAAAAGCCGATTCACTTGAATTGCTTTTGAACAGAAAAACATATGCCGCCGCCGCTTCGCAGGACCTCAATCTGAATCCCGCCAGAAAAGTGGCCACCGTAGGATTGGAATTAGAAACCAGGGACAAAGTAGTGCTGCAAACCATGTATGGGGAAGTAGTAAAGAACCTGGAAATATCCAAAATGTCTATGGCGCAGGAAACACCCATCATTCAAATTATCGATAAGCCAATACTACCGCTGCCTGTCAAAAAGATGGGCTTTTTAAAAGGGGCATTTATTGGAGGCTTTCTCGCAGGCTTCTTTATTCTGATTTGGTTGATTGTTCGAAAATTCTATAGGGAAATTATGGCTTAATCTCAACAATTGAATATCATGCATCCCCCATATAAAATTGCGGTTATAGGATTAGGCTATGTTGGTTTGCCATTAGCTATTGAGTTTGGGAAAAAATACACCGTTCTTGGATTTGATATTGATGAACAGCGAATATCCGAGTTGATCAAAGGAGAAGATCACACCAGGGAAGCAAACCTGGATGCACTCAAACTGGTGCTGGCCCCTGCTGATAACTACAACGGATTGAGCTTTTCCTCAGATGAAACATTACTTGGGAATTGTAATATTTATATTGTTACCGTTCCTACCCCAATAGATCAGTTCAAAGCACCCAACCTTGGCCCGCTTCGGAAAGCCACGGCAATGCTGGGGAAAGTGCTCAAGAAAAACGATATTGTTATTTACGAATCCACGGTTTATCCCGGCTGCACAGAAGAAGAGTGCGTACCCATCCTGGAAGGTATTTCAGGACTGAAACTAAACCAGGACTTCTTCTGCGGATATTCTCCCGAAAGGATCAATCCGGGAGACAAAGTAAATACCCTTACAAAGATCAAAAAGGTGACCTCCGGTTCCAATCCCCAGGCTGCCCAGGTAGTGAATAAGCTGTATGAAAGTATCATTACTGCCGGCACACACCTGGCCCCAAGCATTAAGGTAGCGGAAGCTTCCAAGGCCATCGAAAATGCACAAAGGGATATCAATATCAGTTTCATAAACGAGCTGGCCCTGATCTTTGATAAAATGGACATTGATACAATGGATGTGCTCGAAGCAGCGGGCACCAAATGGAACTTCCTTAAATATAAACCAGGGCTCGTAGGAGGTCATTGCATAGGAGTGGACCCCTATTACCTGGTACATAAAGCAGAAGCACTTGGGTATCATCCCCAGGTGATCCTCTCAGGAAGGAGGGTAAATGATAATATAGGTATCTTTGTCGCCAACAAAGTGATAAAGCTGATGATCAAAAAAGGGCATAAAATTGATGGTGCAAGGGCGCTGATCCTTGGAATCACCTTCAAAGAAAACTGCCCGGATATACGTAATTCCAGGGTGATCGATATTTATTCGGAACTTACACAATTCGGCCTGCTGGTTGATATCCATGATCCTCATGCTTCCGCAGAGAGGGTAGAACAGGAATACGGCATCCGTCTGAAAGAACAGATAACAGATAAATATGATGCCATTATCCTGGCCGTTGCGCACGACGAATTCAGGTCAATGGATTATAAAATGTTAAAATATGGCCCAAGTGCCGTAATATTTGATACAAAATCAATTTTGGACAGGTCTATTGTTGATGATAGATTATAATTAGCAACACCTAAAAACATAAGGGTTTTATAACATGTTAGATTTAAATGGAAAAAGCATCCTCATTACAGGAGGTACAGGGTCTTTTGGTAAAGCTTTTACCAAAATAGTTTTAGAACGCTGGCCTAACATCAAACGCCTCGTTATATTTTCCCGCGACGAGCAAAAACAATTTCAGATGGCAATGGACTTTCCAGAGTCCCGCTATCCGCAGGTACGCTTCTTTATTGGGGATGTTCGTGATTATGACAGAATAAGAAGAGCATTAAAAGGCATCGACTATGTTGTACACGCAGCAGCCATGAAACACGTACCCATTGCAGAATATAATCCGATGGAATGTATCAAGACCAACATTATCGGAGCAGAAAATATCATTAACGCCTGCCTGGAAACAAACGTTGAGCGTGTTGTAGCTTTATCAACAGACAAAGCCGCGGCTCCCATCAATTTGTATGGTGCAACCAAACTGGCTTCAGACAAGCTATTTGTTGCCGCCAATAACATAAAAGGTACCAACCCCATACGCTTCTCCGTGGTACGCTATGGTAATGTAATGGGATCAAATGGTTCCGTTATCCCCTTCTTCATGAATAAAAGAAAAGAAGGCTTCCTCCCAATAACCGACCCAACCATGACCCGGTTCAATATTACACTGGCCGACGGTGTGGATATGGTATTGCATGCTTTGGAATCAGCCTGGGGAGGAGAAATATTTGTACCAAAGATCCCTTCTTATAAAATAACAGATGTAGCTACCGCAATTGGCCCCAACTGTGAACAAAAAATAGTAGGTATCCGCCCAGGTGAAAAAGTACACGAAGAAATGATCACCAGCTCTGACTCATTCTCTACTTACGACCTTGGCAAGTATTACGCTATCTTACCGCAAAGTCTGAATTTTAAACTGGACGATTTTGTAAAAACATTTAATGCTACTCCTGTAGTACAGGGCTTTAGGTATAACTCCGGCGAAAATAATGAATGGGTAAGTGTAGATGAGATCAGAACACTCATAAAAGAACATGTAGATCCAGCTTTTACAATTTAATTAAAGATGAAAAACATTCCTTACGGAAAACAAGACATTAGTCAGGAAGATGTAGACGCTGTGATCACAGCCCTTAAAGCAGACTTTCTAACCCAGGGACCCACAATAGCTGAGTTTGAAAAAGCATTTGCAGCATATGTAGGTGCAAAATATGCCGTAGCAGTTTCAAATGGTACAGCAGCGCTCCACCTTTGTGCCCTTGCATTGGACGTGAACGAAACCTCCAATGTGATCACCTCTCCCATCACATTCGCCGCTTCTGCCAATTGCATAAAATACTGCGGCGGTAAGGTTACTTTTGCTGATATTGATCCTGTTTCAGCCACACTGGACCTTCAAAAAGTGAAAACCCTGCTGGAATCTGTCCCCAAAGGCACTTATACCGGCATCATACCTGTTGATTTTGCAGGATATGCCGTAGATCTGGAAGCATTCCGGAAATTGGCAGATGAATACGGTTTGTGGATCATTGAAGATGCATGCCATGCTCCCGGAGGGTTCTTTACAGACAGCAAAGGGCAACGCCAGAGGTGCGGGAATGGCCAATTCGCTGACCTTTCTATCTTCTCATTTCATCCGGTAAAACACATTGCCTGCGGAGAAGGTGGCATGATCACCACAAATAATAAAGCCCTCTACGATAAATTAATGGTGCTCAGAACCCATGGCATCACTAAAGACCCCGCCCGAATGGAAGAAAATCACGGCGGCTGGTATTATGAAATGCAGGAACTGGGCTATAATTACCGGCTCACCGATTTCCAGGCTGCCCTGGGTATTTCCCAGCTGAATAAAGCAGACAAAGGCCTGGCCAGGAGAAGGGAGATCGCACAGTATTACGATAAGGCTTTTAAAGGAACAAAAGTGGATGCTTCCGTAGCCAATTATAAAGAAGGTCATGCCTATCATTTATACGTGATCAAAACTCCCGACCGCGCCAATCTTTATAACAAGCTCAGAGAAAACCAGATATTTGCCCAGGTACATTACATCCCGGTACACACGTTACCGTATTACAAGTCCCTCGGTCATAAAAAAGGAGATTATCCAATTGCTGAAAAGTACTACGAAGGCTGCCTCAGTATACCAATGTATCCTGGGCTGACTGATCAGGACCTTGATTTCGTTATCCAAACCGTTTTAGCCAATGCATAGCGCTCCGCTGGGATCACAGAAAAAAGCCTTTCAGGAATATGAAGCCAACCAATGGTTTGGCAGGAACAGATCTGTGCTTGAAACCTATTCTCCGGAAAATGATGTGGTGGTGAATACCCTCAAAAACTATCATGTAACCCCGAAGAAAGTACTGGAGATCGGATCTTCAGCAGGCTACCGGCTGAATGGTATTAAAGAAACCTTCCGGCAGGCAGAAGTTTTTGGCCTTGACCCTTCCCAGCAAGCCATAGATTACGGCACCATGCATTATCCTGATGTGCAGCTTTTTACAGGCACAGCAGATAATATGCAGATGTTTGAAGATGGCCAGTTTGATCTCGTAATAGTAGGTTTTGTTTTTTATGTGATAGACAGGCACCTGCTATTGAAAGTAGTTGCTGAGATAGACCGCGTATTGGCAGATAAAGGTACCCTCGTAGCGGTAGACTTTTTCTCTGAAAAAGCCATCCGGAACCACTATGAACATATCACACAGTTTGAAGCATTCAGCTTTAAACAGAATTACGACCAGATCTTTACCGCCTCTCAGTTATATCAACTGGTCCATAAAGGATCTTTTCATCATAGCAGCAAAGAATACGATGCAACTGATGACTATTATAACAAATGCAGTGTCACGATGTTGAAGAAGGATGTATATGCAGCATACAAATAAAATAATCCTGGGTACCGTCCAGTTCGGTTTACCCTACGGCATAAATAATACTCAGGGAATGCCCGGCAGGAACCAGGTATTTAAGATCCTGGAACTTGCTCATGCAAACGGTATCCGCATCCTGGATACCGCAGAAGCCTACGGCACTGCGGAAAGCCTCATTGGCGAATACCATGCCGGTCACGATCATGCTTTTGATATCATTTCGAAATTTAAATATAAAGAAGGCACTCAGCTGAGAGAATACCTGCAGCTCAAAACCGCCGCGCTGAAAATAAGTGAATTATATAGCTACATGTTCCATAGTGCCGGTGACTATTTAAGCCACCCGGAACTGAAAAAGCTGCTGCTCTCTTTTAAAAAAGAAGGCCTCATCCGCAAAACAGGCGTATCTATTTATACAAATGATGAGTTCAGGCAGGTATTGGCAGATGATGACATCGACCTGGTACAATTGCCTTTCAATCTGCTGGACAATAATTTTCAAAGGGGTGCATTGCTGAAAGAAGCCAAGGAAAGAGGCAAGGAGATTCACGTGAGGTCCGTTTTTCTGCAAGGGCTCTTTTTCAAAGATCCGCAGGAATTGCCGGAAAAGTTAAAGCCCCTTTCTAAATACATCCTGAAACTCAGGGACCTTTCCGTCACTGCCGGCATACCGGTTCAACAATTAGCACTACAGTATGCCCTCTCTAATGAGTATATCGACAAGGTATTGATCGGTGTAGACTCATTGGAACAATTTCAGGCCAACCTGTCCGTCGTTCAGAATAACAATGGCCTGCGTGTAGGATCACAGATCGATGAGATAGAAGTATCTGAAACATTACTTTTAAACCCTGCCAACTGGTAATATGCAAGTAGTCGCCGTTACACAAGCAAGGATCGGATCAACAAGATTCCCCGGCAAAATTTTGCAGGAAACAAAAGGCGTTTCCCTGCTTGAGATGCATTTAAGGCGGATCCTCCAAGCCAAAAAGATCGATAAGCTCATTGTTGCCACTACCTTTGAGGACGATATTCACAAAGTGAAAAACATCGCTGAAGCTCTCGGAGTAAAAGTATTCCAGGGAAGTATGGATGATGTGCTCGACAGATTTTACCAGGCTACCAGGCAAGACCAGCCGGAATATGTAGTAAGGTTAACTTCAGACTGCCCGTTGATAGATCCCGCACTGATAGATAAGGTCATTCAATTTACAATTGATAATAAACTGGATTACGCCTCCAATACACTCGAAGAAAAATATCCTGATGGCCAGGATGTGGAGGTGTTTACATTCAAAGCCCTGCAGGAAGCATGGCAATCCGCCACTATCCCGTCAGACCGGGAACACGTAACACCATATATCCGAAAAAACTCTTCTTTTTTTGGCAAAGCACCCTTCAGGTCCGCCAATTTCAATGAAGGAGCTGATCTCGGAAGAATAAGGATGACCGTGGACGAACCCGCGGATTTTGAAATGATTAAAATACTAGTGAAAGAACTGGGGATGAATGCCACCATGGAAGAATATGTTGAATACCTGCTGACACATCCCGCGGTAATGGAAAAGAATAACAATATTTCAAGGAACGAAGGATATTTTAAATCACTGCGCAATGATAACTAACTTTCAAAGATCAGATGAATACAGGGCAAAGATCCATGATCTGATCCCTGGTGGGGCCCATACATATTCTAAAGGAGACGACCAGTTTCCCCTTCTCTCTCCTGCAGCGATCAGCCATGGCAAGGGCGCACATGTTTGGGACGTAGATGGCAACAAGTTCCTGGACTGCTCCATGGGGCTTACTTCTGTTACCCTGGGTCATGCATATGAACCTGTACTTCAACGCGTCAGGGAAGAATTAGAAAAAGGGGTAAATTTCCAGCGGCCCTCTTATATAGAAAAGGAAATGGCAGAGAGGTTCCTGGCCGTAGTTCCCGGGCATGATATGATCAAGTTTGCCAAAAATGGCTCCACTGTAACCACAGCTGCTGTTAAACTTGCACGTGCCTATACCGGCAGGAAACTGGTGGCATTCCCTGGCGATCATCCTTTTTATTCCTACGATGACTGGTTCATTGGAAAAACAGCCTGCGACCTTGGTGTTCCCGAAGAAATAAGTGCATTATCTGTAACCTATAAGGGAGACGATCTCGCATCCCTCACAGCACTGTTTGAAAAATACCCGGGTCAGATAGCCTGTGTAATATCCGAACCGGAAAAGAACTTCGGACTGCCCGATGGCTATCTCCGTAAAGCGATAGATCTCGCCCATAAGAATGGTGCCCTCTATATAGCTGATGAAATGATCACCGGCTATAAATCTGCATTCCCCGGCTCTATGACCAAATTTGGTGTGCTGCCGGATATGGCAACCTGGGGCAAATCCATCGCAAACGGATTTTCATTCTGCGCACTCACCGGTATTAAGGAGGTAATGGAATTAGGGGGGATAAGAGCAACCGGCAAAGAGAAAGTATTCCTGACCTCTACCACACATGGCGGCGAAACACACAATATTGGCGCAGCCATCGCTACACTCGATGTGTACCAGCAGCAGGATGTCATAGGCCATACCCACAAACTGGGCGACACGCTCATCGCCAAATGTAAGGAGGCTATTGCAAAACATCATCTTTCAGATCACATTCAGGTAGCAGACTGCAACTGGATGCCCGTGTTTCTGTTCAGAGACCGCCAGAAAGAACTCTCTCCCGGCCTTAGAACACTGGTATTACAGGAGATGATCAAAAATGGCGTACTGTTCCAGGGCGTATTTATACCCACTTTCTCACATACAGCTGAAGATATTGCTTTCTTTACCGCTGCATTTGATGAATCGCTTAAAGTATACATACAGGCGCTGGACAGTGGATATGACAAATACCTAAAAGGAGAACCAACTAAACCCGTATTCAGGAAGTTCATATAATGTCTGATAGAACAAAAATATTTTTCAGGGCAGATGGGAGTAGTCAGATTGGCCTGGGCCATGTGGTTCGCAGTTGCGCATTAGCACAAATGCTCAGCGAAAATTTCGAATGCCACTTCTTTATCCAATCCCCTTCTGACAGCCTGCAAAAACTGATAGAACAGTATTGCCAATATTTGCATATCCTTCCCCCTGCAACCAATATTGTAGAGGAAGCGCAGACATGGGTAAAAGAGCTGGATGGCAGCGAGATAATTGTTCTCGATGGTTACCACTTTATGCCCCCCTATCAACAGGTGATCAAAGCAAACGGAAATAAGCTGGTTTGTATAGATGATATTCATACGTCCCCATTCCTGGCCGATGTGATCATCAACCATGCCGGAGGCATCTGTAAATCTGCATACCAGGCAACGCCTTCTACCTGTTTCTACCTTGGAACGGATTATGTTCTGTTGAGACCTGCTTTTAAACCGGCAAACAACAACGCAGACAGGAAAGAAGCTGTGCTGATATGCCTCGGAGGGGCCGACACCCATAATATGACCCTCTCTGTGTTGAAAATGCTTGAATCAAAAAAGGTACAACAAACCTGTTTTGTTGTTCTTGGAAGCGCCTTTTCTCACAAAGAAGCACTCCTTATCTACGCCGCCAAAAGCTCGTTGGATATACACATCCGGGAGAACCTCTCTGAAGAGGACCTCGCAGCACTGATGCAAACATGCAAATATGCTATTTGCCCACCAAGCACCATTTCATATGAATATCTTACTGTAGGCGGAGAATTGTACCTTGTACAGATAGCCGATAACCAGAAGCATGTTTATGCCTTCCTTACGCAAACAGGCCTGGCATTCGACGGGAAAGACATTTTTGTTGATGATCAGCAAAAGCTGCTTCTTAGCCACAAATTACAGGCAAAATACTTCGATAACAGGTCTAAAGAAAGGTTTATCCGTCTTTTCAGCCGGCTTGCAGAAGAAAAATACTATCAACTAAGAGCAGCAGCAACTGCTGATAAAGATGTACTGTTTAATTGGGTCAATGAAGAAGAAGTGCGGAAAAATTCTCTCAATTCCAATCCGGTATCCTACGACGTTCATATTCAATGGTTTCAGAAAAAACTGGAGGCAAAGGATACAAAGATCTTCCTGATGGAAAAAGATCAGGTACCCGTTGGCCAGATCCGCATTGATCTAGAAGAGAACAGTGGAACAGCCCTTATCGACTATTCAATAGATAAAGCATTTCGCGGAAAAGGGCTTGGCTTAACTATTATCAGATCACTCATTATCCATCTTGGTGGTATTGAGCATAATATAAAATACCTGAAAGCAGTTGTTAAAAAAGAGAATACGCCATCTGCACAGGTATTTGAAATACTGAATTTTGAAAGGCAGGAGGAACAGGACTTCAATGGCCAGGCTTGTAACGTTTACACATTCAAATTAAGCGTATGAAGATAGTAATTGCCAATTCCAATAATATTCACAAAAACATGGAGCAGCAACTCGATTCGTTGCTGAACCCGGTTTTTATTCATACCAAAGAAGAACTGGACCCGGAGTGGCTCAAGGAGATGAGGCCGGATTATATTTTTTTTCTGCATTGGTCAGATATTATTCCGGCACCCGTTTACACACAGTTTAACTGTATAGTATTTCACATGACGGACCTTCCCTATGGAAGAGGCGGAAGCCCCCTGCAGAACCTCATAGTCCGGGGGCATGATAAAACAATGTTGAGCGCTATCAAAGTAGAAAAGGGATTGGATACCGGTGCGGTTTATCTTAAAAAAGAGCTGAGCCTCCTCGGCACCGCTGAAGAGATCTTTATCAGGGCCAGTGCATTGATGAAAGAAATGATCATTAAGATCGTAAATGATACGCTTCAACCTGCTGCACAAACAGGCGAACCCGTAATATTTAAAAGGAGAAAACCGGAAGAAAGTAATATGGCAACATTAACGCAACTGCAAGAAATGTTTGATCATATCAGAATGCTCGATGCAGAAGGCTATCCCCATGCGTTTATTGAGAATGAACAGTTCAGATTTGAATTCTCCAGGGCATCATTAAAAAAAGATTCAATTATAGCAGATGTTAGAATCATTAAGAAATAAAAGGATCCTGCTGGTAGTAGCACACCCGGATGATGAACTATTAGGGCCCGGTGCTACCATGCACAGGCTCATAAACGAATTTAACTGTACAGTTAGAACAATCATCCTTGGGGAAGGCATCACATCTCGTGCAGACACACGGGATCCGGCTCTCTGGGAGAAAGAACTCGCCACACACCGTGCTAATATTCTTTCAGCCCAACAGGCTATAGGATATAATTCTGTAGGTATCTATAACTTTGCAGATAATCGTTTCGACAGTGTAGACCTGCTGGATATTGTAAAGGTGATTGAAAAAGAGAAAAACGACTTTGAGCCAGCTGTAATATTCACACACCATGGCGGAGATGTAAACATTGATCACCAGCGTACTTTTGAAGCAGTGATCACAGCTTGCAGGCCAATGGCGCATGAAAAAGTACAAACCATCATAACTTTTGAAACGCCCTCTGGCACAGAATGGCGTGCATCTTCGGATCCGAAGCATTTTATTCCGAACCTGTTTGTAGAGATCACTGAAAACGGATTACAGGCAAAGATCAAAGGGATGGAATCATATGAATTCGAAAAAAGAGCATTCCCCCATCCCAGGTCTCCGGAAGCGCTGGAGATTTATGCAAAACGCTGGGGAGTAGTAGTAGGAAAAAAACTGGCGGAAGCCTTTATGCTTATTCGTTCAATTAACTAACAAACTGTTTACATGGATATAAAAATCGGTCCAATTACAATTGGCAAAGAACACAAGCCTTTTATCATAGCAGAAATGTCTGGAAACCACAATCAATCTCTGGACAGAGCACTTGCAATCGTTGATGCAGCCGCAGATGCAGGAGCACACGCTATTAAGCTGCAAACCTATACTGCAGATACTATGACCATCAGAGGTGCCCATACCATTAAAGATGGGGATTCCTTATGGAACAGTCGTGAACTTTATGATCTCTATAAAGAAGCATATACGCCCTGGGACTGGCACCCTGTTATATTCGAACATGCTGCAAAAAGAGGGCTCCTGGCATTTAGTTCCCCCTTTGACCACACTGCCGTAGATTTTCTCGAATCACTGAACGTACCTTGTTATAAAATCGCTTCTTTCGAAAATACGGATCACCTGCTGCTCGAAAAAGTAGCTAAAACCGGCAAACCGGTAATAATGTCCACAGGTGTGGCTACGATCGCAGATATCCAGGAAGCTGTTTCCATACTAAGGGAAAACGGCTGTAAAGAACTGGTGTTATTGAAATGCACCAGCACCTACCCCGCAACGCCGGAGAATACCAATATCCTTACCATCCCTCATATGAGAGAGCTTTACAGGACTCATGTAGGTTTATCCGATCATACTATGGGTATAGGAGTGTCTATAGCATCTGTTGCATTGGGTGCCTGCGTGATCGAAAAGCATTTTACCATCAGAAGAGCAGATGGTGGTGTAGATAGCGCATTCTCTATTGAACCCCATGAACTCGCCTCCCTCGTGGAAGAATCTGAAAGAGCATGGAAAAGCCTCGGAAGGGTAAGCTATGAACTGAGCGAAAAGGAAAAAAAGAATATGGTTTTCAAACGCTCCCTCTATATTGTTAAAGATATTGCTGAAGGAGAAACTATCACAGCTGAACATGTTAGAAGTGTAAGGCCCTCAAATGGCCTTCATACAAGGTTCTATAAAAACATCATTGGAGCCAAAGCCGCGTCGGGCATTAAATCCGGAACACCTTTAAGCTGGGAGCTCATTAAACAATAAAACAGACAGATTATTGGAAGGATCGCAAAAATTAAACCAACCGGAAAGAGGTATCTAAATACTCTAGAAAAGTAACTGCATGAATACATAAGATAAATAAACAGTCCTTGTATGAAAAAATATATTTCGCTTTTAAAAATATACCTGGCGCAATCTCTATTGTATAAGTTGTTACTTTACATGCGTAATTATCCTGGCATAGATATACATCCAAGTGCAGATATATTTTCTAAAGGTGGAATTTTGGTTGCTACATCGGGAAATAGTATAGGTAAGAATTCATCATTATTCCTTTCAGCCAACTCACAGATTTTTCTTGGGGAAAAGGTATGGATTGGAAACAATATATTGATAGAACCCCTGGAAGATTGCGCAATAATCCTCCAGGATGGAAGCTCTATTCAGGATGGCTGCAGATTGATAGGCGATATTTCCGTAGGAAGAAATGTGTTATTTGCTCCATACGTCTTCGTTTCTTCAGGTAACCACTTCTTTTCCGTTCAACCGCATTTGCCGATCAGGCTGCAGGATAAACTTGTCAATGAGCATGACGAATATTCCAGCCTCCGAAGTAAAAAGATCTCTATTGAAGACGATTGCTGGATTGGCACACACGCTGTAATAATGCAGGGATTAACAATTGGAAAAGGATCTGTTATAGGTGCAAATTCTGTTGTAACCAAAGACGTACCGCCATATTCAATAGTAGGGGGTATCCCCGCAAAGGTCATAAAAAAACGCCTGGATTTTTCCCCCCCTGCCTCTATTAAGGCTGAAATAAATATGCATCTGCCCTACTTCTACTCAGGCTGTAAAGTATCACAAGCTGGTCCTTCAAATTCAACAGATGTTCCTGTGGACATCAAATTAGATAAAGCATTTACGCTAAGTTTGACATCAGTCCAAAACAACAGCTACATATATATAGTTATTTTTGCATCTGATAATATTCAGGATTTAAGCCTAAATTATGAAAAGCATTCAATGCTTGTTAAGCACGGTAAAAACAGATACCAATTTCCTCTGACGATGGGAAGGAATACTTCCGATACAATTTTTAAATTTAGTTTTTCCGGAGGGAATGGACTATTGCATTGGGAAAATTATAGTATTTCAATCTTGGAAGCCGGTGTTATCTGATACAATATTTAATTAATCTTTAAACCTTTTGATCAATTTTATTATATGAGCGCTCTTATAAAATTCTCGAAAAATCTTTTTCATCTCGCTAATTTTTCCTTAGGATACTTCTATTATAAAATGAAAGGAGTAACACCAAATCGTGCATACATGAGTATGAGGCAATTATTCTGTACTACAAATGGAAAGGTAAATGGTGTAGCCGCGTCCGTAGATAACCTATTTAAAAGTGAATATAAATTCACTGAAGTGCAAGGTATACTAGGGAAACTTACAAAACAGGATATAGAGTCAATCAGTAACAGTATCCAGGAGAAAGGATATCATATATTTCCTGTGCCATTAGAACAGGACCTCATTAATAAATTGGTCGAATTCGCTACACATCAAAAAAGTATTCCCAGGATGGGCGAGCAAGTTCCGGTTGAATATAACAAGGAAAATCCCATTAGCCCTATCTATGATTTTACAAATCAGGATCTGTTTGAAAACCAATCTATTCAATCCATCCTGGTCGACGAGTCTCTGATAGCAGTAGCTCAGCAATACCTTGGCCCCAAGCCTGTACTTGATCTGGTGGCAATGTGGTGGAGTACCGCTAATTACAAGGGCACCAATCTCTCAAAAGCAGCACAACTTTATCACTTCGACCTCGATAGGATCAAATTCCTGAAATTCTTCATTTACCTTTCCGATGTGGATACACATAATGGTCCTCACTGCTATATAGAAGGTTCTCATAAATTAAAACCAAAAGCTGTTCGCAGGGATGGAAGGATAATGGATGAAGAATTAATGGCTGTTTACCCGAAAGAAAACTTCAAAGAAATAACCGGGAAAATAGGAACGATCCTGGCAGTTGATACTATTGGCTTCCATAAAGGAAAACCCCTGGAAAAAAATGACAGGCTGCTTTTCCAGGTAGAGTTCGCTACCAGCATGTTCGGCCAGTATTATCCTCCTGTGCAAAGGAATAGTAAACTCACTGAAAACTTTCTTAAGGGCGTTAAACGATTTGAACATACCTTTTCCGGTATATTATCAAAATAGCCGGCTAAATAGCAGTCACTACTTACAATGCACAAGTAATTATCAATAAATGAAATTTTCTAAAAAGAAAATAATAAAGGATACATTAATATACACGATCCTACCTAAGATTTCTGTATTCGCTCATTTATTGGTAATGCCGATTATTTCTCCTTACCTCTCCCTGAATGACTATGGCATTTATGGATTGCTGGTAGCATATTTAAGTGTCTGGCAGATCCTTATTACGCTGGGGCAGAATATCGTGCTGCAGAATTCGTTCTTTGAACAAAGAGATAATTATGCCCCCACCTGGAGAAGCTCATTCGGGCTCATGATCCTTGGCGGAGTAATATGCAGCCTCATCTTTACGGCCATTATTTATTTCACAATGCTGGATAAGATCGGCAGCAACTGGATCTGGGTTTGTTTAATGATGGGGTTTAACCTTATCTTATGCCCGATTGAAACAATCGCTGTCAATTATTACGTGTTGCATGAGAAGTCGTTCCCATATGCTATTTGTTCAACAATTGTGGGCTGCATAGCCGTTTTATTGAACCTTATTACCATTAAATACCTCAAGCTGGGTTTCTTAGGCTGGATCATAGTATTACCGGTTAGCACCCTGATCATGTACCTCTATTACGCCAAAAGGTTATTTATTGAGGAAAAGCTGTACCCTTCCTTCAGGTTAAAATATACAGTGATCAAGGAGTCTTTAAAAGTAGGCCTTCCATTGGTTCCGCATCAGCTATCACTCTATATGCTGGGCACCTCAAACAGGTTGTTGCTTGAATATTCAAAAACACCCCTTGCCCAGATCGGCTATTACAGCCAGGGATATAATATGGCCGCCTATAGTAATGTATTGATCAGTGGCATCTTTCAATCATTATCACGTCAATTGCAGGAAGGTTTTAGAAGTGAAACTGAAAGTGCCAGGGTACTCATACGGAAACTGATCATTTCAGTCACCCTGCTCATCACCGGAACATTATTTATTGCCTGTCTCTGGATGAAGGAGGCTTTTCTGTTCCTTTTCAGGAACCCCGAATTACAAAAGGCATATCCGGCTACCATCATTATCATGTCCGCCTATATGTATTGGTCCGTCTATTCATTCTTTGTTTATCCCCTTTCCATTAAGAAACAAACATTTGCCATCTCTAAGATCTCCATGCTCGCTGCCGCTGTTAACCTCGTTATTTCTATTATTCTAATCCCTTACTTGGGGGTAATGGCAGCACTTATTGCTACATATGTCTCTTATGTGATCTTCGGTTTTGCAGGATTATTGAATAAAGAAAACCGGGATCTGTTCAACAAGTACCTGAATATTACAAAATTCTGCCTGGTTATGCTGGCCATTAATGCGATAGCCTTTTTGGTAGCTTATTATCTCATGGACACTGCCATTTTTTCCAAGATCGTTATTACTTCGGCCTTGCTAATAGGCATCCTTATTGTTTATGTAGTGTACAGGAAAGGGCTTACAGGTAAGTTTAGGAATAAATTAAATATATAACTCCCTTAAATAATATTAATCCGGTCTCCTTTATTAACTACCCGGTTATTCCTACCTTTGCAAATTAGAAAATTGTGATAAAGTTCTAGCAATGAAAGTGTTATTTTATAACGGGATGAATATAACGCCGCACATCGAAACGGAAATGGAGATTGCGGTGGACTTAATAAAGAATAAGCATGAGGTTTATTTTACACATTGTAAAGGTGACTTATTGACATGCTGCACCAATCCTTCACATGTTGAATGGATCTGCAGGAACTGTGCGGATAAAAAGAAAAGAGCTTTCCAGTTAATCGATATTCCTAAAAAAAATATCATCCCTTATCCCAAGATCGTTCTGGATGAAACCATCATTCCTAAAAGTTTTGCTTCCATAGATGAACTAAAACAGTTCTCTTACGAAGGCTCAGATATTGGTCTGGGCGTAGCCTCTTCCCTGATCTCAGAACAAAGGGACCATAAATTGAACACCCTGTTGTTCAATGAACATATTCAGCGGGGATTAAGAACTGCCCTCCTGGTACATAAAGCCGGAAAAAAAATACTGGATAAAGTGCAACCGGACGAAGTGGTCCTTTTTAATGGCCGCTTCCTCGATATCCGCCCCTTCATGCGGCTCTGCGAACAACGGAATATTAAGTTCTATGCCCATGAAAGAGGCGGCACTATGAACAAATATATCCTCTGCGAAAATAGTACACCACATTCGCTAACAGCCATTGCTAAAGAGATAGAAACACTTTGGGGAGATGGTGGCCCGGATAAAGAAGAGATAGGCTCAAGGTTTTTTACAGACAGAAGGAGCCGTATCACCCAATCCTGGGTAGTGTTCACCGAAAATCAGGAAAGAGGCCGCCTCCCGGAAGGTTTTGACAGATCTAAGAAAAACATCGTACTATATAATTCATCCATGGATGAATATGAAGGGATTGCCGGGTTTTCCAGCAGAATTTATCCGAATGATAATGTGGGTCTCCTCAAACTGATGGAAAGCTTCCAACACGAAAAAAATATTCATTTCTATCTCAGGGTCCATCCCAACCTC
Source organism: Chitinophaga niabensis (assembly GCF_900129465.1). Classification (NCBI taxonomy): domain Bacteria; kingdom Pseudomonadati; phylum Bacteroidota; class Chitinophagia; order Chitinophagales; family Chitinophagaceae; genus Chitinophaga; species Chitinophaga niabensis. The sequence continues at coordinate 1,473,029 of NZ_FSRA01000002.1, read as the reverse complement.
AAGGGTCTTGAGAATAGCCAGGTAAAAGAGCTGGACGAAATTGGCGCAAGGTTCAAAAACCTGACTGTCATCCGTGCGGAAGAAGTGGTGGATACCTATTCCTTACTAGATGCGGCCGATATTGCGGTGGCTTTTAGTTCTACCATGGGTATAGAAGCCAGTTTCTGGGGCAAACCGGTTGTATTGCTTGGCAACGCCTTTTATGATCAATTGAATGGATTCTATAAACCATCCACCCATGAGGAAGTAGTAGCACTTCTCCATCAGCAACTGGAGCCGTTACCGTCTAAAGACATCCTTAAATATGGCTATTGGGAACTGGAACGAGGTATTTATTATAAATATTATCAACCGGAAACCCTGTTCACCGGAAAATTCATGGAACAATCAGTGGAAGTAAGTAAACCTAAAAAAGTAGTGAACTATCTTCTGGCAAAAGGCAAGTAGCGAATTATGGCAATGCAAAACATCACATCCAATGCTCCTTTGGTAACTGTTTTCATGGCAGTTTATAATGGAGGAAATTATATTTCCGCTGCCATTCAAAGTGTCCTGGCCCAAAGTTTCTCGGACTTTGAGCTGCTGATCATTAATGATGGCTCCACAGACCTCAGTATGCAAATTGTTGAAAGTTTCCAGGACCCACGGATAAGGGTCCTTCATAATCCCCGGAATATGGGGCTTTTTGAAACACGGAACAGAGGCATCAGGGAAGCCAGGGGAACTTATTTTGCTACGCTCGACTGTGATGATATTGCGTTTCCTGACAGGCTTGCGTATCAACTCGAACAGATCCGCCAGAATCCGGCAGTTGCTGTCAGCGGGTCTCGCGCTAAACTCATCAACTCCTCTTCCCTGATTTTAAGTGATATTTTACTGCCTGTTGGGGACGGTATTCTCCCCGCATACCTTTTCTTTTCAAACTGCTACATCAATTCTGCTACCATCATACGCACGGATGTACTAAGGGAAATTTCATACAGACCAGGATTTGAACCTGCTGAAGACTATGATCTCTTTGTAAGGATCGCTGAAAAATATCCCATCCGTAACAGCCGGAAGTATGTGGTTTATTACAGGGTCCACGACCAGAATGTAACCAATAGAAAGAAAAGCGAACGCAAACTGGGAGATATTACCATTGTAAAATATCAGCTTGAAAAGCTCGGCATTACACCCACACCGGAAAATATCGCAATTCAACATTTGTTCATTACTAAAGAGTTTGCCGATTCTCCTATTACACTCCCGCAAATAGAAGAACATCTCATGCTGCTCAAAAAAAACAACAAAGAAAGGAAGGTTTTCGAACCCAGGTATTTTGATGCAGTGCTTATGTGGCAATGGACCATGGCCGTACTCAGCAAAAGTAAAAATGCCAGCAGCATTACCAGGTACCTCTCTTCAGAACTATTTCAGATAAAGCACCTTCACATGCGGTTGTTTGAACATTTCTATGCCAAAATTAAAAACCCGTTAAGATCACGGAAATATGTGAAGGCCCCGGGATTAAAGAACGGATAAAACAATAAACACGTGAAGATCGCTTTCTTAACAACAGACATCACCAAAAGTGCAGGAACTGAAAGAGTTGTTGTTAATCTTTCCAACTTTTTTGTTGAAGCAGGATATCATGTGCAGATCCATAGCTTGTCTTCCAGGGAAAGCTCTTCCTTTTATCCATTGAATGAAAGAATAGAGATCTTCCACCATGGCATGGAAGATTATGCAACAGAAGCTTCCCGCTTTAAAATTATCAGAAAAAAAATATTCAATACCGCCAGGATACCCTCTATACTATCTTCCATTAAAGCCGATGTACTCATTGGCACAGGTAAGCATATTAATATTTATATGGCATTCTTTATGGGCAAAAAAACTACCCGTATCGGATGTGAACACTTCCCCCATAATGCCCCTATGTCCTCCCTCACCCACAAACTGCGGAAAGTGGCATATAAAAAGCTGGAACACCTGGTAGTACTAACCGAAGATGATCGTTCATATTATTCCTCCTTTATAAAAAATGTTCATTGCATCCCTAACTCACTTTCTTTCTATCCGGACCTTCACGCCTCTTTGGATAATAAAGTAGTTTTATCTGTAGGGCGGCATACTGCACAAAAAGGGTTTGATATGCTTATTGAAAGTTGGGCGCTGGTCATTAAAGATCATCCGGATTGGCAATTGAAAATCATCGGGGACGGACCATTACTCTCAGAACACCAGGCATTAGCAGCTCAAAAAGGCCTCGCTAATACTATCAGCTTCCAGGAGCCCACCAGGCAGATCATTGATGAATATACCAAAGCAGGGCTATATACGATGTCGTCCCGCTTTGAAGCTTTCCCCATGGTATTACTGGAAGCAATGGCCTGTGGGCTACCCTGTATAAGTTTTGACTGTGATACCGGGCCAAGGGACATTATCAGCAATAATGAAGACGGCTTTATTATACCACCGGGAAATATTACCCTGTTGGCAGAAGGTATTAAAAAAATGATCTCAGATGTTCCATTACGGAAAAAAATGGGAGACCTGGCCCGTAAAAACATAAAGAGATATGACATTAATATTGTAGGAGAAAAGTGGATTAGCTTATTCAATGAAATCCCTCAAAGATTGTGATATTTTATCTATGCACATATTTGATCATTCTGGTTTTCTGCGTGATCAGTTCCGATACCAGCAAAAGTAATCGTGTTCTGATCTTCTCAGGCATTTTTGTTGGTTTGCTACTGATTGCAGGACTAAGGCATAATGTAGGTACAGACTATCCAACATACAAACTGTTTTACGACAATCCCGATCAGCGGGATATTCAATTTGAATATATTTATACCCCGGTCAGGAACCTGCTTACTTTCTTTGGCCTGCCATCCCCAGCTTTTTTCTTATTATGTTCTTTCATAACCTTCTTTTACTTTTTCAAAGGATTTAAAGCATACTCCGTAAGTATACCCTTATCCATACTGCTTTTCATTACGCTTGGCTTCTATACCAACTCCTTTAATATTGTCAGGCAGTTTGTTGCATTAGGCTTATACTTCTACTTTGGCCTCAGATATATGAAGAGCCGGCAATTCTTTCATTATCTTCTTACCATCCTGATCATCTCGGTTTTTCACATTAGCGCCTTACTAATGCTCCCATTTTATTTCATCGTTAATCTTAATATACGTGCATGGCAGATGCTGATCGTTCTTCTGGCTGCCGTTCTGATCAATATAGGGATCTTAAGTATAAGCCTTTTCACCACTCCCATCTCTGCTGTGTTGCCTCCCCATTATGCCGGGTATTTGCAATTCCTAGAACATTATCTGAGTACACTCGAAGAACCGCTCCTGGTAAAATTTTTAAATAACGTAGATAAGATCACCATACTCTTTCTGTTGCTAAAATATAAACCTAAACTGCTGGCAGCCGATGCCAGCAACAAGATCCTGATCAATTTCTATTTTATACACGTTGTATTCCTGTTTATTTCCAGGGGGCTTGCTGAATTACAGCGGATAGGTTTCTATTTTAGTATATTTAGCCTCCTGGCTATTCCGCTGCTTTTACTAATCCCCGAAAACAAGTATGGGAAAGCAATGATGGCTACCGGTATAACATTACTTTATACCGCATATTTCTTCTTTTTTGTATTAGGTAAAAATGTGGGAGAAGTGATCCCATATAAAACCATCTTTCAATAAAATTTCATCTGACAATGGATAAAATAATTCTGGTATTAGAAGATTCGTCAAAAGCCAGATTCGGAGGAGGACAAAAAATTACGCTTGAAGTAATGAAGATCCTTTATGCTTCTCACACACTTTATCTTGCAGACGTTACAACTGACACACCTTCTATATTCCAGGCAAAAGCAGCGGACCTTATTCGTAAATACATACCACTCACCGGAACGGGAAAAATAGCCGCCAAAGGAAAGTCTTCTTATAACCTCTCACTCAAAGAAATAATCTCATTCCCATTATATTTCTTCAGGAATCTTTCAGCCATTAGAAAAGGATTAAAGCCCCACCGCAAAGAGCAGGTGCTCGTTTATGCTACCACCAAGAAAGCCCTCGTACATGCTTATTTCTTAAAAATCCTTTGGAACTACAATTTTATTTTCCATGCACATTCCCCCGAATCGAAAAGCAGAGTGATCCAAAAAGTAATGCACCTTTTATACAAGAAAGCATTACTTATCTTATGTGTGTCAGAATTTGTAAAGAACTCTATGCAACTGGATCAAACCCTGGTGATCCCCAATTTCTTCGAGAATCCTTCCTCCCTTCTCCCAGGCCCGAGAGATATTACCGAAAAACAACAGATACGCCTCGCAACATTCTCTTCCTTATTAAAAATGAAAGGCATAGATGTTTTCATGAACAGCTATCAGCATCTTCAGACAAAAGACAGGTACAACATCCGCTATGAAATTTATGGGGAAGGAGAGCAGCAGAGCACATTACAAAACCTGGAGAATGCAAATGTTAAACTAATGGGATTCTCCAATAACGTAAATCTTACCATGCAGCAAATGGACCTGGTGGTAGTCCCCTCCATTTCCGAAGAATCTTTTGGCCTTACTGCTTTGGAAGCAATGAGTATGGGTATCCCGGTGATTGTAACAAATATGGGAGGCCTGGCTGAGATCATCCCAGACGGCAAAGCAGGAGTGCACGTTATGCCCAATGACCCAAAAGCCATTGCTGCAGCTATTGATCTGCTGCTTTCTGATAAAGACCTCTATCGCTCATTCTCCCAGGAGGGCATCAGGCATGCCGGGCTATTTACAAAAGAACAATTCAGAGAGAAAATATTAAAAGCATTTGATATTGCTGCTAATACTTAATCTTGCCCGAAAAGCATTTTTACTCTATTTTTAACTTTTAAAGCTCGCTTTAAAGCCTGGCTTATTATTAACCAACAGCAATCATGACCGTTACACATATAATAAAGTACCTATATCCGGTATTTGGAGGAATGGAGAGAGTGGCAGAACAGATAGGGGATGCTTTAAAACAAGAGGATATCAGGGAATACAAAATTTTCTATAAAAGGGACAAAAACTCGGATACAAAATGGGAGAACACGGATGCTGATTCAACAGTGATTGATCCCACCTTCTATTATAAAGCCCAACCCATCTCCCTTTTTAGGGGATCTGTGGCGCTTTGGAAGAAATTCAAAGCTGCAGATGTAACAATCATCCATAGCCCTCTGCCCAACCTGGAAGTTCCCCTTTATTTCTTTTCCTTTCTGATAAAACGGAGGATCATTTGTGTGATGCACGCGGATCCAAAAGATACCCGCTGGGAACACGCTAAAGGCGTTTTGAATTTTTTCTATAAGCAATTTTTCAAACGGTGTGAAACGGTTGTTTTTACGAATGAACTAAATGCCCGGCAAACTGTTATCCCCTGCAAGAATAAAGTGGTGATCAATAATGGTGTTAAAATAACCGCTCACCCACCAAGGATATTTCCTGAAAAAACTATTTACGAAGCACTCTTTGTAGGATCTTTCAGAGAATACAAAGGCCTCAGGTACCTCATAGATGCATTATCCTTCAATTCCAATATCCGCATCAACTTTGTGGGAAGTGGAGAGATCTTTGAAGAGATAAAGGAGTATGCACATTCAAAATACGATCCATCCAGGACTGTTTTCTATGGGCACGTAACGGATGAAGAACTGGCGGATATTTATAATCGCTGTGATGTTTTTGTATTACCCTCTATTGACGGGTCTGAAGCTTTTGGCCTGGTGCAGATCGAAGCTATGTCCAGAGGACTGCCTGTTATCAATACAAATCTGGATACTGCCGTAAAATATGTCAGTAAACACGGGGAAACCGGTATCACGGTAGAGCCCATGAAAAGTGAAGAAATAGCCATGGCGCTTAAAGAAATATTACAGAAAGAGAACTATGAACTATTCTCCAGGAACGCTATTTCCCGTGCTACCATGTTTTCTTCGGAGAAAATGATGACGCAATATATTTCGTTGATCAAAAAAGAAGGAGAATGAAAATTGTGATCACCGGCGCTAGTGGATTTGTAGGGCAAAACCTGCAAAACTACCTGTCCGCTCACGCCAGTTATGATATCATAACTGTTGGAAGGTCTCCTCAGCCCAATACCCCAAACTATCTGTCTTTTGCTGAACTGCTGCAAACCAATGATGCATCTGCTGATGCAATCGTTCACCTGGCCGGGAAAGCACACGATCTTAGAAATGTATCAGATCCCTCTGAATATTTTAAAGTAAACTACGAACTCACAAAACAGCTGTTCGATAAATTCCTCCTGTCTTCCGCTGGTAAATTTATCTATGTTAGTTCTGTAAAGGCAGTAGCCGATCTTCCACAGGGAACACTAACAGAAGATACTGTTCCTGCTCCTAAAACCGCTTACGGCCAATCCAAGTTAAAAGCAGAAGAATACCTGAGAGCACAAACACTTCCCGGAAATAAACAGTTATATATACTCAGGCCCTGCATGATCCATGGCCCCGGAAATAAAGGCAACCTTAATCTCCTGGCTTCCGTTGTAAAAAAGAACATCCCCTATCCATTCGGAGCGTTTGAAAATCAGCGCTCATTTTTGTCTATCGATAATTTATGCTATATTATACAGGAAATACTGGCAAAAAATATTCCGTCGGGCACCTACAACGTAGCAGATGATCAAAGCTTGTCTACTAATGAGCTGATCGCCCTCATTAGTCAGTCCTTTCAAAAGCATACTAAGATCTGGAACATTAATAAAAGTATGGTACGGTTTATAGCGAATGTCGGAGATAAATTGGGCTTGCCTGTCAATAATGAAATGCTGCAGAAATTAACAACCGACTATGTTGTTTCAAATAAAAAACTGCTTTCCGTTCTGGACAAACCTTTACCATTATCTAGCACGGAAGGCCTCCTGAAAACGTTAAGATCCATTCATTAAAACCATTTATAAAAAATACTTGTATGTATTTCGAGCTCAATAAATTTATTGAAGAAGCCATTGTAGAAAGAGCAGGCAGTTTATTCGAAAAAGATCTGGCCCTTTCCGGAAAGCTATTGCGTGAACGGATTCAGGACAGATCATTGCTCGTTATCGGAGGTGCTGGAACTATTGGTTCCTCCTTTATTAAAGCTGCCCTTCATTATAATCCTAAAAGACTGTACGTAATTGATAATGATGAAAACGGCCTCACAGAATTAGTAAGGGATATTAGAAGTTCCTTTAACCTGCCGGCTGATTTTGAAATAAAAACATATCCGATTGATTTCGGAGATCCCGTATTTGAAAAAATACTGATCAATGAAGGGCCTTTTGAGATTGTAGCTAACTTCGCAGCACATAAACATGTGAGAAGCGAAAAAGACCCCTATTCCATTGAGGCCATGCTGCACAATAACATCATCAAAGCCAAACGCCTGCTGGACCTTTTATGTATTCATAAACCCGAGCACTTCTTTTGCGTGTCTACAGACAAAGCGGCAAATCCCGTAAATGTAATGGGCGCCAGTAAAAAGATCATGGAATACCTTATCCTTGCCTATTCCTCCAAAATAAAGATCACCACCGCCCGGTTTGCAAACGTGGCATTCTCTAACGGCAGCCTGTTATTTGGATTTACGCAAAGATTAATGAAGAATCAGCCGTTATCCAGTCCCAGTAATATTAAAAGATACTTTGTTTCTCCCCAGGAGTCAGGTCAGCTTTGCCTGCTGGCTTGTATCACAGGAGAGAATGGAGATATTTTCTTCCCCAAACTGGGAGAGGAGAATATGAAAACTTTTGCGGAGATCGCTGAAAAGTACCTGCACAAGCTTGGTTTTACTCCGGAACACTGCCAGTCAGAACAGGAGGCCATCCAAAAGGCACAACAGCTGAACGCCGGCTCCAAAACCTACCCTGTTTACTTCTTCACTTCAGATACATCCGGAGAGAAAACATTCGAAGAATTTTTTACAGACGAAGAAGAGCTGGATACCAATAGCTTCAGCCAACTGGGAATAATCAAAAATGCAGCCAGGCTACCATTGGAAGAAATGGATGTAATAGTGCAGAACATTGAAGCGATCTTTAAGGACGATAAGGTTAGCAAATCAGACATTATCGCAAAACTGAAAGAGATCCTTCCTTCATTTCACCATATTGAAACCGGTAAAAGCCTCGATCAAAGAATGTAATCAATAGTATATGTACAATTTTCTAAAAAGACTCTTCGATATCATTTCCTCCCTTCTGGCAATCATCATCCTATTGCCCATCTTTATCCCTATTTGTATTATCCTCAAGTTCTCCGGAGAAGGAGAGATCCTCTACTTACAAAAAAGGATCGGTTACAAAAACAGGTACTTCTATATCTGGAAGTTTGCAACAATGCTGAAGAACAGTCCCAATATCGGAACAGGTTCCATTACGCTCAGAAATGATCCGCGTGTAACAAAGATCGGGAAGTTCCTCCGGATCACTAAGATCAACGAGCTTCCACAACTGATGAATGTGCTTTTGGGAGATATGAGCGTAGTGGGTCCCCGCCCTCTGGTAGACCGTACATTTAATGCTTATCCGGAACATTTCCAAAAGATCGTTTACAATTCAAAACCTGGTATTACCGGCATAGGTTCCGTATATTTTCGGGACGAAGAAAAGATGATCTCTCAATCTTCCATGGACCCGCATGCTTTTTATGAAACGGTTATTGCGCCATATAAAGGAGCACTGGAAGAATGGTATCAGCACAATAAAAGTTTATGGACAGATTTTAAGATCATATTCCTTACCATCTGGGTCATTATTTTCCCACAAAGTGATCTTTCTAATAAAATCTTTAAGGACCTTCCAACCAGTAATTTAATTAAGGCTTAATATATGTCGATCTTAGAAATAATGACCTCATCACCCTAAAAACGAAAAAAATGATTGACAAAGGATTAAACTACGGTCGTCAGAGTATCCGCACTTTTTTGAAGACCGTTTCCTCCCCCAAAACCCTTCTCGACCTGGGTGCAGGTTCAGGTAATGATCTGCTAATAGGCAAAAGTATCCACCCCGAAGCAACACTGACCGGTGTTGAGTGCTACGAACCTAATATTGAGAAACTGAATAAACTGGGTATATATACAGTAAAGCTGAACATTGAGAAGGATTGCCTCCCTTTTGAAAATGAAAGTATAGATGTTGTAATGGCCAACCAGATCCTGGAGCACTGCAAAGAAATATGGTGGATCACTCACGAGGTTTCCCGTGTGCTGAAAGTAGGTGGGTCTTTTATCGTTGGTGTTCCAAACCTAGCCTCTTTTCATAACAGGATATTATTGCTCTTCGGCCGGCAACCTACCTGCATCCAAAATAATTCCGCACACGTCAGAGGTTATACAAAGAAGGATTTTCTGAATTTTCTAAATGGCGTTCAGGAGGATCTCTATAAGCTGCAGGGCTTTAAAGGAAGTAACTTTTATCCTTTCCCACCTTTAATCGCAAAAACATTGTCTTCAATCCTGCCAACTCACAGCGTAGGGATCTTCTTCCACCTCGTGAAAAACACCCCTTATAAGGGAAAATTCCTTGAGTACCCCATCAAAAAGCAATTAGAAACAAATTTTTTCCTTGGGTAAGCCGGTTGATCATCTATTAGCTTTCCACTCCTTTTCAAATGTTTGCAACCTGTAATCGCCACCGGTTACGGAAAGTAATTCAATATTATTCTCCTTACAGATATTTACAAATTTCTGGTATGCGGATTCCGTTGAGGATTGTGCCGTATTACTACTGAGGCTCCGGGCTTGTGATTTACGCTGTTGTTCTGTTTTAAGGACAGCATATAATACAGGCAATCTTGCTTTCTGCACATTCTTCAGCATACCAGGCTGCTGACGTACCAGGCCTTCTGCTTCATCAAAAAGCTGCTGATAGGCCTGGAGCTTATCCGGTGCAAGATAGGTAACAGCCGCCGCTTTCATATCCCCGAACAAGTCTAGCCTGGTATTGCTTTTTAAACTATTCTCCTCGATAGTGTTCAAATACTGGTCTATTTTGGTCCATGCCGCTCCGTAATAATGCTGCAGAAATTCCTTCCGGAGTTTCGCAACATCGCATTGCGGGTTCCAGAGAACCTTACTGACCAGGTATGATTTTAACTCGGAAAAATCTCCCGGAACATACCCCGTTGCCTGCTCAAAGAAACCAATGGCCCCTTTCTGGGTCATATATTGAATGTTAGGCTGTAAGGTGTGAAGATTCGGGAAAGGAGCAAAAAAATTAGTGAACTGTACAATGTAATCCCAGATATAGATATTCTTCGTGAGTTTTTGCCAGCCCTCCAATGCATTCCTGAATGTTACTGTACCTGCATCCGTGTCTGTTTTGATAGATTTCCCCCGGTTAGCTGTTATGGAACTGATAATGATAATTACATTGGACGCCGGTTTTAAGCTCCGGGGAGGCTCAAGGGAAAATTGATACGCATGTGTTGCAATCACTTTTTTAGGGAAAGCGGATGCTATTTTATTGATAAACTGTAATAATGAACCCTGCGGGCTTCCCTGCGCCTGGATTAATGGCAGGCATTTATCGCACTCGCAATAGTTCAGGTTCTCATTTTGGCAAATGGTCCAGTATTTGGCTTTGGGGTACTCCTTAAAGATCGTATTCATCTTATCGATCACCAGCTTCTGCACTGCAGGTTCTGTCATGCACAGCTGGTCCGGCACTCTTTTCTTTTCTTTTCTTCTGTATGCAAAATATTCCGGGTGACTACCAAAATATGTTTGCGGAGGAAGCAGTTTATCAAACTCATAGACCCATCTGCCCCATTCATCATCTTTAGTATCTACTTTGGTTAACTTAGCCCAGTCATACCACTCATTCTCATCTTCATAAAAATTCACAAGGCGGAACCGCACGATGGGTATTTCCAGCCGTTGTTTAATGGCGGAGATCACAATGCGGGAGGACTTCGGTATCACTGTTTCAGTAGGTGTAAATTTCCTGCAGCCAAGGTAGTCTTCAAGAAATGTGTATACTGCATAAGTACTCCCCTTATGATATCCACCTGCCAGGACGATTCGCTTGTTGATGGTCCTGATCAGGAATCCGTCTTCCTGGAATTGTGAGAATGAAATGCCCGCATTGAGCGATTTCAATCTTTTTGAATTCCCGATCAATATCTCCTCCGCAATGGCAGGAACTTCATCACTTACGATCGGAATAAGGCATCCTGAAATCTGCTGCAGGTATTTCTGAAGTACTTTTGCTGCGTTTGTTTCATCGCTGCTAGCTGAAGCAGGCAGCACGATCTTATAGGAAGACTTGTTCTTCTCCGTTAATACAATTTCGTTACTTCCTTTGCAGGAGGTTACAAATAAAAGTGAACTAATGAAGTACACCAGTAATAACCGGTGGTTAAATAGTTTTCCAAAAGACATAGCTACTTCGTTTACAGATGAAACTATCGTTTAAAGAATAAATACATCTCACTCCCATTCTTCGCCTCTTTGTTCTTCAACCATTCCTGTTCACTTTTCCAGTTATGATATGCATAAAAAGGATAGGAAAAAATAGCTGGTATAGCGTCTACTATAAGAATAAAATAGTGCTTGGCTGTTTTGTGCTTTTTGTTCTTCATGATATTGAACAGGTTCGCCGGCAGCTGGATCAGGTTTTTAAAGATCAGCTTTCTTCTTATCTTCTGCAATTCATTTTTAGCCTGTGCGTCTTTCGCTGTAGCTGTGTTTGTAAAGTTCAATACATAGTTCGGGGCCATTTGTGAGATCATCTTTATAGCGCCATGAAATTGGTTCGCGTAAAACTCCTTTGTTAATTTAAATCCGAATTTCCCGAATAAAGAAGCGGTTTGATCTGAAGTTAATCTTCTTACATGACCAGGGTCTTCATAGAAGAACACATTCTCCATATCCTTATTGATCCCATCTGTTCTCAGACTGGCCACCGTATGTTCTAAGCTGCCGGTATTCCCGCATGGGAATATCAGGAACATATATGCCTGAGGGCGAAGCAGGCTATTTATTTCCGCTACCGCCTTTTCGATATCATAAACATGTTCAAGTACATGATGAGAAAAGATAAAATCAAATCCATCTTTCACATGTTCGCTCACTTTATTATCGTCTGATACATAGAATGTCAGATCCGGGTACCGCTCTGTTGCATGTTTTATAGCTACCTCACTAATATCACTTCCAAACACATCCCAGCCCGGTAATGCCTGTTTTAATACATCTGTGAACACACCATTACCACAACCGAAGTCAAGCAGCCTGCCTGTAGATGGAAGTGGTAGTTCTTTCAGTAATTTAAAGATCCGCTGTTTCTTCTGGATTTCCCAATCATCCATATAGCCGTTTGAAAAACGAGCCTCATAGAACTCTTTTGCGACCTCTTTATCGTATAAAACTTTATCCATGGATAGAATTTAAAGTACTTGTTTTTATAATATAAGTGGCTTGACAAGTCGGAAATATACCAAAATTAAATTAAGTATATTCCAAATATTCATTTGGGTATTATTATTGTAGGTTATATTTGCCACCTGGCAAGCAAATACTTATCCATGCAAAAAAAATTTATCTTCCTTATTACATGCTGTCTGGCCTGTGCAGTGAATCTGCAGGCCCAAAACGTTGGCCAGCAATATTCCCTGGGCTTTTATCAGTCAACTTCAGATAGCGGCAACTATCATTCTTCCATGCGCGATTACATCAAAGAAAGAACCTTTCAGTTGCCTGTGGACAGTTCCCGGAAAAGAAGCTGGGTCCACCGCAAACTATTCCAGGAGCATTTGCTTGAATATAATAAGGAAGACTACAGTTTTTATGCCAGTTTCTTACCGGATATGTTGATCGGGAACAGCTCTCTCAACAAAACGATCTGGCTCAATACCAGGGGTGTTATGGCGGGTGGCCGGTTGGGCAAAAATTTCACCTTCAGGATGGAACTGTATGAAAACCAGGGTAAGTTCCCTGAATATCTCAAGCAGTACACATATCAACAGGACATTATACCCGGGCAAGGGCACGTTAAGTTCAACTCACAGGCAACAGTTTTTGATTATGCTTATACCTCCGCTTTGCTCTCATATACCCCAAGTAAATTTATAAACCTTCAACTGGGATATGACCGCAATTTCATCGGAGATGGTTATCGCTCGATGCTGCTTTCGGATAATGCTTTCAATTATCCATTCCTAAAAGTAACAGCCGGAGCCGGAAGACTGAAATATACTGTTATGTGGGCACAATTCATGGACCTGAAACAACCCCGCTTTTCTAATGATAATGGATTTCGTAAAAAATGGGGCGTATTCCATTACCTGGATTGGAATGCCACCAATAAACTCTCCATTGGCCTATTTGAAAATATTGTCTGGCAGGATGCAGATTCTACCGGTAAACGTGGTTTTGACGTGAATTACCTGATCCCGCTCGCTTTTCTCCGCCCGGTTGAATATGCAGCAGGCTCTCCAGATAATGCATTACTGGGTCTTAATCTGAAATATGCTTTCACTCCCAACAGCACTGCATACGGTCAGTTCAGCCTGGATGAATTTAAACTGAAGGAAATGACTTCCGGAAAAGGCTGGTGGGGTAATAAATTTGGCTGGCAACTCGGCTTCCGTTCCAATAATATTTTTAAAGTCCCGGAATTAAACGTACTGACGGAAGTAAACGGAGCACGGCCATTCACTTACTCTGAGCGCTCAAGCCTGCTTTCTTATAGCCATTATAATCAACCCCTTGCACATCCGCTTGGCGCCAATTTTGTAGAATGGATGAATATAGCAGACTACCGGTATAAACGTTGGTTCTTGCGTGGACAGATACAACTGGCACAGTACGGCCTTGATTCCACAGGCACAAATTTTGGCAAAGACATTTTCAAATCATATGAAACCCGGACCTATGAATATGGCAATAAAATAGGTCAGGGATTGAAAACAAACCTCCTCTATATGCAAGGCACTGTTGCTTTTCTCCTGAACCCAAAGTATAACCTGCGCCTTGAAGTATCCGTGGCAGGCCGCCAGGAAAAGAACGATGTGTTTAAGAATAAGGAACTGATCTTCCAGGTAGGCGTGCGTAGCACATTCCGTCAATTATATTACGACTTTTAAATGCTATTTTCGCACGGGATTAAACCATTCAAATAAATGAAAGCATTAATTACTGGTATTACCGGGCAGGATGGTGCCTACTTAACGGAATTCTTACTAAAAAAAGGATATGAGGTGCATGGCATCAAACGCCGTGCCTCTCTTTTTAATACAGACAGGATCGACCACCTGTATCAGGATCCACACGAAAAAAATGTAAACCTGACCTTGCATTATGGAGACCTGTCTGACTCAACCAACCTGATCCGGATCATCCAGGAAGTACAGCCTGACGAGATTTACAATCTCGGCGCCATGAGCCATGTACAGGTTAGCTTTGAAACCCCGGAATATACTGCAGACGTTGATGGCATAGGTACTTTGCGTATCCTGGAAGCAGTTCGTTTACTGGGTCTCGCAAATAAAACAAAGATCTATCAGGCATCTACTTCTGAATTATACGGCCTGGTACAGGAAGTGCCCCAATCAGAAAAAACACCCTTCTACCCCCGCTCACCTTATGCAGTAGCCAAAATGTACGCTTTCTGGATAACCGTGAACTATAGGGAAGCATATAAAATGTTCGCCTGCAATGGCATTCTCTTCAATCATGAAAGTCCCCTCCGCGGAGAAACCTTTGTAACCCGCAAGATCACCCGCGGCGTAGCTAAGATCGCATTGGGCCTGCAGGATAAACTATTCATGGGAAACCTGGATGCAAAACGCGACTGGGGACACGCCAAAGATTATGTAGAAGCCATGTGGCTCATGCTGCAACAGGATCAGCCCCAGGATTATGTTATTGCCACCGGCATCACCAATACCGTTCGTGATTTTATCAGTATGAGCTTTGCAGAGGTCGGTATTATCCTCGAATTTAAGGGAACAGGGATAGATGAAAAAGGAATTGTGAAAAGCAGTAAAGACCCTTTATATCAATTAACGCCAGGGCAGGAAGTAGTAGCTATCGACCCCCGCTATTTCAGACCAACAGAAGTAGAACTCCTGATCGGAGATCCATCCAAAGCAAAAAAGCAACTCGGCTGGAAACCCAGGTACGATCTGCAAACCATTGTAAAAGAAATGGTGGCTGCTGATGTTGAACTCTTTCGACGTGAAAAACTGCTCAAAGATGCTGGTTACAAAGTGCTGAATCAATTTGAATAAGATCATGCAGGCAAATGATAAAATATATATTGCAGGCCACCGTGGCATGGTAGGCTCTGCTATTAAAAGAAGGCTCGAAAAAGCCGGCTTCACTAATTTCCTTACCGCTACTTCCGGGGAACTAGACCTGAGGGACCAGGCTGCTGTAGCCGCACTCTTTGAAAAAGAAAAACCGGCTTACGTTTTCCTCGCCGCCGCAAAAGTGGGTGGAATAATGGCTAACAATACATACCGCGCAGAGTTCCTGTATGATAATCTCATGATCCAGAACAATGTGATCCATCACGCTTACCTGAACGGTGTTAAAAAATTATTGTTCCTCGGATCTTCCTGCATTTACCCTAAACTGGCACCTCAGCCGTTAAAAGAAGAATACCTGCTTACCGGTATACTCGAACCAACTAATGAGCCATACGCCATTGCAAAAATTGCCGGCATCAAACTCTGTGACGCATACCGCTCACAGTATGGCTGCAATTTTATTTCTGTAATGCCCACTAACCTATATGGCCCCAATGATAATTATGACCTGCAAAAATCTCATGTTCTCCCTGCATTGCTACGCAAATTTCATGACGCACACATTAATAAAGAACCGGAAGTTGTAGTCTGGGGTACGGGTACTCCTCTCCGTGAATTCCTGCATGCGGATGATATGGCAGACGCCTGCTACTTTTTAATGCAGGAATATAATGAGCAGGGATTTGTAAACATCGGTGTGGGAGAAGATATCAGCATCGCAGACCTTGCAAAGCTCATCCAGGATATTGTTGGATACAAAGGAACATTAAGATTTGATACCACTAAACCGGATGGCACCCCCAGAAAACTAATGGATGTTAGCAAATTACACCAGTTAGGATGGAAAGCCAGTATTGCATTAAAAGAAGGTATTACACAAGTTTATCATAACAAATTCGGATAACTAACCGTTTCATCAATTTGTATTATAATTTTACCTCACATCTCATACGAATAGTCCATAATCAGAATCTAACAGCAGTAGTTTCTCCCCTAAAAATCCCACGAATGTATGGTGTAACACCTACTCTAATTTTTCGTAAATTAGAGTATCGAGGGATTTTAAAACTTATACACTATGGCGGGGCTTATACCACATTTAGCATCAATGATCATTCTGATCATAACCTGTCTGACTATTTCCAAGGTTATGAGAAAAGTTGAAAACGTGAACTGATCTGATTTTAGCGCCAAATGCGCTGTATTTTATTCGGGCATGAGATATGCTATGCCTTCTTAAGCGCCACAGCGCTGCACTTTATTAACCAAAACAAACGCCTCCCGATTGGGAGGCGTTTTATTTTTGTATGCATACCTCCTGATGTAAGGGAAGCATCTTATCCTAAAAAATAAACGCCTCCCCAATGTCAGAGAAACATCTTATTCTAAAAAACGCTCCTCATATCAGGGAAGCATCTTATCTCCCAAAAAAACAAACGCCTCCCGATGTCTTGGGAGGCGTCTTATCCTTCGGAAATAAGGGGATACCATACATGGATAAAGGCCGTGTCTAAAGGGGGCAAATTCATGGAATGAAGTGCATCCTCCTTCCAATTCCCGGCCTATCAATATCACAGGAAGCATACACGCAATCTGCATTACGTTTCAGCTTTTATATCTATTAAGAAAATTTTGGATATTCAAATAAGGTTCATCTTTGTAGCTCGATCTTCAGTATTCATAGTGTACGGTCATGCAAAACATTTTCCTTTATGAATATACGAAAAAATAATTGAAAAAACCCATTTTTCATAAAACAGGTTAACTTCGCACCATGCATTATGTAACGGTGGAAGGGTTGACCAAATCTTACGGTATCACCCCCCTTTTTGAGAATATTTCTTTTCATATTGAAGAAGGTGATAAAATAGCCATGGTAGCCCTCAACGGCGCAGGCAAGTCTACGCTCCTCAGAATACTTTCCGGTAAAGAAACTTATGACGATGGTAAAGTATGGATCCACAAAGGCGTTACGGTAGTTATGCTGGAACAGACCCATAACTTCAACCTGGACAAATCCATCATCGAAAATATCTTTGATCACTCTCATCCCATCCTCAACGCCATCAAGGAATACGAACTCCTCACAGACGATGACGCAGAGCCGGATATGGACGCCCTCACAGATGCCATCGCCAAAATGGACGATCTCAACGCCTGGCATTTTGATGCCAAAGTGAAACAGATCCTCGGCAAACTGAACATCCACCACCTGGACCAGCCGGTAGGCAAGCTCTCCGGTGGCCAGCAAAAAAGGGTAGCCCTTGCGAAAGTGTTGATAGACATAGGTTTTGAACACCAACACACTCTCCTCATTATGGACGAGCCTACTAACCATCTGGATGTGAGCATGATAGAATGGCTGGAAAACTACCTCGATCAGGAAAAAGTGACCCTGCTCCTCGTTACGCACGACCGCTATTTCCTGGACAACGTTTGTAATGAGATCCTGGAACTGGACAATAGCATCCTCTATACTTACAAAGGAGATTACGCTAACTACCTGGAAAAGAAGGCCGCCAGGGAGGAAATGGATAAGGCCAGCACAGAAAAAGCCCGTAATACTTACCGCAAGGAGCTGGAATGGATGCGCAAGCAACCCAAAGCCCGCACCACCAAATCCAAATCCCGCCAGGACGCGTTCTATGAAGTACAGGAAAGGGCCGCCAAACGCATCGAACAGCAACAGCTGGAACTCAATGTAAAAATGACCCGCCTGGGCGGAAAAATATTGGAACTCAAGAAAGTGAACAAAGCCTACGGCGATCTCCAGATCCTCAAAGGTTTCGATTATACCTTCAAAAAAGGAGAACGTATTGGTGTGGTAGGAAAGAACGGCGTAGGTAAATCCACTTTCCTGAACATGTTATTAGGAACAGAACAAGCCGATTCCGGAAAGATCAATGTAGGAGAAACCGTTGTATTTGGAAACTACAACCAGTCCGGCCTCCAGATCAAAGAAGATATGCGGATCATTGAGTTCGTAAAGAACATCGCCGAAAACTTCCCCCTGGCAGACGGCACAAAAGTAAGCGCCGCCAAATTCCTGGAACTGTTCCTCTTCCCCCCGGAAAAACAATACACTTATGTATCTAAGTTAAGCGGAGGAGAAAAACGCCGCCTCCACTTACTCTCCATATTATTCCGCAATCCCAATTTCCTCGTACTGGATGAGCCCACGAATGACCTGGACCTCCCGACACTGAACATCCTGGAAGACTTCCTGCAAAACTACCAGGGCTGCATCATCATCGTGAGCCACGACCGTTACTTCATGGATAAACTCGTAGATCACCTCTTTGTATTTGAAGGAGATGGTGTGGTAAGGGACTTCCCCGGCAACTATTCCCAATACCGCGAATGGGAAAGGGACCAGGAAAAGATCAAAAGCATCGAACCACCCAAACCAGCTGCGGCAGCAGCAACACCGCCACCAGCAACAACATCCGCAACACCAGCACCCGCCCGTAAGCTCTCCTTCAAAGAAAAGCACGAGCTGGAAACCCTCGACAAAGAGATCGCCGCCCTCGAAAAAGAGAAAGCCGAACTGGACGCCAAACTCGCAGACGGCAACATCCCCTACGGCGAGATCGAAAAAGCCTCCCTGCGAATAGGAGAAGTGATCCGCCTGCTGGATGAAAAAGGTATGCGCTGGCTGGAATTGAGTGAGTAAAGGCTTGAACACTCCTAAAAGAGTTTCTCTCAAAAGGGAAAATATCGCCTTATTGAATGAAAATGGTAAAAGAGCCCTTTCCCCAAAAAGGAAAACACCGCCCCTATTGGATGAAAAAGCAAAAGAGCCTCTTCCTCCAAAAGAAAAAAACTCCGCCCTCTGCTGCGCGGCAAACTCACAGCCAGCCATAGAGAAGTAAAATCAGGTTTATCCCTAACAGCTAATTCATTTTTTATTAGCTTTAGAGATAAACCCGACCTTACTATATGAACCAAAATCAGCGTTTCCTATCCCTGGATGTCTTCCGCGGCCTCACCGTGGCCGGAATGATCCTGGTGAACAATCCCGGCAGCTGGAGTTACGTTTTACCACCTTTAGCCCACGCCCAATGGCATGGCTGTACGCCAACAGACCTCGTATTCCCTTTCTTCCTCTTCGCCGTAGGCAATGCCATGAGCTTTGCCATGAAGAAGTTTGAAACCATGAGCAACGCAGCCGTACTGGGCAAAATATTCAAACGCACCGCACTGATCTTTATAATAGGCATACTCCTCAGCTGGTTCCCCTTTATAAAATATGATGCTGAAGGAAGCGTAGTATTCAAAACAATAGACAAGCTCCGCATCTTCGGTGTACTGCAAAGAATAGCATTATGCTACGGCATCGCAGCACTATTGATCCATTACCTTAAACCCAAAGGCGCCCTGATAGCCACCAGCGTCATATTACTGCTCTATTGGTGGATCATGTGGTATTACGGAGGCCCGGACCCCTACAGCCTGAATGATCATATAGGATTACAAATAGATAAACTGATCATAGGCGAAGACCATATGTATAAAGGAGAAGGCGTACCATTTGAACCGGAAGGACTGCTAAGCACGCTCCCTGCAATAGGTAATGTGGTATTCGGTTACCTGATAGGCAGGTTCATCCAGCAAAGAGGTAAAAACTCCAACATGCTCTACAAGCTGTTAGCAATAGGAGTGACCCTGGTAGCACTTGGCCTGTTATGGGGCACCGTATTCCCCATCAACAAAAAGATCTGGACCAGCTCCTACACCCTTTACACCGTAGGCATCGCCACCATCATACTAACTGTGCTGATCTATTTAATAGAACTAAAAGGCTGGAAACGCGGCACCTACTTCTTCGAAGTCTTCGGCAAGAACCCATTGTTCATTTATGTAATGTCCGGCGTACTCGTAAGGATCTACGGCCTGATAAAGATCGGCGACCAGAATTTCTATGGCTGGCTCTACACCAACGTTTTCCAATCCACACTGGGAAATTATGGAGGCTCCGTAGCCTTCGCCATCTTCCATGTACTATTATTCTGGCTACTGGGATTATGGATGGACAAAAAGAGAATATACATCAGAGTATAAAGAAGTTATAAAGAAGTATAAAAAAAGAAAGGGCCTCAGTCAAAAAACTGAGGCCCTTTAACATAGGAAGAGTATACAAAGAGCATACCTCACATAGGCTTGACATAGGCTCAAGATAGGCTATTTGTATAGGCAAACTATACCCAAAGCCCACTATTCCCAAGCCACCTATACTCCTCAGAGCGGAAACAAGCATGTAAAATTTTTAAGCGAAAACTGCCCGTACAGCCTCATGTGATCACAGCCCCAGTTTTTTCGGTTAAAAATTTTACATGCTTGTTGCAGCGGGGGAAATCAATCCTCCCGGGGTCCGGAACCATCCGCCATCCGCACGATCTTGGGATAAAACTTCCCCACCACATCCACAAGCGAATCCTGCGCATTCATCACAGCATTAATATCCTTATAAGCCCCAGGCGCCTCATCCAATCCTCCACCAATCAATTTCACCTTATGCTCAGACAGCAACTTGGCTAACCCGGAAGCAGTAAAAGACTGCGTAGCCTTAGACCGGCTCATCTGCCGCCCCGCTCCATGAGAAGCAGAGTCAAGAGAACCAGGCTCCCCACGCCCCCGGACAATAAATCCAGGCGCAGTCATGGATCCCGGAATAACTCCCAGCACCCCGGAACCCGCAGGCGTAGCTCCTTTCCGATGCACAATCAACTCTTCGCCGTTATGAATTTCCTTCCACGCAAAGTTGTGATGGTTCTCCACCCGTGCAAGCAGGGAACCCCCAACCGCTTTGATCAAACGTTTATGGATCTGATGATGACAGGCGGAAGCATAATCCCCTGCAAGGTTCATGGCCGTCCAGTATTCCTGCCCTTCCTCGGAAGACAAATCCAGCCACGCCAGGTGCTGCACCTCCCGCGGCAAAGAACAGATCTCCTGTGCCAGCTTGGTATAATACCCGGCAATCTGTGCCCCAAGCCCGCGGGAACCGGAGTGGGACAACAAGCCCAGATATCGTCCAGGTGAAACACCAGGAAGATCAGTAACGTCAACAAGCCCCCATTCCACAAAGTGGTTACCGGAACCGGAAGTACTTAGCTGCGCCACCGCCTTCGCATGCAAATGCCGCAACAACCCGATCTCAGAAAACGCCGGGTCCTCCAACACCTCATCTTCCAGCATAGTTTTCCAGGCACCGCCCGCACCGAACACCGTTCCATCTATTAACTCCCTTTTAAACACAGCAGCTTTCTTTTCCAATTCAGCGGATGGAATATCCAGGATACTCAAACACATCCGGCATCCGATATCCACTCCAACCCCATAAGGTATCACAGCCCCTCGTACAGCCAGCACACCGCCGATCGGTAATCCATAACCCTGATGCGCATCCGGCATCAAAGCCCCGGCTGCTGTAACCGGCAGCCGCATGGCATAATCCATCTGGCGGATCGCACCATCTTCAATGAACTCGCTTCCATACACCGCATAGTGCATCGGTGCTGGCAAAAGTGCAATCTCCTCAGAAACGGGCACTATCAACTTCTCAGCAATTTTAGAAAGCTGTTCATCAGAACTGAATGCAGCCGGGTCTTGCAGGATATTTGAAAGCAATGCCAATGCATCAGCAGATGAATGATGTTTATAATGTTGTTCCATTACAGTGATCGCAACACTGATCACCGGCCCTTCCGGGTATCCTATTTTACGTAGCTCTTTTCCAGTTAATTTTAACTTAGCCATATTGTTAACTTACAATGAGCAGACTGCTAAATAGCAGTCTGCTCTGATGATTCATATTATAACTACCAGGCATAAAACCTGGAGTTCATGTTCTTTATACCTGAACAGCCGTTCTAAAACCGATCTGTTCAATTTGTTTTTCAAATGCGGGATCATGCTGATGTGTGATCTCCGCCAGGCTCATCGGCCTTTTGATGATCGTATCAAAACCCAGGTGCTGCGAAAGCTGCGAAGCTTTATACGCAGATAAGGGTTTGAACTCATACTGCGCAATTAACCTTCCTTTCCGCAATAATGCATTATCTATTTCAGACAGTGCGCTGTTGAAAGTACAGATCACCTGTACATTCAGGCAATCCGCCAGTAAACCATCGGAGAGGTTCAGGAGGTTAGAAACAGAGGAGTTGTTTGAAAGCCGCCGGTCCATTAACACGTTCTCTGCGTCTTCAATCACCAGAATACTATCCGGATGGTCCATCAGCAGCTCAATGAATTCAGGTTGCATGATGTTACCTGCCACAGCAGGTGAAAGGAACATCACTCTTTTCCGGAGCTTGCAGATCAGGTGCCGGAGATAGGTTGTTTTCCCTGTTCCCGGTTTACCGTGCAGCAATACCAATCCCTTTTCCTTAAGGGTGTTCAGCCGTTTTACGATCAACTGGTCGATATACTGGAAGTCATCCTCATAAAATAATTCCAGGGCCAGCTTTGTTTTTTTGATCTCCAGGCTTTTCAGGGCCAGGTCGCCACCGGCTCTAACCACCAGGTTGATCTCATGACTTTTACGTTTCTGCCTTTGTTTGAACTGCAGCATGAATTGGGTGAGTGCTTCCACCAGTTCCATATTGTCCGGGCCATGCAGGATCTCTGCGTAAGCGCTACCCAGTTCAACCAGCACGGTTTCTTTCATCACAACGATCACCCTGTAATGCTCATATTTTTTATGGGAACGGTCATAGGTGCGATGGGTATAGATCTCATCTATCTTATCAGCAAAAGCCGTTTTGATCTCATTGGCCGCTTTCAGGTAATCTACCTGGTAGATGGAACTGATATTGGGCAGTGTACCAAAGCAATCGCAATAGAATGTTTTACTATCGAAGTAATAGCTATCCGTTAGATTCGCGTTGATAAGTATATTTTGTAATTGCTTATTTTCCATTAGTGGAATGCGTTTATTGGTTAAAACGCAGGGTCCGTTTTTGCCGGCTAAGGGAATCTGCATATCTGTTAATGCAGATTCCTTGCCAAAGTTTCTCCTACGTTTGATCTTTTTTCCTTTTCCTGATCTTGTCTTTTCTTACAGGCCTCGTATTCGCCAGCAGTGCAAGCAGTAATTTACTGCCCTGGTCGTCATACTGGCCATCGAACCTGACGTTGTAGTTCAGGGATAATGCCGCTAAGCGGCTCAGTCTTTCGTCTTTATGTTTAGACCTCATTGTTTTAAGTTTTAAAATGTTTAACCGAATGCAAACAAAAAGCCCTCGCTAAAAGCGAGGGCCAAGGGTTGACTCTTACCTTTTTGCGTATTTACGTTTCAGATCATCACGGCGCTTTCTTCAAATTGTTCGCGCAATTCCCGCATTTGTGCCTGATGTCTTTCTATATGTTTGGTGAGGAAGTAGATATACTGATAGATATCCAGCTTACCCAGGTTGTTTACTGTCATCATGGTATTCACCAGTCTGCCTTCTCCGTTCTTGAGCAGGCTCAGGTTATACATGCATTGTGCAAACTGTTGCTTGAGTACGGACCGCACCTCATCCAGGTCCTTGTTTCCTGTAGGTTCCAGGTGTGCGGGATTTACCCAGCCGAACGACTTGCTGCTCACAATCTCGATCTGGCGGAATTTTTCCTCGTAATCATGCGGTGGCATTATAATGAGACCGTCAAGCTTCCTATCCAGCGCTCTCCGGGTACTTTTATTAATTGTCAGTAACAGGAAATAGTTGGTAAGACTAATGTGTTCCAATACCTCGCGGATGTTCCATGATTCCTCGGAGGGTTTATAATGCAGTAAACCTGCATCCTCTTTGAACCATTGGTCCAGTTCCCGAAAGTTGTTTATCAGGGCCTCTCTTACGAATTGTACAACGTTTCTCATACCTCTTGTTTTTGGGGCAATCGCCTTTTCAGACGCTTACCATGTTTATATATAGATGTTCATTCTTGTCAATTTCCATACCACAACAAAAAGCCCGGTGCGCTTTTCAGCGGACCGGGCCTTAATATAACGTTAAACTTTTCGTTTACATCATAACATACCTATTCCGCCGGGATTGTATCGCATACAGATCCCTGTTGATGCACGCTTCGCGCATCGCTCTCCTGACAGTACCTTGTTGTTCAAATCTTTATCCATCAGCACAAAAAAAAGGGTCCAGCTTTTTCTGCAGGACCCTTGTTATATCTTTTTGATAACTTTTATCTGTTAACTCCAGTTATAAACCAGTCCGCAATAGTCCCATCGCCTGCTTGAGCGTGCGTTTTGAGACCTTAATTTGATATGTACAATTGCGGGACATTCTGTTTTTTGTTTGTTTATGAAACAAAGATAAAATTATTTTTTTCCTTGTACAATTTTTTTTCTATTAATTAATTGTTTTCTGCAAAAAATTTCGTTTATGCCTTCTTTAACAACACCTTCTGCTGCTGAAATTCCTCAGCCGAGTCGATCATTTGCAGCAGCAGCGGCCATTTCGCTGCAGGTACTATGGCACTCTTATACACCTTCTTCACCTCAATGATCAGTTTGCCATCCTTACTATCTGTGGTCACAATAAAACTACCCCATTCATTATCAATGTTCCTCGTCAGCTTATCTGCCCCCTCCACGGTATATCCTGCAGGGATGTTGAGTTCTATATAATATTCAAACATCCGGGCAAATGGCATATGCACATCTGCTTTCCTTTCCCGCTGGGAAGGTTTGATACTCATCTGCGAACCAATCAGTTTACCTGCATCGAGGATATAATTATTACCTGCCTTCTTCATGAACCCGTTCATTTTAAAGCTGGTAGTATAAGCCACCTCAGGATCGGTATGGCGCAGGCCCATTTTCAACACCTTATAATTATCAAGTGATTCCGGGGCTTTGTCAAACTGTTCCTTTATCTCTGAAAAGAAGGCCTCTTTCACCTCTTTCCGCGCTTTATCGAAAGCACTGCGATACTCCTCT